>JADBWK010000155.1 GCA_020404895.1 Pseudanabaena sp. M085S1SP2A07QC | reverse complement strand
TGGCTGGAACAATAACTATCTTAAGACTATCCTTAGTGCTTTAAATATAGTCATTGCTTAGCTTTCGCTAATTGTTGCGAAATGTTTGCTGGGTTGTTAAGAAACGTGTGCGGTTGCCCTATCTCAATCGTCAGTTTCTGATTGATGAATTACTCTTACTTGGGAATATTGGAGGTCGAAAAGAGTTAGTCGATTTTCTACGCCTCACAAGGTCTATAGTGTTATCAAAGTTGGTTCGGGTGTTAATGAACGAGTCAAAAATTTAATATTTGCATCCAATGGACTAAAACCGCGAATTGTCCTTACTGATGCTGTTAGTAACAATATTCAAATCGCAGAGAATGAGCAGTATTGCCTAATCTACGATTTACCTATTCCACAGACTGGTTTGCTATGGTCAGATCTTGTTTCATGGTGGGCAAAACGCGAATCAAAGATGCCATCAATAGAAGTAGAGCGTTCACTCTACAAGCGTCTTTTGGAGTCACTTAGTCCCCAATCCCCACCTGAACGGAAACTATTCAATATTTTTTTCAGCCTCATTCGAGATGAATATGGGTCAAAACTGCCTGCTCTTATTCCTCAAGTTTATTTACACTACGACCCTTACACAATTCGTGAATTAAAGCACAGATCAATTTTATCTCGACAGCGAATGGATTTCCTTTTACTCTTTTCTAACCATGAAAGAATTGTGATTGAGATCGATGGCAAGCAACATTATTCTGATGAAAATGAAAAAGCAAATCCGAAAAAATATGCTGAAATGGTCGCGGCAGATAGATATCTTCGTCTTGCTGGATATGAGGTATACCGCTTTGGTGGAAGTGAGTTTCAGGGTGACAACGCTAAAACATTGATTGAGTCATTTTTCAGAGATCTGTTCAAGAAACATGGTATTTCTGCAAAAGGTTAACTACTATTAGAAAAGGTTTGCGGGGCAAGTTGGTTAGCAGATCTCCAGACAAAGAAATTTACTGGTGATTGAGTGTGATCGCGCAGTCTAACTTATCAAACTCAAATAACTCTAAATTAGAAAAACTTCTCGTAATCATCATGGCTGCCAATCCAAAACCAAGTTACAGAATCACCATCAAGAATCCCTAGCGCACGATAGTTTCTCGTTATTCTTACAGACCAGATCGATTCCTCACTATTAATGCATTTGAAATGTAAAGAAGGGTGAAAAGCATTATCCGCCCACAGACGATAGGCTTTTCTGGCACTTTGTCTAACATCTTCATTTAGCTTGCGGTACTCAATCCAAAAAGAAGGCAAAATGGATGAATTCATAGCTGGTTAAAATCAAGAACAACTGCTTTACCTTCTGCAATCTCTTGTTTAGCAATTCTTGCCGCTGCCACTAACTTTGATTGGCTCTTTGCAAAGGAGTTATCCCACTTAATCTCATCTTGTAGGTCATTAATATATTCTCGCAAATGATCGGTAACTCTCTCCTGCAAACTTACAGGTAAAGACTCCATAATTTTAACCAAGGTTGAAATTTGGGGTGATGATACGCTCATGACTTTTGGTTATGAAGTTACACATACAAAGCTATCACAGGTTGATTTAATTTTGTCTAGCCTGCGGATCTATAACGCTTAGCTAAATCTCGATCTTGACGCTTAAAAACATCTGTAAACTGAATCTTCAATTTAGGATTATCGCTAGACATCAATTCCATCCCAAAGTTGAGAAATATCGTGAACTCTACCTGCTTTAATATCTTCTAAAGACTGGCGAAGATCTTCTAAAATTTTTTTCTTTAGGATCATCATAATCTTCTACTAATTCACCAACATCTGTTTGTATTTCTAGTTGCACTGGTGAATGTTTAGCTCTAATAAACAAAAGGAAGTCTAAAACTTCGCTTAAAAGAGATTCTGAAGTCTGATCAATTTCTTGGATTAAAGCTTGTCTAACATTTATTTGTGTAGAAGCTTTTGTAGTTAACATGGCTTAATCTCAGTTCTAGTCATAAAATTACATAACATAAAGCTAACATACATAGGAATATAGTGCGATTTCCGATCGCGATCGCAACAAAATAAAATAGAATGTAAGCTGATCTAAATCCCTAGATTAAAAGTGCATTTTAGGAGCGATTTGGGCAATGTTTGCAAGTAATACGAAGTTCGCGACAAGTTGGCTTAATAATTTAAAGACAAATTTCTGGAATTGGCGGACGATCGCCCAATTAGTTTTTCTAGCGATCGTGATTACTTGCAGTATTTTGACATGGAATACCCTCGCTCGAAACATGCGAAATTCAGGGCTAGCGATTAGTTTTGACTTTCTCGGCGATCCTGCTTCCTTTGACATTGCTGATTCGCCCTTTCCCTACAAGGCTTCGGATAGTTATACAGTTGCTTTGCAGGTCGGATTGCTAAATTCTCTGAAGGCGATCGCAGTAAGTATTATTTCCGCCACAGTTGTCGGCGTAACGGTTGGAGTTTCGCGGCTATCGAATAATTGGTTAGTCAAACAACTTGCGCGGGTTTATGTGGAAATCCTGCGCAATACTCCGCTACTATTGCAACTGTTTTTTTGGTACTCAGCAATCTTTTTGACACTTCCATCTGCTAGCGATCGCATTTCGTTGGGATTTGCAACTCTTGCTAAAGATGGCATCACGATCGCAGCCTTGAAAATGACCTTGAGTTCGGAGTTTTGCGCTCTAGTCTTGGGCTTAACCATGTTTTCCAGTGCCTTCATTGCGGAAATTGTGCGTGGTGGGATTCTCTCAGTTCCTAGAGGTCAAACGGAAGCTGCCAAAGCTTTGGGACTGAGTAACTTCCAAACGATGCGAAAAATCGTTTTGCCGCAAGCATTGCGCGTTATCATTCCATCATTGACTAGTCAATATGTGAACATTGCTAAAAATTCTAGTCTAGCGATCGCGATTGGTTATACCGATATTTATCGAATAGCATCTACGACAATTAATCAAACTGGAAGACCTGTAAACGTGATTCTGATTATCATGGGAGTATATCTCGCCATGAGTTTGACCATTTCCGCTAGTATGAATTTACTCAATCGCCAGTTCCAAATTGTTGAACGCTAATCTAATAAATCTCAGCCATTGTGGGCAGGGGCAATTCATGAATTGCCCCTGCCCACAAATCAAATAGAATTTCAATATGAATAATCAAAATATTTTAGTTTGGTTCCGCAACGACTTGCGATCTCATGATTGCGAAACTTTATATCGGGCTTCTCAAGAAGCTCGGCAGACAGGTGCAAAGATATTTCCTCTGTATTGCTTTGATCCCACACATTTTGATGAGACATCCTTTGGCTTTGAGAAAACAGGAGCATTTCGCGCCAAATTTTTGAACGAAAGTATCGTAAATTTACGAGAAAGCCTACGTTCGCTTAATTCTGATTTGATTGTTCGCGTCGGTCATCCTGATCAAGTTTTGCCTAAACTAGTTGATCAACTAGAAATTGGTGCGGTTTACTATCATGCAGAAGTCACCACTGAGGAGAAAACCGTAGAAAAGAAACTAGGTTCTATTCTCAAAGAGCAGAACGTTAGTTTCAAAAGCTTTTGGGGAAGCACATTAATTCATCTCGAAGACTTGCCGTTTGGAGATATTGAAAAACTTCCAGAACTATTCACTCACTTTCGTAAGCAAGTTGAAGCCAAGCTTACAATTCGCGAAGTTTTCCCCACACCTGATCACCTTCCTCCCATACCCGAAGATATTGATATTGGTGAAATCCCTAACTTAGCAAGGCTCGGAATTAAAGAACCCGCAATATGCGATCGCGCGGTATTACAATTTCAAGGTGGTGAGACTAAAGCGCTGGAAAGACTAGAGCATTACTTTTGGGATAGCGATCGCTTGCAAGTTTATAAGCAAACTCGGAATGGAATGCTCCATGCTAATGATTCTTCTAAGTTTTCGCCTTGGTTAGCATTAGGTTGTATTAGTCCGCGCTATATATACGCTCAAGTCAAAAAATATGAATGCGATCGACTAGCTAATGACTCAACTTACTGGCTAATTTTTGAACTCCTATGGCGCGATTATTTCCGTTTTGTGGCTGCAAAGCACGGTAATAAGCTATTTTATCGTTCAGGTTTACGAGGTACAGATATACCTTGGGAACAAGATTGGAAACGATTCGAGCTATGGCAAACAGGAAATACAGGCTTTCCCTTAGTTGACGCAAATATGCGCGAACTCGCAGCTACAGGCTTTATGTCCAATCGTGGTCGTCAAAATACAGCAAGTTTTCTCACCAAAAATCTCGGTATAGATTGGCGAATGGGTGCTGAATGGTTTGAATCACTACTCATCGATTACGATCCTTGCAGTAATTGGGGTAATTGGAACTATACCGCAGGGATTGGTAATGACGCGAGAGGTTTTAGATTCTTTAATATCAATAAGCAAGCTAAGGACTATGATCCTCAAGGGGAATACGTCAAGCATTGGCTACCAGAGCTTATGGAGATCCCAGTCACTAAAATTCATCAACCTTGGCAGCTTTTAGCATCTGAGCAGAAGCGTTTTAATGTTCGTCTTGGGGTTGACTATCCCCATCCTGTTGTCGATTTGTTTACGTCCGCAAAAGCAAATGAGGAAATTTATAATAATTTCGTCTATCTTTGATAGATGTGGAATAGATATCTCAACTCTTCCATATTTTTATTAAGCGATTGATCCAAATCCTCAAAATAACATTGCCACTCTGAGGATTTACACCCCTTGCTGAATTGTATTTTCAATTCTCGAAAGTGAAGCTATGCCAAAGCACAAAATGGCTACGCCATTTTGTGCTTTGGCATAAACATAGTAGAATTTCTATCTATTTTGATTGGACTCTGAAGGGATTTGATTCATAGCTTCTGGTGTTGTAAAAGGTAAAACTGCATCGCGATCTTTATTTTCTACAGTTGCAATCGGTTTGGATTGATAAAATGACATCGATCCTACGATAGGAATAGTTGAGGGGCAGCCTTCAGTTTTGAACCAAACCCTCTTACCTGAATATAAATCCTCCGTAGCAAGACCTTCAGAAACTATACAATGCCTACGAATATCGTGAAGTGCAAAAGCACCCATGCTTTCAGATAGCACTTGACTTACTGAATCTATAGCAACGTAAGAGATAGATAGGACAATTCAAAACCCAAAAGATGGCAGAGCGAAGCTCTGCCATCTTTTGGGTTTTATGTCCTAAGCAAAGCTTACATTGCTATATATAGCGATTGTTGATAAGCAGATCGCGATAGACTCCCTGAGTCACGTTGCGATTGTAGAGACTAGCTGAAGTCCCTACCTTGAGATTGTTGTATTTCCCAAACATCCAATTAGGAACAAAGTAATTGTGCGATTTTCCCGTAGCATTTTTGAAGGAGACAATATTGCCAGCAATCTTTTCGATTACTTGGGGAGTGGTCTCATCTAAGTACTCACTCGTAGTTTGAGCCTTTATTGATGTAACTAATGATGTGGAGGCGATCGCGATCGAAAATGCTGTAAAAAGGAAGTTTAGGATAAGTTTTTGCATGGTCTGAAATCTCCAAAGAGTATCGTGTGTTCGATTAGTTTCTACTTCCTTACGATTACAGAATCATGGTTGAGCTAATGCGTGAATTGATTGACTACAGAACAAAACTTATCTATTAAGGAATTAAGCCCAAAATAGTTATTGCCATTTTCGCCAATAAAACCCCAAAAGATGAAAGGTAACGCAGATCGTTGTCCTTTATCTTTGTGGTTGATGTTAATCAAGCTATTGATAGCAATTATCGGTGTATGATGTCACGGTTGTTAGAACCAGCGTAGTATTCCTGCTATCAATTGCAGACTAAATTTAACGTCAGTTCAAAGCTACAAATGATTGAGATCGCTAAGCGATCGACAATTGTTTATAGCAGTTAGCGTCAAGCTTTTTACGAAGCTAATGGCTATATCGAACGTTAAACTTAATTTCCACTTAAAAACAATAAAAAGAAATAAATATGAGTACAGCAATTTTAATTAAAGACCAAGCTGAATTTGAAAACCTTCGCAAAACGACATCTTTACTCGTCGTTGACTGCACCGCAACTTGGTGTGGTCCTTGTAAGGTAATTGCTCCATTCATCGATCAATTGGCGGAAAATTATAGCGATCGCGCTTCAGTGATGAAATTAGACATTGACGGGAATAAACCTTTAGCCAAGGAATTTGGGTTAAAGAGTATTCCTGCGGTTCTGTTCTTTAAAGCTGGAGAGTTAGTCGAGACAATGATCGGAGTCAAGACCTATGCAGAATTTAGTGCCACTCTAGAGAAGTTTCTATAGCAAATAAGGAATGAAAATTAATTAACTTGTGCAATTAAAACCGAACTTTGTTGGGGCGGACTTTGTCCGCCCCAACAAAGTTTGGTTTTAATTAATTTTCATTCCTAAATAGGTTGTGAGAGTTTATCTCTTTGGGTCATATTCTCATAACCTATTTAATCTCATATCGGTATATATTTGATTGGATAGTTTGCATCAGCCGAATCGAGAAATTTTATGAAAATCTTGCATGGTACTTGGATTCCCGATCATACCAGTGACTTTATCCAAACAGGCAATTTTTATATTTGGATAGAGACGACGGAAACTAATGCGATCGCCATAAAACGTAAATCTTCCAAAGCCATAAAAGTCTCTGAGGATTTATTAGCAAAACATCCTGCCAGTTTATCAGCACCAGATTTAAAGTCATTTCTCTATAATGATTTAGCAATTAAAGATGATCTTCTTCAGGAACCAGCTAATAAGAGATTAAGCAAGGATCAGATTATCTTCCCGAAATATTTTTTATTGCCTACAAGTGAGAAGCAACCATTACCCTCTCTAGAATCAACAAGATATTTAGAGATTGAGAGTCCTGAAAGTTTTGAGCTAGAGTACTGGCAAATCGACTGTTATCAAGTTACTACACCCGTCAAAATCAGTGGCTACAACTACCGTCGTGCCATTAACATTGTCAAATTGCTGAATGACTTACATTTCATCGCGATTAATAATCTTGCTGAGGTGCAATTAGGCTCGGATTTACTATTTTGGTATCACTACACTCAAGTCTTTAAACAGATTATTCTCAAGGATCAATATATACCTTCCTTTAAGTATCGAGAACTTGAAGTTAAAGCCATGAAAACTTCGGCAAAATCCAAAAAAACAGCAAGTCAAACAGCAAAATTTGAGATTTATCCTGCTTGGGAGATTGTTTCTGAGAAATACGAAGAAGAGTTACAGCAGTATTTGGAATATATGCCCCTAGCATGTGTTGCAGGATTTAGCGAACCTAATTCTCAACCGTTATTTTGCGATCGCCGCACCCTGTTACAACACTTCTCAGAATCAATTCTGCATAGCATTCTCACCAACACTCCTTCTACAGCCCAATTTGATAAACAAGTATCTGAATCTTTACTGCACAGAGGTTTGGATTTTTCTGATGATCGCTTTGGTGATTCGATGATTGCTGGCGATGCAGCACTAGAAGAGTATAAACAATGGCAAGCATGGCGACAAAAAATCATTCGTACCCAATCGGATTCTGCTTTTTATCTATGCTTTCAATTGCAAGCGCCAGTCACAGAAGCAGAACTTTGGCAATTACAATTTCAGATTGCAACAAAACATGATCCTTCCCTCAAGTTGCCTCTAGCTGATTATTGGGCAATGACAGTAGCTAAAAAGAAAGCTCTTGAAAAACAGTTTGGTAAAGAGTTTGAGCAGAATCTATTGTTAAATCTGGGATATGCCGCCAGAATCTATAATCCAGTTTGGCAAGGCTTAGAAACCGATCGCCCAGTTGGTTTAAGTCTCAATCTTGACCAAGCCTTTGAATTTCTCAAGGAATCCGCTTGGGTACTAGAAGATGCTGGTTATAAAGTTGTTGTACCTGCTTGGTGGACACCCATGGGACGACGCAGGGCAAAAATGCGCTTGAAGGGTTCGGGCAAAAGTGCTGCTAGTAGCAAAACTCAAGCCAAGAGCTACTTTGGTTTTGAGCAACTGGTGGAGTATCAGTACGAATTAGCGATCGGTGATGAAATTGTTTCTGCAAAGGAATGGGAACAGCTAGTTAATGCTAAAGCACCGCTAGTTAAGTTTCGTGGCGAATGGATTGAACTCGATCGCGACAAAATGCAAGAGATGCTCACCTTCTGGCAGCAGCAGGGACAAGGCACATCGGCAATGAGTCTGATTGACCTGATGAAGTTAACTGCCACCGATCCTGATTGGGAAGTCGATCGCAACAGTACCCTCTCAGAGATGTTGTCAAAATTACAGGATAAACAGCAATTTGAACCAATCGAAAATCCACCGCAACTTAATGGAACTCTACGCGAATATCAAAAACGCGGTGTGGCATGGTTGCAATATTTAGAAAGTCTGGGTTTAAATGGTTGTCTAGCCGATGATATGGGTTTAGGAAAGACGGTACAGATTATCGCTAGGTTGGTGAATGAGCGAGCCGCCATTGGTGAAGTTGCCCAGCCGACGACAGCCAAGAAAACAACAAAAACGGCGAAATCCCAAAAAGTTGTTCCTGCCGTTGTATCGATAAATGAGATCCCGCCCACGTTACTGATTGCACCAACATCCGTTGTCGGTAACTGGCAAAAAGAAATCGAGAAGTTTGCGCCACATTTACGTGCGATCGTGCATCATGGTAGCGATCGCATCCAAAATGCTCAAGCTTTTCAGGATATTTGCCAAACCCATGATTTGATTATTACTTCCTTTACGCTGATCCGCAAAGACGAAGCCATGTTTAGCAGTATGAACTGGCATCGGATTGTGATTGATGAAGCTCAAAACATCAAAAACCCCAAAGCTGCTCAAACCAAGGCAATTCTCAAACTCGAAGCCAAACACCGTCTCGCCCTCACAGGTACACCTGTTGAGAATCGGTTGCTGGATTTATGGTCAATTTTTAACTTCCTAAATCCCAACTATTTGGGCAAAGAAGCGCAGTTTAAAAAATCCTTTGAAACTCCAATTCAAAAGAATAACGATCAAATTCAAGCAGGCGTATTAAAAAAACTAGTCGAGCCATTTATTCTCAGGCGCGTCAAAACCGATCAATCGATCATTAAAGACCTACCCGATAAAATCGAACAAAAGCTCTACACCAACCTCACTAAAGAGCAAGCATCACTTTATGAAGTAGTGGTGAGAGATGTAGAAAAACAACTCAATGAAGTGGAAGGGATTCAACGCAAGGGCTTAATCCTTTCGACATTATTAAAACTCAAGCAAATTTGCAATCACCCCCGTCAATTTTTGCAAGATGGTAGCGACTTCACAACCGAGCGATCGCATAAGCTTAGCCGTTTATCGGAAATGATGGAAGAAGTAATTTCCGAAGGAGAAAGCATTTTAATCTTTACGCAGTTTACCGAGATCGGTGATGCTCTGGAAAAATATATCCGTCAAAAGCTGCATTACAACACCTACTACATCCACGGTGGCACAAATCGCGATAAACGCGAACGGATGATTACGGAGTTCCAAGATCCTGAAACTGAGCCATCGGTATTTGTTCTCTCCCTCAAGGCTGGTGGTGTCGGCATTACGCTCACCAAGGCAAATCACGTTTTCCACTTCGATCGCTGGTGGAATCCCGCCGTTGAAGACCAAGCCACCGATCGCGCCTTTCGGATTGGTCAAAAGAAAAATGTCTTTGTCCATAAATTCATCACCATCGGCTCCCTAGAAGAGCGCATCGATCAAATGATTGAGGATAAAAAGAAACTTGCGGGTGCGATCGTTGGTGCTGATGAGTCTTGGCTCACGGAGCTAGACAACGACAAGTTCAAGCAGCTTATTGCTTTAAATAAGAGCGCAATTACGGATTAAAAGGCTTATCTAAACCTATAAGCTATAATGAAAAACCATACAGATTAAAATCTTGGGATGTATATGATTACAACAATAGAAAAAAGTGATTTTATAAATGAAATAATAGAAACAGATGATGACACCTTGGAAGAAGATCAAGGTGAAGAAGGGCTATATCCTTACGATCCAACTGAAGCAGATATTGATATTCGTGAAGACCCACAGACTGTTTTTGAGTTGATGCGAAAATACGATAATGGCAAGCTAATTATTGAGCCTGATTTTCAGCGCAATCTTGTTTGGGAAAGAACCCAACAAAGTAAATTTATTGAATCAGTTATTTTAAATTTTCCGATACCACCCTTTTACGTTAATCAAACAAGAGAGGGCAAATATATTGTTGTCGATGGACTACAACGCACTAGTACTTTGCATAAATTTGTAAACAATGGATTTAAACTTCAAGGATTAGAGGCACTCAAAAAGTTAAATGGTTGTAGCTTCTCTGATCTCAAAAATTTGACTGGAGATTATCAAACGAAAATTGAGGATAAAAAGCTTAATCTTTATGTAATTAGACCATCGGTTCCTGTAAAGGTAGTTTATGATATTTTTAATCGGATTAATACAGGTGGAACGAATCTACAACGTCAAGAAGTACGAAATTGTATATTTTTAGGTAAATCTACACAGTTACTTAAAGAGTTAGCTGAGTCAACTGATTTTAAAATTGCGATTAATCAAGGTATATCACCAAAGAGAATGAAAGATAGAGAAGCAGTTTTAAGATATTTGGCTTTTAGAATTTTCAACTATCAGAAAGACTATCAAGGTGATATGAGTGATTTTTTAGAAAGAGCAATGAAAAAGATCAACACGATGAAACCATTAGAAATCGAATCTTTAAAAGCTGATTTTAAAAGAGCCATGAAGATAACCTATGAATTATTTGGCAAGAAAAATTTTCGGTTGCCTACCTATCAAACTAGAGGTAGAATAAGCATTGCAATTTTTGAATCTGTAGCTTATTTTTTCTCAATTATTGATGATTTGTTTTTGAAAAAATATAAGACTGAGATTATTGCTAATTTTGATAACCTCATCAAAAATGAAGTTTATCTAGACTCTGTAAGCAATGCTACTAGTAGTAAGGCTAAAGTTATTAGTAGGTTTAACCTAGCACAAGAAATTTTAGGAGATGTAGAATGATAAATCAAATAGAGATAGAAAATTTTAAATGCTTTAAAAATAGAGTGTCTTTCCCTTTAGGAAAGTTAACTTTATTAACAGGAATTAACGGTAGAGGTAAATCAACCTTACTTCAATCTTTACTATTAATGAGGCAATCCATTGAACATAACTCAACTACAACTCAAGTACTTTTTAATGGAAATTGTGTTAACTTAAATAGCTTTGATGATATTCGGAACAGAAATACACTCCAAAGCGAAGCAGTTATCTTTAAATATCACTATGATTTTTTTGGGGATCCATTAAAATCCAACGGTTATATTGAATTTTCTCTCTCTAGAACACTAGAAGATGACATGATCGCCCAAGTATCTCAAATCACTTTATTCTCTAAGAGTGAGCTTGCTGACAAAGTTGATATTTCTATCGGATCTATTTTTTCTATTCCCGATAACAATAAGACTCTTTCCCATAATGTTGAGAGAATCTACTATCCCGTACATGAACCAGATGAATGGTTTACATATAAAAATTCAGAAGAAAAAATTCTCACTAAATTAATAAATTTATTACCTTCTAATTTTAATTATGTTTATGCTGAGACGGGGGGGGTGTTACCATATGATTCGCCTTTTAAAGAAGCTTTAAATTTTTATCATATTCATTATGTTTCTGCCGATCGCATTGGACCAAAAGACTTTTATCCTAAATCAACTTTAGGCAAATTCCCGAATGTTGGTGCAAGAGGTGAATTTACAACTAATGTACTCTATAAAAAACAAGGCGATTTAGTTGATGATAGACTTTGCTTGGGTGAAGATGCTAAAACTCTTATCACACAAACGGAAACGTGGCTGAGTAAAATCTTTGGTGGGGCTAAACTCGAAATACCCAGTTCACAAAGCAGTATTCTGGAACTGCTATTTAATACAAGTGCATCAAAGGATCGCTTTAAACCTGCAAACGTAGGATTTGGGTTTCATAGCGTTCTGCCAATTATCGTTTCAGGATTAATTGCCAAAGAAGGTGAAATATTAATCGTTGAAAATCCTGAAATACATCTACATCCAAGAGCGCAATCTGAGTTAACTAAGTTCTTAGCTAAAGTTAGTAGTTGTGGAGTACAGGTTTTAGTTGAATCTCACAGCGATCATATTTTAAATGGCTTACGCATAGCAGTACTTGACAAAATAATTGATTCAGAAGATCTAAGTATTTTATATTTTCAAAATGATTTAGATAATCCAGTTGTGCAAATACCCGTACAATCTGATGGTGGTATCGAAGAATGGCCAGATGATTTCTTTGATCAGACCACTAAAGACTTTGATAGACTTTTTGGTATATAGACATGGAAATATTTATTAATGAAGTTTCATTGCAAGGTCAATATATTGATGAGCGAGAATTTATTGATTCTGTTAAAGTTTTTATTAGGATTTTTAAATTGATAGAAAATAAAAATATAATAGGTAAAAAAATTTACAAAGAGGATAATAATTTGTATTTAAATTATGATGCGATTAAGGACTCTAATTTTAATTCTAGTTTAAAGAAAATTAGAGATAAATCTTTGTATGACCAATTTAGAAACATAGTTTTTAATAGACAAAATCCTACAGAATGGAGACAGGAGCAAATTCATTCTTCTAATGACTTTTTCGATTATTTGTATGGAAATATATCCAAAAATGTAACTAATACTTCTTTGGCGGAAGTTGCAGAACGACAATTAAGAAATAGAGACATAACTTATTTAGTAATAAATTTTAAGGACTCAATATTTAATTTTGCACATCCAGAAATAGAAAAATGCTGCATCATTCCCATTACAAAAAATAATGACGAAACACAACCTATTAAATTAGATGGAATTGATAGCCATTCAGCACTACAAAATTGGCTAGAAATTAAATTAAGCTTGAGCATAATCGAATATGATTTTTTGTCCAGATATCCACCTAAAGATCTACAAACAGTATTAAGAGATACTCAGAAATTTCAAAAAACACAAAATATTTATGATGGAAGAAGTGTTTATCGTGAAATTCAAAATGATCGGTACTGGTATGTAGATAATCTTCATTTTGGTCAAGCAGCACATATTGAGGTTTTTAATGCTCAAGGAGAGCATATAGGTGAATCTGATTTAGATGGAAACGTTGATAAGACAAAACAGGATGCAAACAAAATGATTGATTTATCTTAGTTTTCTATCAAGCACACATAAAAATTTAATTCTCAACATAAAACTGTAGGAGTAAACTAATGGCAAAACACAGTCGGACATGGTGGGGGCAGAAGTTTATTAGCGCCCTCGAATCTTTCACTGATTCAGGTAGACTCCAACGCGGTCGCGCTTACTCTGGCGATGGGCGCATTCTCCGTTTTGATATTACCAAAGGAATAGCAACCGCCACTATTCGCGGTAACGTCAATCCTTATTTTGGAGTCTATAAAGAGCCACACTATGATACTGAAGTAAAAATGACCGCGATCGCAGCCAAGGACTGGACAAAAATCATTGCCAATATGTCCTCCAAGGCAAGCGTAGTAGCCAGGTTATTGCTGAATGAAGTTCCTGAAAATATTGAAGATAGCTTTACCGCAGTTGGCAAACATCTACTGCCCTATAGCAGCAAAGACTTTCATACGGAATGTACCTGTCCCGACTATTCCAATCCTTGCAAACATATCGCAGGGTTATGTTACCGACTTTCGGGTGAGATGGATCAAGATCCATTTCTGCTATTCGAGATGCGCGGCATATCTAAGGAATCACTGCAAGCAGAATTAGCTAAATCTCCGCTCGGTAAAGCACTTGCTTCGGAACTTGGCGATCGCACTCTTGCACCAGAAGTAGCGACCTCTTATTTCACCAAACCGCAAACTGTAGCTATCAAGGAAACTCCTACCCTCAAACAATTCTGGCAGGGACAAAAGCGCCTACCACAGGCAATTCCCTTTGCTTCTCCTGCCAGTGTGTCAGCGATCGCGATCAAAAAACAAGGTGACAACCCACCTTTTTGGCATAAGGACAGTTCATTTATCGAAACTATGGAAGTACTTTACGATCGCGTAAAAAATAAAAACTCAGCATTACTATAGTTACCAAAACTAATGGAGCGGACTACGCTTGCCCTATTAGTTTTACAGCAATTACTGCTCAAATCAAGAAAAATTTTAAAAGTGCTGCTTTGCAGTACTTTTAAAATTTTTCTTGGTTTGAGCGCAAGTCTCTGTAGGTTTACTGATTGACATCACAGCCTAGATTAAAAAGTCGTTCTGATTGTTGGCTAACTACTCGACCAATCGCAGTACCAGTCATGGTCAAAACATCCTTGTTAGTTAGATGAATATCAACGGCAGTGACATTAGACGGTCTAACATTTAAGGTCTTACCATTAATAAAACTAGAAACGCGCTTGCCGTTACCAGTGAGCATCCATAACTTAACTTCCTTATCATCTCCTCCGCTAGCTAAGTAACAACCTTCATCGCTAAACGCCACCGATCTCACGGGCTTGCCATGATGCGCACTTTCCCATCCATCCAGCATTTCACAGGGGCGATCGCTTTGTAAACAGGTCTTCAAATCCCAAATAGCAATATATCCTTGATTATCTCCAGTCGCGAGCATATTCCGTTTGCGATCGGTAGCTGAGATGCTCTGGATATAATCATCCTGTCCACCCTTTTCTTCCTGTTTGCCTAATTTAGGATAGGGAATTACTTTTACAGTATCTTTAACCCAATTCCAAAGTACAAGTTGATTATATCGACCTGCGATCGCCAATGTGCTGTCATCTTTACCAACTAAAGCGATCGATGTAACTGCAAAATCAAATTTTTTGATTTGACTCGGCTGCGTTGGTGGATTTGTGAACAAGTTTTGGAGATCCCAGCGCAAGACCGTACCACTCCCATGACCACTAAAAAGTGTTCGAGAATCAAGCGTATAGGCTAAGTCAAAAACTCGATCGTCCGACTGATTGCTAAATGTAGCTAAAGGACTCTTACCAATATTGTGAGCATCCCAAATTTGAATCTCACCATTTTCTAATCCTGCTGCCACAAGATCGTTATTAACTGGGCGGAAACGAGCTACTCGAATTGCTTTTTGGGCTTCGCCAATAGATCCTAAATCTTGATTGACCCATGGCAAATAGAACCCATCTACATCCCATTTACGCATTGTCCGATCATTAGAGCTACTAATTCCATATGTACCAGTGCCATCAAACTGAACTGATGTAACTGCACCTTTATGGGGAGGGAAAGGACTGTTAGGATTGAGCCATGATAGCCACCAAGTGGGAATTAACATCAGCAATGTCAAAATCATCACCAAAATCATTGGAATTACTGGTTGAATAACTACTTCAACAGCTTGAATTTCATCAACC
Organism: Pseudanabaena sp. M085S1SP2A07QC; assembly: GCA_020404895.1. Lineage (GTDB taxonomy): Bacteria > Cyanobacteriota > Cyanobacteriia > Pseudanabaenales > Pseudanabaenaceae > Pseudanabaena. The sequence continues at coordinate 12,088 of JADBWK010000155.1, read as the reverse complement.
GTGTTAACTCTAGGGTCTTGCCAATTAGCTTTGACAAATAAATACAATTTCTGAACTTTAGCAAACCAAGATCGAGATTTATTGATTTCCAGACTTAGTTCTGTTTTACTGAACGGTTCAACGGTAGCTTCATTAGGAGAAATCTCAAAGGAAAAATCTGAATAATCACTAGTCTGAACATTTTCAATTTCAAAATCGATTTTTTGAGGAAGATTGCTAGCATTATCAGCAATTAAAGTAAATATAGCAGGTGATGACTGCCACAACTTCCACCACGATGTCCAAGTTCGATTAGCAGGAATCGTTTGTTTTTTTGGTGAACAGAGAAATTCTAAAGAACCTTTGGGTAAAACCTCCAAAGTGCATTGAGACTCAGAGGGTGAGCCATTAGTATGCGAAACAGCTACAGTAAAATTATAGAGTTTGGAGATTGCTTCATGATCAAAGGGTGGATTACATAAAAATGCGGTTTTAAATTTTGCCCCTGGCTTTAGTGGAAATTGCTGAATATTTCCTTTGGGCAGCCATGAATCAGGGAGCCCGATACAGGTTAAAGTGACATTTGTATTCTGTTTACTGGGGTTGCCCACCAAAATTGGAATTTCTGTATCTTCGAGGGGAGTAGCTTGGATCTTGTAAAAAGGTGCATCTAAATCTAACTGCGATCGCCCCGCACCTTCTTCCAAGATAATTCGCATTACAGCACGATTTTCTTCGCGCAGTTCAATCGAAAAGACTCTTACAGTAATGTTCATGATTCCAGTAAAGCCTGAAATCGGGGTTTCAATAATAGAAACCACAAATTCCACTAAGTCGCCTGGTGGAATCTTCACACTTACATCAGGAGAGACTGTAAACCACTCATAGTTGATATCTTGAACATCTATTCCCGATGGAATTATATCAATCTGAAAGCTGGCAAATTGATTACTGTCATTAATAACTACTACTGGAAAAGAATTTTTTTCAGAACCAATTTTAAGATTTAGTTCTTTTTGAGGCATCTTTAAACCAATTTGATTTGCTGTCATCGCCGTATTTTCCTATGTTTTTCTTATTTGATATAGCTTAGAATTTGAGATGCTCTACTTATGCCGAGCAGCTCTTGATCGGCTTAGAATTGATTGCAATGAATTTTCTTGTCCCATTTGGGAAGAGATCGCCATCTTTTTAGCTTCATCCTTTTCTTCGCGAAGTTTACGCAGTTGGCTTTTCATCCCATTTTGACGTTCAGCTATGGTGCTTCCCATTTCTTGAAATACTCGCGCCATTTGTCCCAATTCATCTTTGCGCTGAGCAACTGATGTTAATTCTTCAGGGTCAAAAGATTCTTCCTCAATTTCTTTAACTGACTTCATCAGATCTTTGATTGGACGTAATAGCCACGACGAAATCGCTAAACCAAGCAAAATATTAGCACCTAGCATAATCACAATAATAATTAGGGTAGTTCGATTATTCGCATCTACTTCTTGCATGAATATCGACTTTGGCACAATAATTCCAACCGACCAATTTAGTTGTAAGTCTCTATTCAATTTATGGGTACTAACAATATATTTTTCACCATTAAAATCAAATTCAACTACCTGCGAATCTTGGAGGTTTTGGAATCCGCCAAACTGTTTTTGGACTGCCAGACCAGCATTCTGCAACCGAATATCTTTACTTTGCAAAACTTCAAAACGCTTAATTGTCGAGCCATTTTGCTCAAAAACTGGCGTTTCAGATGTAGCTGCTACTAAACTACCATCACCCTCAACTAAAAAATAATGCCATTGCTCCGAAGGACGAGTTTGGAGCATAAACTGCTTAATTTGTTTCAATGAGACATTAATACCCACTACACCTTGAAGTCCCCCACTAGAATTATAGATTGGTGTGGCTTTGGTGGTAGTTAATTCGCCGTCAGTAGTACTCACAAAAATCGAACTCCAAATCGCTTTGCCAGACTGTTTAGCTGCAACATACCAAGGACGGTTTCGATGGTCATAGTTTAGTTCAGTTTTGACTAGTTTACCCCGTACCCCTTTATTATTGAGTTCATAGGTCGGACGATTAGGACTGTCGTTGTCTTCTCGAATCCGTAATAAATAGTTGGAGTCGCCGTTGCGTTCTATACCAACCATAGTTCCGTTTTCATTGCCATAAAACAAGATGTTTTGCGTATTCAGTTCTCTTAATTTATTAAATATATCTTTCTGAACCTGACTAATATCGTTCGGATTGACGCTGCCGTTGCTAAGGGCAATCGTCATTGCTTGATTAACTCGTACCGACTCTTCTAGATAGGAAGTGATTTGTTGTTCAACGCGGAAATTCAAATTCTCAGCAAGTTGACGAGTTAGCTTTTGGACAGCGCGTTCACTGCTTTGAAACGAAATCCAGCCCGTAAGACCAACTGCTACAGTAATTTGAATACTAAGGACAATAGGAACAACTTGTCGAATCGAAGACATAGATAAATAACCTTAGATAATTGTGAATAATTCTGTAGATGTTTAGCTGATTTATGCAGTTTTCTCAACCACATTAGTAATGCGGCGTTGATCGTCTGCAAGTTTAGGATCAAGTTTTTGGTATTGAGGATTCACTAGCATCGCATTATGCATCTGATAGCGTCGAGCGGCGTAGTTAAGAATATTAATACCCAATTCATGACAGTTACGAATGACTTCTCGAGTCAAGGCTTGCTCTGACTGACCACTCCAGATTGATAATAGTTCGCCTAATATGACGATTACTCCGCCATTTGTTAGTATTTGGATTGGTTGCTCTGCGATCTCAGCTAAGCTCGGAAAGAGAAATGGCTGACTACGGAGAGGATGAGTAATTTCTAAATCAGAGAAAACTTGCATTGGTGTTTCCATAGGAAGGCAACCACGCAAGGAACTAAGTAAACTTTCAGTAGAGGAGCTTACTTCGATCGCGATCGCATCTATCTCAGATTGCAGTTCGGCTTGTAGGCTAGATTGGTCAGTCATATTTATATTTGACTGACCATTAGCAAATTGAGATTGCATGGTTTTTCTCAATTTATTCTTAGCAGCCTCTAATTCATTCTGAATTCCCAATAGATTGGCTAGCTGACTATTCCGAATCGCCGCCTCAATCAAAATTACGCCACCGATCGCCGTGTACTCTTGTAAAGCTAATTGTGTTGATTCATTGACAGATAGGGATTGAGCATGGGTTAGATAAATAAGGTGGTAGTCGCTAAGATGACTGAGTGCTAATTCAGCATTAATATCGAGACTACTAATTGGCTCGATCAGGCTCAGACTGGGGGCAAGACTGGATAGAGATTGCCCAAGAGAATGGAAATGTTCTAGGATGGCTATCTGTTGACTTTTCAGATTTTGATTTTTCTGATTATGAAAACAAGCGATCCGAATCGAGTTTTGTGGACGAATCTGGGCTTGCAATCGGTAGCGCATATCTAGTTGCGATTGACTAGGTCGAAATACGTTCGCAGGCTTCTGAATTGTTAATAGTCCTTCCTCGATCTTAATGCGACAGATTTCAATATCAGTATCAAGAGGTAAGTCGGTTTTTTCATTAACTCGAAAGGTTTCTACCAGTATTTCATTGGCACTTGGTCGCTTGAGTTTAGCGGGATCGACATAGCTAAGGACTAGATAAACTGTCTCAATTTGATTATCGTAGGCAGTCGTGGAAATCCGAAAATCGAGGGGAGTGGGTACAATAATATAGTTGCCAGGCAGGTCGATCGCCATGCCTGGTTGGATCTGTACCCATCGACCATCTCGAAACTTGGCGGGTAAATCCTCAGGTGCTGCGATCGGGGCAACCCCTAAACCACAGATAATTCCTGGTAAAAATAGGGACTGATACTGTACATTTTGGCGATGCTGGTGATATTCGTGAGCGAGTCTCCATCGTTCACTATTAATCATCAAGCCATCAGATACCTGTAGCCGTTCAAAGGATTTGATTTCGGGATATGGAAAGTCGTTCATATGGTTTTATCAATGCAGTTTCAGTTTTAGGGTTAGGTTTGGCAACACTTCGTGTTGCCAAACCTAAATAATCTCTAGATCGTAAGTACAAAAAACAGGTTTCTCACGTTCGATAATCCTCCGAATTAAAGGTAAATCAAGACTATTTTGTAAATCGTTACGAATCCTCACTACAAAATGAAAAGGTCTTCCACCACCCGTTGAGGCATTGCTACCAAGAATAGCTTCTCCAATGACAAAGCCTCTACCTATAATTTCAAAAATGCTAATGTGCTTTTCTACTTCAGGCTTATGTTCGTCAAGGGGCAAGCCCGTAAATAAATGGATATAAAAGCGTAGCCCTCTCCGAGTTCCCCGCCAACGATAGATTTGCATTGCTTGCTTGATCAAATAGCGCTGTCGCTCAACCCCAAGAGTGGTCCCTGTGTCCCAGCCCACCCAATGAGACAGAAACGGTAACATAGTTTCTGGAGCTAACATCGGATCAAGATAAGCCCAGAGAGTATCCAAAATTTGAACATCAGGTTCGAGCGTTTCTTCAAAGATTTTTAGCATCCTGCCGACAAAGTCAACTTCGCGGTAAGTATCAGGTAAGAAGTCTAGATATAGACTAGTCGGTCGGATATAAAGCCGAAACGTCTCAATAGCAAATAGTTCTAACCTTGGAGAAAATCCAGAATCTGAGGCGGAACTAGCATCTCCACCATAAATCTGTAGCTGTCCTTGATAGTTAATCGTGAGGGCTTGACCATTGACGATCGCTTCTTGATTTTCAAAAAAATCTGCAGGAACTTGGAAATAGAGAACAGCTTCCATCTCTGCATAGGGCGGTAACTCATTCCCTTCCATGCCAATTTGGAGCCAATGGTTTGGAAAGTTCCCTTCTACGCGCAAGTTAGTCAGTAATGTCCGATTACTAGAATTTCTGAGTTTAACTACTATTTCGCTGGGCTCACTAGGATTAACTAGCAGGTTGCACTTAGATGGCGATCGCCCATTATCGAGGCTATTCGACTGGGATAGATGGCTCTGGGATCGTTCCAAATTATCCGCACTCGCCAAAGTCTCTTCATTAGCATCAGGAGACTTCATCGAGATTAGTTGAATGCTTAGCGCTTGGAGCTTGCTTTTTGGAGTCATAGGAGTAGTGCTGTCTAACTGACAATATTGATCACATGGCTAGAGCGCAACCTTGGGCTGCGCCAAGAACAAATCAAACCCAATGGACCTGGATCAATCATCGGTTGCGGTGCGAGTCTCCGTACCCATTCTCCATTTACATAGCGTAATTCAAAGAGTTGTACTGTTCCTAAAAAGCGCACACCTTGAAAATTTTGTAATAGTTTGACAATGTCAGACGGATAAACAGGACGACCAAACTCCCAACCTTGACCATTAACTCCACCCGTAATCGGATTAAGGAAGCGATAGAGCATCACCTTGAGTTGTTGAACAATATCTTGCTGCACATTGGGATTGCTATAAGAAGATTCTAAAGCAATCTCGGTCTGCACAGATACACCTGTATATACAGGCTGGTCTAGTTGAATTTGCACACCTAGCATCTTGCGTTCATCAAGATAGGCTAATACGTGATCGCGCAGTGGCGCAGTCAAGATGAACTGATCTGGAGACATCCCTTGACCTAGATCTATACTTTCAGTGCGGACTTTAGGGACAGTCAGCAATCTGACAATTCCCGCATCTTCTTTACTCGTCGCTGGCGCACAAATCACACGAGCTACAGCACCATCACCTGCGATCAGTGTCAGATATTCAAAATCTGTCTGAGTGATGGCGCGATCGCGAGTGCGCAGCATCTTGGGTACGCGGATTGCCACATCATCGAGGGACTCAGCATCCACGCCATTGGTCGCAGAAACATGGTTAGTTAAGCTTGCTACATAGGGAATGGCTCTCTTAGATATTCGCAAACTGCCGCGTTGTACATTGCCGCGAAATCCTCCACCCGTACGATATTTCACCATTTGGATGATCGAACCTTTAGTCGGTACGGCTCCATATTGAGTCCCACTGGTCTTCGTATTCATCGCGATCGCCTTAGTCTCATCGGCAACAACCCTTTGCATCGGTTCACCCTGAATGCGCAAGCGTTGCAATGTATGTAAGCTCTGATAATTGGGCGTTTGTACAAATGGTCCAAATTGAATGTTTCCAGAAGTAGAATCAATAATGTAGTGCAGATCGCTTTCTGTGGATTCTGAGAAATCGGCAACTTCATGCCATATTTGTGGCAAGCCAACTGGTGGTGTTACTAGCAAATATTCATCAGTTTGGCGCGGTAATATTGGCTGATGCAGTAATTGAAATACTTGCCCTGATTTACCATTACTCTCGCCCACAATTTCATTGGTAATTGCATTACATTGAGTTGCTTTGACCGTACCGCCGATCGCCCTCGCACTCATACCAATAATATGCGGCGCTCGATTATAACCTGATTGATTAGGGGTTGGCTGGACGTAGCTACAGCGTAGCCACCGCCCCCGATATGTAGAAAACTGTGTCACGTCCCATGTAAGGGGTAAATGAAAGATCACCTCTGCCCCCTGTAGAGGATTAGTTCCTTCATCTGCTAATTCGCTAAAGCTAAATCCCTTAGTGCGATCGTCACTTTCTTTTTGGAGTACAGGTTGCCATGCATTGCCATTCCATGCTTCCCAAAACCGAGGCGGATTATTTGGGTTAATTCCTGTAGTTGTGGCTGACTCCCCTTTTAACTTAAGTGCAATCACATTGCCATTAATCGGTTGATCTTCATCAAAGACCACATAAAAGCAATTATTGGGTTGAGGCGGATCGCTAAATAGAGCTATTTCTTGTCCTGACCAGCCTTCATCACGATCTTCAGTCCATACATCTAAAAGCAGATCCTGTAAGAATTCAGGATTCTCTTCGACTCTAGGCGCAGCTAATAGGTTTGAAATTCTGGGATTGCCAATCACCAATGGCTGATCGGTACTGAATATGATCGCTTCTTCTGTTTCAGTCCGCAGTGTAGCGACCTCAATCCCCGCAGGGATCGTATAGGGTTCAGGCAAAGCAGCACTCAGATAAAAAGTTACTTCAGTCTGGGCGGGGGCAGGTGGCTGTAATCGGATTCCCAGTAGCTCTAAAAAAGCAACATAATTACGGCGCGGCACTTGGTTAAAGCGCATCAACATCTGATCGGTTAGCCAAGCAAATAGCTCGATCAGAGTTACGCCTGGATCGCTAGGATTGTAATTTGTCCATTCTGGACAGTAACGTGGAATTCTGAGAAGACACTCATTCACCAATTCTTCAAAGGTGCGATCATCTAGATCTGATTTTGGCAGCTTAGGAAGAAAATCAAACTCTTTCGTCATTACACAGTGCTCTTAGGTGAACTTGGCGATTAGGCGATTACTCAAATTTTACTAGCTATGTTTACCCTGTGCCATGAAATACCAAATTATTTTAATTACCATTCGGTGGTAGTAAATAAAACGGATAAACCATATTGCGACGGTCATTATTCTCCTTGATCTGATATTGGATCTTGAGATCTAACCGCCCCCGAATCGGGTCAGGCTCTGCATAGACACCCGTAACCTTGATTCGAGGCTCCCATCTATTCAATGCTTCCTCAACATAAATTCTGGCAAGTAAAATCGTCTGTGGGTTCATTGGCGCAAAAGTGAGATCCGATAGGCGACAACCAAAGTTTGGACGATATACGCGCTCTCCCAATTTTGTATTCAAAATCATCGCGATCGACTCTTCTAAATTGCGATCGCCGCTATCAGTTTTTAGTTCACCTTGAATATTTATCCGCAGGGGAAATGAAATCCCTCTACCAAGATAATCACGATCTGAGCTGCTCATGGAATTTGTCCTGTTACCTGTCCAGCAAAATTAATTGAAATCACCCCGCCCCAAGCACACATACATTTCGAGGAGTTGTTAAGAGCAGAAAAGTTATTAATCAACACCGTTGGACAACCTGGAGCCCAAGGTGCTACGGTCACAGGAACGCAAGGCATGGGAGTAAGTACCCCTAAAGCTGCTGCTGTAGCGGCGGCAACTGTTGGATTTGCAATGGAGCTACACACACCAAATGGGGGGATATTTGCGATCGGGGCAAAATCCATAATTGACGCAGCAAGAAGACCACCTGTCATTACAGGCATCCCCTTAGGAATTACAATCAGCGAACTAGGGGCAACTCCAAAACTGCATTGAAGCATTGCTCCCATAACTACTTGTTGTCCCATACCTTATCTCCTCTAATCTTTAATGTTATAGCGCCTTGCGATGGAGAACTACTCAAACTAGCCATTCCTAGAAAATTAATTAATCATAACTTGGCTACCTTTAATCACAGCTATCCCACTAGCATTCACATCAACTATCCCGCCTTTAATAGTATTAGGTCCAGTCGCCTCAACATTGATCACAGGTGCTTCCATTTTGGCTGTAGCTGTACCTTTTATCTGTACTTGCGCTCCTTCGATTACTACACCTGTGTTAGATATCACTATTTTGTTGCTACCCACTTCCAGGGTAATCTTTGTTGTTGCCGTTAAGGTCATATTAGCCGCATTAATCGTTAAATTTTCAGCCGTACCAGATGTACCAGTTTTAACTGTAATGTCTCCCGTTGAAGTTAAGCTAATGACCTTGCTACTATCATCTAGTTGCAGATTATGACCATCAATAGTATTGAGATAAACTCCCTTTTTGACGGCTCCTTTATCTTCCTCGACAAATTGTAATTGATGTCCAACACGAGTTTTAAATGTTCGTAAGCGGACTTTACCGCCAACTACACTGTCAGTGACTACGGTTGGTGGCGCATCAGTCCCATTCCATACGCCACCAATTACATAAGGACGATGGATATCGCCATGCTCAAATGCGACTAAAACCTCGTCATCTACTTCTGGCAAACAATCAAACCCTCTATTAGCTCCTGCTCCCACACCCACTACTCTAGCCCAGTTGCTTTCGTCGGCTTCGGTTAGTGTCGGAAATTTAACTTTGACCCTTCCCAATTTGTCTGGATCTTGGTTGTTGGTAACGATGCCCACTAACATGGTTTGCCCTGGTTGCAGATGTGTCTTCGATGACAACATGGAGTACAAATCGCCGCCACGTAGACCGCGCACACTAAAATGCGTAGCATAGTATCCATTCTGAAATAAGTGATGAGTTTCCGTAACATAGTAACTGCCGCTATAGTTACCCATGTCAGTGAGCTTGATTACCTTACCTGCTCTGATTTTAGGATTACCAGTACCCTTCGCATCAGCATGGACAAATTCGCCACCTAGTTCATCGCATAGAGATTGAGCGATTTTGTCAGATTCAGCAGTGCTAAAAACTGGTTGATCGACAACAATCATTTTGGTGCTACTACCAAAGGTAGTACTAGATGTACTACCTTTACCGCTAGTATTGCTGGTAATTACTGCTTCGGTGGATGCTGTAGAGATGATCGTTTTTTTTGTAGTATAGTCCCAACCTCTAACTTCAACAGAGCTAACTTGTTCTGCACCCGTAACACGGACGCGAAAGCTGGATAGATCTTTTAACCATTTAAGCTCTAGCTCTTCATCATTGGTGGGTTTACGAAAATTTAATTTTCCATCTTGCATATATAGCTCAAAACCATTGCGTGCAGCTCTTTCTTGCAAAAATTCCATGTTTGTTTGGTTTTCTTGGAATACATATTTATGGACGGGGGTAGTCGCTGTGACCGTACCAACCGTAATGCCAGATTCACGAGCTAATTTGCTGACAATATCGCTGTCAGTCATATTTAGAAAAGATTGACTGCAACGTCCTCTATGTAAGCGATGAGAAACGTCATAGCCACGAATAATAATCGGAGCCTTAGCCTCTTCCGTAAAATCTGTTTCGATCGCGGTGATTTCACCTTCCAAGATATAAGCAGTCGATGCATCATCATAATTAGGATCTCCTGTGGTACTCGAGGTAAATCCAATTTTGATCTTTTTACCGATCGCAAATTTACTCATATGCGTCCAAGGCGCAGTGCTGCTACCAGAGAAGTAATTATTGCTAATGATCAGTGTAAACATGCCTAGTTGATGTAGACTTTCCTCGGCAGATACTTGCAAAATATCGGCAATCAAATCTTCGGAGGCGGAAGTTCCATCAATTGTAAGGGAGAAATGGGATCTATATGTTGCTGGCATTAGTTCTAGTTAGTAATAAAAAACGCTATTGGAAATATTTCAAATGTCATCAATTAAATGTCATCGACTTCTTGGAGATCGATGCTTACCTTGGCTCTGACAGGTGTACCATCAGCAAGAAACATAGTGAGTTCATAACTAATGCTGGTGACAACACATTTCATATATTGTTCTCCCCAAGCAAATATATATACGGGTGGTCGTTTTAATGATCCTGCAATTTCTGTGGATTTAATGATCGGCGAGATTAGGGTTAGAACACTTGTCTTGGTTGCATATTCATAAGTATCAAACCATAAATTTGATAACTTCAAAGTTTCCGCACCTCGATTGGAGTAAGAAACCTTTGGGAAGCCTGCTGTGGTATATGCTCCTGATTCTACCTGCCAATTAACCGATCGCGAAAACGACAGGCTGCTGGGGTTAAATTGAAAATTGATGGCTACAGCACCTGCATCGGTGGTGGTGAGCATTGCTTTAACGAGTGTCATGATCTGGGTTCCTAAAAGTTTCTAAAATAATCTCTAAAATAATTGATTAAAGCTTTGAATTACCAAGGCAATCGCCCTTGATATCTGGTTCCTTGTCGTTCTTTTTCTGTTTCTAAGCGTTGCTTTAATAAAATATATATTTCTTGAGCAAGGGTTTCAAGATTTTGGTCAAAGTTTTCAGCGTCCTGATTTTGATCTTGTCGAGGTTCAACAGAGACGGTTGCTTCTGGCAATTGGTCAGCGTTGATTTTACGCTGAACTGTAGGGGATTGAGTGTTGATGATTTTGTTGGGTTTGCCTTTCTGTATTCCTGTTGGTGTTATATATAGGTCTTGATCGCTGTCTATGTCGTTTTGATCTAGCGATCGCTGGATGGTTGTTTGATTGCTGGTAGAACTTACGGAGGCAGGTTTGGTTGCTAAAGGACTACGATCGCTAGTTTTTTGATTGTTCAATGAACTAGCAGGAGGATTACTAGAACTTTTAGTCAGTGGTAAGTTAGCCAACAATTCCGCAATGTTTGACCAAACAATAGAATTAGTCTGATTACTATCAGGATTTTGATCTTGTTTGGGCTGAATTATTTGGGGCAAATTATTTAAGCTATTGGACAAGCTGTTTGGGCTAGGTCGATCAATTTGCGATCGCTGTACAGTTTGAGAAGATTTAGAGCTAGTGGTTTTGGATGGTGTCAGTGGCGAAAAATTACCCAAATATTCTGTCTGAGAGAGATTCTCAATAGCTTTAGGTAATTTTAGATCAGCGGTATTACTAGGATCTCTCATCATTTGGATAATAGTTTTATTTTCACTGTTGACTATAGTATTTTCCTGATTGTTTGCCTCAACTTTTCTCTGGATCGACTGGCTGTAATTGCCTTGCAAAATATCACTAACAGCCAAAATGTCAGGTTGTGTTTGCAAAGAATCGGTCTGAGTGGGTTGAGTAATATTTGAGTTAGTCTCTCTTTGGATAGTGCGATCGCTTTGTAATAAATCATCTAAAACAGGCGATTCAGAAAATCTTTGAATATTTTGATCAACTTGTGAAATATCACTAACAGCCGAAATATCAGATTCTCTTTGGATTGCATCAATCTGAGGAGTTTGAATAATATTTGAGTCAGAATCTTGGATCGTGCGATCGCTTTGTGAACCACTATCTAAAGCAGGAGCCTCCGAAAACCTCTGAACTTGTTGAGGAGCATCGCTTTGAGATACATTCTCTAAAACAGGAGGCTGTGAAATATTATCTCCAGTCGAAATATCAGATTGACTTTGAATTAAAGCTGTCTGAGGAGTTTGAATAATATTTGAGTCAGAATCTTGGATCGTGCGATCGCCTTGTGATACATTCTCTAAAACAGGAGACTCCGAAAATCTCTGAACTTGTTGAGGAGCATCGCTTTGAGATA
>JADBWK010000154.1 GCA_020404895.1 Pseudanabaena sp. M085S1SP2A07QC | reverse complement strand
AGAAATACCAATCCATTTACCATAACGTTCTGCTAACAATTGCAGGCGTTGCTGCCCCAGCAACAGGCCAGCATAATACCAAGGTACTGCCCCCACAATTGTCCCAATTACACCTACTGCGATCGCAGGAATCACTTGAATTTGTGAATTAGGCTGAGATGCGGTAAACCCTGCCAAGGGCATAATTAATTCGGAGGGAATTGGTGGAAATAGATTTTCCAAAAACATTAGTAGTCCAATCCCTAGATAGCCTAGGGTATTCATTGTGTTTGTAATCCATTCCTGCATTTATATTTACCAAGTCCTAGAAATCGTAGCGAATATGGCGATCACTGTTATTAATAACCGCTATGTTAGTAGAGTATGTTAATAAGTTAATAAAAATAGGTGCAATTGAAGAGTTAATCTTATTTTTATATCTTGTTTATTCTCTGAAATTCAGAAATTTTTTGCCAAGGCAATATTGCCTAATCGCTAATGAAAAAGTTTTTAGCCTATCGCACGTTACAAATTACTGCTGCTATAGCAGTTTATACGGCAGCTTCGGTATGGGCCTCGGAAAACCATGTAGAGATTGTTTCTCAAATGATTACCCGTATCAATTCGCTGTTAGTCATTTTAGCGATCGCTTTCGTATTCCCTTATATTTGTTTCAAAGCCTTAAGCAAACTCTATACCCCTCCATTGTCAAGAGATCTCGATGATTCCAAGTCAGCTACTAATAGTGTAGATAATATTCAGAATGAGTTCGACGAAACTTGGGAAACGATGCAATATCGAGGAAATCGATATAAACCAGAAGATTTAGAGATTAAGTCAAGTAACGCCCAAATCAAGCAAAATACCACAAAATCTGTCATTAAATATCGAGGAGCCATCATCAATAGTGACCAGAATGAAGGTGCTACATCTGCGGAGGTCTCAGATAACTTATCAAAAGAGTGCCAACCCCAAAAATCTGCACAGCCTAAGGAAAGAATGAAATATCGTGGTTCCTATATTGATTAAGTATTAGATAAGGATAGATGAAAAGAAATGCTTTCTAATCTATAGTTCGACAAAAGAGCAAAACGATAAATGGGTATTCATAATTAGGTAGTTATGTAATGTAATTGTATTGGGGGCGCGAAGCGCCCCCAATACAATTACTAAAAAAAATACTTTGCATAACTACCCATAGTTATATTAAAAAACTTTCAGAGAATCTGTAATTAACTGGCGAATATTGCTAAATCCGCGCTTAAGGCGATCGGGTTGGTCATAAAGTCGAGAAATTAGCAGAACTCCCTCTAGCATTGTCAAAATCTGCTCCGCGAGAAGATCAGGATCGACGCGATCGCGGAGTTGCTCTTGTCCTTGGCGTAACATTTGAGCAAAAAAAGAATGCCATTCATCAAAAACCTGTTGTAAATGTTGGCGAAAGGTTTCGTTATATGCTGTTAAATCGACAATTAAATTACCTAATAGACATCCCGCACAATTGATTTCTGAAAGATGCTTTGCCTCTATTTTATCAATTACCCAAAATAGTCTTTGAATTGGATCTTCTGTAATCGATGTTGCTGCTAAAAAGGCATTTTCGCGAATTTGTTGCCATTGATAATCGATGAGCGCATGAGCAAATTCATCTTTTGATTGAAAATAGTTGTAAAAACTGCCCGATGAGGCATGGGTTGCAGCAAATAAATCCTTGAGTCCCGTTGATTGTAAACCCCGACGATGCACCAGATCAATCGCTGAGGTAAGAATATCTTCGCGGGTGCGTTTGAGGTTTGCCATAAACTCGTTTGCTGGAAATAGAACAGAAGATTTGTGAGTTTTCATTTTGCCAGCATGGCAAAATGAAAACTCAGATAGAAGGCTGTCCTACCATTTTTTGTAGGGAAGGAATTTGCCGTTCATTGTTACCTTTACACGATCACCTTTAGGGTCTTCTACTTTCTCGATATCGAGGGTAAAGTCAATAGCGCTCATAATACCATCACCAAACTTCTCATGGATGATTTCCTTCATCGGATATCCGTAAACTTGCATGATTTCATAGAAGCGATAAATCAAAGGATCTGTGGGAACAACAGGTCCTAAACCCTTACTAGGATAAGAACTCAAAGTTGTAGCAATATCTTCTCCTAGTCGAAGGATTTCTACAATTTTTTGAGCTTCTTCGAGAGAAGTACTGTTCTGTCCATAAAATAGCGAAGCAATCCATACTTCGTCATGTCCTAGAAGCTTCTCTAGATCAGCAAAGCTTAGTCCTTTGGCTTTTATAGCTGCTAACAGTGTTTGTGTAAAGGCAGGAAATTCAACGGTCATAGTTTTTGATTTTGAGGATTTTAATGATTGTAGGGATTATACCAAAGCACAAAATCATTATTGTGCGCCATGATTATAGTCGAGAAGCCTCAACTGCACGGGTTTCCCGCATAAGATGTTCTTCCATCTCAGCTTTGAGAGCATGGTAGCCTGCCTGCTGGTCAAGATTTTCACGCGATCGCGGGCGAGGGAAGGGAACATCTAGAATTTCATCAATTCCTGCGGATGGTCCTCGCTTCATCATGACGATTTTATCGGAGAGTAGCAATGCCTCTTCGATACTATGGGTAATCATCACAACGGTTTTGCGCTTT
>JADBWK010000153.1 GCA_020404895.1 Pseudanabaena sp. M085S1SP2A07QC | reverse complement strand
GCTCTTTCCCTCGGTTATCTCGTGGATCTTCTACTCCCTCAAAGTGGCTCAGTAAACTAACTGTGATAGAACTATTCATTACGGGTTGACTTCTTTATTGTCTCCTTATTTTATTCACTTTTTTATGCGGTTGCCCTGCATTAGCAGACTATTGCCATATAACCGATACAACGATAATTGCGGCAAAGTCAGTTTTTGCGTAATTATGTGGCGGCGCTTTGCGCCGCCACATGAATGTAATTGTAATTACCTCGAATGACTAATATTTTTTTGTTTCTATTGTGTCAAAATGTTAAGCGTGAGAGTAATTTTTGACCCAACCCAAATTTCTCGTCCCACTGCGATCGCCCTTGGTAACTTTGATGGCGTACATGTGGGACACCGTCGTGTGATTGCGCCAATTTTGCCGATATCTTTGCGCGATCGCCATCCTAATTTAACAAGCTCAGTCGTTTCCTTTTCGCCGCATCCCCAAGAATTTTTTAGCCAAAGATCGCGATCGCTACTTGCACCGTTCGATGAAAAAGTAGCCTTGCTTGAATCTCTTGGTGTTGAGCAATTAGTTTTATTACCTTTTGACGCTGAACTTGCCAAGCTAACTGCCGCCGAATTTATTCAACATATTTTAATTGACTCGCTCCAGGTCGAATTAATCAGTGTCGGCTTTGATTTTCACTTTGGGCAGAAACGACAAGGCAATATTAGCGATCTACAAAATATTTGGGGCGATCGCCTCACGGTCATCCCTGAACAAACGATGGGTTTTGGCGATCTCGATCAGCCACCCGTGCGCATAAGTAGCTCCAATATTCGGACAGCCTTAGCCCAAGGTGAAATTGATTTAGCTAACTCACTGCTTGGTCGTCCTTACAACCTTGTGGGCAGGGTAGTGCAGGGAAAGCAATTAGGGCGCACAATTGGTTTTCCAACTGCAAATTTAGAGCTTCCTACCCAAAAGTGTTTACCCCGTGATGGGGTTTACGCAATCCAAGCAATGATCAATCCTGATGCAGCAACACAATCCCCAGCGCAAGTATTAGGGGTGATGAATATTGGATTGCGCCCAACTGTGGATGGCGATCAGCGATCAGTCGAAGTACATTTATTTGATTGGCAAGGCGATCTCTACGATCAAGAACTAAGTGTAAACTTAATCAGATTTATCCGCCCTGAACGGAAGTTTGATTCACTTGATGCTCTCAAAGCTCAAATTCAGTCCGATTGCCAGACAGCACGCAACTATAAGATCCTTATCTGATGACTATGTTATGGCGCAGGTACTTACCAAACCTGTAAGGGAGTAATTTTATTCGCTAAAGCTTCTATCTCTTTACGTTGATATAGATTGATCTGCCTACGGTTTGAAAATCGTGATTTGATTGTCGGATCTGCCAAAAGCTCTTCAACTTGACTGAGAGGAAGTTGCAAAATCACGGCTATATCCTCTCCAGATAGCCATTGCTGACCAAAGAGATTTAAGATCTCAACGTCCTTGGCACTGAGTAGTTGAGTCAACAATTTTTCTAGAAGTAGCCAACAAGCGATCGCATCGGATTCAGCTCGATGCGACTGACCAACATTAAAGTCATAATGTTTGACTAACTTAGGCAGCGATCGCGATGGCAAGTGTGGCAATAAGAGTCTTGATAGCTTGACGGTGCAAAGTTGTTGAGGAGCGATAAATTCAGTACCTAGCCTTTGATATTCAGCTTTGAGAAAAGAATAGTCAAAGCCAATATTGTGAGCAACAAGAACGCCAGATTGGAGCATTGGCAAATATTTGGGCAAAATCCGATCACTGCCATCAACATCAGCAACCATATGCTGCGAGATGCCTGTAAATCTGACGATTTGTTCAGGGATCTGGATTTGAGGATTGATTAAGTCAGTAGATATTTGCTGAATTCCGTCTTTGAGCGTAGCTTGAAGAACAGAAATTTCGATAATGCGATCGCGATCGCCCTTTCCTCCCGTTGTCTCTAAGTCAACTACCGTAAACATCTCCGTACTCATCTGGCGGTAGTAGTTGAGGAGTTCTGTAGACAGATTGGCATTAATTTTCATTGATTCTAGTGGCTTAAAAGCTTCATGATATTTTGAAACGCTTTACAAGCGATCGCCTTCCACGCGATCGTTTATAACTTGTTAGATCTATTATTGAGTCTAATCCCTTCCAGTCTAAAAATAGCCACTAATTAGTGTCTTGGAAAGCAGTGTCTTAAATTTGAACTAAGCCTAAAGGAGAGTATACACCAATGAATAATTGATTTACTTTGCTTCCATCCAGTTTTTGCCCGTATGAATATCTACTTCTAGCTTTACAGAAAGCTCTAAAGCTGATTCCATCGCTGCTTTAATTTTGGGTTGCAGTTCTGCAACTTCATCAGGTGGGACTTCAAATACAAGTTCATCATGGACTTGTAAAAGTAGCTTTGTCTGATACCCAGACAACAGCTCATTCACCCGCAGCATGGCAACCTTGATGATATCGGCACTGGTTCCTTGGATAGGTGCATTAACAGCCGATCGCAATAGCGCCGCCTTCTGATAGCCACCGATTTGACTTAGTCCGCGAAAATAGCGCCGTCTACCTAATATGGTTTTCACATAGCCATTACGTTCTGCCTCTGCTTCGACACTTTGCATATAACTAGAAATCTTTTCGTAGCGCTGATTGAACTTATCAATAAATTGCTTGGCAACTTTTACAGGCACACCGATATCGCGGCTAAATTTCTGTGCTCCCATGCCATAAATCACGCCATAATTGATGATTTTTGCTAGGCGACGCTCATCGCTAGTTACTTCTTCTTTTTCTAATAGAAGTTGCGCTGTAACAGTATGCACATCTTCACCAGCATTAAATGCTCTCATCAATTCAGGCTCTTGGCTTAAATGAGCAAGAATCCGCAGTTCAATTTGCGAATAATCCGCCGCCATTAATATCCAATCTTCTTTTGGCAAAAAGCCTGCTCTAATCCGCTTGCTAAAAACAGTACGAATGGGAATATTTTGTAAGTTAGGGTTAGAACTACTCAAACGTCCAGTTGAGGCTACAGTTTGATTAAAATCTGTATGTACGCGACCAGTTTTCGGCTGAATCAGCGATGGCAAAGCATCGACATAAGTGGATTTGAGTTTAGCAAGTGTGCGATTTTCGAGAATGGTATCAATCAGAGGCTCACCTTCTAATTTATTAAGTACAGTAACATCAGTAGAGAATCCAGTCTTACTTTTGCGAGATGCCTTCTCAAATTTTCCACCAAGCTTTTCCAATAAAATCTCGCTCAATTGCTTGGGTGAATTAAGATTAAATTCTTTGCCAGCTTGGGCGTAAGCTGCGATCGCTAAAGCATCTAAATCTTTCTCTAATTCCAAGGAAAAAGCACTCAAAAACTCTCTGTCGATCCTAATCCCACGCCATTCCATCTCGGCAAGAATCGGCTCTAAAGCCATTTCCACATTTTGAAATAAATCCCAAAGCTCAGGTATTGCAGTTAGTTGCGATCGCAAAATGGGCACAAGGTGATAGGTAAGATAGGTATCCATACCGCAATATTGAGCAACCAAAGGAATAGCAACTTCTGCGATCGATTTGCGCTTACCGACTAGCGTTTTATAACTAACCGTGCGAATCTGGAGCAAGTCCATCGCCATATCATCGAGCTTATGACTTGCTTCTGGATCGATCACATAACTAGCAATCATTGTGTCAAATGTCACGCCTGCTAGCTCAATTCCCGCCGCCTTAAACATCAAGCGATCGAACTTAGCATTCTGTAAGTATTTCGGATGACTAGCATCTTCAAGAATAGGTCGAAGAATTTCTCTAATTTCTTCCCATTTAAGATTGCATCCCTCACTATGACTTAGCGGGATATAAGCAACCTCACTAATCGAGTCTCCCCAGCAACAACCGATTCCTACCAACTCTGCTTCAAAGGGATTTAATGCTGAAGTTTCCGTATCCCAAGCCACAGGCTGCTTAGCACTGAGGATTTCGCATAACTTTTCTAGTTTTGGAATTGTGTCAATAATCTGTACATCCAACTTTAACGATGCTGAAGCTGCGATCGCCTGATCTTTTTCCTGTTTGGCAAAGTCAAACCATAACTCCTCATCTTCCTCGTTAATCTGCTGTTGAGACAAATCAATCTTGCTCCCCTCGCCCTTTGGGAGAGGGGCTGGGGGTGAGGACTTCTTCTCAAAGTTGCCCGACAACTTGGCATGAATCTGATCGACTCTATTCACAAAAGCCTTCAGCTCAAGCTCTTCTAATAAAGGAATTACTTCAGCAGTATCAAAACCCGTTAATTCACAATCTGCGATCGCCATCGGCAGCGGCACATCGGTTTTGATCGTAGCCATAAACTGCGAATGTTTTGCCGCTTCAATCCCCTGCTCTAGCTTCGTTTTAACTGCTCCCTTCATCTTCGGTATAGCTGCTAAAACGTTCTCTAAGCTGCCATATTCCTCTATTAACTTAATCGCCGTTTTCTCGCCAATACCCCGCACCCCAGGGATATTATCAGAAGCGTCACCACAAAGTGCTTTATAGTCCACGACTTGTGTAGGTAAAACCCCTAAACGCTCTTTTACTTGATCGGCATGATATTCAACAATCTTATCTTTTTGTCCGATATTCAGCACCGAGATACGTTTATCAATATCGATTAATTGAAACAAATCGCGATCGCCGCTTAATATCTTAACGGTGTAACCCTCAGCACTCGCTGCCTGTGAGAGCGTTCCCAATACATCATCCGCCTCAAAACCAGCTTGGGTAATTGCAGGCAGATTCATCGCTGCTAAAACCCTTTGTAAGTTCTGCATATCAGGGATAAAACTTTCAGGAGTTTCAGAACGATTTGCTTTGTAAGTATCGTCAATCTCATGGCGAAATGTGGGTACGGCAAGATCAAAGGCGATCGCAACTGCCGCAGGCTTTTCGCGATCGAGCATTTCAATCAATGCTTTCAAGAAGCCAAAACAAATACTAGTGGGGATTCCTGTCGAGGTGCGCAAGCCGCCTTCGGGATGTTTGCCAAAGGCATAAAAGGCTCTGAAGGCGAGGGAGTGCCCGTCAACGAGTAAAAATGTGGGGTGAGTTTGTTCGCTTGAAGTCATGATGCTCGTTTTAAAGTTTTAGCGATCGCCAGTCTTAGGTTAACCGATTGCTGATTATAGTGCGATCGCTACCAAATTGTTTCTACATGCGGATAATTCAAAATCTTGGCATCACAGGTCACGAGTGGAATTTGATATCGTCTAGAGATCGCCACCAAGATTCTATCAGCAGGATCTTTATGAAATGGCTCTGGTAAAAGACTACTAGCGATCGCATCTAATGGATCTAAAGGTTCAACAATGATTCCAGAATGACTTTTGGCTAATTGATACCATTCATCGATAGGAAGAGGAATGTCTAATTTGCCAAGACTGGCTTTAACAGCAATTTCCCATACAGAAATAGCTGAAACCAATAAGCCATCACGATCTTCTTCGATAGAAATTGCTACTTGTGCTTTTTCTGATAGTTGGCTGGGATTGTGCAGTAACCATAGCCAAACATGGGTATCTAGTAAAATCATTCGCTTAGTGCTTCCCAGAGATCGGACATTGGTTCGTCAAAGTCAGCAGAGATCTTAATTGGCATTCCTCGAAGTGGGTAATGTTTAATCCGAGAAGTATTGTAGGGAACGATTTTGGCGAGGGGGATTCCATTGCGAGTGATCACAATTTCAGATTGGTTGACTGAAACTTCGTTAACAATTGCAGCAAGGGAAGGGTTAACTTCTTGGACGTTCAGATATTTCATACCTGTTTTGGGGTGAAACCGATTGGGTAGATTTGATAGGTTGAGGTTTAGTTTAATTTTAGCTTGTCTCTATTGTTTGATGTTGATGCGATCGCCTCAATCAAAGTCACTAATCGTGATAAATACTTGTAATCCAACCAAAATCTAACGATAATATGATCATTCGTCAGTTTTAATATTATGACCGATCCTTTAGCCGAAAAACTTGGTATTAACGTGCAAGGCGGAACGGTAAATGTGCAAAACCTCAATCTTGGTATTGCGGAAAGGCTTGAGCAGTCGGGCGATCACGTCAGGATTTTGGTTGTAGCGGCTAATCCTTTGGGATCGTCTCCTCTGAAGTTGGATCATGAAGTGAAAACAATTCAAGAGGCGTTAAGGCGATCGCGCAAACGCGATAATTTTGTGGTGGAATATCGGCTGGCGGCTACGCCTTCAGAATTGCGTCGTGCCTTGTTGGATGTGGAACCACATGTTTTACATTTTAGCGGTCATGGTGCGGGTGAGCAGGGTTTGCTGTTTGTAAGCGATGAGTCGGCAAGTGCGATCTATCGTTCTGAAGGGGGAGAGGTGCGATCTCGTTCCACTAGTACTAATGAAATTAAATTTGTTCCCGCGCAACCACTAGCGAATTTATTGAAGCTTTGTGATGAACATCTGGAATGTGTGGTGTTGAATGCTTGTTATTCGGATGTGCAGGGTAATGCAATATCTACAAATATTCCTTTTACGATTGGGATGCGCGATCAGGTTGCGGATCATGTGGCGATTAAGTTTTCGCAGGGTTTTTATGATGCGATCGGGGCAGGGAAGGGTTATGAAAGTGCTTTTAAATGGGGGAAGGTAGCGATCGAGTTCGATCTTGCCAACAATGAAGCATCTCAAATTCTCGTACTGAGAAAAAAAGGAGAACCCTTTTCTAAATCTAGTCCTGTTGTAACTATGAGTCCTCTCGATCCTCAAACACCAACATCTGACAAGGAGCGGTCACCGATTACAACGAAGCCATCCGTCTCAATCCTAATGATGCTGCTGCTTACATCAATCGCGGGATTGCGAAGAAGGATTTAGGAGACAAACAAGGAGCGATCGCCGATTATCAAGAATCAGCACGGCTTTATCAACAGCAAGGCAAGACCGCAGATTATGAAGATGCTCAAAATCAGATTAAGAAACTAGGAGGCTAATTGAAAGGAAAAAGGAAAAAATTTTGAAATAGTAATCAAATTAAGAAAAAGTTTAAAATATAGCAACGTAAGAGATAGATAGGACAATTCAAAACCCAAAAGATGGCAGAGCGAAGCTCTGCCATCTTTTGGGTTTTATGTCCTAAGCAAAGCTTACATTGCTATAGCTGTCAAATTAGCGAATAT
>JADBWK010000152.1 GCA_020404895.1 Pseudanabaena sp. M085S1SP2A07QC | reverse complement strand
CACCTGCTTACCATCCAGTCATTCTAGTTTGTATGAGTGGTTGGATTATTTAGAAAAAAATGGTGAAGTACAGCAATTGACGACTAAACATCGTAAAGGAAAATCCATCGAAATATATACCTACCGATTTGTGAATCAGATACCATTAAGAGAACAGGAACCCTCTCTATTAGTGAACTGGTGTGAACTGACTGTTCGCGATAGTGCCGATAATTCTGAAGTCTTCCATAATGCTTTTGTGACTAATCATGCCATTGATATCGACAATGTCGCTGAAATAGTTGAAGCGGGTAAATGTCGCTGGAAAACCGAAAATGAGAATCACAATGTGCTTCGGCATTTCCAGAGCCACGGTAAAGTTCCATTTTACAATGAAGTGAGGTATCGTCACAAAGGCGGCTCTACGGTCTGGGGCAACTGTTCGGGTAAAGTGATCGAATGGGATCAAGAAGGAAAGCCCCTACGAATGATCGGTTGTCATATTGACATTAGATGAACTTCATGAATTATTACATTCTGGCGATCGCGACCATCATCAGCAAGCCGTACAAACTGCTATTGCTACTGGACAGACCTTTGATATTGAATTCCGATTCTTCCATCAAGATGGCTCGATCAGATATATCCAAGCTAGGGGAGAACCGATTTTCGATGATTCTAATCGCGTCATTCAACTTCGATGATGAGGGTAAGGATTACTTTGATCGCATTCGTCTGAACATTAAACGCATGGGGATGTTGATTGACGAACTATTGCGTCTATCCCGTGTGTCTAGATCTGAGATGCGATATAGCAAAGCCGATCTCAGTACACTAGTTGCTGAGTAGTTAAATGAACTGCAAGCAGCAGAGCCATAGAGACAAGTTAAGTTTGTGATAGCTCCGAATGTATTTGTCTCAGCGGATAGTATAGTACTCTAATTCAGATGGTGATCAGCAATTTAGTGCAAAATGCTTGGAAATTTACTAGTAATCATGCAACGGCGAGGATTGAAATTGGCTTAATCTCTCCCGATAGTAACCAAAATGCTCAAATTACCTATTTTGTGCGCGATGATGGAGCAGGATTTGATATGAACTATGCCGATATGTTGTTTGGAGTTTTTCAACGACTTCATAACACCAATGAATTTGCGGGAACTGGCATCGGGCACGCCACTGTGCAGAGAGCTATTCATCGATATGGTGGGCAAGTTTGGTCTGAGGGAGTGATCGAGCAGGGTGCGACCATTTATTTCTCCGTCCCCGATACCATGCCCAGTTCAGTGACTAATGGACTCATCGCAGGAGGAGATTAAATCATGGCTTTACGACCAATTATACTGATTGAAGATAACCCTGACGATGAAAGATTAACAATTCGCGCCTTACGTCGCGGTAATGTCGTCATCGATAGTTATAACTTGGGAGCGAATAGCTATGTACGAAAACCTGTGGAAATCGAAAAGTTCACGGAGGCTGTGCGTCAGTTGGGGCTGTACTGGGCTGTCATTAATGAAACAGATAACAGATCCAGGGGGGTTGTAAGACATGATTGACAACCTAAAGGTCTTGATTATAGAGGATTCAGAGGACGATGCGCTGTTAGTGATGCGCGAACTACGTCGTGGAGGTTTCACGGTTGTCTGGGAAAGGGTGGAGACGGCTGAAGAACTTCAGAAGGCTCTAGCTACGCAAACTTGGGATGTGATCATTTCTGATTACCATTTACCTAAGTTCGATGCATCTAGAGCGCTGCAAATCGTTAAACAAGACTTTCCTGATCTTCCTTTTATCGTTGTCTCTGGCTTGATTGGTGAGACTTCAGCGGTAGAACTGATGAAAGCAGGTGCTCATGACTACCTGATGAAAGGGAGCTTAACTCGTTTAGCCGAAGCTGTGCGCCGAGAAATTCGAGAAGCTCAGATCCGATTAGAACGTCAACGTTCAAAACAGGAGCTAAATAGTGCTCAAGAACGTTTGCAACTCGCCATTGAAAGTTCTGGTATTGGGCTATGGGATTGGAATGTTCAGACAGGAGCGGTAACGATCAATGATCGTTGGACTGAAATCATTGGTTATAGCATTGAAGAGTTAGCTCCGATCAGTTTTGAAACTTGGCAACAGCATACTCATCCAGATGATTTTCAGAAATTCAATTTAGTTTTAGAGAAATACCTTCGCAAAGAAATCCAGAGCTACGAATGTGAGCTGCGAATGCTCCATAAATCTGGCGCTTGGATTTGGGTGTTGAGCAAGGGTAAAGTAGTTGAGTGGGATGCCAAGAACAACCCATTACGGATGACAGTTACGCATCTAGATATCTCTACTCGCAAACAAGCAGAACTGAGAGTAGAGCTGCAAAATTTGATTTTGGAGCGAATTGCCCAAGGAGAACCTTTGGCAGATATTCTAGATGTGTTAGTTCGTGCAACAGAAGAACAAATTGAAGGAGGAGTCTGTTCTATTTTGCTTTGCGATCGCGATGGCATATTGCATCTTGGAGCTGCGCCTAATTTGCCCGATGCATATAATCAAGCCATCGAAGAGTTAGTAATTGGCGAGGGTGTGGGTTCCTGTGGCACAGCCGCTTTTCGCAAAGAACCTGTGATTGTTACCGATATTACCACCGATCCACTTTGGCAGAATTTTAAGGGATTAGCCTTGGCTCATAATTTGCGATCATGCTGGTCTTTTCCTGCGATCGCCAGTGATGGTTCGGTGCTAGCCACTTTTGCTGTTTATCATCACGATATTCATATCCCCCAGCCACGGGAGCTAGAGGCGATCAGTCTTGCTGCAAATATCGTCAAAATTGCGATTGAACGGGAACAAGCCACCCAAAACCTAGAGCAGTTAAATCGAGAATTGGAAGATCGGGTAGAACAACGCACTGAGGCTTTGCGGCAGAGTGAAGCCCGCCTGCGAGAGGCGCAACAGATTGCCCATCTTGGTAGTTGGGAACTGGATGTAGTTACCCAGAAAGTTACTTGGTCAGAGGAGATTTTCACTATTCTCTCCCTAGACCCTGATAGCACTACATTAACCCATGAAGAATTTATCCAATTTTTGGCTCCCCAAGAGCAAGAACGCTTAAAACTACTAAATGAAAGAGCAATTAGATATCGAGAATCCTTTACCCTTGATGTAGAAATTGTTTATGCTGATGGCTCCATTGGTTACATTTTTATCAAAACAGAGCCGATCTGGAATTCTCTGGGACAGGTAATCCGATTGTTAGGAATAGTGATGGATATTAGCGATCGCTATGCCATGCAAGAAGCTCTACGACGCAGTGAAGAACGAGCCAGAGCTACTCTCAGGGCTTTGCCTGATTTAGTGTTTCGGGTTGATTGCGAAGGAAAATATTTGGATTTTATGGTGTCCACTCAAGGTAGATACCTCGTTGATCCTCAGCAACTAATTGGGAAAAATTTTTATGATGCTTTTCCTATACCTACTTCAGCAATTTACGCAGAGCGCAAATATGCAGCCCTTCAGCAAGCACTCGTTACACAGGCTGTCCAAATTTATGAGCAGCAAATTGACGTTGGTGATCAATGCCGTTATGAAGAGATTCGGGTTGCTCCCTGTGGAAATGATGAAGTAGTCTTTTTTATTCGAGATATTAGCGATCGCAAACAGGCAGAAGCACAACTGCAACGAACAAATCAAGAATTAGCCCGTGCCACAAGACTTAAGGATGAATTTTTGGCTAACATGAGTCATGAACTTCGCACTCCTCTCAATGCAATTTTGGGCATGACTGAAGGCTTACAAGAGCAAGTATTCGGTAAGATTAGTGAACGGCAACTAAAAGCCTTACAAGCTATTCAGTCTAGTGGCTCTCACCTATTGGAACTAATCAATGACATTCTTGATCTTTCCAAAATCGCCGCTGGACAAATTGAACTTGACTGTGCACTCACTTCAGTCAATCATCTCTGTCAATCTAGTCTGACATTTGTTAGACAACAGGCGATGCAAAAACGTATCCAGATTCACACTAAAATTCAGACGAATTTGCCAGATCTGATGGTGGATGAACGACGGATTCGGCAGGCTTTGATTAATCTTCTTAGCAATGCCGTAAAATTTACTCCTGCGGAAGGAAGTATCACTCTAGAGGTTAGCCGTCTTCGGTCGATCACTTCTTTCCCAGAAGAAAACAAAGAAGAAGCAAAGGAATACTTAAAAATTGAGGTGATTGATACGGGTATTGGCATCGCCGCAGAAAACATCCAGAAATTATTTAAGCCTTTTGTCCAAATTGACAGCGCTTTAAATCGCCAATATGAAGGCACAGGCTTGGGGCTTTCTCTGGTCAAGCAAATGGTGGAACTTCATGGCGGTAAAGTGGGCTTAACTAGCGAATTGGGTATAGGCAGCCGTTTCTTCATAGAGCTACCCTATAGTTCCAATGTTGGGGGCTCTTCTGAAATGTTTGACAGAGATCAAACAGCTACAATCTCTCAACTAGATACTCCAACCACAGGCAAATCACAACTTCCCTTGATCTTGATCGCTGAGGACAATGAAGCTAATATCATGACGATTTCTAGTTATCTATCAGCAAAAGGCTACCGTATTGTGTTAGCCAAAAATGGAGAGGAAGCGATCGCGATCGCCTTGTCAGCCAGACCTGATTTGATCTTGATGGATGTGCAAATGCCATTAATGGATGGACTAGAAGCTACTAAACAAATTCGGCAAATTACGAGTCTAGTCAAAGTTCCGATTATTGCTCTAACGGCTCTAGCGATGGCTGATGACCGCGATCGTTGTCTCGCCGCAGGTGCAAATGAGTATTTGACTAAACCCATAAAATTAAAAGAACTAGTTACAATGATTCAAAAAGTCTTAATTTAACTAAGGAAATTACCCCACCCTAACCCTCCCCTTGCAACTACTATGTACACATATCTCAGTTTATCTGTGAAATCAAGGGAATTACCCCACTCTAACCATCCCCTTGCAAAGGGGATGGAACAAGATTTCCGGCTTTCCTACTTTCGCCCTGAGCTAACTCAAAAACTAGAAACCAGTTTCTGCTCAACTGATCCTTTAGTTGCTAGCGACTTTGCTAGAGCTACTTTTTACTCCGATAACCGACAAGACCTCGCCAAAGTAACCTTACCGTCATTAATCTTGCAATGTGCTGAGGATGCGATCGCCCCAACCTCAGTGGGAGAATATATGCACCGTCATCTAGCCCAGAGCAATCTAAGATTAATGAAAGCAACGGGGCATTGTCCACATATGAGCCATCCCCAAGAAACGATCGATATGATCAAAGAGTATTTGATTTGTCGGTAATGGTTGTATTCTAATTTCCATTTACCGAGGCTTTCAATCTGAAGCTGACGTTCTGATTATTGCTCTGAATGCTTAAGCAATTACAGTCGGTCATGATCGCTGTATCGCCGCAGGAGCGCATGAATATATCGCGAAACCTGTTAAGCTAAATTAGCCTGTAAATACTATCCATCAATTTTTAGCGATTTAAGAAGATAGGCGATGAATCTAGCATCTGTTTTAATCATTGACGACGAAGCTGATAATTTTGAGGTAATCGAAACTATCTTGAACACTCAAGATTACCAGTTGCACTATGCTGCTAGTGGCAAAGATGCGATCGCCTATCTCGACACATTTCAGCCTGATCTAATTTTGCTAGATGTCATGATGCCAGTTATGGACGGCATTGAGGTTTGCAAAAACATTAAAGCTTTACCAAAGTGGCAAGCCGTGCCGATTATTATGGTTACGGCTCTTAAGTCTAAAGAAGATTTGGCAAGATGCCTGAATGCAGGAGCCGACGACTTTATCAGTAAGCCCTTAAACTCTCTGGAGTTTCGAGCGCGAGTAAGCTCCATGCTACGTATTAAAGAGCAGCATGATCGGTTGGAACGGGCTAATGCGCTGATTCATGCTCAACTTGAGGCTAGTCTAGAGGGCATTATTGCTGTAGATGAACAGGGACGATTAGTCGCATATAACCAAAAAATGTGTGAAATATGCGATATCAAAGCCATTACGACTACTACTAAGCCACAGGAATTACAGTTACTGCAAACTGCAAGTTTCCCTCCAACGATTACTCAAATATTAGAAGCAACCTATGACGAGCCAGAGCAAGTTAACCATGGTGAGTTGGTGATCAATGAACTCACCTATGAATATTTTAGTAGTTCAGTGACTTCCCCTAATGGTCGGTTTTGGGGATTTGTCTGGAGGTTTCGTGACATAACCGATCGCAAAAATTATGAAATCAATCTCCAAAAATCCAAAGAAGTTGCCGAGTCGGCTTTACGAGTTAAGTCGGATTTTTTAGCAATGATGAGCCATGAAATCCGCACTCCCATCAATGGAGTTCTAGGAATGACTGAGTTATTAGCAACTACTTCCCTAGATCCAGAACAAAATAAGTTTGTCCAATCTATTCAAACTAGCGGCGAAATACTTTTAACTGTAATTAATGACATCCTCGATTTCTCCAAACTTGAATCCCAAAAACTTTTATTTGAAAATCTACCGATTGATTTGCATGGAATGATTACTGATACCTGTGCGCTCCTGAGTCAGCAAGCTGAGACAAAAGGAATTGAGTTGCATTATCAGATTGCTGCAAATACACCTGCATATATTCTGGGTGATCCGATCAGACTGCGTCAAATTTTGCTAAATCTAGCGAACAATGCTGTCAAATTCACTCACGCAGGAGCAGTTCGCCTGTCCGTATCACCATACATATCGCCACAAACCCAGTCAGAGGAGGAGATAACACTACTTTTTGAGGTAAAAGATTCAGGAATTGGTCTTTCGCCTGAACAGATCCAAAAGCTATTTCAGCCCTTTACTCAAGCATCGATCGCTACTGCTCGTCAGTATGGCGGCACAGGATTGGGGTTAGCGATTTGTCAAAAACTAGTGCAGATGATGAGAGGACATATATGGGCAGAAAGCTCTCTAGGCGAAGGGTCTACTTTCTCTTTTACTTTGCCAGTCTCAGTTACAGATGAACGACCTCATGTGATGACTCCCTATGAAAGGAGAAGTATGTTGCGTCAATCTCAGCCATCTAGTATTGCGCTTGCAACGCAATTACCGCTCAATATTTTGGTTGCGGAGGATAATTTGATCAACCAAGAAATGGTTTTGGCGATGCTCAGTAAAATGGGTTATGCACCAATGATTGTCAATGATGGACTAGAGGCTATTGATGCGCTGAAAAGTAGCGCTTTTGATATTGTGTTCTTAGATGTCCAAATGCCACGCCTAAATGGCTTAGAAACTGCTACCTATATTGTGCAGGAATGGTCAAAACTATCAACTAGTCCATCGCGCCCGACCTTGATCGCCATGACTGCTAGCGCCATGCAAGGCGATCGCGAAATGTGTTTAGATGCAGGGATGGATGACTATATTAGCAAGCCAGTATCTTTTGATACTTTACAAAGAATAATTGAGCGTTGGGGGAATAGTTCGCCAGAAATTGAAATACAATCAACTACAGATGAAGTGAGTACAGACTTTGATAGTCATGCGCTTAGAGAGATCGAGAAAGTTTCTCTTGATTTGCCTAAACGGATGATTAATCTATTCTTAAACGAAGAATGTCCCAGCTTACTAACTAAGCTTCATCAAGCTGTATTAGATCAAGACGCTTCACAAATAGAATATGTTGCTCATACTTTAAAGGGTAGTAGTAGAATGATTGGTGCTAGATCATTTGCTGAGACTCTTTTAAAATTAGAGGTTGCAGGACGTAATCAGCAATTAGATGGCTGCGATCGCCTATTACTAGAGCTTGATCAAAGTTATCCTTTGGTTATTGCTTATTTAGAGGATTATCTGGACAAAAATTCATGACAAATACATTTTCTATTTTAGTTGTTGATGATGAACCCGATAACTTTGATGTGATTGAGACGCTCTTGAGCGAACAGAATTATCAATTGCATTACGCTGCCAATGGTAAAAGTGCGATCGCTAGCCTTGAAGCATTTCAGCCCGATCTGATTTTGATGGATGTGATGATGCCAGAAATGGATGGCATAGAGGTCTGTAGGCGGATTAAAGCGAATCCTGAATGGCAAATTGTACCCATCATTATGGTGACAGCATTAAGTTCTAAGTCTGATCTAGCTAATTGTCTAAATGCTGGAGCCGATGATTTTATTAGTAAGCCAATTAATAGTGTTGAAATGCGAGCGCGAGTGCATTCAATGCTGAGAATCAAGCAACAGTACGATAATATTCAAGCTCTCTCCGAGATCCAATCAAATACGATTAATATCCTCGAAAGTACTCTCAATGAACTGCGAGGCACTTTATCTTTGAGAATGTCTCATGAGCTAAATACGCCTCTAAATGGCATTATGGGCACAATTTCTTTGCTAAAAGAAGATATTGAGAATATGGATATTCTCGAAATCCGAGAAATGTTAGGCTGGGTTGATGATTCGGCACAGCGCTTAGAAAGTTTAACCAAAAAATTTCTGCTTTACTTAGAGTTAGAGTCATCTCCAAGTCGTCAACAATCCTTCAAAACTGCTCAGACTAGATTCTCTAGCGACGCAGTTGCCTCTACGTTGAAAGCCTATGTGTACAAGCTGAAACGTAGTAAAGACGATCTTGTCTTTGATCTTGAGGACGCAGTGATTGCCATATCGGATCGATATCTTTTGACGATTCTCCAAGAATTAGTTGATAATGCTGTAAAATTTTCTGCTTCAGGGACGATCATCAAAATCAATAGCCAAGTGGTGGACAATATGTTTAATTTGTCAGTGCACGATCTAGGGCGAGGTATGACCGAAGAACAAGTTGATCGTATTGATGCTTTTGTGCAATTTGAGCGTAAAACCTATGAGCAGCAAGGTATTGGTTTAGGATTAAGAATCGTCAAAAAGGTAGTTGAATTAGCTGGCGGTGTTTTTGCGATTAATAGCATTTATCAACAGCAGACAACCGTAAATATCTCTTTACCGCTTCGATCCTAGTTCCACTTTAGTTGAGAACAGATCCTCATAAATTTATGTTTAATTCCCCTGCTCAAATAGAACTAACATCAGCGATTATTCGTAATCCCATTATTGTTTCGACTGAAACTAAGGTTTCGGAGGCGATCGCGCAAATGAGCGGGGTGCAATCGCAATGTGATGCAGCTAAAACCATAGATAATCAATCGGCTCAATTGGTGATCGAAGTGCGAGCAAGTTGTGTATTGGTTGTAGATAATGAGCAGTTAGTAGGCATCGTCACCGAGAGAGATGTAGTGCGTCTAAGCGCCGAGCAACTTCCCCTAGACGTTACAGTAACAGAAGTCATGGCTCGTCCTTTAGTCACTCTGCGAGAGTCTGCTTTTACTGATTTGTTTTTGGCAATTAATCTCATTCAGCAGCACCATATCCGTCATTTGCCAATTGTGGATGATAGCGATCGCCTTGTGGGACTTGTCACCTATGAAAGTTTACGTCAAACCTCTCGACCGATCGATCTGTTGCGACTAAGGCTTGTAAAAGAAGTGATGACTCGTGAAGTGATCTGTGCTGCTCCCGAAGAATCAATGCTGGCGATCGCTAAACTGATGGCGCACTATCGCATTAGCTCTGTGATCATTGCAGAAACTAGATTAAAACAAGATAATTGTTTGCAAGTACCTGTGGGGATTTTGGCTGAGCGCGATATTGTCCAATTTCAAGCCCTAGGCTTAAACCTAGAAAGTTGGACTGCGGCTGCGATGATGAGCACTCCGATCTTTGCGGTCAAGCCAGAGGATTCGCTGTGGATGGTACATCAAATCATGGAGCAGCACTTCATCAGTCGTATCGCTGTAGTTGGTGAAGAAGGAGCAATCTTGGGAATCATCACCCAGACGAGCTTACTACAACTTAATCCGATCGAGATTTACAATTTAGCGGAGGTTCTAGAGCAAAAGGTGATACGCCTAGAGGCGGAAAAGATATCTTTGTTGGAAGGTCGCAATGAGTTATTAGAAAATCAACAAGTCATCACCTATCAACAGCTACAAGAAGAATTAATTGAGCGCAAAAAAGTAGAAGCAGAACTCATCGAACTCAATCAATCCTTAGAAATTAAAGTCCAAGAAAGGACTAAAGCTCTTCACAGTAGTGAATCCCATGTACGCGCAATAATCGAGGCTATTCCTGATTTATTACTGCGGGTGTCGCGCGATGGTAAATGCTTGGAATATATCAATTCTAAGTATCCCGAACAAAATTTCTTGCCAATTCAGAATCATCTCTCGGAAGTATTGCCACCTGATCTATTACAGCAGCAGTTAGAGATGCTCGAAAAATCGATCGCTACGGGGGAATTACAGGTTTATGAGCATCAGATATATCGAGGCGATCGATTTGTCTTTGAAGAAGTACGGATTGTGCCGATTAGCGATGACGAGGTGTTGATCATTGTCCGCGATCAAACTGAACGCAAACAGGCGGAACTAGCTCTACAGAAAAGTGAAACTCGGTTTCGACGCATATATGAGTCAGACATCGTAGGGATGATGTTTACTGACTTGAATGGTCAGATTAGCGATGCTAACGATCGCTTCTTAGAAATGCTTGGCTATACCAGAGAAGATCTGAACGCCAAGCAAATTAGCTGGGAAAATATTACTCCTCCCGAATATCTGCCAATCGATCGTCATGCCATCCAGCATCTAAAACTTAGTCTCGTGATTGAGCCTTGGGAAAAAGTCTATTATCACAAGGATGGGCATTCTGTTCATGTGCTCGTTGGACTGGCGCTGCTCTCCGAGGACGAATGTATCTTTGTGGTAGTGGATATTAGTGATCGCAAGCAAGCAGAGGAATTGATTCGCCAACAGGTTGATCAGGAAAAATTACTTGCCGCAATTACTCAACGAATTCGCTTGACCTTGAATTTGCCTGAGATCCTGCAAGCCACGGTGCAACAAGTTCATCAAGTTTTAAAATCAGATCGGGTACTAGTTTATCGAGTCTTTCCTGACGGAACAGGTTCCGCCATTGCTGAATCTGTATTGCCGCAATGGTCCCCAATTTTAGATATTACTTTTCCTAAAGAGATTTTCCCTCAAGTTAATTATGATCGCTATATTAAAGGAAGAATATACGCCCTCAGTGATCGCGAAGCCCAGTCGAATGAGATGTTACCCTGTCTGGTAGAGTTTCTTACCGAAAGACAGGTCAGAGCCAAGCTCGTTGTTCCGATTATTCAAAATAATAGCCTTTGGGGATTGCTGATCGTGCATCAATGCGATCGCCCGCGACATTGGCAAACATGGGAAATTAATTTACTCCAACAAATTGCGAATCAGTTAGCGATCGCCATTCAACAAGCTGATTTATTTGAAAAGTTGCAGCAAGAACTTCGCGATCGGCACAAAACTCAGCAGCACCTTACCGAAATTAATCAAAAGCTAGCAATGTCCAATGAAGAACTTGCGCGTGCTACCCGATTAAAAGATGAATTCTTAGCTAATATGAGCCATGAACTCCGCACCCCACTTAATGCGATTCTGGGGATGACGGAGGGAATACAAGAGCAGATTTTTGGCAAAGTTACTGATTCTCAAATCAAGGCTTTGCAAACTATTGAACGTAGTGGATTGCATCTATTGGAACTCATTAATGACATTCTCGATATCGCTAAAATAGAATCTGGGCAAATTGATCTAGAATACTCCAATGTTCCTGTCGAATTTCTCTGTCAATCCTGTCTTCCTTTTGTTAAACAGCAAGCCCTCAAAAAAAGTATCCAGTTAGAAACAAGAATCGCACCCAATCTTTTGGAATTAAATGTCGATGAAAGACGTATTCGCCAAGTCTTGATCAACTTGCTTAATAATGCTGTCAAATTTACTCCAGATGGTGGATTCATTACTTTAGAAGTTAGTGGTAATCATCCCCCTTCTTTGGGTAATCAAGCCTCTTCTAATCAACCTTCTGCGATCATTAGCACCAAACCCGAATTAGCAGAATCGAGCTATCTTTACTTCTCGGTGATCGATACAGGTATCGGTATTTCTCCAGCAAATATTACTAAGCTGTTTCAGCCTTTTATTCAAATCGATAGTGCTCTTAATCGTCAATATCAGGGTACAGGATTGGGGTTAGCGCTAGTGAAACGCATAGTGGAAATGCATGGTGGTATAGTCATGCTAACGAGTGAAATAGGTGTCGGTAGCTGCTTTACAATTGCGCTTCCCTATAAAGCATCTACTAAAGTATTGCCATCCGTCATCAATCAGACTGAAGCCGCTTCTGAATGCAACCAGAACACACAAAGCCGTTCCTATACAATTTTGCTAGTAGAAGACAATGAACTTAACACCATGACAATTTCTAGCTACTTAACGGCTAAAGGCTATAAAATTGTGGTAGCCCAAAATGGACAAGAAGCGCTCGCCTTAGTACA
This sequence comes from Pseudanabaena sp. M085S1SP2A07QC, assembly GCA_020404895.1. Taxonomy (GTDB): domain Bacteria; phylum Cyanobacteriota; class Cyanobacteriia; order Pseudanabaenales; family Pseudanabaenaceae; genus Pseudanabaena. The sequence goes on along the minus strand of JADBWK010000152.1, from coordinate 26,421 downwards.
AGTATCAAAACCTGATTTAATTTTGATGGATATTCAAATGCCTGTGATGGATGGCATAGAAGCTACCAAACAGATTCGCAAAATTCCTAGCCTCGATCATGTTCCCATAATTGCCATCACAGCTTTAGCCATGGACAAAGATGTAGAGCATTGTCTTGCCGCAGGAGCTAATGACTATTTGAGCAAACCTGTTAAGCTGAGGCAATTAACACAACTTATTCAAAAAATTTTAGTCTCTAATTAGACTCAAATTATTCTGATTCTCAATCCTCTATCTAATAGTCCTCAATTAGTCATTAATTAATTCCCATGAACAAACCTTCTATCCTAGTCGTTGACGATGAGCCTGATAATTTTGATGTCATTGAAACGCTCCTAAGTACTAGTGAATACTTTGAACAGGAAAATCAAGACTATCATTTGCATTACGCGGCTAGTGGTAAAGATGCGATCGCTTATCTTGAAGCATTTCAACCCGATCTAATTTTGTTAGATGTAATGATGCCAGATATGGACGGCATTGAGGTCTGTCGGCGGATTAAAGCGATGCCAAAATGGAGTGCTGTCCCAATTATTGTAGTTACAGCCTTAACCACTAAAAAGGATCTTGCCCAATGCTTATTTGCTGGCGCTGACGACTTTATTAGTAAACCCGTCAATCGTTTAGAGCTAACTGCAAGGGTGCGCTCAATGATTCGCATTCACCAGCAATATCAACAATTAGCAATCTTTAATACCCAACTAGAAGCAATGGTGCAAAAGCGTACTGCACAGTTGCAAAATATGCTTTTAGAGGATGCTCTCACTAAGTTGCCGAGTCGAGCATTCTTAATTCAAGAATTAAAAGAGAACTTAAAAGCAGGAGAATCATCCCTCGCTTTAGTCTATATAGATTGCGATCAATTCAAATTGGTGAATGGTTCTTTTGGGCATGCTGTGGGTAATCAATTACTAATTGCGATCGCCCAACGTCTACAGCAGCACCTTAGCCCCAATGATTTATTGGCGCGGATGGGTGGCGATGAATTTTGTTTCTTGCTGCATCAGATTGATCAAGAAAGTTCGATAGAGCCATTTCTTCAAAAGATTCTCCAAAGTTTTACAAAACCCTTCGTAGTCGCAAATTGTGAAATCTTCATTACGGTCTGCATGGGAATTGCTTTAGGAGTAAATAGCGATCGCAAAGCTGATGAACTCTTGCAAGATGCAGATACAGCAATGTATCAAGCCAAACTGCGTGGTAAAGATAGTCATCAAATCTTTGATCGTCAAATGCATCTTACTATGTTCAATCGCTTGATTTTAGAAAATGATCTTCAGCGGGCGCTAGAGCAACAAGAGTTTATTCTCTATTATCAACCGATCATTGAGTTGCAAAACCAAAAACTAGTAGGATTTGAAGCATTAGTGCGTTGGCGAAATGCTGAGCGAGGTATGGTTTCCCCTGCTGAATTTATTCCTTCTATGGAAACAACGGGCTTAATCGTACCTGTGGGGATGCTGATATTTAAACAGGCTTGTGAGCAGCTTTATATATGGCAACAGCAAGGTTGGACAGAGCTAACCATGAGTGTGAATCTCTCGGTGCGGCAATTTTCTTGCGCGACTCTCCTTGCTGATATCGATCGCATTCTTGCCGAAACTAAAGTTAATCCTACCAATATCAAATTAGAAATTACTGAAAGTGCAATTATGGATAGCGCCGAAACTGCGATCGCTATTACTAAAGAATTGCGATCGCGTCACATTCAAATCAGCATTGATGATTTTGGAACTGGCTATTCTTCTCTCGGTTATCTCCATCGTTTTCCTGTGGATAATCTCAAAATTGATCGATCTTTTGTGAGTCAAATTCAAACTGAAAATCGTAACTACCATGTCGTAGATACTATCATTGCTCTTAGTAATCAACTTGGTTTAGCGGTGATTGCCGAGGGGATTGAAACAAAGGCTCAGCTTGAATGGCTGCAAAATGTTGGTTGTAAATATGGGCAAGGCTACTTATTTAACAAGCCTCTCCCTGCGTTAGAAGTTGAGAGAATTTATCTGCAAACTTAGGTGATTTATTATTTTAAATTTACCCCAGACTAACCATTTCCTTGCAGAGAGGAGGGTTAGGCTGGGGTAATTCCCTTGATTTCACGGACAAAACCATCCGTTTCAACGCTTGATGGCAAGACCGACTTTTTTATGTTTATTGATTTGTTACACTTGCAGAAGAACTAATCAACAAATTGCTAGCCACTATGATCAGTAACCTGCTCCAGACCAAAGAGCTACCAAATCTGCAATATTCTCTCGTTAGCGATCGCTTTGACGAAACATGGGAAGCCCCTCTCTCGATCTTGTTGGGGCTCGGTCGCGCCGCAGGAGCCGATTTTGTGGAATTTTTCCTAGAGCGAAATAATTACATTAGCTGTCTCGCTGAAGATGACACAATTACCAGCATCTCACCACGTTTATCCACAGGCGCAGGGATTCGCGCCTTCAAAGGCAAAGCTGATTGCTATGTCAGTACTAATAATTTGACTTTCCTAGGCTTAAAATCTGCCCTCGAACGTGCCCTTTCCATTTTAGGATTACAACTTCCCTCTCAAAGCTCAATTATTCCATCGATTCATTTGGAACTCTTTCGTGACTATGCTACCAAAAAGAACAAAGAATCATGGATCGCCCAATGTAGCCCCATGCGCGAAATGGGCGATATTCTTCTTGGTACAAATCAGATGCTTGCCAAAAAGGGCAAGCATATCCAATCAAGGCGATCGGGATATTTCCGTGATTGGCAGGAGATCTTAGTTGCGGCAAGTGATGGCACGTTTGCCAGAGATATTCGCCTCACCCAGTCAATTGGTTCTAACTTACTCTGTGCTGACGGTGCAAATCGTTCATCCATTGGTAAGCGTGTTGGCGGCACAAGCGACCCCAGCTATCTCCGCAATTGGAACTACGAACCTGTCGTCGATGAAATTATTGAAGCCGCAGGGAAAATGCTCTATGCCGATTATGTCGAATCTGGCTCCTATCCGATCATCATGGCAAACCAGTTTGGCGGTGTGATCTTCCATGAGGCTTGTGGACATTTGCTAGAAACTACGGGCATCGAAGCTAAAACTACACCATTTGCCGAAATGAAAGGTCAAAAGATCGCCCATGAAAATCTCACGGCTTGGGATGAAGGACGCTCTGAAGAAGCCTTTGGAACCATCGATATGGATGATGAAGGAATGCCCACACAGCGCACACTCTTAATTGAGAATGGCATTCTGAAAAACTTTATTAGCGATCGCGCTGGTGAGTTACGCACAGGGCATCCACGCACAGGTAGCGGTCGTCGCCAAAGCTATGCCTATGCAGCAGCTAGTCGGATGCGAAATACCTATATCGATGCAGGTGATTTTTCTTTAGATGATCTTTTTGCCTCAGTCGATAAAGGGATCTACTGCAAAAAGATGGGTGGTGGCAGTGTCTTGCCTACTGGTCAATTTAACTTTGCCGTTGACGAAGCTTATCTCATTGAAAATGGCAAGATTACTAAACCGCTCAAGGGCGCAACGCTGCTCGGCGATGCCAAAGAAATTATGCAAGAAATCTCGATGAGTTCTCGCGATCTCGAACTCGCCGCTGGTTTCTGTGGTTCTATCAGTGGTAGTGTCTATGTCACCGTTGGGCAACCCCATATCAAAGTAGACGCGATTACCGTCGGTGGTCGTTAATATTTTTAGGACTTACGCAAAAACGTCTTGAAAAAAGCATTTCATCGTAGGGGCAATTCATGAATTGCCCCTACATTTCGTCATTTTGCACAAGTCCTAATTTTGCTAATCATATTTTTATAAAAATATAAAAATATAAAAATATGATTAGCAGTTCTTTTTATAAAAATATTACTTTTACTTCAGTACAAACCACTGTAAGCCTTCTACTAAAGTGATCAAAAGGTGATCAAGTCGTGCAAGCAAAAGCGATCGATGTTTTTCAAGCAACAATACTTGTAGTTGACGATCAGCCAGATATTCGCCATGAGCTAGCATCAGCACTGAAAGAATATGGCTATATCGTCAAAGCTACTGGAGATAGTAGTGAGGCTTTGCTAACTGTGCAATCCCATCCTCCAGACTTGATCCTGTTGAATATATTTATGTCACAAGTAAGTGACAATGAACTTTGTTGTGTTCTTACAGCCAATGCGATCGCTGAAAATATCCCAATTATATTTACGAGTAGCCATGACGACCTCCAAGCAAAGCTTAAAGCTTTTGAACTTGGTGGCGCAGACTACATCGTCGTCAAGCCCCTGCAACTTGCCGAGCTATTTGCTCGCGTACAAGTACATTTGACATTGCGGCAACAGCAACTACAACTGACTCTAAAGACCCAAGAACTTTCACAATTAGCCCTTGACCACGTTGAGATGGTTAAAGATCTTCAGCGGACGAACTTATTACTCCATGCTCAAAAAGAGGCTGCGATCGATGGAATTTTTGCCGTCGATGAACAGGGGCGGATCGTCAGTCTTAATCGTCGTTTTTGCGAAATGTGGAATATTCCCCATGACTTATTTATTGATGATGATACTGAGCTTAAATTTCAGAACGGATCGCCATTAGGGGCATTTCTAACTAAACCTGATCTTCCCACCGCTTTAATAAATCTGTTAGAGACTACCTACGATGCACCCGATCTAGTTAGACATGGCGAAATTGTTTATGGCGATCGCATATTTGATTACTACACAAGCCCTGTCAGTTCTGCGCAAAACAAGTTTTTTGGCTTGATTTGGTGTTTTCGCGATATTACTACCAAAAAACATGCAGAGCGGCGACAGATGCAATTAATGAAAGATCTCCGTAAAGCGAAAGAGGATGCAGAAGGAGCAGTTAGTACCAAAGCAGCATTTCTGGCGATGATGAGCCATGAAATTCGCACACCGATTAATGGGGTGCTCGGCATGACCCAACTCTTAGCAAGTACTGATCTCAACGCCGAACAGAATAAATTTGTTCGCACGATCCAAGTCAGCGGAGAAATGCTGCTTTCAGTAATCAATGATATTTTGGACTTCTCCAAAATTGAATCGGGTAAATTGGAATTAGAAAATGCGCCTCTGGATGTAAAAGCCCTAGTGCGCGATATCTATGATGTGCAGTTACCTAAAGCCAAAGAAAAAAGTCTCAGGTTTGAAGTTTTGATGCAGCCCCAAGTGCCACCATTTATCATTGGTGATGTGACAAGACTGCGGCAAATTTTATTGAATTTGGTTTCAAATGCGCTTAAATTTACGGATTCAGGTTCAGTGCGAATTGGGGTACGCTTAGCTTCTGATCAAGTTCCCACAGCCGATCGCCCTTTTCAGTTGTTGTTTGCGGTCACTGATACAGGTATTGGCATTAGTAAAGAACAAATGCAGCGGCTCTTTCAGCCTTTTGCACAAGCAACGGTTTCTACCTCCCGCAAGTATGGTGGGACTGGGCTAGGACTGGTGATCTGCAAGAATTTGGTCGAAAGCATGGGGGGCACAATTCAAGTTGAAAGTAAGGCTAATCAGGGTTCGACTTTTTCATTTACGGTGATGACCCAAATCGCTAAGGAGCAGCCAAGTTATACGTTGCAAGATGCAATGAATAAAAATGCTACTGGTAATATTCGGCTAGGCGATCGCATCCCGTTGAAAATTTTAATTGCTGAGGACAACATAATCAATCAAGAGCTAGCCATGGCGATGCTGATTAAAATGGGATATCAGCCTGATGTTGTCGATAATGGCTTGGCAGTGTTAGAAACTCTACAGGTTAATCAATATGACTTGCTCTTACTAGATGTGCAGATGCCCGAAATGGATGGGCTAGAAACGGCTTCCTATTTGGTTAATCATTGGGATGAATTCCAAGCAGGTTATGAACGTCCGACGATTATTGCGATGACAGCTAGTGCGATGCAAGGCGATCGCGAAATGTGTTTACGGGCTGGCATGGATGATTACATCAGCAAGCCGATTATGATGGATTCACTACACCGCACGCTCGAGAAATGGGCTGCGGGTTCTCAATTTAATCACGAGAGCACAGATCCAGCATCACAAGAAGCTATTTCTTCGGTAATTGATCCAGCCGCGATTATGAATCTTGAGCTAATTAATCCCAATCTAATGGGACGGATGATCAAATTATTCACGATCGAAGAAGCACCAATCCTATTGCAAAATCTTCGACGCGCGATCGCAAATAACAATCTCCAAGAGGCTGGCTTTAATGCTCATACTCTAAAAGGCGGTAGTAATATTCTGGGAGCTAAAGCATTGGGCAAGCTCTGCCTCGAAGTTGAGCTAAAGAGCAAACGAGGAGACATTCAAGGCTTACCCGAACTCCTCGCAAAAATTGATCAGCAATATCAAATTGCTTGTCAAGAACTTGCAAAATTATCCAGTTAGCATCTATAGGGCTTACACAAAAATGGCTTAAAATTCGCATTTCATCGTAGGGGCAATTCATGAATTGCCCCTACATTTCGTTCTTTTGCGTAAGCCCTAATTTAGAAGTAGTGGCGGCGCGAAGCGCCGCCACTACTTTTTTGGGTTTGCATTGAAGGTTAGAATGACAATGCTAAGCTTTGCCATTCTAACCTTCAAAAATTTTATGCTCTCGATCCGCAATCTTTGCTATCACCCTCCTGCCACCCCAGAAGCGATTCTCAACAACATATCCTTTGAGTTACAAGATCGGCAATTGGGATTGATGGTGGGTCCAAGTGGCTCTGGCAAAAGTACATTATTAGAAATTTTGGCAGGATTTGTCGAATGGAATAGCGGCAGCATTTATTGGAAATCTCAAGAACTAATGCCCGATCACTTACAGCAAATATGCGGCTTAGTGTTCCAATTTCCTGAGCGTCATTTTTGCGGGAGTACGATTTTAGAAGAATTAAGATTAGGGCATATTGATCTAGATGGCGATCGCATACAAGGGGCATTAAGTTCTGTAGGCTTAAGTCATCTCAACCCCAGCAATTCCCCTCAGTCGCTAAGTGGTGGTCAGCAGCGGCGGTTAGCTCTTGCTGTGCAGTTAATTCGTCAGCCCAGCTTGCTGTTACTAGATGAGCCAACCGCAGGCTTAGATTGGTCAATGCGTAAGCAAATTCTCGGCATCTTGCAAGAACTCAAAAAAAATTGGACGATCCTTGTCGTTACCCATGATCCTGAAGAGCTTGACTCGATGGCAGATCAAACTTGGAAAATTTCCCATGGCAAGATCTAAAAGTAGCAGGTTGCGGTGCTTCGCACCGCAACCTGCTACTTCGGTTTCCGATGTAAACTAAGCGAAGAAATCTGTGGAATTCCTAAATGACTGATAGTACTGATAGTTTAATAGTCAAACCAAAAAAATCTGGACTTGCTCCATTGATCCTCACGTTGGTGGAATTGTTGCATCAGTTAATGGAAGCTCAAGTGATTCGGCGGATGGATGCCGAAAAATTAACTGAGTCTGAAATCGAGAAAGCCGCTGATAGCTTGCAGGCTTTGGAAAAGCAGAAATTGCCCCTACGGATTAATCAGTTCTCCCGCTAACCTAACGGCTTCTTGCACTTGTGTTAATGGAATATTTTGCGATCGCGCCAACTTTGCACAGTCCTCATATTCTGGCTGAATTGTACAAAATCCACTGCGCCATGCAATCTTAACTCTTGCTTTGCCAAATTCTGTTTCTACTTCGTGGATTTCCCGATGGAGAACTTTACGCTCTTGTAAGCGATATCTAATGCCAAGAGTACTAGTTTCTCGAAAAAGAATTTGTTCACAAATAGATTGGCGATCGCAGGGGCAAATAACTGTAATTAAAATCCCATTGCGCGATTTTTTCATGCCGATCGCTTGGGTATAAACGTCTAACGCGCCATTCTGCAATAACTGCTCCATCGTATAGGCGATCGCCTGAGCAGTCATATCATCAACTTGCGTTTCTAAAACTGAGATCGTTTCTATACTTTGAAAACCTTGAAATAAAGAAACATCGGGCAATGCCCGATGTTTCTTTATTTCAGGAGTTTTTTTTTGCTCTTACCAATCCACAAACGCAAAGCGTTGGGAATTTCTAAATCCTGCGTACCTGCACCCAGACCAACTTTTTTGATTTTCATTAAAGGAACCTCACCAAACTTTTCACAGAGCGTAACTGCGATCGCTGCTCCTGTGGGTGTCACTAATTCTTTCCTAATCCCATTATCAAATATAGTTATCCCATGCTTTTCCCACAATTTCAAAGTGGCAGGCGCTGGCACTGGCATCTTGCCATGATCACAATCAACATAGCCTCCACCCGCAGGCAAAGCCGAGCAATAGATTTTGTCAACTTCCAGCCAAGCAAATCCTGCACAAGTGCAGACAATATCCACGATCGCATCAATTGCGCCTACTTCATGAAAATGTACTGCCTCTGGTTCTATTCCGTGGACTGCTCCCTCTGCGATCGCTAATTCTTTAAATGTTGCTAAACTCCGAGCTTCAATTTGTTTTGGCAACTTAGCGTTACGAATGATCTTCTCAATATCAGGTAGGTGGCGATGAATTGGATGGGAATGCTCTTTATGAGTATGTTCTTCATGACTATGTTCCGCATGGATATGGGAATGAACATGATCAGTATGAGAATGAGATTGCTTAATCGCAATGGCGGACGGATCTTCACCGTTATAGTTTAATAATTCGACATGCATTTTTGTGGCTTCGATACTGCCACGATGAACAGATTCTGTCCATAACTTAACTTCGTGAGCAAGTCCCAATTTATGAACAATATCTTGTAAATACTCTAAAGGAACACCTGCGCTCACCAGCGCACCTAAACACATATCACCCGCGATTCCTGTCGGACAATCCAAATATGCAATGCTTCCCATGCTAATCCTTATAAAGTTATCAAAATCTCCCCTGAATCCTATCATTTATAAATAGAGTCGGTGCTTCGCGCCGATTCTATTTATAGAGAAAGCCCGATCACACCTTGGATATTTGCATCTGTCAAAATAGTACTCTCAAGTACTGCACCAGTTAAATTGGCATTAGCCAGATTCGCATTCTCTAAATTAGTTCCAGTTAAGTTCGTGCCACTCAAATCTGCGCCACCAAAGTAAGCCTTTTGCAGATTTGCGATCGCAAAATTAGCCTGTTTGAGAATGGCTCTACTCAAATCAACTTCCTGCATCTCGGCATGACGAAATTTAGTTTCGATGCAGGTTGACTGTGACAAAATTGCTCTATGCATATAGGCTTTACTGAGGTCGGCTTCACTGAGATTCGCTTTAGTCAAGTTAGCAAGACTCATTGAAGCATCGTTCAAGAATGTATTACATAGAGATGCCCCAACCAGTTGTGCTCCACTTAAGATCGCGCCGCCTAAGTTTGCATTATTCAAAATGGCATTATTTAAGATTGCCTCGCTAAAATTTGCCATCAAACATCCAGCCATGCTGATATCGGCAAAATCGAGGGAAGCCTCACATAAATTAGCACGGGTTAATAAAGTACCCCGTAATTTGGCTCGATTTAGCGTGGCTCTACTTAAGTTCGCATTGCTTAAATTCGCGCCACTAAAATCAGTATTTTGCAGATTTGCACCACTGAGATTTGCGCCACTAAGATTTGCACCTTTGAAACTTTCCCCACTTAGATTTACGCCGCGCAAGTCTGCGCCACAGAGATTAGCGATTCCAAGATTTATGTCTTTCAGGTCTAGCGATCGCAGATCCGTGCTAGTCAGATTTACATCTTGAAGATTTGCTTGACTAAAATTTACAAGAAATAAAATTGCGCCACTTAAATTGGCTCCTTTCAAGTTGGAATTTACAAAAGCAGCTTCACTTAAATTTGCTCCCGATAGATCTGCTTGAGTTAAATCAGCCTTACTAAAGTTGGCTTTAGTGAAGTTTACTTGTGAGAGATTTGCACCGACTAACTTTAGCCCAGACAAGTCGGCTTTTTGCAAGTCGATCGCCTCGGGCTGAGATTTTTCGCGCCAAGCATTCCAACGCTCAGCACCGTCTTTAATATGTCGAACAATCTTTAGATCAGCCAAGATGGTTTAATTACTCAAATTGATGTTTGGGAATTATTCTAATTTAAGCTGTTTTCTAGAATAAATATACACAAGCTAAATGGCTTAGCAAACTTACCTTAGTTTATAGTGATGCTTTGCCTCACTATAAATTATAAATTATAAATTATAAATTATCACTTACTGTTTTGGCATTGCGTTGCCAGCGATCGCGTTTAATCCGCCTGAGCGCTGAGCCTGTGAAATTTTGATCCCATTCCTGTTCAGTCATATTTGCTAGAGTTTCCAACTGAGGATCTACATTATGGGGAAAAGGTTGAAAGTCAGATTCTAAAGTCTCTTGAGCAAACCGATGATTCCATGGGCAAACATCTTGGCAAATATCACAACCAGCTACCCAGTTTTGTAAATTAGCTGCGATCTCATCAGGGATCTGTTCGGCTTTATTTTCAATCGTGTGAAAAGCAATACAGCGATTAGCATCGACGACGAATGGCTGAGCGATCGCTCCCGTCGGACAAGCATCAAGGCAACGTGTACAAGTACCACAATGATCAGTATGTGGTGTATCAGGCTCTAATTCTAAATTAGTCAGCACTTCACCCAAAAACAACCAAGAACCATAGTCCCGCGTAATTACATTGCTATGTTTGCCAATCCAGCCGATCCCTGCTCTCTGAGCAAAAGCCTTTTCCGCGATCGGACCAGTATCCACATAATAACGAGTTTGAATATTCTCCCCTTGAGCATTTAACCAAGTTGCCAAAGCTTTGAGCTTCTTGGTCAAAACCTTGTGATAGTCTCGTCCCCAACCATATCGGGAAATCTTACCCACATTGCGATCGCATGAATGTTGGTGCGGGGTATAGTAATTTAAAGCTACACAAATTACCGACTTTACTCCTTCCATCACCTGCGTAATATCTTGCCGCTTAAGATTTGTCATCCAAGCCATATCTGCTTGATATTCCAGTGCTAGCCATTCTTGCAAACGTTCTGCTTCGACTCCAGACTCAGCTTTGGCAATCCCAACTTTACAAAAACCGAGAGCGCTCGCTTTTTGTTGAATTGCTAATTTAATTTCAGCTTGCGATAAATTTTCCATATTTATAGTCGCCATCAGTATAAAGCCTAAAAGATGAGAGGCGGCGCGAATCGCAGCCTCTCATCTTTTAGGCTTAGAGCGTTAACCGCCACCTAACCAACCAAAAAATCCACCCTTTTTGTCATTCTTAGCTTGAGGATCGTTTTTTTGCTCACCAGTGCCACCAGAATTTGTGCCATTTGTGCCACTTACTTGATCAATATACTGCCTGGCTATAGGTTCATCAGGGTTTAGTTTCAGTGCTTGCAGAAAACTCACCTTTGCCAAGCCAGATAATTTCTGATTCATGTAGACAAATCCCAACAAAGCGTGACATTTGCTATTGTTGCAATCAAGTTGGATGGCACTACGCAGTTCTTTTAGAGCTGAAGCCCATAATTTTTGATTGATGTAGTTTTCAGCCTGTCGAATATATTGATTAAGTGAACCATGAGTAGCATTGCTTTTGTTGTTAGCTTGGTTTGAACTACTAGCTTGATTAGAATTACCAGCTTGGGTTGTATTTTTTGCTGAAGTATTAGCTGCATTAATGTTATTACGCAATGGTGCTTGAGACTCACTTCGCATTTGGTAGCTGCTGCCTGAGCTGGAATAAGATGAGCTAGCTCTATTAACCCCTGTGTTATTAACACCCGTATTAGTAGATGAGCTATCTCTATTAACCACTGTATTACCATTTTGAATTCTGGTGTCGTTACTAGCAGGTTTTACAGAAGACGTATAAGCAGAAGAACTTACGCTCGGTGAACTTGGCAAAGGTTTGTAACCCTCTTGCAGCAGAATATATATTAAATTCAGTTCACTTAATAAAGCAATTTTTTCTAAGGCTTGACCAAGATCTTGATACTGGAATTTGGCTATTTCATGAACAGTTTGTTCATAATTAAAGTCTTTTGATGAAAGTAAATATTGTTGAGCTATGTCGGCAAGAGGCAAAAATTTTTGATTGTGCTTCATTAAGCGTTTTCCCAGCAGTTTTAGAATTGCTGAATATTCTGTTCGCTCTCTTTCTTGAGAAAGCACATTGTAAGCAGGATTAACTAACTTGGATAGATATTGAGTAGCTACTTCCTTCTCTGAAATTGATCGCCCATGAATATCAGGATGAAGGCATTTGGCAATTAGAAGATATCGCCTACGCACAAGAGAAGATTCTGCTGTCAATGGTAAGCCCAAGACAGCGTAGTAATCATTAAAGTCATATTGACCGATGCCGCGATCTATACGAAATGTTCTTGGGTTTTCCACGATCTATCCTCTGTGCTGCGCTACCCAAACATTATCTTTCAGGTTCTAAAAGAATCTAAACTAGATAAGTAATGATAGCTTACCCAACCCTATCACAAGTGCGATCGCAATAATCACTTATTTTATATGATTTTCATATAGTTTTATATATGATAATACCAATACTGGACAGTAGAGTCATATTTCCGAGGATTTACAGCTATATTCGCTAATCTTAGGAAATTTAAACTTCAGGAAGCAAAGAGGCGGTGCACCGCCAAGAATTCCCATTATTTAAGATTCCCAGCGCTAAGGGGGCTGGAAATCTCGGATATAGCAATAAAAGGTTTACTTAATCCCAAATAAAAGTGGCGGCGCGAAGCGCCGCCACTTTTATTTGGGGTTTTGATTTGTTCTAGCTATCTCATTTATCCCAATTCACGAAAGTATTGCCACACTTTTGTTAATTAAAAAACAAACCCAGTAAGGGTTAAATAAACAAAATGGCTACGCCATTTTGTTTTTTGTAAACTTTAGGATTGGAATAGTGCAAGCTATGAGCTTCCTAAAACTTGTTTAGCTGTTTGAATCTGATCATTGCTAAAGCCTGCTTCATTGAGAAAATTTAAAAATTCGGGATTACGATATCGAGGATCAACACCGATCGCCTCACGAAAAGTTTTTTTGGCGCTAGCCTGATCACCTGATGTCCATTGCGCGATCGCATTAGCGACAAAGGGATGTGGGTTATTTGGTTCGAGTTCGATCGCTTTCTGAGCATAGGCGATCGCTAGATCATATTGTTGTAAGCGTTGATAAGCCAGACTGAGATTGTAATGGGCAATTTCATTATCTGTCTTAAGCAGGACTGCCCAACTATGTAGAACTATAGATTGGGGTAAATCGCCACGCACTAAGTAAACAATGCCGATCGCATTAAAGGCTTGCAGTGATGTTGGCGATAAATAAATTGCTTCCCACAGGGACTTAGCCGCATCATCATGTTTTTTAGAGAGATGCTGTGTCCAACCGAGGATAATCCGCCCATCAAGATTATTGGGGTCGAGCGCAACTGATTTTTGCAAAGCCGCGATCGCCTGATCAAGACGTTCTTGTCGGCGATAGGCTAGTCCCATTTGGCGATATTCTTCGGCGGCACGTTTATCGCTAGGCTTAGCTGAGATCGCAGACTTTACAGCTATGATGCTTGTGAGCATTATGCATATACTCAACCAGCCAAAGATTTTTTGCGATCGTTTCAAGACTAACTTCCTGTTGGTTATACAAAAAAGTGGCAATTTATATTATCAAACCGATTTTGTTTTTTATAGCAATGAAAGTTTTGCTTAGGACATAAAACCCAAATAAATGAAGGTGGCGCTTTGCGCCACCTTCATTTATAGCTGTGCCAAATAGTGTGAGGCAGCGCGAAGCGCCGCCTCACACTATTTGGGTTTTGATTTGTTCTAGCTATTTCTTTCATTGCTACTCCCTTCCCACCAAAGAAATAGCCATATAAAACCAAGAATTAGCGTTGCGGCGCTTCGCGCCGCAACGCTAATTCTTCACTGGGAAGGGAGTATACAAGCCAAAATCCAAAAGATATCAATTCTCATTATGAAATCGATTTTTGTGTTTCCAGCGACTTTGGTACTGGAAACACAAAAAAACGATTTTTATAGCTAACCAAAAGAGGATGGCGGCGCAAAGCTCCGTCTCTCCCAAATATAAAAGGCTCGCAAAGCGAGCCTTTTATACAATTTATTTGCTTGCGGTCAGTTGTCGATATGCTCTTGAGACTAGTTGATCGTTGACAAAAGTAGCATTCATACTTAAGTCAGAACTTGTCCAACTAACTATCACGGCTCGTTCCCCAAACTTGCGATCAATACCTAATGGCTTTCCTTCAGTTCCTAAAATACTTGCCACTTGGTCGTAGCGCATTCCCCGATTTAAGCAGACATAGTTTTTGAGATTTACAGCAGGATTACCACAACGGTATTGGGCGCTAGTCATGTTGGTGTCATGATGTTGCTTAGGTAAAAGAGCCAAGTTGAATGACGGGCCAGATAAAGACTCGATCAGCCACAGGGCCGCAATGACCATCACCCCAACAATTAGAACATCTTCAATTATTGAGCGCACCAAATTGCGCTGGTGGCGACGTTTGATTTGCTGTGCTTTTTCCTTTGTCCAGGTTTCCCAAGGGAAAGTATCAACCCATTGGATTGTGTCATTAAACTTCGCGATCGCATTAATGCGCACTGCATCTAAAGCACCTCTGGGATCACGAATCGTAATGCGGCTAACGGTACGAGCTGCCTGAATAGTCTTGGGATCAACTAACCAGCCACGAAAACGACGTACTAGATTACCAACCTTCGATTTCCCTTTAGAGAGAGAACTCTCGTTGGCATTACGAGCAGGAGTTCGCCTAGCCACATTACGAGCAAGAGCATTTTGCGGCAAAGGCGCTGGTGCATCGATTAGTCGAATGTCTCGACCCTGTGCTAAGAATGGCGTTGCTTGCCCAATCACATAAAATTCCCATTCAATGCGCCGCACCCCAATTAACTGTAGGCGATTGAAATATCGATCAATACTTTGTGTAAATTCATTGAGGCGATCGCGATTGGCATCAGAAGCAATCAGGGTAAAAGCAATGGATAGAACTTGCTGCTCAAACTTGAATTCAGTTTGCTCAGCGGCTACTAGATCCATATAATCGGAAGCAAGACAAGTCAGAACATGCTGTAATTTCTGCCAAGCTTGTCTATCTTCAAGATTTAATCGCACTGCTTTCATGATTTATCCTCATCTTGACCCTAACTAGGTCTCATCGTCTTTGGCAACTTTTTGAGTATGTGGTTGCTTTGTGTGTTACTTGCAGGATGTTACCCAAACCCACTCAGTTTTTTAACATGCTTAAAAAATATCGCTACACATAGCTGTCACCAAATTTACTACAACAATTACTCAAGACCTAGAGTTCGCCCCACAGGAGCGTAACTCTAGGTCTTGGAATTGTCAGATTTTTAAAATACTTATTTGCGACGACAAAGGGATGCGCTGACATTATTTGTACCAGAATGATGCATTTATGATTGATCGCGCTCTTAAAGTATGGGAAAACTCTTTGGAAATACAGACGCTTTTGTATGGTGCTCTACTAAGTGGTGCTCTACTAAGTGCTGTGGGCTTACTTCAAATTGAATCGTAAATACTATGCGATCACTTGGTGAAAGAAACTAAGAAGCTATATGCTCAAACATTAGGCGATCGATTTACTACTGTAAGATAACTATGAGATTATCTTAAAAAGATTACCTCAAGAAAATTGAGCAGAATATTTTGATAGACCAAGTGGGGGGTATGTCCTAGCTATCTTTTTCATTGCTATAGTAGGAAGTCATAGTTCTGAATTAGAAAAATTGCGTGGACAAGATCATATGTATGTCACTGATGGAAGTTATGCTCAAGGAATTTTAGAAGCGATCGCTCACTATCAATGGCTATAATAATCAGCTCATTGCACGAGATATTATAGCTTCTATCAAGTTTCAATACACTACTATACAACTCAAACATTGCAGGGATTTTAGATATACATTATCTCAAACATCGCTCAGTTATAGTCTCTAAGATAACTACCTTTAGACACAGCCGTGATAATCGCCTATGCCTAAAGGTCGCCAATTCAATTATGAAACGCAACGGGTTCTGATGAAGCAAAGAATACTTCGTAAAAAGGTAATGTGTTAATCAACGATTTAGTTGGACAGGAGTAGCTATTCATTTGAGTGAACTCTATCGTCATGTGTTAGCGAGATCAATTATGCATGAGCAAGCTTGGAATTACAAAATGTCAAGCATTACATTGAAGTCGGAGGAAGGACATATATTCCTATATTCCTATTGATCGCAATGCGATCGCCCCATGGAATTGTGTAATTGGGGAACACCCTATTTCCACACTGACTTTGAAAGATGATGATTTATTTCTGATTACCGATACCTTGGGGAATATCTCTGACCTTAGCTGCCGCCTTGGTGGGATCGAAGATAGTGTATTATCAGCAAAAATTTGACCTTGCTCAGCAATGTTTTCAGGCTATTTTGCAGATCAATCCGCAAGATGTGGCGGCGCAGTTGTACTGTGCGCGGTGTGAAAAATATCAAAAAAATGGCTTAACCGAAGGTTGGGAAGTCGCAGAAGTCTACAGTGAGAAATAAGAACCCAAAACCTTTGCGCCCACGCATCGGGCGCAAAGGTTTTAGGTTCTTATTTAGTTTCGAGGGACTTATAACTCAGAAGATTAGCAGTAGTAGGGTGCATTAGCTCAGCATAAAGGTTAAAGTTAAAGCGTGCGTTACGCTATGGCTAACGCACTCTACAGCAAAAAATAAAAATCTACTAATAGTGTTATCAATAATTTTTATTTAGCTTTTGACGCTAAATGTGAGTTAAGGTATTATCTGACTCATCGTTAAAACAAAAGCATTTTTTATGGTGCAAGAACTCACCCTCCTCTCCAAAGAGGTCAGATTCCCCGACAGCGCTCCTGCCGCTTATCCTGTATTTTTCAGGACATATAGCCGTAAATATAATAACAAACGCGAAAGCTGGGCTGAAGTATGCGATCGCACACTTACAGGTTTAAAAACGCTAGGCAAGCTTACACAAGAACAAGCTGACCTGATCGACAAGATGCAAAAGCAGCTTAAGTCCCTCACCTCTGGGCGTTGGCTGTGGGTTGGCGGTACGGAATGGGTTGATCGCCCTGAAAATTTCTCTGGCTCCTACAACTGCACCAGCACCAATGTGATCGACTGGCGAGCCTTTGGCTTGATGATGGATTTAGCAATGCAAGGCTCTGGCACTGGCGGCGTATTAGAGCCGCAGTACATCAGCCAACTGCCCGTAATCCGTAACCAGTTGCAAGTAAATGTCATCGGTGCGATCGGTGACACTCCCGTTGAAAAGCGCCGCCACAATACCGAAGTCGAATTTGACTATGCCAACAATGCCGTTAAATTCTACGTTGGCGATAGTCGTCAAGGTTGGGTTAAGTCCTATCAATCTTTGCTCGAACTCTCTAGCAACGAAAAATTTGATGCGACCAAACCCGTCCAAATCACCGTTGATATCAGCGATGTTCGCCCCAGTGGTGAACCACTCAAAGGCTTCGGCGGCATGGCAAATCCTGTCAAGTTGCCCACGCTCTATGATCGCTGCGCCAATATTTTAAATAAAGCGATCGGTCGTCAACTCACCTCAGTCGAGTGCTGCATCCTCATCGATGAAGCCGCCGTCTGTATCGTGGCAGGGAACATCCGAAGAAGTGCGGGGATGCGCCAATTCTCTTCAGAAGATGCGTTAGGTTCTGTCGCTAAGGATAATCTCTGGCAGCAGGATGAAGCTGGTAACTGGCGCATTGATCCTGAACGTGATGCTTTGAGAATGGCGAATCATACTCGCGTATTCCATCGCAAACCGACTGAGCAGGAATGTGTTGATGCCGTTCGTAAGCAATATTATTCGGGTGAAGGGGCAATTCAATGGGCGGGTGAGGCGATCGCACGTTCTAATGCTGACCTATTAAACACTGCCGACAAGAAACAAAAATTTGTGGAACTCTATAGCCAATCTAGAGATTTAGCTAAGGACTATCTTCGTCAACTTCTACTAGAGAATCGCACAGAATCTCAACCAACCCTATAATAAACGAGAGAAAATATGCAAAACGTGATGAATGATTTGGAACTAGAGCTTGAACATCGAATGAGTCGTTATGGACTCAATCCGTGTGGTAGATAATTTTGCCTCACGTTAAAAACCCGGCAAAAACGGGGAAGGCTGAGATGCTAATCCCGTGGTAACTGGAAGAACTAAAGTACTTCCAGCACCGTACAGAGTAGAGGATGAACCTAAAAGAAAAGTGCGTTTGCACTATAATCTTTTTAGAATAGAAACCTCCACGAGTGTCGGGCTATTAATGAACGGAAGAACTTATTGCGGCTACTATCAAGGCTACTATCTTAAATCTACCTTAGAGTACATTTACGCTCGATATCTCGACTACATGGGAATCCAATGGCAATATGAAGTCAAAACGTTTTCGCTTTCTACGGGAGGCTCTTACAAACCTGATTTTCTATTAGCTGATGGTTCCTATGTTGAGGTTAAAGGTGGGTTTAATTATGATACTGATTTACCCCGAATCTTGACTTTTGAGCAAGACTACGGACTGAAAGTAGAAATTATTCAAGAGAAAGACCTACGAAAGTTAATTCATCCGACACCATTTATTTTTGAACAACTCAAACAAGAGTGGAAGCAAATAGCGAATGGTTTGGGCATGGATACTTCTGGTCAAAACAATCCACGTTATGGTGTAGAAGCATCCCAGTCAACAAAAGCAAAAATTGCCCAAAAAGCAAAGGCTAGATTGCAAGATGCTGAATATCGACAAAAGTGGTTAGACTCTAGAGCAAAGAGCGAAAAAGTTCAACAGCAAACAGAAAATCTAAAACAATACAATCTTCAACGCTATTATCAAGTCTTTACGACCTGTGAAAACTGTAAGAAGAGTTTTGAAGTTTTATTTCGCAAGAATAATCCTCAAAAATATTGTTCATACAAATGTTCTGTAAATGCTACTCGCTCAAAAACATTTTCTGAAAATGTTCAATTAATACAGAAAATCGCCCTTAAGTTTGCAGAGACTTATCCAATAGAGATAATGACCTGCAAGCTCAACAAGATTAAGCCTGTTCTTGAACCTTTCTACGAGCAAGTCCGTAATCAATTTGATATTCAAGATGAGAGAACTCTCAGCAAAGCCTTATTAGGTAAACAAACTAGTCGTAAAGAAATTCTTTACTATTTTCGTTCTTTGGTAGAAAAGGTACTCGGAGCTAACGCAAATCATGAAGCGTTAGAACTAGAGGATAAAGAGCCTCTAGGATAACAAAACAATAAAAACTGGAAATTCTCGGTGCTGATTTTCACTGTAATCTATCGGAGGTGCATCTCAATCAACTCAATCCTCGTAATGAGAAAGAACAAGAAGAAGCCTTTAAAGCAGGTGCTTTGTCGGTTGCTGCGCTGCTCAATCATCGCTTTAATGAAGAACGCTATCAATTTAGTCGTGAAGTTGACCCAATTGTGGGTGTATCCTTCACAGGACTATTTGACTTCTTCGTTCATGCCTTTGGTGTGGAATGGTTGCGCTGGTTTGAATCGGGTCGTCCTGACACTGTGCAGGGGCTAGACTTCAAAGAGAAAGAAGCCAATTATCTAAATCGCTGGCGTGAAATTGTACATCAGACGGTTTGGGAATATTGTGACTCGCATGGTTTACGCCGCCCGAATCGTTGCACGACGACTCAGCCTGCGGGGACAAAATCCTTGCTCACTGGTGCTTCCCCAGGGTGGCATCCTCCGAAGGCGCAGCGCTTTATCCGTCGGATTACTTTCCGTAAGGAAGATCCTGTGGCACGGGCTTGCATGGACTATGGCTATAGCATCATTCCTTCGCAATCGGATAAGGATGAGAATGGACAATTGCTCAATGATCCTTTCGATTCGAGATGTACGGAATGGCTGGTGGAGATTCCTGTGAGTGTTTCTTGGGCTGACCTTGACGGTGCGGATCAAGTAGAAATCAGTAAGTTCGATGTGATGGCGCAGTTTGATTTCTATATGCAGGTGCAGAAGCATTACACCCGTCATAATACTTCTGCAACTTTGGAGTTACGGGAGCATGAAATTGAGCCTTTAGGGAAGAAGATTTACGAAGCGATTCGTGATGATGAGGGTTATATCTCGGCGGCGCTGTTGGCGCGTTTTGATGACCTGCAAACTTTCCCCCGTTTGCCCTTTGAGCCAATCGATAAGGCTACCTATGAGAAGCTCAGTGCTGAGGTGCTAGAACGTCGCAAGTCTGATGATTTTTACGCAAGTTTGTTGCGTTATGATTCGGGTGAGTTGATGGATGCGGGACCTGCGGGTTGCGATTCTGATAAGTGTATGTTCCCTGAACAGAAGCCATAAGATTGCTCTAACATAACGATTTAGGTGATTAGGTAGAAATTTTCTTGCTAATCACCTAAATTACTAAGAGTTTGAATTCGGCTATAATCTAAAAATATGCTTTAAGAATGTATGCACAAGCAGGAAATATAAAGCTATGCAAGCAATTCGGTTACAACAAACTATAGAAAAAGATGGTGAAATTTATCTAAGCAATCTGCCTGTTTTTCAAGGGCAACAGGTTGATGTAGTAGTTTCGCTTTCTCCTTTGCCTGAGACTAAAAAAACTTTTACTGCACGTCAATTACTGAATTCTGGGTTAATTGGTGTGTGGGAGAATCGTACTGATATTAAGGATAGTTTGACCTACGCTCGTCAGTTGCGCGAACAATCTCATCGGATTAAGAATGAATTAGCGGCAATGGCACAAGATCCGCAAGTTCAAGCTGAGCTTACTCAGATTCAGCAAGATTTTTCTGCTTCAGATTTTAGACTTTTAATTTAAATAGGACGATAATGAAAAAAATTGACTCTAGCAAGGAATTGAACAACTTTGTTGAAGCTAATGTTTACTACTCAGATAACCCCTATTTAAATGCGAATGAGAAGATAGAGGTGGCAATGTGGTTTGCACTACCCAGTATCTTAACGTCCTACAGTTTTTTGGCAACTTCTATCTACTCTGTAAACCATCCTTTAAATTGGTTTTACTTATTTGGAATTCCGATAACCGTAAATCTAATTTCTGGTTTAGTTAACTGGCTGTTCTATTCAAAAAAACTTAATATTTTCTTGGGTACGACTATTCTCAATGGTTGGCTATTATTTATTCTTCAAGTTGCTGGCATAATTTTTTTAGTTGTAAAAAGTGCTTATATTTTAGCTGTTTTACTTATAATTTTCTCTTATAATCCTTTTTTTAATCCTTTAGAACCACACGCCTATTTGTATTCTTATTTTTCAAATAAACAGTATAAAATTCATCCTTATTATGCATTCTTTAAACGCTTCTATAAATATAGATTTCCTTTTGAAAATGGATAAAGTAATATGACTGATCATTTTAAGCAAGCAATATTGAAGTATTGGTTCTACTAAAAAATTAAAGGTAATTATGTGGCAGCAGCAAAGTAAAAAACCAGAAGAAGTCTTTACTCCAAGAGCTTCAGATATAAACGAATCAATGTATGTAGATCGTCCCGATCTAGAAGCAGATTTAAAGAAGGGCTTACGAAGTGGGATGCATTTATTGATTTATGGAGAGAGTGGAAGTGGTAAGACTTGGCTTTATAAGAGGGTTTTAAAAAATCTTGGTATTGAAGTATGTATTGCAAATTTAGCAAATGCATCTAGACTTAAATCTATTAATGCTGAATTTTTAAACTTATTGAATAGAGAAAAACAATCTAGAAAAACTGGATACAGTGAAACTAAAAAAGCTGATGTTAGTGCAGTAGTGGCTTCTGGCAGCATCCAAAATCAAAATCAGTATATTCTAGGTGAAATGGAGCCATTTGAGGCTTGCTTAAATCGCATTCATGAGTTGAGTGGTGGAAAACAAGCTATTTTGGTACTTGATAACCTTGAATCAATCCGAGCAGAACCAACTTTGCTAACAGAATTGGCAAATGTCATAACATTACTTGATGATTCACGCTATGCATCTTATAAAGTAAATCTTCTAATTGTTGGTGTACCTAGCGACTTGCGACAGTATTATCAAGCTACATCAAACCTTGCTACTGTTGCAAATCGGATTAGAGAAATACCTGAAGTTTCAAGAATGACTCTAGAACAATGTAAAAACTTAATTTCTCAGGGCTTTATCACAGAACTTAAGTACAATATCGATGAAATAGATTTGGTAATATCTCATATTTCTTGGGTGACGGATAGACTACCTCAACGTATACATGAATATTGCCTAGAACTCGCTTTTCTTGGAGAAACAAACAAAAAAATAGATCGTAGTTTATTAGATGAGGCAGATAAATTCTGGCTTAAACAATCATTAGCAATGAATTACTCAGTTATAGAATCTATGATGAACGAGCGCGATACCAAGGTTGGCAGGCGAAATCAAACACTTTATTCTCTTGGATTAGTTGAAATTGAGGAGTTTAAATGGTCGGATGTTGAAGAAATTCTCAGAAGAGAATTTAAAGAATCGACTACCGATCTAGATGTGAATGTTCGTTCAATTTTAAGCTTCCTCTCCAATTCAACAAATAATCCAATTATTAAACGTTCTCCTAAAGGTGATGCTTACTGTTTTACTGATCCTAAATATAGAATGTGTTTGAGAACTATGCTAAGGGTGAACAAGGAATCAGATGTGGTTGAGAAACTACCTATTTCCAATATTTAAAATGTTGCCAAGACTCAGATGACAATTGCTGTAGGTCATAAATTTAGTAGCAATATTAAATTTATTGGTCGATCAAGCCTTACTACTATGCAATCAAACCAAGTAACATTATTTTTTAGAATCAATATCTGGAGAACACCAAAATGCCAAGCCTAACACTAAGTAACGAGCAAGTTGTAGAACTTGTCAAACAACTACCACAAGAGCAAAAAATAGAGATTTTTAGATTCCTACTGCTTTCTCAATGGCAGCAATGGCAAGACTTATCTGGCTATGGCGCGGATAAAGTTAAACTTGCCGCAAAAGAGCGTGGCTATAACTGGGAAAAAATGTCAGAGGAAGAAAGAGAAGATTTTATTGATTTAGTAGTCCACGAAAAATAGTGAAATACATAGTTGTTTTTGACACAAACATTTTGATTTCTGCATTGTTTTCACAAACTGGCAGCCCATTTCGAGCCTTAGCCCTAGCTAAAATCGGACAAATAGAATCAGTTACCTGTCAAGAAATCATGGACGAATTTGCAGAAAAGCTATTGTTGAAATTTAAGTTCTCGGAAGACAAAACCCAATCTGCTGTAGGCGAGATTTTGAGCTTTTCCCGCATGGTCGAAATTTCTGGAACACTCAAAGCAGTTCCTAACGATGCAGATGATGACATGGTTATCGAATGCGCCGTAATTGGTAACGCAAGCCATATAGTCACAGGAGACAAACATCTTTTATCACTTGTTAAATATCAGGACATTGCGATCGCTAAAGCTACCGATTTTGTTAATTTATTTTCTTAGGTAGTGATCGACATGCCGCAGCCGAATCCAACCTTGAAACGGGTTGATATTTCGATTTATTGGGCGATCGCATTGCAATTTATAGACTAGGCGATCGCCCAAACAAAATTGGATAATATACTAAGATAAAGATTTAGAGGAAGCTAAACCATGACAGTACTTAACGTCAAACAGCAAGCCCAAAGCCTCATCGAAAAATTACCTGACAACTGCACTTGGGATGACATCATGCAACAAGTGTATGTGATTCTAGCCGTTGAAGCAGGTCTAGCAGACAGTCAAGCAGGTCGAGTTAAATCCGTTGAAGAAGTGCGATCGCAGTTTGGACTTCAACCATGAATGTATTCTGGACAAACAAAGCGATTGAACAGTTGACAGCAATTCATAGCTATCATGCTCAGGTTTCACCTCAATATGCAACTCGATTAGTGGACTTAATTACAAAGCGATCGCAACAAATTGGTACATTCCCCAATTCGGGGAGGATGTTGCCTGAAATCAACTTAGAGCAAATACGCGAAGTCATTGAAGCAAACTATCGCATCATTTATTACGTTGGCTCCGACAAAGTAGATATTCTGGCTGTAGTTCACGGCGCAAAGAACCTTTCCTCTAATTAAAATCTCTTTGATGGGCTGAGATAATTTGATTTATTGGGCGATCGCATTGCAACTCATAGACTAGCCGATCGCAAGGCTATAATTTTAGTTAGTTAGAACATTAAGAGGTTTTTGATGGCTTCTATTACTATTAATCTTCCAGACGAGCAACTTCAAAAAATACATAAATTAGCTCAAGAGAGTCAAGTATCTCCCGAAGCTCTATTACAAGCAAGCATAGAAAATTGGTTGTCTAGCCCCAAAAAGGAGTTTAGTGAAGCCGTAAGTTATGTACTGCAAAAGAATGCTGAACTCTATCGTCGTTTAGCATGATTCGTTATCTCACATTAGTAGAAATTCTTGATATCCATCATCAAGTTACCCAACGCTCAGGTGGAGCCGAAGGTATTCGTGACTTGGGAGCATTAGAATCGGCGATCGCCCAACCGCGCATGACATTTGGTGGAAAAGATCTATACCCTACAATTGTTGATAAAGCTGCGGCTCTAGGATTCTCTATCGTGATGAATCATCCATTTGTGGATGGCAACAAACGTACAGGTCATGCAGCAATGGAAATATTCTTAGTGCTAAATGGACTTGAGATTAACGCCTGTACTGATGAACAAGAAGCAATTATGTTGGCTTTAGCCTCTGGAGAGTTAGAGCGTGATATTTTTACAAACTGGTTACAGCAAAGCATTAAAGAAATCTAATTTTATTGACTGGTGGTGCATCAACAATTTATCAGGCGATCGCATTGCAAATCAGAGAATAGGCGATCGCAAGGCTATAATCCTACTCAATTACAAAACATTTTTCTTAAACTTTACTGCTCAGAATATCTCGTCTTAGAGCATTTTGAAAATTTTCTAAATGGGATGGATGTTGTGGGAGCCATGCATTGCCCGTTTCTGTATTCATTGGGGGTAGGACATCATAAATTGGCTCTTGCAAAAAGTAAGTTTCTTTTAACTGCACTAACCATGCAGCTTGCCCTCTATCTTCTACCCTTGATTGCAGATCGATTAAGCTGGTAGGTGCAATATCGAGATGTTGATCTAGTTCAAAATCTACATCCAAATTTTGACGATCGCAGGGAAAAATAGAAGCGATCGTGGCTAGTCCTTGGATCGCAAAAGCAGGAAAAGTGTCAGTATCAAAACCAAACTCATCCATGAGTTGCCTACACATATAGGCAGATTCGGGATTGTCGGGATAGCCAAGGGAATGAATCAACACTCTACTCCCGATAGAAGCCTTAATAAACTCAGGTGGATTGAAAACAACTAAGGTTGTGTAAACCCTCGCTAAGTAACAAACTGCTTCTTCGGGACATAGGGAAATCGCTACGGTTATCGCTGCTCGATCAAGCATGAGGGAAAAATGCTAGTACTTTTGATGTTTAAGTTGATCAGCATACAACGATTTATGGGTTTGTGCTTTGCTGCAAATGACTTAATCTTATTTATCGGATTTACCGCGCTTTGCCCTCAGATCTGAGCTAATAAATTTTTTAAAAGTGTTGCAAAGCAACACTTTTAAAAAATTTATTAGCTCGTTTAGACTTCAGCAAGAAAATCGTTGTATTGGCTGACTAGCTCTTTGACGGAGAGTTCAAAAAGTTGTTGTCCATGTTCAACAGTTGCTAAGGCAGGATTTGCCCCCATGCGACCATCAGGATAACGTTTACGAAATTCTTCTGGACTGTAAGTGCGGCTATCTTTGTTGACATATTCGCTAAGAGAGACATTTTTGATCGAGTCAGGATAGAGATACATCGTGACAGAAACTTCACTGGGCGTAGCGTGATAGTCTTCTTGATTGCCATAAAGCTCTCTAACCAGTTTATACATGTCATTACTTGCCCACCAGTTACCAAGCCGACAACGCACATCAGGCAGCTCGTTATAAATCTCTGTGAAGGCAGTTTTGAGGACAGCAATATTGCCACCATGACCATTCAGAAAGAAGAATCGTTTAAATCCATGCTTAGCAAGCGATCGCACGACATCATGAATTACTAAGGTAAGCGTGGAGGGTTTTAAGCTAATTATGCCTGCAAAGCCTGTCTGATGCTCAGCCATGCCAAGAGTAAGGGTGGAAGTAACTAGGGCTTGCTGAAAAAGGGACTACGCGGAAAGTAGTGGGTAAAGAGGAAGGGGATAATACTTTGACTGTCTACTAGGAAAATGCCAAGAAAAAGAATTAAAGTTAAAAAGGGGTTTCCAAGAAGGAAGAACAAAGAGTT
>JADBWK010000151.1 GCA_020404895.1 Pseudanabaena sp. M085S1SP2A07QC | reverse complement strand
GTGTTTCGGGGAGGTGCTTTAGCTTAAAGGGCTGAAATGGTTGATGTGCAATGGTTTTAACGTCGGAGGTATTCGATATCTGAAACACCCGTCATGAAAAGCATTGAGACGTTTATGATGTTTGACCTCCCCGAAACGCCTATTGAGCCTTGATGATTTTGGAACTGGTTATTCATCCCTGAGTTATCTGAATCGCCTCCCAATTAACTATCTCAAAATTGATCGCTCCTTTGTAATGAGAATGGACAAACATGGCAAAAAGACCGAGATTGTTAAGGCGATTATTGCACTCGCCAAAAGTTTGGGCATGTTGACGATCGCAGAAGGAGTAGAAACACAAGAACAGCTAGATCAGATCCGAGAATTAGAGTGTGAGTTTTGCCAAGGATATTTATTCTCTAGACCTGTTGAGGCTAAAGCAGCTAGAGATATATTAATAAAAGGGTTTCCACAATTTTAGTGTTATCAGCCCCGCAGGCGCTGATAACACTAAAATTGTTTCTAAGGTGCTTGATTTTTTATCCACTTCAACCATTGACTAAGAGAGTTCCATCCGTTGAGATAGCGCAACTGGGGAGCACGAGAAGCTACTAAACTATCAACTGATCGCAAAGCCGCAAACTGCAACCCCAAAAAGCTATCAACTGCGGCATAGGAGCTACCCAAGGTTGCTGCTCCTGATGCATAAACTTTACCACCACCATCATTACGTAGTTCGGCAATCTCAAAATCATTAGTCACATTTAATCTGCCCAGAGCATTGACTGGAATGTTGTAACAATCGAGTAGATCAGCATAAAGGGGATTAGTCTCCACTTTGGCATCTAATCCAGTAGCATCAATAATAAAATCTGCTGTTAACTGCAAGATTCCTTCCATTTGGCGGGGACGAATATATGTAGCAGTTCGTCGATCTGGTAGTTGTTCGACCTTTTCGACATCACCAAACGCAATCTGATACCAACCCTCATTCAAGCCAGATTGCACAATTTGTTTCCAGTCATGACGATCGGCAGTGGTTGTGCCGCCCCAATCCTTGAGCAAAGTTTGACGAGTCTGCGGATCAGATGCTTCGAGTAATGCGCGTAAATCTCCACCCCAACAAGCCTTTGGCCAGTTAAAAGGTTGAAATTCATAATGATTCTTGATTGGACGTTGAGCACGACCGTAACTATTGCCTAGAGCTTTTGGCGATCGCATTAGGTGCAAAAGATTAATTTTTTGCCGAGGCGATCGCTGTCGAATTTCTGAAATACGTTGCACAATCCTTGAGGCAACAATGCCACGCCCACGAATCAGCACCGTACCGCCATAATTTTCCAGATGTTGATAGATATGCTCATGTTCTTCATAACCATTGACTACTGCGAGAAAGTCTTCTGTTTGACTACGGTAGGCTTGTAAGTCTGGCAAGAATTGAATCGCCGCATATCCCATTGCTAAATGCAGATACTTGGCAATTAGAAATGCATGATTGCCTTGACCAAGAGAATAGGCGATCGCATAGCGTCCATCATTGGTTTTACGGATTGAACGAACTCGCCCATAACGATAAATTTTGTCCCAACCGATTCGCCTTGCTTCGCGATCAATCGAATCAAACACATTTCCTGATCGTGGCGTGTAGGTTTCTGCTAGATCAGGTTCTGCAAAGACTTTCCAGAGATATTTATAAGCCTGAGCAAACTTCCCATGAGTTAAGTCATGCCAAGCCTCGCGCCATGCATAGCTAGGAAATCCCCAAATATTATCTGGGCAGGAATCGGAATTAGAACGCAACCTTTCGTGTAAGGGTATCTGCGAATTGAGACAGAGGCGCTTATAACGCGCATAGGGTTCAGGTTCTAGCCCCAGTGCTACTATTTGGTCAGCCGCTACACCAAAAATCCGCAAATAGTCCGCCCAAATATAACTTCCCAATCCTCCACCGATCGCTCCGTAAGTCGTCTCATATACAGGCAATCCTGTGCGATGCAGAGATTGCAATTCCACTATCGGCAATTGAAAGAAGTCTGGTGGGAAACTAGAAGAACTAGCTAAACTCTGCTGAGTAATATTTGCTTGAGGTAAGCCTGTGTTGGGGTTAAATAAAATCGTAGGCGATGAGATCGGCTTGAATGAGCTATTTGACGTTCCTGTAATAATTGTTTGCTTTGTAGAAGATAAATCAAAGGCGATCGCAATTTCATAGCGTCCAATCGTGAGATGATCTCCACTTGCTAGAACCTTGCGAAGTTCTCTACTCCGATCAATCAAAACTCCATTGACTAACATTCCATTAGTACTATTTTGATCGATAACTACGACATTTCCTTGCTCAAAAATCAACAACGCATGGTATCGCGACACCGAGCGATCGCTGAGTATTACTTGTGCTACTTGATTTCCATCTAGTCTCTCTGGCAAGGAAGTTTCTTCTTTACCTATAGCGATCGGTAAACTCAGCAGCAAAGATTGCGGCTGATTGGTAGCTATTTCTAGCCAACTTAACTGAACGGAGATTTGCATAGTCTTCTAATTATCAAGCTATTCTAAAGATGAGATGTGGCAATTCGCACCACATCTCATCTTTTAGACGGTAAAATACTGCTAGCAGCTCCAGCTAGTGAAGTGCCACACCAAGGACATACTAATGTAATTCGTTCGTAGGATGAAACTTTTGCACATTTTAAATTTGGGCATTGCAATCCATAAACATGATCAGGATTTCTCTGGGGAGAAATGGGTACATCAATATCAATTTTGGTGATTTGTAATATTTGTTGACCTAACGCGATCGCCATATTCACCTTCAATTCGCGTTCTCCCTTCGATAAGCTTTGACCATCAATCATTGGCGGATTAGACTCACGCATATTTCTAATCCAAAAACTCTGTTTCTGTGAATCGAAATAAATCACCACATGCAACCCCGATATTGTGGGATGAGCTAAAACTAAATCGCACCTTGCAGGATCGCGCCCAATTCGTGCCATTGTCAGACCGATATGATAACTTTTGGTAATTCCTGCTTCTACCCAAGCCAAGGTTAGTTCTGACATAATTGCTGTTAAAGCTGCTTGATTTCAAATATATAGCACAAGATAAGATTATGACTCCTACATTAATCGGAAGATGGCAAACTCGGATTTTGCTTTTAGGGACATTGGGGGTACTCGTAACTATTCCCTTTAGCCTCAACGGTGAATTCGTCTATTTTCAGGTGCTATTAGCGATCGCAGTTTTAGGCTGCTTATGGGATATTTTTTACAACCAATTGCAAACTGTCCGTTGGGATCATGATTGGCCAGCGACCTTGCAAGTAGGCTCAGGTATTTGGGAAGCATTTTTCTTTTATGTTCCCTTTAGATATTTGATTAGTAATATCTTAAAAATTGGATGGCTGATTGACATTCCTTTTGATAAATTTTTACTACACTATGCCTGTATTTGGCTAGCAGTTTTTACTGCCTCACAAACACTCATGCGGATTATCTTTCCACGCTGGCGATTTCATGGGGGCGAATGGTTCCATAAATAGCCAAAAGCTGTAATTCCCGCGTTGCGGGAATTACAGCTTTTGATGTTGTCAAACCAAAAGAAAGGGAATGCTAATCACTCCCTTTCTTTTGGCTTAAGCTATTTAGCCGATGTGCAAAAAACGCTTCTTTGAGAAGCTGAAAACAGCAACATAGATGTTTCGTTAAGCCCATTTGTAGCGAGATTTAAACCCACAAGCTTGAATCTCGCTATTTTTTGTTGCGAGATTTTATAGGATTTTTTAGAATAAATATAGCTATTTATTTAAGCTTATTTATTGCAAGTTAGTATAGTAACATAAACTGGAAGATCTGGTCAGAAATTTTTGCCTTTATGGATGCAACCCTTATTCGTCAACTTGTATGGCTAGACTATCGATTAGCTCTGCTGTTTATTGTTTTAATACCCTTCGGCTTATTGGTTTGGGCTTTACGTAGTGGCAGTGAAGCGATCAAGCGATCGCTACTTTTGTATTGGCGTGTTGCTAGTCTGGTATTGATTACTATTTATTTAGCGATCGGTAACTTAGGTATATCTTATATTTCTGGCATTGTAGCGGCAGTTTTAATCGTGCTTTCACTCTGGTTTTGGCAAGATTTAAATGAAGATATTGGAGCTTCGCGCCAAGGTGTTAAGCAAATTTACTTGGGATGGCGGTGGGCTACAACGGTTTATTGCTCTCTAAGCGTGGTATTTCGGCTAATATTTGCTAACTGTGCCTTTATGAAGGCTGAGCAACTGAGTAATATTTGCAAAGTTTGGTTTGAGCCACCACTAAGTTTTAGCGCCACATTTCATAATGGAGTTCCTGTCGAGAACTTAGCTTTTGTCGGCGCAGTGGGGGGAATTGTTTACATGTTGTATTTCTTCTCTTTTCTTGCTTTTAGCTTACCGAAAACTGGTCGAATCGCATTTCGTGACTAATACAAAGCCCAAAATGGCGTAACCATTTTGGGCTTTTAAAACCCTTGCAGGGTTTGTTTCTTTAGGACTTACGCACAAGAACGCATCGTAAGGGCAATTCATGAATTGCCCTTACGATGCAATGCAGGTTTAGAGTTCTTTTGCGTAAGTCCTATTTTTAATTCATAGAAGTGTTACCACACTTTTGTGAATTGCTATAACTACAGCGCTTTGCACCTCAATCCTAAAAAAGGTTGATTCGCAACCTTTTTTAGGATTGAGGTGCAAAGCGCCCTCTTTTAATTTCTGTATTGATTTGGATAACGTACCCTTGCGCCTGTCCATAGAAGCTTTTGGCGGAGTGCCTGATAGTAGGAATACTCTTCTCGCAAGACAATAAATTGTGCTTGATGCTCTGACATCTGGATGTCCACTCTTTGCCCAGGGAAGATTGATGTAGCCATGACTCCATCTGTCCATAGCTTTAGAGTAAAGTCGTCAGTAGAAAGCGTCCAAATGCTCACCGTTAATTTGGGTGGAATTACGATCGCTCGGCTCGATAAGCTCAATGGACAAATCGGCGTAATTGCGATCGCGTGCATTCCTGAATGCACAATTGGTCCATTTGCTGCCACAGTGTATGAAGTCGAGCCTGTCGGTGTCGCTACAATTAACCCATCACCGTGATATTGATCAACCACCTCGCCATCGATTTCTAGTTCTAGAGCCGCAGTAACCATGCGATCGGGCGAGGCTGGTTTGACGCACATCTCATTGAGGCATAAAAATGGACCACAGGGTTGACCGAGCCTCGTCCCCAAGCCTTCATCAACTGTAACTACTTTTGCTTCTAACATCATTCGCTGCTCGATCGCAAATCGATCGGACAAAAGTCGTTCCCAGATTTCGACAGTATTTTCACACTCCTCAATTGAATGGGTAAGAAATCCTAAATGTCCACCGACATTAATTGCTAGTATTGGCACTCCAAGTTTTGCTAGGTATCTAGCTGCCCCCAAAGTTGCACCATCGCCACCTAGTACAACGGCAAGATCGATTTCTTGATGCATTGATTCAAGAAACACAGGATAAGGGTTATCAGTTGCTCCTGTTGGGCCAATTAAGACCTTGATCCCAAGTGCTTCTAACTCATTGCTACATCGCTCAGCCCATATTTTGCCAATTTGACTGCCCGACTTATAGGCGATGATTGCTTTACTAATCTTCACAGATTCCCCTCATGTTGGGATTAATGGTTAGCGAAATCGGCAGTACTTTGCTCTAACTAATTCTAAGTCTCTATGTCAACTCTTTTTTGTTGTTCAAAGCGATGCTGGAAAAACCGAGAAGAGAGTTGAAGTGAGAAGCACCTCAACTCTCTTTTCGGTTTTAGAGATGGCAGAATTTGTCTTTTTTTGGTCGTTTATAGTCATCATTGTCATAATTATTCTTCAATTTATGAAAATTAATGCTACAAAAAACAAATTTTTGAGCTAAGATTTGACACTAGGTAAAATTCTTGGTGTGAAGGGTAAGTCATGAGTCAGGCTGGATTTGGCGATTCATCAGCACAAGAGAGCATTAGTCCATTGATGCCAGAGCCGCAAACCCCGCTTCAGAGTGTATCTTCAAACATACACGGTGAGCCGACAACTCTGTTCAACGCCTTGCCCAGACAAGTCTTAGAACAAGAGCTACAGTTTTGCAATGAGCGTAGTCAGCAAGCTCAAGTTTTGTTGCGTCAAGCTCAAGAGCAACTACAACTATCGCAGCTAGTCATCCAAAGACAGGAAACCCTCACTCAAACTCTTCAGTCGCGCATCGACCAACTTGAGAGTGAGTTACAGGATGTTCATACAAATTGTGATGAATTGCGCGATCGCCTCAAGCGCCAACAGCACCACACGTCGCAACTAAAAGCTGCCCTTGAACGTTGCCTCGACACCTCAACACCTGCGCCTAATGACATGGCACTTTCGGCGTTAGAGTCTTGGTCGATCGCTAAGCTTGCCGATGAAAAGATTACTCCCGTTGAGGCGAACAATGACTCACCTCTGCAAAATGTAGTCAAAATTGTACCTGCACCTCAACCAATTGAGCTAGAAGATTCTCAAGAGCTAAAGCCTTTTACAACTGATTTTCACCAATCTGAAGTAATTTCTGAAGTATCTACTGAAGAGCCTGAACCACTTCAGTTGTCCATGCCTGCAAGAAGCCAACCAATTTCACCTTTGATTATACGACCTCATAAGGCTTCTCAAGGTTCACCACTTTCTCCTAATATGCCACCTTTGCGGATTGTTGCAGAACCAACAAAGGATGAACAGATTACTAACTGGCGTATTGAGTCGAAACCAGAACAACAGCTGATCGCTGTGGCAAAAAATACTACTGCTAATATTACCAATGATGATTCATCTGAAACGTCTCTTTCTTCAATCTCAGCCGTAACTAACTCGACCATGTTTTCCCCTGTGGCTATGCCCAAATTTATGAAGGCTTTGTATGGCATTGTTGCTAATCCAGAGCGAGAAGAAAACTCTCAGCTTGAGATCGCGAATTCTAGCAATCGTAAAGCAGTAACTTCCCTCGCGGCTGTGCAACTTCCTCAGTTTCCGCCATTGCCACGCCGATGATTGGTTTTTTGCGTGGTGCGATCGCTGCTTGCAAAGCTGCCGACAGTTCTCGAAAAAATACACCTTCCTATTGGCTCACCCTAGATGTACAGGGTGTTGGTTACGATATTCAAATTACGGCTAGCACTGCGAATAAGTTGCCACTTGTGGGGGAAGAGACGCAAATATTTACGCATCTAATCGTTCGAGAAGATCAAATGACCTTGTTTGGTTTTGCCACTCTTGCAGAACGTGAATTGTTTCGCCAATTAATCAATGTTTCAGGAATTGGGACTCAGGTTGGTTTAGCGCTTCTCAATAGTTTGGGGATTCAAGATTTAGTTAAGGCGATCGTTTCAGGTAATACGCGGGTATTGAGTTTAACTCCTGGGGTCGGCACGAAAACAGCGGAAAGGTTAGCTCTAGAGCTAAAGACAAAACTAGCAGATTGGCGCTTGGCTCAAGTTGGCGTAACCAGCTCTGTTGGTAGCGTAGTTAGTGTGGCAGTGCAGGAAGAGGTCGAGATGACTTTGTTAGCTCTAGGTTATACACCAACTGAAATTAGTAATGCTCTGAATGCGATCGCGAGTTTACCAATACTTGCTAAAACTCAAGATATCGAAGCTTGGATTAAAGAGGCGATCGCATGGCTATCGCGCTAAGTTACAGCGCTTAGGGCGGTAAAGCTCTATTCGAGATCTCACGATTTTAAAACCCATTCAAAATAGGCAATTTCGGGTACTGATCCAATTCTTATCGGTAATATCGAAATGCCTAAACCACGAGATACATACAAGAAAATTGCATTGTTCTGATACCAACCACTCACATATTTTCCACTACGTGGTGGCAGAATGGGGGCAAAACCGAAGAAAGATAGTTGCCCACCATGAGTATGTCCTGACAGCATATATTGAGGCTTATATTCTGACAGTATTCGCAACTCATCAGCAGAGAATAAATCTATAGCCTTAGCCACTTTTCTCAAGACAAATCAAAACCCAAATAGTGAGAGGCTGTGCGAAGCACAGCCTCTCACTATTTGGGTTTTATGTCCTAACAAGAATAGCGACAGCTATACTATTGGGTAGTCCTAAAAAGGAAAGGATTTAAAGAATTAATGATAGGCGGTGCTTCGCACCGCCTATCATTAATTCTTTAGTACTACCATTATTTGAAATTAGGATGACCAGAAGCGTTGCCCTCAAAATGGTATGTTAATTAAGTCTGATGCTTCTAATCTTAAAATGCAAGTACCCTTTCAGAATTCTCATTCAAACATAAAATATTATGTTTGAGCATAATCATCAAGTTTATACGGCTCGTGAGATTGTTCAACACTACAGCCAATTACATCAATTACAACCAGCCGAAAAAAGCATTTTGGATCTTCTAAGCAATGAATGGTCGCACATGAAAATGCTGGATGTTGGAATAGGCGGAGGACGTACTACCCAATATTTCTCTAGAGTAGTTAAGGAATATGTTGGTATTGATTATTCTGAAGAGATGGTGGCAGTCTGCCAAAAGCGTTTTCCATTATCTTCACAATTAAGAATTGAAGTGGGTGATGCTAGAGATATGAGTCAATTTCAAGATAACTCTTTTGACTTTATCTTATTTAGCTTTAATGGTATTGATGT
The DNA here is from genome assembly GCA_020404895.1 of Pseudanabaena sp. M085S1SP2A07QC. Taxonomy (GTDB): domain Bacteria; phylum Cyanobacteriota; class Cyanobacteriia; order Pseudanabaenales; family Pseudanabaenaceae; genus Pseudanabaena. The sequence goes on along the minus strand of JADBWK010000151.1, from coordinate 5,680 downwards.
TATCTCCCATTTAGATCGATTGCAGGTGTTGCAAGAAGTCAGTCGAGTCGGTAAATCTGGAGGGTATTTCTTCTTTTCAAGTCATAGTCTACAAGGACTAGAACGAGAATTTAAATGGCAGAATCAGATTAGCCTAAATCCTCTCAAAACCTATGTCAATATGATCATGTTTGCTCTTCTACGTTTCTTCAACCGTTCAATTTCTCTACAGCAAATAAAGCATTCTGAACATGAAATCATTCAAGATGAATCTCATAATTTCCGATTAAAGCAATATTACATTCGACCTCAAGAGCAGCTCAATCAATTAAAAGCAGCTTTTGAGAATATCAGAATGTACTCTTGGAAAAGTGGTCTTGAAATCACAACTCAACAAGAGCTAAGCGATAACTCTGATATGTGGATTTATTATCTCTGCAAGATAAAATAAACGATAATTCTTGCTAAAACTCAAGATGTCTAATACCAAAACACAAAATGACGTAGCCATTTTGTGTTTTTAAAACCCTTACTGCGTTTGGTTTTTAATTCATAGAAGTGTTGCCACACTTTTGTGAATTGGTATAAGCTAAGATTGAAGAGGCGATCGCATGTCTTTAATTTGCGATCAAACGAACTACAAAAAATTTTGTAAGAGTGTTGAGATTCAACACTCTTACAAAATTTCTTAACTACCGATCAGACGAATCACAAGAGAATTTTTGAAAGTGTTGCAAAGCAACACTTTCAAAAATTCTCTTGGTTTAGGTTTGAGCGCAAAGCGTTGTAATTGTAGGTGCGGGGTGTGTACACTCGTAAGCGATCGCCCCATGCCAAAGTCTTAGTCTTACTAGATCCCACAATAATCACGGTTTGCATATCCGCAAGGTCAGGAACTAGTTCCGCAAGCGTAATCACCCGCACGTTTTCGCCTTTGCGTCCCATTTTGCATCCCAAAATCACAGGTGTACCAGGCGAACGCCATTTTAATAGAATCTCTTTAGCCGCAGGGAGTTGCCATTTACGCTGAGAGGAAATCGGATTGTAAATTGCGATCGCAAAATCAGCTTGGGCGGCGGCGGTTAACCTCTGCTCGATCACTTCCCAAGGCTTGAGAATATCCGAAAGAGATATCGTACAGAAATCATGCCCTATGGGAGCGCCAATCGCAGCGGCGGCAGCTTGAGCAGCGGATATCCCAGGAGCAACATGAATATCGATTTGGTTCCATTTAGAATTGGATTCATGATCTAACACTTCAAATACGGCGGCAGCCATGCCATAAATTCCAGGGTCGCCAGAGGAGACGATCACCACTGATTTACCCTCAGTTGCCAAATTGAGAGCAAGACGGGCGCGATCTAGCTCCACGCGATTATCGGAAGCATGGATTGTTTTTCCTTTCGTAAATTCCTTTACTAAATTGATATAGGTTTTGTAACCAACAAAATCCGTTGCATCTTCTAGAATTGCTTTGACTTCGGGAGACATCCATTTTGCCGCTCCAGGCCCTGTACCAATGATTGAGAGTTTGCCAGTGATGCTCTGGTCTTGGGTTTGCTCAGTTTGATAAATTAAATAAGTGGAGCTTAATTTTGAGGCGATCGCTTCCAATGCAATTTTATCGGAAATCACTTCAATTCTATGGGTAGCATCCGCAAAGGGAAGATTACTTTCGCTTAGCCAAGGTGCATCTCCAATCAGTTGTACCGATTTGCCAGCCAATAAATCCGCTAAAAATGTCTTTGCTTGTTGATCATTATTTAGCAGTCGATAGCCTGATGGAGGAGCTAACAATGTAGTTTGAAATCTTAAGTCGCCTGTGGTGGTTATCGCCGCTTGGACTTGCAATTCTTTCGCGATCGCTCTAGCGAGATCATTTGCTCCATTCAGACCACCCAATAGCGGAACTACAGCGCTACCATCTTCTGCGATCGCAATTACAGGTGGTTCAGCACGTTTATCTAAAAGTAGGGGCGCTAGCGATCGGATTAGGATTCCTGCGGCACAGATACCAATAATTGGATGTCCTTGACTAAATAATTCGCTGACGGTTTCGCTGAATTTGTCGTATTGGCAATCGGCAGTTTGGGTACGCGATGCTAGTCCATAAATTACTGCATCAGGAATTACGGTTTGAATTTGTCTTGCGATCGCAATACTTTTCTCTCCTAAGATAATGACAGCATGAGATTTCATGGTTTGTAGTGGGCATGTTAACAACCAATTATAAAGGTAAAGCACCAGCTACGCGGATGCTTTACCTTTTTGGGTTTTAAGTTAATCGTCATTATTCATAAACAGACGCATTGCCATAATTGCAAATAATAATGCTGCGATCGCCTTGAGCAATTTTGTTGGTAAAAACACAGAAATGCTGTCGCCAAGAAATACTCCTATTGAGCTAGCTACTAATAGGGCGGCGGCTGAGCCAATAAACACAAATCTAGGAGCAGTTGAGCTACCACTTAAGCTCAAGGTTGCTAATTGACTTTTGTCGCCTAACTCAGACAAAAAAATCGTACCAAAGCTGAGAAATAATAATTGCCAGTCCATATTTTTTAAGCGATCGCTTCCCACAATAAACTAAGTGACAAAATCAGAAAACTCAAGCCAGCGAGGGTGTTTAGTAAACTTGGCGAGAAGGTTTTAGCTAGCCATTTACCTGCGATCACACCTAACAAGCTAGTTGAGACTAAGGCGATCGCGGCTCCAGCAAATACGATCCAAGGCTGATGTGACTGCGCTGAAATCACTAAAATACTTAGCTGGGTTTTGTCTCCAACTTCAGCCAGAAATACGGTGATAAAAGTTGTCGTAACAATTTGCCAGTGTTCAGATTTGAGCTGAGATTTTACTGGCGATGTCGTTACCGATTGAGCTTTCACAAGCTCTTGGTTGTTCAATTTAGGCTTGGCAGACATCATTTATGAGCGCTATTCAATCTTTTCATAATCCTTTCATAGTCTACGCCATAAACCAAAAAACGTAGAGGCAATTCACGAATTGCCTCTACGATGGGCAAACCCGTCTTTTATGGCGCGGCTTCGTCGCGCCATAAAAAATGGGTTCTTTATTTGGCGATTTCGTTGCGATCGCTATCTTGCCAAGGTGTTTCTGCAAAACTAGCAGTAGGTAATTTGGGTAAACCCCATTTAGCAACTAAAGTTTGCAATACACGATCCTGCGATCGGTGAAAAGCATCAATATCGCCCTCACCTCGATTGACGATCGCAAACCAGATTGCACCATGTTCTTGCGTTTGGACAACCCCAGCTAAGGCACTGACATCGGAAAGTGTGCCAGTTTTAACGATCGCCCATTTGGGCATTTTACGTCCCTCGATCGTGCCGCAGTTACATTGACTACTTGGGAAGAGATCCGCAAGGGTTAAGCCCTCGACTTGGGTGCGATTATGAATTGCCATCAAGATCGCCACTGATGCACGAGGGGAAATTTGATTGGCTTGCCCTAAACCTGAGCCATTGATTAACCTAATTTCTGAAATAGGTATCCCTGTCGCATTAGCTGCGATCTCCGCAACTTGTTTTCCTCCACCCATTTGCAGTGCCAGAGTTTCCGCCATCTCATTATTACTAAAGGTATTCATGCGCTTTAGGATTTGCCAAAGCGGTAACGATGCATGGCGAATCAGTAAGTTGCTAGTGGAAATATTTGCTACAGCAAGATTTGGCACAATTCGCACATTACCAAGAATTACTAGCTGCGGTTTGGGCGTTCCTACGGGCATCGTTGCATATTGCTCGGCAACTTCACCCTGCCATCGGCTGCTATCAAAGGCGAGACGGAGAAAGTTTGCTGATTCTTGAGGGTCAGGCTCGAAGTTCATGGAGAACCGATCTGTAATGATCAGATTACCTTGAATGCGCTTAATACCTAATTGATTAAGTTTATTGCCTAGCCCGATCGCCTCTTCCCACACAAAAAACGGATCGCCACTACCCTCAATAATCAGATCGCCTTTGAGCGTATCGCCAGTAAGTTTTCCTGTGCTGCTGATCTTAGTAATAAAGCGATGGTTTGATCCCCAAGTTTGTAATGCTGCCAAGGTGGTGACATTTTTAGTAAGCGAAGCTGATGGCAATGGGCGGATCGATAGACGACCAGAGGCGATCGCACCATCGTGGGACTGAATCCATACACCTTGATCAGGGTTATTTACTCCCATCTGCTTAATATCATTGAGCAGGTTGGCGATCGCTTGCTTTGCCACAGGATCGGACTGATTGTTGGCGAGATCTTCTGAGGCGAGTACTGGGCGATTAGCATAGCTCATCACTGACCGAGGCACTGCGGCAACTTCACGACCATCGAGAGCTTGAGCCGAAACCGATAATAGCAAAGCGCCAACGAGACTCCACGTAGTCATAAGGAAAACCGCAACTAGAATGATTGTGCTTTAGCTGGCAAAGCCACCTAAAGCACAATCATTCTAGTCCAGCAATCCTGATTATCAAAACCAATTTTTTGAAAGCCCGCCTTCGGCGGGCTTTCAAAAAATTGGTTTTAGTGATTTTAGCTAAACATGGCGCTTTCAAGTTGCTGCAAAGCAATTTCTAGATCATCATTAATGATTGTGATATCAAACTCATTTGCCGCAGCTACTTCCAATTTGGCATGGTGTAAGCGCTTGATAATTTGTTCATCACTATCGGTACTGCGATCGCGCAAACGACTTTCTAAAACTTCCATCGAAGGTGGGGCAATGAAAATTCGTTGAGCACTAGGAAAAGACTGGGCAACTTGCCGCGCACCTTCTAGTTCGATTTCTAGGAGGACTATTTGTCCCAAGGTGATCGCTTCATCGATTGCTTGGCGCGGCGTACCGTAAAGATTTCCCGCATATTCGGCCCATTCCAGAAATTTACCTGCATCGCGCTTTTGTTCAAATTCAGACCGATCCCAAAAGAAATATTCTCGACCATGTTCTTCACCCGCACGGGGCGATCGAGTCGTTGCCGAAACTGAAAAGAGAATGCGATCGGGATAACGCTCCAGTAGCTTCTGCAACAGAGTTCCTTTGCCGACACCGCTTGGTCCCGTTACAACTATTAATTTGCCTTCGCTTAATTTATCTTCGCTCAACGTTTCGTAACTCCCTATAGAGATAGAGTTGGTAGCACTTTGCCCGTTACCCAAACGTCCAATTACATTTAAAAATCCTTGCAAAGCAAGGATTTTTAAATTGGGTTAATCTGTAGCGCCTTCTTTACTGATGACAAAACGATTAGCGACAGTTTCAGGTTGAATTGCAGATAGAACTACATGGCTAGAGTCGGTAACAATTACCGCTCTTGTGCGTCTACCATAGGTAGCATCAACTAACTTACCATGTTCACGCGCATCACTAATGATACGCTTGATTGGAGCAGATTCAGGGCTAACAATCGCTACAACTCGGTTTGCCGAAACAATATTACCAAAGCCGATGTTGATGAGCTTAATATCCATAATTTTATCGATCTAAAATCGATTTAGAGTTGATGTAGCTTCATTTTTGTAGGTATTATCACATTATCCTACAGAAATCCACTAGATGCGATATATTTTTAGGGCAACCGCACACGTTTCTTAACAACCCAGCAAACATTTCGCAACAATTAGCGAAAGCTAAGCAATGACTATATTTAAAGCACTAAGGATAGTCTTAAGATAGTTATTGTTCCAGCCAGCCTTAAGT
>JADBWK010000150.1 GCA_020404895.1 Pseudanabaena sp. M085S1SP2A07QC | reverse complement strand
TGGTCATTACTTCAGCATCACTCATCTGTTGCTGTATGTCACTTTGATGATTCATCGCTCGGAGAATGTCGTCACATAGGCAATAAATCGCTTCAATTTCATCATTCATTTTTCTTGCTGCTACTCGGCTCTTGTCCTTTGTAGCAGCTTTTTTTTCTTGTTACTATAGGTAGCAACTTGGGTTAGGTAATTAATTTAGTCGCTTATCCCCTTATCAAATTGTTAGAAATTAATAGATAAATAACAGCAAAGTTAATTTTGCTAATAGACGTATGTTTAGCCCTGCGTTCTTATACGTTTAAAGGATAATCTGTGAAAGTATCGATAAGTACAAGTCAAACTTGTGGGATTACAACAACAGACTGAAGCTCTGCCAATATGTGTGCTCACTGTCACAGTAAGAATGTTTAACGATCGCAGTTTCTTTGTGAGCTGAGTCACTACTAAAAACCGAAAAAAGAATCATACTCTACTCACTAGCGACGTATCTACATAATTTCTCCCCGCAAGAATGCCTCCTGCGGGTTTTTTATGTCAAAAGATAGAAACTGCGCTCTGCTAAGTATCTATCTTTTGGATCGTAAACAATTCGTTACAATATTGTGTAGAAACTTAATCTAATGCAAAAACAACGCAAAAAATATGTACCTAACATGGCTAGACAGTAACTCTTGGCTAATCGAGATTGCAGGCAAACGCATTTTGCTTGATCCTTGGCTAGTTGATGCGCTGATGTTTGGTAATGCTGCGTGGTTTTTCAAATCTGAGCGACGGACACCAAGAGAAATCCCCAAAAATATTGATTTGATTTTACTGTCACAGGGCTTGCCAGATCACGCTCATCCCGCAACACTTAAACAACTCGATCACAAAATTCCTGTAGTAGGTTCACCGAGTGCTGCCAAGTTGGTTAAGGAACTGGAGTATACACAAATTACTGCTCTTGCCCATGGGGAAGTATTTAGCATTCCCAATCTCCTAGAAATTAGGGCTGTTATGGGTTCGCCTACAGGACCAAATACCTTTGAGAATGGATATATTTTGAAGGATCTTGTGGAAGGAACTTCTATGTATTACGAACCACATGGCTATCATGCGGCTGCAATTCAGGAATTTGCGCCTGTGGACGTGGTGATTACACCCACGATTGATTTGAAGTTGCCTCTCATTGGTACGGTTATTAAGGGACAACAAGGTGCGGTGCAGGTTGCAAAGTGGCTAAATCCTCAAGTAATATTGCCCACTGCCGCAGGTGGTGATTTGACCTATAGCGGTTTCTTGCTAAATATCCTCAAGGCGGAAGGAACGATGGATTCTTTGCGATCGCTATTTACAGAAAACAATATTTCCACACAAGTGATCGAGCCTAAACCTTGGGAACGCTTTGAAGTCAAGCTCCAGAAATTAGCCGTCACATAAAAAAGGGAGCGCTAAGCGCTCCCTTTAAATCTTAAAAAAAAAGAATGAGCGCCGGGCGCTCATTCTTTTTTTGTTTTAGAACTTGACTGAAGCAGTCTTCTTTTCGGGTATCTTCGTATATTCTGCAACGATTTTGCGAAACTCTTCCCCGTCTAAAGTCTCTACATCTAGCAGAATATCGACTAGGCGATCGCACAAGTCACGATTTTCTTCGATTAAGCGCTTGGCTGTGTAGTAGCAGTTTTGGGCAATCTGACGAATTTGACGATCAATGCGATCACCTAGTTTGACTGAATAATCATTTTGAGGCATCATATTACGTCCTAAAAAGACTTCGCCACTTTCACTTTCGAGAGCGCCTAATCCTAAATCTGACATCCCAAACTGCGTCACCATCAATCGTGTAAGCCTTGCAACTTGCTGGAAATCGCCAGATGCACCTGTGGTAATTTCGGCATCGCCAAAGACTACTTCTTCAGCAGCTCTACCACCAAGCATCATTGTAATTGTGTCGAGAATTTGCGATCGCGATTCTAAACCATATTCTTCATCGGGGACACCTTTAGCAAATCCACCGATACCACCAGAGCGAGGCACAATCGTAATTTTATCCAGCAACGATGCATTCTTAAGTAAAGTCATAACTAAGGCATGACCAACTTCGTGATAGGCAACCAGACGCTTTTTGGAGCTATCGAGCATTGGCTTCATGGTTAAACCAATGGTAATGCGATCAATCGCATCAGCAATTTCTAGTTCACCAATCGCCTCTTTGTAACGACGAGCCGCTAGGATTGCTGCCTCATTTAATAGATTTGCCAAATCCGCACCTGCAAACCCAGGAGTCAAACGGGCTACTGACTCAAGTGATACATTTTCCTCAAGTTTTTTATTGCGGGCATGAACTTTGAGGATTTCTTGACGACCTTTATAGTCAGGATAGTCAACTGTAATTTGGCGATCAAAACGACCTGGTCTTAGCAAAGCGCTATCCAACACATCAGGACGATTAGTTGCAGCAACCACAATCACGCCCGAATTACCTTGAAATCCGTCCATTTCCGTGAGCATCTGGTTGAGGGTTTGCTCACGCTCATCGTTGCCGCCACCGATGCCCGATCCACGTTGCCGACCAACAGCGTCAATTTCATCAATGAAAATGATACATGGAGCATTATCTTTAGCTTTTTGGAATAAATCACGGACGCGGGAAGCCCCCACACCGACAAACATTTCGACAAATTCTGAGCCTGACAGCGAGAAGAATGGAACTCCCGCCTCCCCTGCGATCGCCTTGGCTAATAAAGTCTTACCTGTACCTGGAGGTCCAATTAGCAATACGCCCTTGGGAATTTTTGCGCCAACTGCCGTAAAGCGATCGGGCTGTTTAAGAAATGTAACAACTTCCTGTAATTCTTCCTTTGCCGTATCAATCCCCGCCACATCTTCAAACATGATCCCCGTTTTTGCTTCGGGCGAGAATCTTGCCTTAGTCTTGCCAAAGCTGAGGGTCTGTCCAGGCCCTCCAGGAGCATTGCTGAGGCGGCGTAACACCATTAGCAATATAAAAATCAGTAGCATTGGCACAAAAAATGTACTCACCAGTTGCCAAATTAAAGTTGGCTGCTGAGGAGCTTTCACCGCTGTATCGACACCATTTTCGCGTAATGCCTTCATTAACTCGGTATTGCCATCACGGGCAATTAAGTCAACCCTGACCCTGCGCCCACCATCTTTCAAAACTGCTTCCGCCGCTAGACCATTGCTTTCTAAATCGATTTTTTGAACTCGATTTTCTTTCACATTTGCAAGCAGTTCGGTGTAGCTGATGGTCACAACGCTTTCAGTATCTGTTTGCGCAGATACTGAAAGCGTTGTGACACTTTGCAATATGGCTAAACTTACGACCGTTGTTTTGACCCGTCGCCAAAAGTTGGCCAAAAAGATTTTTTTTCCAGAAGACATCACTGCCTGTCGCTCCTTATTGCCCCGTCGATGCGGTAATCGGTTGACTTAACTATGTAACTAGTCTAATGCATTAGCTCAATACCTGTCATACAGATATATCAATGCAAGAGATAGCTTGGACACATAAAACCTGCATTGCACTAAAATCCAGAAGAATAGTTGCGGCGCAACTATTCTTCTGGATTTTAGTGCAAGCTTAACTGGCGACAGCTAGATGAAAACTTTATTCAGAAAGGAAAAATAATGAATTGGATTGCTGACAAGATTAAGTGGATTATGATTGTGGATTGGTTGCTTACCTGCACATTGTTTTATGCAGCGATCGCACCACAATCTGCACTAAATTCTTTCTTTGGCGCTTCTATTGAAGGTCAACTTTCTGAAATCATTGTCCGTAATTGGGGTGCTTTAATAACTCTTGTGGGAGCGATGCAAATATATGGGGCATTTAACCCTCTAAATCGTTCATTAATTGTGGTTATTTCAATTATTAGTAAGCTGACTTTCGTTAGTTTAGTCCTGATTTACGGTAGACAATATCTTGGTCAAGCAGGAACTGCGATGATAATTGATTTGGTAATAGTCATACTGTTTATCATTTATATGATTAGCGATCGCCAAAAAGTCACCAATAAAATATAGCAACCGATAACCCCCAAAAATTAGAGCGGTGCTTCGCGCCGTTCTAATTTTTGGGGGTTTATGTTAAGAAGCGTAGCAATTTTAGAGAAAGATAGATTTACTTCATATTCTCTATAGCGCTATGAGACAATTACAATAAAATACACGCAAGCAACGCTACGCATATTCATATCCATGAACGCCACAACAAATATTCAGCCATTTTCTGCCGACGATTTTGCCAATGCCCTCGCCGAACATAACTACGAATTTGCCGTTGGGCAAACGGTGAAGGGCAAGGTTGTGTCAGTTGAAAGTAGTGGCATTTATGTCGATATTGGCGCAAAGTCTTTAGGTTTCCTCCCCATTGAAGAAGCAACTCTTAGTGGTGCTTCGCGATCAAATAATGATGCTTTCCCGATCGGTAATGAGTACGAATTTCTGATCATTAGTAGTCAAAATGCTGATGGTGAAGTGAAGCTATCGGTTCGCCGTTTGTTATTCAAGCAAGCTTGGCAGACTCTCCGTGATTACCAAGCAGAGTCGAAAGTCTTTGAATGTCGGGTAATTGGCACAAACAGCGGCGGTGTAATCGTCGATTCTGTCGGTTTAAGGGGCTTTGTGCCGCGATCGCATCTTTCTGACACTTCAGATCTCGCGAAACTGATTGGCAAAATGTTGCCTGTGATGGTTTTAGATGCCGATGAGACTCGCAAAAAGCTCGTGCTATCTAATCGCCAAGCTGCCAAACTCGCTGCGATGAATCAACTTGCTAAGGGACAACTGATTACAGGTCGAGTGTCTAACATTCGCCCTTTTGGGGCTTTTGTCGAATTTGCTGGAGTCTCAGGGCTTTTGCATGTCAAGGAGATGAGCCAAAAGCCTGTCAGCGATCCTACTCGCGTATTTCAAATCAATGACACAATTAAGGCTGTCGTCGTCGATATCGATGAATCACGCGATCGCATTGCCCTGTCTACCAAGATCCTTGAGCTTCATGCTGGTGAAATGCTGGATAACTCCGCCCAAGTCTTTGCTGAAGCCGAAGAGCGCCTCGAAAAAAATATCAGCAAGCTCTGGGAAGCCTAATCTAAAAAAAGAAGATGACGTTTTGCGTCATCTTCTTTTTGGTTTTTTTAATTTTTTCGTGAGACTAATCAATTTTGAACTTAGAATATTAGCAGTCATCAAAATATTTAAAACTAACTCATCAAATTCAAAATTTATGGAAACTAATTTTCTTGGTCTTCTTGCTACAGTCCTAGCAATATTTGTACCTACTGTCTTCTTGCTGACGCTATATATCCAAACATCTAGCCGAGAAGAAGGTCAAAGCAGCAAATAGAAAAAATCACAGCCATAGGGCTGTGATTTTTATCCAAAAAAAGGAGAATGGTAGCGCAAAGCTCTACCATTCTCCTTTTTTTGGTTTCATGCAGCTATTTTCGTAAGTCGCCAAATTGGATCTTGCTTTGCTAAAAAAGATAATTAACCATAGCAAATAAACCTTTTAAATCAGAAATGTTAAGGGGGGCAGGGTGATGCGTAAAAATGATACTGCTGAGTTTGTCGATGGGTTCACGATCACTCTGGATAGTGGTTTGTGACATTGAAGGTTTTCCTAATGCGATCACCATTATATTGATTATCGCGCATGGCGAACGCCTATCAGGACTTCGGTAAGTCGATCGCTCAAACGAGTTCTCCTGTCCAAACTTCAGATATGGCAAAATCTAAAGTTGTATAATGGTGTCGCAATTTGGTAGCAAAAATTATGCGATCGCCGATTCATATTTTCTCAGTTGCGGAATATTTAGAAGCAGAGAGTAAGAGTGAAGTTCGCCATGAGTATTTGGGTGGTCAGATTTTTGCTATGGCTGGGGGGATCAAGGCTCACAATATCATTACTTTAAATATTGCTAGTCGTTTACGTTCTATGTTGCAAGAGAATTGGACAATGGAAGTTTTGGGAAGTGAGGATACTTTAGTCTTAAATTCGATAAATCTATCGCTAACGATGGCAGATATCTATGAGGATATTTTCTAAATCGCCTGTCAGTGAATCTACAGTGCGATCGCTCAAGCACACTCTTCTATCCAAACTATTGAGCATATTTTTGTAAAAACTCTCTTGGGGTGAGACATTCAAACTCTTCTGTTTGCTCGACAAGGGCGCGAATTAGTTTGTAGTTTCTCGAAACAAAACATTGGGCTTTTCCTTGCTTGGCGGTGAGATAAACTCCTGCATCTTCACGGGGAATGATGCCAGCATCAGAGATCGCTTGAATATCTTGGTCGGCTACAAATATAAAATCTATTTGTAATTGCTGCCAAAGCCTTGCTAATAGACCACTTGACCAGTCTTTGTTTTGTAGGCGTTTACCAACTCGTAGGATTTGATCGATCAGTTCTTGGGAGAAAATAACTTTGGTCTGCTGATCGCTATTTCTATCAGATTCCAGTAGGGATAAAATTTTGCATTCATCGCTTTCTAGATCGAGCGCTCCCAAAATAAAGATATTTGTGTCGAGAAATATTGAGTTTGGCAAACTAGGCATTGTTTTTACCGTCATTAAGCCTTTGTTCTCTTTCGGTTGCTAATTCCTGTTTTACTTCCTGAATTAGATGCATTATTTTGTCGGGTGAGTCGTAGCCAGATTTTGTAAAGAGTTGACGTGACATTGCTGCTAATCCTTCGGCTGACAAGTTCTCTCTGCGATCGCTAATTCCTATTAAAGCTTGAAACATTTCCAAACTTAACAAGACTGCTTTTTGCTGACCTTCTTGGACTAGAGTTATGGCTTCGCGTTTAGATGTTGCCTGTTGGATTAGCTGAGAAAGCTCTTGATTATCGCGAACAGTTGCTTCTAGCATAGTTTTCACCTTTTGAGGACAATCATAATTTTATTTTACCTGCGATCGCCTATCAGCACATCTACAATGCGATCGCTTAAATTAAGTTTTCTATGTTAGGTATTGACAAGACTGGTAGCAAGAGAGTTGATTCGATTTCTTCTCGGACTTGTTCGCTTATGTTGCTGCGGTTCATGCACTCAACAAGGAGGAGATTGGCTTCGTAATATTGATTGAGAAGTTTTATTTGCTCTTTAGTAAATTGCCAATCATGACCGATATTGCGGTAATCGATACATACTTGACGCAATTCCTTTGTCCATTGTTCGTAATTTGTTTTCCACCAATTACAAAACTGTCTGAAGTCTTCATCAGGATCAGGGCAATCATTTTTTAGTACTTGCTGCAACACATGATCGCTAAGTCCATAGGCATAATCTATAGTCTTAGGCAAAGAGAAATCATCAGATCTATATTCAATGTAGTCTGGAAATTGAGAAAGATTAAGAACATGAGCAAGAGCGTAGTCTAGTTCAAGAGAATTATCGAGATTACCTTTAGATGCGGAATTATCAAGTCCAAACAATAAGGCAATTAGTGACGTTTTCTGAGTGCCGAGACGAATAACTCTGAAGGCAACACTAGAGTAAAATGCTCGCACAGCAACATTCTTATGATTGCATTGCACAGAGTTTGTTTTTTGTTCCACCCAAGTCAAAAAAGCCTGTAAATTGTCATCATGTATTAAGATTGGAGACTGTCAAGCATTTTGTGTAAAGTCTAGAATCTAGATGTGGAGACGATCCTCAAAGAGGATGGCAAAGCGATTAAGAGCAGGCTTCCAATCACGAATGGGCATCGTCCACTTCTTAGAAATA
>JADBWK010000015.1 GCA_020404895.1 Pseudanabaena sp. M085S1SP2A07QC | reverse complement strand
TTCCCATTCACGTCCCATGTAGCAGAAAATGCCGATCAAGAAGTGGAAAATTACCAATTGGTATGGACCACCGTTGTACAACCACTCATCGAGGCTGTCTGCTTCCCAAATGGGGTAAAAGTGCAGGCCAATCGCATTTGAAGATGGTACGACTGCGCCAGAAATCATGTTGTTGCCGAATAGCAAGCTGCCTGCTACTGGTTCGCGGATGCCGTCGATGTCGACTGGTGGTGCTCCTACGAAGGCGATTACGAAGCATGTGGTTGCTGCAAGTAAGCAAGGAATCATGATTACGCCGAACCAGCCTACATATAGGCGGTTGTCGGTGCTGGTGATCCAATTGCAAAACTGATCCCACAGGGAGGCGCTTTCGCGTCTTTGTACTGCTGTTGTCATTTTTGTGTTTTAGTTTTAAGTTTTTGTTTTAATAAGCATTTATTGCTTACGTAAACAAATATATCAAATTGTAAAGTTTTGTCAATGTGCCTTTATGTAGAGTCGAGGTTACCGCCCACAATCCTTGACAAAAAAAAGAGCGCTTAGCGCTCTTTTTTTGGAATTTTGACTATTCGTAAACCCAAGAAGTAATGCTTGGAGTCCATTCAACTAGTTCTTCTGAGTTAAACCACAGTGCAATCTCGGTTTGAGCAGTCTCGATCGCATCAGAACCGTGAATAATATTACGTCCAATATTTACACCGAAGTCTCCACGAATTGTCCCTGGTTCCGCAGTAAGAGGGTTAGTTGCGCCAATGATTTTACGAGCTGAGGCAACTACACCATCGCCTTCCCATACCATTGCGACTACAGGACCTGAGGTAATAAAGTCAACTAGTCCAGCAAAGAAAGGTCTTTCTTTGTGAACTGCATAATGTTTTTCGGCGAGTTCGCGGGTGGGGTGGATCAATTTGAGTCCGACGAGCTTAAAGCCTTTGGTTTCGTAACGACGAATAATTTCTCCGACTAGGTGACGTTGTACGCCATCGGGCTTGACTGCCAAAAAAGTACGTTCCATGGTTTCTGTGAAATTGTTAAGCAATTGTAAAAAAGTTTACAGAAAGCATTATTTCATTTTAGGGAGCGCAAATTATAGCTCTAGCTATTTATTTTAGACCATATCTTTTTTTGAAAGCCAGCCTAAGGCTGGCTTTCAAAAAAACGATTTTGGTGTTTCTAGCGCCAAAGCAGTTAGAAACACCAAAATCGTTTTCATATTGAGAGTTGCTGACTCGAGAGTAGAGTTGTGGCGATTCTCGCCACAACTCTACTCTCGGTTTTTCTGTTACCAACCATGTTCTGCTAAAAATGCTGGCGTTACTAAAGTTTTAGGCGGATCAGAAGGATTGTTTTGCAGTGGATTGCCCAATCTTAAAAACTTTTCGACATATTTACCCAGCAAATCACCTTCTAGATGAACCGAACTACCAATATCTAGATCTTTTAACGTAGTGTTTTCATATGTATGCGGAATTACGGCAACTCGAAAATTTGTTCCTGAGTCATTGCAATAGGAAATTGTTAGGCTAATGCCATTAATCGCAATGCTACCTTTAAATACTATGTAACGAGCAACGTCAGGAATAGCGTCAAAACCTAACTCCCAAGAATTACCAATGAGCACGCGATCGCTTAATTTGCCCATGCCATCAATATGCCCTGAGACAAAATGACCACCAATCTTATCACCAACGGCTAGAGCAGTTTCGAGATTGACATACTTTAATTTGCGATCGCCAAAATTAGTACGTCCTAGAGTTTCAGGTGACACATCAGCTACGAAATTAGTATCAGAAATATAAGTTGCAGTAAGACAGACCCCATTCACAGCAACGCTATCACCGATCGCAATATTTGCCACGAGATCAGGACAATGAATCACAAGGCGATCGCGATCGCGTTTCTCAATAATTCCAATAGATTGAACGAGTCCTGTAAACATAGTCCCTTCCCAGTCATTAATTAGTGGTGGCGCGGCAAAGTCTCACACCACTAAGTTTCACTTTACAACACTTCAAATAGGTTAAGGATAGTCGGTGCAAAGCGCTGCCTATCCTTAACCTATTGCCAGCGAGGTCAACTTATCAATGGTACGTGCTGACTGCTTAGCTGGATTTGTACTTGGTTGGCGATCGCGATTTAGCCAAAATGCTGAAATTCCCGCAGCACTTGCCCCCATATAATCTTCGCCAAAACTATCGCCGATGTGCCACGCCAAATCAGGTGATTTTTCAATTTGATGTTTGGCTAATGCTACTTCAAAAATTAAGGGATCTGGCTTAGCTGCACCAGTCTCCGTAGAGATTGTAACTGAACTAAAGTAATCCTTTAGCCCTAAATTCTCCATAACTGCATAGATCCGACTATCAAAATTTGATAGCACGCCCAAAGTAATTCCTTGCTGCTGCCATGCATCCAGCGCTAATCGAGTATCTTCGTAAATAAACCAAGGTTCAGATGTTGCAAAATAAGCATAAAGACTCTTAAAGAAACCTTCAAAATCTAGAAATTTAGCCAAATCAAATGTTTGACTAAAAGTTTCTTCGGCAAGCGATCGCCACCATTCATACTCAGCTTTCGGAATGTCAGACTGGGGCAAATTAGGAAAAGCAATCCTTGGAGCAGTTTGAAAAACTTCGTAAAAAGCACGATTAATTAACCGAGGGTCAAGTCTAACATTAAAATCTGTCGCAATTTTGGCATATTGTTCACCCACACTGCCTCTAACCCCAAACAATGTACCAACTGCATCTACATAAATAACCTGAGGCGATCGCATTATATTCAAGGGAAATTACTGAGATAAACTATTAGCCATTACTGATACAATGACTGCCAAATGTTGTAAAAACTATCTGTATTATTGTATTAGAACTATACTCAATTATGACAGATGTTCAGTTTCTAATGATGAGATGGTTAGAGTAAGGAGCGCATTCATGGATATACCTCCGTTTAACAGATTAATTCTATTGATATTAATTGCCTGTACTCCATTACCTGTTTGGGCACAGACTACAACCACTGAAAAACCTTCTGCCCCAGCATCACCAAATTCTAATCTCAAGCCATTAGTTAATCTTAATGGGGGAACTCAGTCCTTAAGCGTCAGCGAATCTCAAGATACATTTCGCTATACCCTCGGTGCAGGAGACAATATTAAGATTGAAGTTTTTAACGTGCCAGAACTTTCGGGAAATCAAACTATTGCACCTGATGGAACGATAAATATTTCTTTGATCGGTGCGGTCAAGTTAGAAGGTTTGGGACTAGATGAAGCTAATGCTTTGCTTCGCGAAAAACTCAACCCATTTCTCGTACGAAATATTGTCAATATATCTTTAATTTCTCCTCGACCATTAAACATTGCAATCGTCGGAGAAGTGAATCGCCCAGTTCCCCGTTTTTTAACTTATGTAGGAACAACGGGATTAGGTAGCAAGGCGGCAACATTAACTAGAGCATTGGAATCAGCCGCAGGAATTACCCAACGGGCTGATATCAGTAATATTCAAATTTCACGCCGTGATGGGACTCTCGGTCGTCGCATCATTAAGGTTAACCTCCAAAACCTTCTAGAGAAGGGCGATATTAGTCAGGATGTTCGCATTCTTGATGGCGACTCAATTCTTGTACCTCCGCTATCTCAAGCGAGTGCATCCCAGCCTCGTACCGTCAGCAATTCCACTTTTTCCCCTGACACCTTTACTATTCAAGTTGCGATCGTTGGTGAGGTTAATCGGGTAGGTCCACAAACTTTAGTTTACTCAAGAAATGGAGTTGTGCCCACTGGGCTGACAGGTGCAACCACTGCGGCTGGAACAGCGTCAGGTGGAGGTCTAGTTACTTTAAGTCGAGCCTTGCAGTCAGCAAATGGAGTAACTGAAATTGCTGATATTCGCAATGTGCAGATTTCACGCTTAAACGATAAGGGTCAGCGCACAATTGTTAAAACGAATTTGCTTGATTTAATTACCAAGGCTGATCTCAGTCAAGATATCACTCTTACAGATGGTGATTTGATTACTGTCCCTCGTCTAGAGAAAACAAATCCCACTGAGTATCTACAAGTTGCTAAAGCGACTTTTTCTCCTACAGTAATTACTGTACAAGTAGTTGGCGAAGCTGTTCGTCCGAGTCCGATCCAAATGAGACCGAATAGTTCGTTTACCGAAGCAATTTCTTTTGCGGGTGGACTAACCAATGATGCTGATTGGCGAGCGGTTGAGCTTTATCGGGTCAATCCCGATGGCTCGATTATGCGGCGCAATCTAATTGCTGATTTGAATCTTCCTTTAAATGAAGAATCTAACCCAGGCTTACGCGATCGCGATGTGATTGTAGTACGTCCATCCTTTGGATCAAGCCTACTTAACTCGGCTACGAGATTTCTTGGTAATATCGTCACGCCGTTCTCTTTAGTGAACAACCTTTTTAGGTAAACATGAAAATTTTAGTTACTGGTGGTGCTGGCTTCATTGGCTCGCATCTTGTTGATCGATTGATGGAAGCTGGGCATGAAGTTATCTGCATGGATAATCTCTATACAGGTCGAAAATCTAATAATGCTAATTGGAGTGAACATCCAAATTTTCAATTTATTGAACATGACATTGTGAATCCTATTGAGATCGATAATATCGATCAAATTTATCACCTTGCTTGTCCAGCCTCACCCGTACATTATCAATCCGACCCAGTTAAAACAGCTAAAACCAATTTTTTGGGAACACTGAACATGTTAGAACTAGCTAAAAAATGGAAGGCGAGAATTTTGCTCGCTTCAACCTCTGAGGTATATGGCGATCCTTTAATTCACCCACAGACTGAAGACTATTGGGGCAATGTAAACTGCACAGGTATTCGGAGTTGCTACGACGAAGGTAAGCGTGTTGCAGAGACTTTAACTTTCGACTACCATCGTCAATATGGTGTGGAGGTAAGAGTTGCACGGATCTTTAATACTCACGGCACTCGAATGTTAGAGAACGATGGACGAGTGGTGAGCAACTTTATTGTGCAGGCGCTTAAGGGAATTCCTCTCACAATCTATGGAGATGGCTCTCAAACTCGTAGCTTTTGCTATGTATCAGATCTGGTAGAAGGTTTTATTCGCCTGATAAACGGTGACTACATCGGTCCTGTGAACTTGGGTAATCCTAGAGAGTATACGATTTTGCAATTGGCTCAAACCATCCAAAAAATAATTGATCCGACTGCTGAACTTGTGTTTAAGCCATTACCTCAAGATGATCCCCAACGTCGTCAACCTGATATTACAAGAGCTAAGCATCATCTAAATTGGGAGCCAACAGTCGCATTAGAAGATGGCTTGTCGAAGACGATCGCGTATTTTCGCGATTATTTAAATACTTCTAACGTTAATTCAAGAACAATTGAGGTGGAATTTATCCACCTCAATTGTTCTTGAATTAAAAAATATAGGTAAAAAAGTATGCGTGTTTGTGTAATTGGAACTGGTTATGTGGGTTTAGTCACAGGAGCTTGTCTGGCTTACATTGGTCATGACGTGATTTGCGTCGATAATAATGAGGAAAAAGTCAAGCTGATGAAATCAGGACAATCGCCCATTCATGAGCCAGGATTACCAGAAGTTATAGCTGAGTCAATCCGTAAAGGGAAGATAGAATTTACAACAGATATTGCGGCAGGTGTAAATCATGGTGAGATTCTCTTCATTGCTGTGGGTACTCCATCTCTAGCTGATGGTCGTAGCGATATGCGCTATGTTGAAGCTGTCGCAAGGAGTATTGGGGAAAGTCTTACTGAAGGATATCGTGTGATCGTCAACAAGTCTACAGTGCCAATTGGCTCTGGTGACTGGGTACGCATGATTGTACTAGATGGAATGGCAGGCAAAAGTAATATCGATCAGATTGAGTTTGATGTGGTCAGTAATCCAGAATTTCTGCGCGAAGGCGTAGCTGTTTTCGATACATTTAATCCCGATCGCATTGTGCTTGGCAGTGGCAGCGATCGTGCTCTTAAGCTAATGCAAGATCTGTATACCCCAATTATAGATCGCTCTTTCGCTGACGATAAAAC
The DNA here is from genome assembly GCA_020404895.1 of Pseudanabaena sp. M085S1SP2A07QC. GTDB lineage: Bacteria > Cyanobacteriota > Cyanobacteriia > Pseudanabaenales > Pseudanabaenaceae > Pseudanabaena. The sequence goes on along the minus strand of JADBWK010000015.1, from coordinate 21,611 downwards.
TCTGCCACCAGTGCCTGTAGTAATTACCGATTTGAACTCAGCCGAAATGATTAAGTATGCAGCAAATGCATTTCTGGCTACCAAGATTAGCTTTATTAATGAAGTTGCTAATATTTGCGATCGCGTTGGAGCTGATGTCAGAGAAGTTGCCAAGGGAATCGGTTTAGATTCGCGTATTGGCTCAAAGTTCTTGCAAGCAGGCATCGGCTGGGGCGGATCATGCTTTGGGAAGGATGTCTCGGCTCTGATTTACACGGCCGAGGACTATGGCTATTCCACTGAGATTTTAAAAGCTTGTGTAAAAGTGAATGAATTGCAACGGACTCTAGTAGTTGAGAAGCTTCAGCAAGCCTTGAAAATCCTGAAGGGGAAAACAATTGGGTTATTGGGAATGACCTTTAAACCAGACACTGATGATATGCGTGATGCACCTGCATTGACCTTAATCGATCAGCTCAATCGTTTGGGCGCAAGAGTTAAAGCCTACGATCCACTAGTTTCTCAATCAGGATTGCGTCAAGGTTTCTCTAATGTGATAGTGGAGACGGATCTAGAGCGCTTAGCCGATGGCTGCGATGCGGTGGTATTAGTGACAGATTGGCAGGAGTTTTTAGCGATCGACTATGTCAAGATGCTGACTCTGATGGCACATCCTGTAATTATCGATGCGCGTAACTTCCTTGATGGCAAGGCTCTTAAAGCCCTTGGATATCAATATATTGGTATTGGACGCTAACTTTTAAATCTGGTCAAAAGACACATATGGGTGGGTATATATAGCAATAGAAGGTTTGCTTAACCCCAAATAAAAGTGGCGGCGCGAAGCGCCGCCACTTTTATTTGGGGTTTTGATTTGTCCTAGCTATCTTTTTTTACTGCTATAGTATGCTGGTAACCATACACAAATGGTGAGTATTCATGGCAAAAAAAAATAATAGCAATGGTAAAGACTCCCAAGAGCATCTGGTGATGGAAGCACCGAAAGCTAACAAGATTAGTAAGAAGAAATCTAAATCTGATGATTTTTCAAGTAAATCATCAAAGCAGATTGAAGTGAAATTACCAAAAGACAAAAAAGTTGGTCAAAAAAAGTCGAAATCTGATGGGTTACCCGAGAAGCTATCAAAGACAGTTTATGAGAGAGAACTCAATCGCCTTCACATTGAGCTGGTAAAACTTCAGGAGTGGGTAAAACATAAAAAGTTAAAGGTCGTCGTTCTATTTGAAGGACGAGATGCAGCAGGTAAGGGCGGTACAATCAAAAGGATTACCGAATGTCTAAATCCCCGTGTTTGCAAAGTTATTGCATTGGGAACACCTTCTGATCGTGAAAAGACTCAGTGGTATTTTCAGCGCTATGCTGCACATTTACCAGCGGCTGGTGAGATGGTATTGTTCGATCGCAGTTGGTATAACCGTGCTGGCGTGGAGCGGGTAATGAATTTTTGTACTCACGAAGAGTATGTTGAGTTCTTGCGTTCTTGCCCAGAATTTGAGTGTATGCTGCAACGAGCAGGTATCATCTTGATTAAGTATTGGTTTTCCGTGAGTGATGAAGAACAAGAAAAGAGATTTCAAGAGCGCATTAAGAATCCCCTCAAGCGTTGGAAGATTAGTCCAATGGATTTGGAGGCAAGAGCTAAGTGGGTAGAATATTCTAAGGCGAAGGATGACATGTTCAATGCCACGGATATAAAGCAATCTCCTTGGTATGTGGTCAGTTCTGATGATAAACGGAGAGCTCATATCAATTGTATTTCTCATCTGTTGAGTCAAGTTCCTTATGAGGATTTAACCCCTGTGAAGATTGAACTTCCTCCTCGCCAACATGAGATGGATTATGTAAGACCACCAATGCGACTTCAGAATTTTGTACCTAATAATCTCTCTTTCTAAAAATACAGATATAGCAACATAAGAGATAGATAGGAAAATTCAAAACCCAAAAGATGAGTGGCAGAGCTTCACGCTGCCACTCATCTTTTGGGTTTTATCTCCTAAGCAAAGCATACATTGCTATAGTTCTACAGAAAATTGAGAACAAACTAGCAATTAGACAGCCGATAAAAGCCATGCTAAGCGTGGCTTTTATCGGCTGTTTTGGATTTAATTCATCCGACAAAATTGACCTGAATATAATTTAATTCCGCCAAAATCAGGAATCCATGCTGCCCAATGACCATCGGGATATTGACACATCAACAATGCTTCATCATAACAACTATAAATCGGTGGTTCTAACAAAGTTACCCATGTAGAAGGCAAGGGAATTAGGCACTGAGGAGAAGAGTTTTGCCGAATATTCCTAGTGGTTTTGGATGGGGTAGTCCTAAAAAGGAAAGGATGAAAGAAAATATCTAGATGGTTGTTACAGATTAAAGCAATGTCAGAGTCAAGTCCATCCTGCCAGTCCATATCAGTGGTTAAAAACGGTAGTATTCGGCATGGGAAACAAAATTATAAATGTCGGGACTGTGGTCGTCAATTTGTAGAAAATCCACAGTGGCAGAGAGTTTCAGAGCGTATCCAAGACACTTACTCCCTTCCCACCAAAGAAATAGCCATATAAAACCAAGAATTAGACGTTGCGGCGCGAAGCGCCGCAGCGTCTAATTTTTCACTGGGAAGGGAGTAGAACGTATTGAAATGAGGTCGCTACAGATTAGCTAATTCCGATAATGCGTCTATAGATTTCTGAAAGAGAAACTTCTATATTGAGACTAGGCAATGTAATTTTTTGGTCTAAGCGATCGCTGATTTGAAACTGCCAGATATCAATATTCTCAGACTTAGAAGCAGACTTAGAATAATGCTCAATATATGCCTCTGATTGGCTGATGAGTATATACTCTCTGAGGCTGGGAATGGAGCGATATTTACGGAACTTCTCACCTCGATCGTAGCCCTCTGTTGATGGAGATAAGACTTCTACGATTAATAGTGGGTTGAGGATTTCGTCTGTGCAAATACCGTTAAACTCTGGCTCACCATTAATCACCAGCACGTCTGCGTAAGTACCACATTGAAATTCTGGAATCCAGATCCGCATATCACCATTGTACATACGGAAATCGGTATCTCTTAGCAAAAAACCCAGATAAATGATTAAATTAACGGCGATCGCACTGTGATTGGCAGTTCCTCCAGACATAGTAAAAATTTCTCCATTACGGTATTCGAGACGTTCTTCGGCTGTTTCAGAGATTGCTCGATATGTTTCTAAAGTTATGAATGATTGATCATTTTGAGCTACATCTGGAGAGCTTTCGTGTGATACCGCTTCAAGGCGATCGACAACTGGAGTAACGACCATGACTGCACCTTTGAGTTAATCTGTGATAATTATAGTGGTTTTCTAGCGATCGCTCTAAACACCATGACTCAGAGCTTGTGATAAAATCGGAATGTAGGCTCAAGCCTTTACTGAGAATTATGAATGCTTTAACGATCAGCCTAGAATCTGTCATCGATCTTACTGACGAACAGTTTTTTCAACTTTGCCGCAAAAATAGCGATCTTAGATTTGAGCGAAATGCTCAAGGGGATATTACAGTCATGGCTCCAGAAGGCGGCGGCACAGGGATGCGTAGTGCCAGTATTACAATCGATCTAGGGATTTGGAATCGCAAAACCAAGTTAGGCTTTACTTTTGGATCGTCAACGGGTTTTAAACTTCCCAATGGGAGCGATCGCTCTCCTAATGCTTCATGGATATTAAAAGAACGTTGGGAAGCTTTAACGCCAGAACAACAATCAAAATTTGCTCCAATTTGTCCAGATTTTGTAATTGAGTTGATGTCGCCTAGCGATAACTTGAAGGTGACGCAAGCGAAGATGCAGGAATATCAGGATAATGGGGCAAGGCTGGGCTGGCTGATTAATCGCAAAGATCGGGAAGTGGAAGTTTATCGCATTGGGAAGTCTAAGGAAGTTTTGCAAAATCCAATTTCTCTGTCTGGGGAAGATGTTTTACCTGAGTTTGTTTTGAGCCTTGCGGAAATTTGGTAATAAGATACATTGAATATGCGATCGCCCTAAGCACCATGACTAAAAACCAGAGTGGAAAATTTAATATAGGGTCAATAGCCCCAGAGATTCTGTGTTGATTAGATCTTGAATATCATGATAGTGAATTCTCAAAATATTTTCAATTTCGTTGGTTGAGCAGTTGCCACGGCGAATCCAAATTATTAAATCCTAACAAAATTAGCAACTCATTGTAGTCGCCATCTTTTGTAACAATCGTGAAGTCATTTGTCTTTGCGTGTTGCCAAACTTGCCGATCTTCTACTCGATCTAATCCCAAATGATAAACATGATTGGAATTTGGAAATGATTCTGCTAAGCGATGAATCAATTTTGGTGAAAGGTTGTGATCGAATAGTAGCTTCATGCTTGAATCAGGAGGGTTTGTTGTTCTCAGTCGGCGGCATAGCTTAGACAGGCAAAAATATCTTCTTGGGTGAGGTATGGGAAGTCTTCAAGGACTTCTTGATAGGTCATGCCAGAGGCGAGATAGGAAAGTACATCATAAACGGTGATTCGCATTCCTCTGATGCAAGGTTTGCCACTACGTTTTCCTGATTCAATGGTGATGTGATCGCGATAGTTCATATTTTTTAGCTCATTGTTTTGATTGCTCATTTTTGATCATACCAATTTATTTTATTGCCTTATAATACTGAGAATTAATGCTGACAATGCGATCGCCCTAAGCACCATGACTCAAGAGCGCATTGACTCTAATAAACATCATCATGAGTACCAAGATCGATTAACAAAACTTTGGTGTCTGATAGAAATCTAAAAACCAATCTTTGCTCATAGTTGATGTTGATTGCCCAAGAGTCTGCAAGATGTCCAACTAGGCTATGGGTTTTTAATGATGGATGAAATGGACATTTTTGAACTGTTCAAGTTTTTGTTGAAGTCGAGCAACGAGTTCAGGATGCTTTTTTCGCCATTTCTTTAAGATTCGCGCAAATGATTCATCCCAAGTTAGTTCAATCATCGCTAGAATCCATCATGAGATCTGCAACAGTACCAGAACGAACTTTACCAAGTCGATAGTTTTCTTCGGCTTCTTGAATTCTTAAGGCAATTTGTTTTCTGCGTAGTTCGACCATTCTTTTTTGCAAGGTTTCGACTACAAATAGTTGATCTTCAAAGTCAAGAACCGATATAGCTTCTAAAATGTTGCCGACTGTTGATGCTTGCATAGAACTTAGACCAATTTTCAACATTCTTACTTTACGATCATACCAATTTATTTTGATTAGTTTACAATGCTTGAAATGCGATCGCCCTAAGCACCATGACTCAAGAGTTTAGTATTATTTGCTTATGCGCTAAAATCTTAGAAAAATAAAACGGTGGCGAAATAATGCAAGAACAAGATTGGGGTGATGATGAGCTATGGATTGTGACGGCAAGCTCACCAAATATTGCCGAGTCTCCAACAGGTCAGAAGAATGTTAAAAGTGTCAATCCTTACACTTCAGCAACAGTATCGGGAGAAGAACTTAAAGAAGGTCGTGTCAAAGCCGAGACTCTGGCGGCGCAGATGTCGCAATTTGTGCGCGTGATTGGTCGAGTCTTTGCTGATGCTCAAAAACAAATCAATCCAGATGCGGGTTTGCAACTGGATGAGGTGAAATTGGCGGTTGATATTTCGGCTAAAGGTGAAATTAAACTGTTAGGTACTGGCATTGAGACATCTGGCAAAGGGGCGATCGAGTTAAAATTTAAGAGGGTCGATCCATCTAAATAATGGGTAAAAAGAATCATGAAAAGTCGATTAATTCGCTTAAACAAAGAATTATTGAGCATCAGCAAAAGATCGACATGGAGCTGCTCAAAGACTATCCCGACTTGGGACTAATTCACCATTGGCAAAAAGAGATTCGCGCCTTTGAACTCGGTATTGAAAAAGCCCTAAAAAGACTAAGGAGATAAATATGCAGGTTACAGAGTTACCAATAAATTCTCTTGTGAATTCCTATAGACCAAAGGCGATCGCTAATCCGACTCTTAATACTTTGATTGCTGAGTTAGGGGTTGAATGTCAGAGGGCGATCGCGCTAGTGCATCAGCTTCAATTGCCAAATCTTAGCGATCGTCAAAAGGTTGATGTATTGGCAGAGCTAAATGCTTCTATAATTCATTTACAGGCTCATTGCGATGAAGATCTACAGGATCTTATCGCTGATGAGTTAGAAAACATCACTGATTGACTCGCAATTCAAAAACAACTAAAAACTTATAGTCAGCTATGGCGAGAAATTGCGCGGTCGTTGTCGGGATTAATGATTATGATGAAATTTCACCTTTGCATTTTGCTAAGGGTGATGCTGAACGGATGCGTGATTATTTCAGGCAAGATTTGGCTGTGAACGCCAACGATCTCTACTTCTTCACCGATGATTCGCAACGCAATGCTCAGAACCGCAAAACTCAACCGACTTACGGCACGCTTGATTCTTTTTTTACAGATCGCTTTGAAGCGCCATTTTTAGAAGCGGGGGATACTTTATGGTTTTACTTTAGCGGGCATGGGATGCATTGCGAAGGACGCGATTATCTGTTGCCGAGCGATGGCAATCCGCGCACTACTAAAACCGCGATTCCGATTAGTTATGTAACCGAACGATTGCGGCGGAGTGGTGCGGATAATGTGGTGATGTTGATCGATGCTTGTCGTAATGAGGGCGCAAAAAATGCAGGTATTGGCGTTGGGGAAGAGAAGCAACAGGGGGTAATTACGTTCTTTTCTTGCAGTCCTAGTCAGGTTTCCTATGAGATTGAGGATCTTCAACAAGGGGCTTTTACGAATGCGTTATTGGAGGCGTTGCGGATTCAGGGTGAAGGGAATTGTGCGACGGTGGAACGCTTTTATCAATATCTGCGCGATCGCGTGCCGAGTCTGACTCAACATTACAAAAATGGCTATCGACAAACGCCTTACGCTGTCATCGAACCTGCCACGAAGTTGCATTATATTTTGTTGCCTAAGTTTGCCAATCTCACGGATATTGCGACATTGCGAGAAGATGCGCTCCAAGCCGAAATTGAAGAAGATTTTAATTTGGCTTTTCAGTTATGGATGCGGGTAAATGTGGCGGCTGGCGGAACGGATATGAAGGCGATTAATGCTTTGATACGGGTTGGTAATAAGCGATCGGTGTCAAGTCCGCAACCATCTGTAACTACTAAGGCTGAGGGTAGTAAATCCCCATCAGCATCGACCGTTTCTCCTCCTGCGGTTCCTAAAGAATTTCAGAGAGAAGTTATTGCCAGAAAAACGCCGCCAGTACCAGAGGTCAAGAAAAATCCTGTGGAATTGTTGAGTGCTAAGGGGATTGATTATCGTGAGTTGGAGAAATTGCTGAAGGCTAAGCAATGGTATGAGGCGGATCAATTGACTGACAAATTGATGCTCAAGGCTTCAGGACGCGAAAAAGAAGGATGGATCGATCTTGAAAGTATTAAAAAGTTTCCCTGTGAAGATTTGCAGACGATCGATCGCCTCTGGGTGCATTACAGCAATGGACTCTATGGCTTGAGCGTCCAGAAGCAAATTTATGTTGAGTGTGGTGGTAAGCTAGACTTTAGTTTTCCTAGTGATGAGACTTGGGAAAAGTTTTGCAAAGCGACTGCATGGAAAAGCGAGGGTAAATGGGTGGGCTATCCCGACCAATTCTTTCTTAATAATTTTATGAATATGAAGGGACACCTCCCTATTGGTGGGATTTTGTTGGGAGTGTGGGTGTGTAGATGGGTTGGGTATCTTTTCTCGCATCGAGACTTGTGAAGTGTAAACCATAAAGCTTTCACACCTCTATTAACTTTTGTAAACCGACATTTAGTTACGACATAATGCACCTTTCAGAGATCCGTTACCTGTCAGAGCAAGGAAAAAGTAGAAAGTAGAAAGTAAAAAGGAAAAACAGAATGAGAATAAGTTTAGTTTTTTTCAATATTTATAAGATGATTTAAAAAGAAATTTTTCCTTTTCCCTTTCTACTTTTTCCTTGAAATGCAGAGCATTCCAGACAGAACATTCCAATTCGCCGTCCGTATCGTCAAACTCTGCCAACACCTAGAAGAAGCAGGCGGAGTGGCGCGAACAATCGGCAAACAACTACTACGATCTGGAACATCCATCGGTGCAAATGTCCAAGAGGGACAAGCAGGACAAAGCAAAGCCGACTTTATTAGCAAAAATTACATCGCACTCAAAGAAGCAAGAGAAACCCTCTATTGGCTAAAACTTCTCGCCGCCACCGAAATCCTTCCTGAAAACCGACTCACTCCAATCGCCCAAGAAGCCCAAGAAATCACCCGAATCTTAGGAGCAACGATTGTCAAGACAAAAGGAAAAAGTGAAAAGGAAAAAACAGATTGAAAATTTTTCCTTTTTCCTTTCTACTTTTTCCTTTTCTTGGCTTTAGCCAACCTTAGGAGCAGCAATTAGCAAGATCTTTTCCATTAGGGATGGAAAGAGCCGATGCCCCCATACCGCCAGATGACTTTGCCATCCGACAAGGATTTCAGGAGTCTCACGCTCCAGCCCCGAGATCAGAGCCTTCGCCACCTGCTTCGGAGTCATCATCGCCACCCAGCGAAACCACTCCAAATCATGCGCCATATCAGTATCAGTAAGAGAAGGAAGTAACGCCGACACCTTGATATTGTAAGCCGCCAACTCACCACGCAGCGCCTGAGTGAACCCCACGATCGCAAATTTAGTTGCCGAATAAGTCGCCATCGTCGGCGCAGCGACCTTACCCATCAGGCTAGAGACATTAACAATTCTGCCATTGCGTAGCACCGCCATCCGCCTTGCCACCATCCGCGTGATCGCATACATACCCAGCAAATTGACCTCGATTTCCGATTGCACATCTTGAAAGCGCGATCGCAAAAAAGAAGATTGATGCGCCACACCAGCACAATTAACCAGAATATCAATGGGACCAAAATCACGCCATACTTGCGCGATCGCAATGTTTACCTCAACTGTCTGCGATAGATCTAGAGGTAAACTCACAGCTTCTATTCCTAAAGCTTCCACTTCTAAAGCAACAGAATTTAAGCGTTCAAGATCACGAGCAACTAGAATCAAACATTTAACTCCTTGTTGAGCGAGTTCCAATGCGATCGCTCTTCCAATCCCTCGCGAAGCTCCAGTGATTAGAGCAGTTTTTCCACGAACATTCATAAAACCTCCAATATTGAGGTCTCACTAGTTTTACTATTATTTAGTAATGCAAGTTTTGTAGCCTATGCCGCTAACGAAGACTTACACAAAGTAAATTTTTGTGAGACGGTTAATAATCTCGTTGCCAACAACTTGTGACCAAACTTCTATATTCGTTGAGTTTTTAAAAAGTTTTTGTTTAGTCACGTTGCTCGCAACAAGTAAACAGTCGATAATTAAGCCTTGAAGCCCATCCCCAGTTCTGTCATGTCGTTACCTCCTTTAGGAAACATGGTCTATGCAGTAATAAAGGAAAATTTATACAGACTTTTAACATGGGTAAAACCTTACATCTGTTTCTAGAATATGTAAAGTATTATTAAACACACTTTTAATCAGTGATTACAAAGCAATTAACAACCGCATCAAAGCAAATAATTCTTGCTCCATATACTTTGCAAGTTATTATTTATTCAAGATCCAAGAGATAATCATCATAAAATTAGAAATAAAAATAAGCCTAAAGAGCTATCTCCAAAGATATGTACAATCAGCGGATAGTACATATCTTTAGGTTCTATGCTGAAGGCAAAACTACTGTAAACTTTGTACCCATATTCACTTCACTTTCTACAACAATTTTGCCTGAATGAGCTTCTACAGCTTGCTTTACTATATATAAACCCATTCCTAAACCCTTTACAGAGCCAACATTATCAGCTCTCAAGAAAGGTAAAAACAAATTGTTTAAATATTCATCAGGTATACCAATACCATGATCACCAATACTTAGAAATAACTGCCTTGACTCACAAATTAGCTCAACATAAATAGTCCCCCCTTCGTAGGAATATTTAATAGCATTAGAGACTAAATTCATAAATATATGCCATAGTAATTTTTTGTCGAACTTCAATTTTTGGCATTGTCCTTGACTATGAAATTTAATCCGACATTTACGAATACTATCTTCTGTCTCAAAGCTATCTACCAATTGCTGACAATAGGCGATCGCATCTACACTTTCAGGATTAAATGGAAATCTTCCTGACTCTGAACAAGCAATAAATTTCACCTCTTCAAGTAACCAATTAATATCTTTAATAGCTGATTGAATAGAAGCAAGATTTTTGGCTCTACTTTCTTTAGTCATTTGTTCTTCAAAGGTTTGTAATTTCCAAATTAATAATCGAATTACTGACATTGGCGTTGAAAATTCATGAGATGCCATGGCAAGTAAACGAGACTTTAAAATATGAAGCTCTTTTTCTTTATCCAGAGCTTCTTGCAATATTTTTTCTTCCTGATGTTTCTTCAAAGCCAGCATGATCGCAACATTAACTTCTGCATATCTAAGTGGCTTAGTGAGATATCCATAGGGAGAAGTTGCGATCGCTTGTTCTAAAGTCTCAGGATCGCTAAAAGCTGTTAGATAAATTACGGGGATAGACGCTATCTTATGAATCTCGTCAGTCGCAGTGATCCCACTAACTGAGCCCCTAAGTTTAATATCCATCAAAATAATATCTGGAACCTGATGGCGGATTGAAGTAATTGCACCATCACTACTATCAGCTATAGCCTGAACTCGGTAGCCCATATCAGCTAAAACATCTGATAGCGCATTTGCTGCTACAAGTTCATCTTCGACAATCAAGACATCCGCGATCGTATTAGTTTTCACTGCCATATTTTTCACTCTGCCTCTATTGCGCCTAAGCTAAATGGCTTTTTGCTCTACTTATTGCAATTATACGATTAATATATAAAATTAGTCCAAAATACAAAAGTTGTTTCTCTGTGACAACCCTTAACGCTCTTAATATATCGCTATCACCGATTGTGTTGAAACAAAAATTAAGACCCAAGAATTAATTGTCGGCGCAAAGCGCCGACAATTAATTCTTGGGTCTTACATCGCTTTGCGCTCAAACGCGTAAGGTTGCGCCCCTGAGGGGCGCAACCTTACGCGTTTGGGTAATTCTGCACAGTATCTGATACAAAAGCTCAAAATATCAACAATTCTTATCATGAACAATTGATTTTTATATTTCTAGCGCCAATGGCGCTAGAAATATAAAAATCTGTTCTACTGAATGCCTTAACACGATATGATGATAGATCCTTGCTTCTGTACTTAATACTTCAGAAGCCAAATACTGACCGTAAGGAAAAAATTCAATGACTGTTAAGCGTTTGTACGAAACCATGTATATCCTGCGTCCCGATCTTCCCGATCAGGAAGCCGATGCCGCGATCGCTAAATATCAAGACTTCTTAGTACAACAAGAATCTGAAGATATTACGATTCAACATCGTGGCAGACGCAGATTAGCATACGACATTAAAGGTCACCGCGAAGGCATTTACATCCAAGTAAATTACACCGCAACCCCCAAAACCATCGAAAGCTTAGAAAGATCCATGCGTCTTGCCGATGACGTAATTCGTTATATGACGATCAAACTAGAGCCAGAAGCTGTCGAAGCAGAAGATGCTGAAGCAATCATTCCTGATGCTGAAGAACCTGTAACTACTGCCGATGTAGCTGTTGCTGACGTAGCTGTTACATCTGCTGAATAAAATAAGTACCTGTGCATAAATAAATGGTCTAAATCCTTAAGGCTTTTCCCCTGCGGGGCGCAACCTTAAGGATTTGGGAATTAGCTAAGTAAAGGCGGCTCACCACCTTTATTTAGCCAATAAAAAAGCCTCGACTAGTCGAGGCTTTTTTATTGGCTAAATATTAAAAATTACAGAATGCCCCAGAAGTGCAATACACCTTGACCGCTAATTAATTCGATTGCTAATGCAGATACAAATCCGATCATTGCTAAGCGTCCATTCCAGTTTTCAGCACCAGAAGTGAAACCCCAATTCCACACGTTACGGCTTTCGTCAGACATAATCGAGTTACCTTTCAGTTAATTTATATTTAGTAATGTAACAGATTGTTTAGAAACCTGCAATCTTTCTTTATATTTTCTGCCTTTAGACAGACAAACTTGATATTCGTAAAGATAGCTCTATGGCTAACACACCCTAACAAGAAGGATTTTTGATATCTCCAACAGGCTGCTAGTTTGGGGCAAAACCTAAGAAGTATGTGGCGGCGCTTTGCGCCGCCACATACTTCTTAGGTTTTGATAGCGATATCTATAGGTGCGATCGCTAACGAATTGGGTAGAATCTCAAAGATATCCCACGCAATAATTTACGCAAGGACAAAATTAACTATGCGAACAATATGGATGCGGTTGCTGGCTAGCTGCTTAGCATTGTTAGTCAATCTAGCCACAACAAGTGCAGTATGGGCAGCTAGTCCCAAAAATTCTGGAGAAGCAAAATTTCAGGGAGTTCCACTTCAGTGCTTCGTATCATTGGCAGATGTAGGGACATCTCCCGAAGCCAAAGTTGCAGCCTATACGGGAATTGCAAGCAAATATTTAGAATTACAGCGCCCCGACCAAGCCAAAAAAGTTTTAGAAAAAAGCTTAACCACAGCCAGTGCGATCACTACGCCATCCCTTCAAGCTTTTGCGCTATTGGATACAGCAGGTCGTCTAACCAAAGCTGAGCAGCCTAAACTGGCGGTGAATGCACTAAATGATTCTTTAGCGATCGCCAAAACATTACCTGATCCTGTCGATAGAGTTTTTGCCAACATCAAAATTGCTCAAGCCTATGGGGAAGCAGGTAAAAAGGAGAATGCTCAAAACTTACTAGCTGACGCAACTAAGGCAACACCTGAAATCATTGACTCTTATGTCAGAGCGCGAGCTTTTGCCGCGATCGCCAATGTCTACACTGAAATAGGTGATGATTTTAATTCTGAAGCTTCGATTTCAGCAGCAACAGATTTGTTACCAATGATCGAAGATCCTAATCTTAAGACAAGAGCTAGAGTTGAAATTACAGGTAGCTATGCACAGTCAGGAAATCATGCCAAAGCGATCGCTTCATTAAATGCTGTCTTCCAAGAGTTTGATGCCATGCGTGATAATGCGATCTCCTCAGCAAAAGAAGCGGCTAAGAATGCCAAAACTACTAAAAAAACCACTCCGAAACTAGCAAATAAAGCCTTAAAAGCTGATACGCCGAAAGAGGAAAAGGCTGTACCCGATCCTAAAGCTGTCGAACAAGCCGCGATCGCAAATGCTGAACTCTTAAAGACGCGATCGCTCTTTTTGGTTGCGAATCAATACCTAGTATCGAAGCAATATGACAAAGCCCTAGAAGTTATTGAAAACCTTGATGAGAAATCGGTTGAAAAAAGTGTGGGTATTGCCAATGTCGCGATCGCCTATACCAAGGAGAAGAAAAACGATGAAGCAATCAAATTATTTGATCAAAGTCTCCAAGGTTTAAGCGCTATTGCTCCTTCGATGGATGTCTTAACCTTACTAATCGAAGTTGGTCGTCAATATCAAGCGCTCAAATCGACTGATTTGGCTGCTAAAGCTTGGGAAGAATCCTTAGTGATCGCCAAAGCTATTCAGCAACCAGTTGATCGACTTTTTGCTCTGAATATTATCGCCAGTACCTATGGTGAATTTGGGTTAACCGAAAAGGTAGAACCAATTTTGCAAGAGAGTCTTGAGATCGCCAAGTCTGCCACTGATCCCAACATTCGCTCTAGAGCTTACTCAGATATCAGCAGTACCTATTGGGCGATCGGGCAACGCGATACAGCCAAGGAAATTGCTCAAACCATCGAAAATCCCACAGAAAAATCACAATTAGAAAAGTTATTTGCATGCGCTGGATAAATGTACAGCGCGTTGCGCTTTAACTAAAACCGAAAATTTTTTAAAAGTTTTGCTTTGCGACACTTTTAAAAAATTTTCGGTTCCGAATAAAAAGGGCGTGCGAAGCACACCCTTTTTATTCAGGTAATTTTAATGAATTTAATATTTCCCACCGCTTATCGATGGTAGCCGTTGAACCGTCAAGACTATTTGTATCAGTAATTTCAAGAGCAGGCGCATCAGGTGCAATCTTCGGATAGGGAATAGCTAAAATTAATTGCTCATATAGCCAAGCCGCAGGATCAAAATAACCACTAGGAGATATAGACTCGACTAAGTCATCTGCTTCAATTTCTCGCTCTCTGGGATACTCACTTTCTGGCAAAGGCTCAGCCAGACAAATCCTCTCAGAATTGTTAATCGCCAACCTATAGTTAAATTGCACTAACGTGCGATCGCAAGTCAAAGTCATAATCGTCGAAGCTTTAGAACTAACTTCGAGAAAAGAACCAACATGCCTGACACTAATCACCCCTTGGACAGGAGTTAATGTCTCTAGCCCCTCAATAAATTCTTTGAAATCAAAAGATTCAGTCGCATCCACGGCTCTCGCGATCTGAGGTATATATAACTTTTCCATCAATTCTGCACCAACTTAACAATCAAATGACGATTTGGCTCTCGACCCTGACTATGGGTTTCAATATCTGAGCAACCTTCTAAAAGCTGGTGAATATGCCTGCGATCGGCAGACGACAATTGCTTAATTAAAAACTCAGTTTGCGTCTCGCGAACCTTCTGCACCGCATTTTCTGCTAAAGCCTGCAAATCAGCTATACGATTTGACCGATAGCCGTTTAATTCGACTGTATAAAAATTGCGATTTTCTGTTTCAGCATTGTCGGAGGGTAAGTGACGATTCAACAGAATACTAGACAAATACTGTAACGAATCAATTACTATCCCATCTTTCCCAATCAATCTTTTAATTTGCTGCTCCTGCAAACCATCAGAACTTATTTCTAGCCAATAGTTCTTAGAGAGATCATTAACTTGTTCTGGAGATACCTCGGCAAGACGAATATCAACCGAAGTCGCATAACCCATCAAACTTAAAAGCTCTTGCAGCCAATTCGCATCTGCTGAAGTATCTACCATAAACCCTACTTGCATAATCAGGCTTCTATTATAGCCTTATACCAAAACACAAAAGGGCGTAACCCTTTTGTGTTTTTAAAACCCTTACAGGGTTTGGGGTTTAATTCACAGAAGTGTGGCAACACTTTTGTGAATTGGTATTATCCACTTGTATCAGCCCAAATAGTGGGAGGCGGCGCGAAGCGCCGCCTCCCACTATTTGGGCTTTATGTCAGAACAAGAATAGCCACATCTATAAATATAATTTCAATACTAAATTGGGTGACGCAAAGCGCCACCCAATTTAATTAAGAACCTTTTTTCTTTTTCTTATTAGAAGAATTAGGCTCAAATGGTAGAGCAGACTTAGTCGGACTCTTTGTATCTTGGTCATTATCGTCAACTACAACTTTAGATTTGGTATCAACGGTTTTAGTAGTTTCAGATTTGCTAGCTTTAGAGTCAGACTTAGAGCTAGCTTTATCTGAAGGCGCAGAATTTGCCGAAACCGCAACCAACTTTTGCAAGTTTTCAGGAAGTGGTTCTTTAGCAACAATAAAAGCTTGCAAAGTTTGAAAGATATTAGCAATCAACATGTAAAGCATTACACCAGATGGCAGTGGGAAAAACAAAAACATACCAGAGAAAATAATAGGTGTGAGTTTGTTCATCGTTTCCTGTTGCGAAGCTTCAGGTGTAGGATTGCTAGGCTTAGGAGTAGATCCACTCGAAATATTTTGGTTGGCATAAAGACTGATACCAAATCCCAATACCATGACTACGATGTCCCAGTTAATGCTGCCATCAGCATTAGTCACACCAGTTTTACCAAGGGCTTTGATAAATAGGAAACCTTTATTTGATGCTAATCCAGGAACTGTTGCTTGAACAGTTACCTCACCCGCTTGTTTAGCAACTACAGTTCCATCATCTAGAAGTTCTACTAAGTCTTGTCCCTTGGTTACTTTCCATCTAGTCGTTAGCTCTACATCAGGATATTCAGTAGCTAGAGCGTTGAAATCTTTTCCTAGGGAAGTCTGCAAAACAATCTTCGATTTATCACCGATCACTAAGTTTGTACCGTTTACAGCAGTTGCAAGAACTGGGAAATGAACGCGATCAGCAAAATAAACGTTCTGACTAGGTGAGGTAAAAGGCTGATGTTGGATCTCGGCTTGATTTTCGGGAGTCGCAATCTGAAAGTTGAGAGAATAATTTATATCTGCAAAGGGCGAACCTCTCAAGGTTGCAAACAACGCAAACAGAATTGGCAACTGGATTAGTGCAGGTAGGCATCCCGACAAAGGATTCCCAAATTCTTTGAAGTTAGCAGAGTTGACTTTAGCTAGCTCTTCTTGTTGCTTAGTAGGATCGCTCTTATATCGCTCTTGAACTTCTTTGATTCTTTGTTGCATCACGGGATTAGCGATTTTCATGCGACGCATACTGCGAAGCTGATTAGCGCTAACAGGGAACAACACAAAACGGACAACCAACGTTAATGCAATAATCGCCAATCCATAGTTCGGCACGATGCCGTAGAAAAAATCTAGGAAAGGCAACATTATGTTGTTGGAAAGAAAACCTACACCGAAATCCATTTTCTACTTTACTGTTGGGTTTGCATCTGAATGATAAATAATATCACTCATGAAAATTAGGATCGCCCTACAACATTAAGTTATTGGGCGATCCTTAAATATTTTAGGCTTTGCCGCCGATCACGCCACTTATGTCTTGCGCTTTGAGGCTTAGCTTCGATTCAATATATTCGTATGTTTCACGAAATTTAGGCAAAGATTTTAGTTCAAGCCGTGAACCATCTTTGAGGGTCAGCACCATATCACCCCAACTGCCAAAACCACGAGGAACCGTGACAATCTTAGCAATTTCTGCATACACAATATCTGTGCGGGTTTGACTTCTCCAACCACCTGTTACGGTAATGCGTCGGTTGGTGATGCGATAACGTACCCAAAGTGCTCTTGCGATCGCAGCAATCCCAAAGGGAATTGTGATCACAAAAATACTCATCAGCAAACTAATAATTAGATCGCCTATATGAGGTGCGCCTTCGTAGTAAACTTCTTCGTTAACTGCCATGCAAAACCTTCGCCTTTGCTAATAAATTCTTTAGGTCATCCCAAAGCTCTTGATAACTTGGCTTGCTCTGAACAGTAGTCACTGTTACAACTATTTGCAATCCATTCTTCAATTGTGACAGAAGTTGACGAAAAATGGCGCGAAGTTGACGCTTAAATCGATTACGGGTTACCGCCAACTTGCTTACTTTTTTGCTGACAACTATGCCTATCCTTGTTAAAGGGTCATTGCTATCAATAAACATTCGCAAATTTAGGTAAGTGCCTCTGTAGCGATCGCCTTTGGCATATACTTTCGCGAAGTCTTCACGCCGCCGCAGACGGTTTTGATTAGGAAGCACTAGAGATTAATAATTGCAAGTCGAGTACAAATTAAGGTTGTGAATTAAATCTGGTAATAGCTGATCTAGCGATCGCTTATACAGTTGTGAGGCGAACTCTGCCTCTGCTACGACGCGCTCTGATTACTCGGCGACCTGTAGGAGTTTGCATTCTGGCTCGAAATCCAGAGGTGCGCTTCTTTTTGCGGACACTACCGCGTAGGGTACGTTTTGTCATAACCGTTACTTACTTATTTAGTTTCTAAGGATGTCATTTTTTCACAGGCTTCTCAGTATAACACCTGTGTTTAGCCTATGTACAGTTTTATTGAGAAGCTAGATCGCTCAAGTCGAAAATAAATTTACTAAGTTCGGGGCTTAAAATTTTCGGCATTGACGATCGCAACAAAGCATCAACGGTTAAATCACCGAGTGCCAAATTAGCGCAGGTTACTTTGATTGACTCACTCATAATTTTTTGGCTGTGATGCGATCGCTCATTAAGCCTGTTTCCTATTAAGCATTTCAATCATTAATCGAATATTGTCGGCTTGAGTTTTGGCTGTATCAGACTGGACTTTGACTGATTCAGCTTGGGCTTGGGCTGCAAGGGCTTGGGCTTGGGCTGCAAGGGCATAGCGATCGGCGGTTAAAGCTTGCTGTTTAAACACCTCTTTAAATTCGTATAATTCGTTTTTGATGTCTACTACGTCATTGGCTACCACATCATTTCTAGTATAAAGATGCTCAACTAGGCTGTTGAGGTTGTTATTAGTGACTCTAGTTTCCTCTATCAAAGTTTGCACAGACTGAGTTAAAGCCAATAAAGCTGATTCTAATCGTGGGGCATCTGTCATTTGTTTTTTGCTCCTTACCTAAGCAATGTTACTGTGTACTGCATTAAAAATAAAAAAGCGATCGCATGATTTTGTAGAGTTTTACGATCGCTTTTAGTTAAACCTACCCACAAAATTTGGCACAGAAGTTTTTAAAACATTGAGTAAGTCAGTAACCGACATGGGTGGCTTTTTTAAATCACTTGCCTGAGTCTGGAGAACTTGTCTAATCTCTTGAGGAAACAAATCATGTAGATAGGTCAAAAATTGATCGGCGCTTTGGGCTTCAACTTGATATTGGCTCAGAACTACTGTGGGAAAGTGCTTCAGGTTTTTGGTGACAATTACATGAGCTTTGGCAATCAAATCCGCCGCTAAAACATGGCGATCACCTTCATGGTTTCCATACAAGGAATTATTAAGCGATCGGTCACATTGAGCATCGCATCAGGGAAAGACCGATTAATTTGCACTTCTAGCCGATTCACTTGCTGGATCTGCATTTTCTGATTTGCTACCAAGTTTCGGAGCGCCCCGTCTAAAATTCTCGTGACCAATGCAAACGATACAGCCCAGCCTCAGCAGCACGAAGTAAAGTATCCCGCAAATACATTGGATAAAGCACACAGGAGTCAAGTACAACGGGAAATCGAGAGGATGGCAAACTCATTGCGCTGGTGAAATAGCCTCAGTTAAGCGGTCATCCTCTGGGGTATAAAATCCCAACTCTTGACTAAGCTCAGTAAGCTCACTCAAAGCTTGATGACGCTGAGCATCTCTCTGTTTTTTGTACTGCATTAAGTCTTGAAACTGGACGCGGCGATGCGTACCCACCTTGATATAGGGGATATCGCCTTGATCTAACAATTTATATAAATAAGGACGAGAAACATTGAGCAAGTCAGAGGCTTGAATCGTACTCAAATGTAAGTTATAAGGAACCAAGGATATAACTTGTCCCGATGCCATCATGTGAATGACTTGCCGAAGGGCTTGATATATAGAGTCGGGCAACATAATTTCTTCACCATCCAGACCGACAAGCTTGGGATATGCTTTTTCTAACATTGCCTCTAGGCGTTGTATAGGTAGGGTGTCTGGCTCAGGTGCAAAGACAGAATCTGGTAGGTCTTTCAACATATACATATTTAAAGATTGCCGATGTTGAGATGGGTTGATTTTTTGAAGTAGAAGTAAGTGTAATAAGTGTAAATATACTATATGCCAATAAGAGCGATCGCGCGATCGCCCCTTTAGTCTCGGTGAAGGTAAGGGACGCAAGCAAGTAAAATAATAGGGAGTAATTATTCTAGGTTTATGGTTATGACCTTCACCGAGTTATTGCCGAATCTCCAAAGATTAGACCCTTCCGATAAGCTTAGGGCTATTCAGTTTCTGGTGAATGAGTTATCAAAAACAGAAAATTTTGCTTCCGATGATATAGAGTCTAAATCTTGGTTAGAAGCAGATTTGGTTAGTGATTTGCCTGAGTATGACTGGGGAGAAGGGGGGATACCAAGTATGAAGCCTGTGGAATATGTTTCTGGTATTGGTTTAGTGCTAAAGGCAGGATAGAGGCTTTGAATAATCAAATTCTCAAATGTGGTGATGTTATTTTTGTTGATCTGCCGTCTCACAATCCTAAAGGACATGAACAGGAAGGGAGAAGACCTGCTGTAATTGTTGGTTTGCCTTTGGGGGATGTGCGTTATCCTGTTGCGGTTGTAGTTCCCTTAACTACTCAGTTTGGTGACTGGACAAGGAAAAATCCTGCACTATATCCAATTATTCAAGCTGGAACTGCGGGATTACCTCAGAAATCAGTTGTTTTGTGTGATCAAATAAGGGCAGTAGATATTCAGAGGGTAATTGGCTATTTGGGTAGCCTGAGTATCGATGAGTATTTGCCGATTATTGATGGAGTAAAGCGAGTTTTAGATCTATAGAATGGAAAGTTAAAGGATCGCCCCTTTAATCTCTCTGAAAGTAAAGGGCGATCGCTTCTAGCCTAGTTTTGATGTGACTTGAGATAGTTTGATACAATTCTATGTGAGTTTATCCTATGGTTTAAACGGCTATGACCCTTCAGGAACTTCACGAACAAGTACTAACGCTTCCCGAAGATGAGCGTTGGGAACTAATCAATATCCTAATGAAATCGCTACGTTCAAAACCTGTATTAACTGGCAAATATAAGGGTATTGCGTCAAGTTTAGTGGGCATTGCGAAAACTGATGCGCTTGCTCCTACGGATGAAGAGGTTAAATCTATTTTAGAAACAAGGCTTTTGCAAAAATAATGAAGGTCTTATTTGATACGAATGTTTTACTAGATGTCGTATTGGCGCGTGTTCCCTTTGTCGAAAATGCTGCATATCTTTTAGAGTCGGTGGAACTAGAAAAGATTCAGGGATTTATCTCAGCTACGACTGTTACAGATATTCATTATTTGGTAAAGCGTCATACTAAAAGTGCGGAAATAGCGATCGCGACAATCTCGAAGTTGTTAATTTTAATGGAAATTTGTACGGTTGATCGTGGTGTGATCCAACAAGCGGTAAATATGGGGTTGAGTGATTTTGAGGATGCTGTGCAGGTTGCGGCGGCAATGGCAAAAAGTTTAGATGCGATCGTTACTCGTGATGTTGTGGATTTTGTTGGTTCTTCCATTCCGATTATGTCGCCTGATGAACTGGTGAAACAGCTAAGAGCGTGTTTGAGAAGTTTTCGCCCTATCAGATCTTAGGCGCTGGTCAGTTAATGAGGGATGGGTACTGAAATGTACATTTCATGGCAACAAAAAAGACGCAAATACGTCGATCACGTTTTAGCTGACCAGTGCCTAGCTCATGAACTATTAAACTGATCCGCCTTTTAACAGGGCAATTAACGCACTCGATGGTTTAGGAGGATTAACCATCATTTCCACAAACTTTTGCGCGTCATTTTCAGACAGCACTAATACTTGATTGTTATAAGAGGCTTTCTCAAGGCTTTGAGACTGTACCGACTCTCTAGCAAGCCTAGAATTGCCAAAACCACGCATGAGACGTTTCCGCACCGAAAAACTTGATGCAGGTCAAAAAAATTTGCGGTTTACTTGTAAGTGTATATGAGACTTCATTATTTTGTCCTGTCCCAAAAATCGATAGTCAGGGCAACCGCATAAAAAATCAAAGGGAAAGGAGATGTTCAAGATAAGCCAGATCCCAAGCCGCCTTATGACGTTTAGCTCGCATACTGGACTTAGAAGACTTATCACGGCTTAAG
>JADBWK010000149.1 GCA_020404895.1 Pseudanabaena sp. M085S1SP2A07QC | reverse complement strand
TTCCGTATGCCCTACGGTATTTTTTAAACCAATAGCCAAGATATTCAGTGCAGCATTGTGGTCACGGTCTAAAACCGTACCACAGTGACTACATTGATGAGTGCGCTCACTCAGCGATTTCTTGACAGTTGTTCCACAGGTTGAGCAATTTTGACTCGTATATTGCGGAGGCACTGCAATAGTGACCTTACCAAATACCTTACCAAAATATTCAATCCAATCACGAAACATAGACCAGCTTGCATCTGAAATAGACTTAGCTAATTTATGATTCTTGACCATATTCCGTACTTGCAAGTCTTCGTAGGCAATCAGGTCGTTAGACCTCACTACGCACCTTGCAGTCTTTACCGCAAAGTCTTTACGCTGCCTACTCACTTGCAAATGCTTTCTAGCTAACCGCTTAATTGCTTTGCGGCGATTAGCCGATCCCTTTTTACGCTTAGATACTTTGCGCTGCAACTTTTTAAGTTGACGCTCTGACTTTCTAAGAAATCTAGGATTTTCTACAGTTTGACCGTTACTATCGGTGTAGAAATGATTTAAACCAACATCTAAGCCAATTGTGGTTTTAGATGGTTCTACATCTTCTCTACGGTCAACATCTACGCAAAATTGAGCATAGTAGCCATCAGTACGGCGAACTAATCTGACACGTTTAATTTGCTCAATCTGATAGAAGTTTAAGTCGCGACTGCCAACTAGATTAATATAAAGCCGTGCTGGAAGCACGGGGCTTTAAACCCATTTTTTCGATAAAATGTGCAAATAAAACCCAAGATTGTGTCGGCGGGCTCCGCCTGCCGACACAATCTTGGGTTTTATTTTAAAAAACTTTACTTTGCAAAGCTTTTTATTTCTTGTAGAGTTTTTACGAGCACCGTTCTATACTCAAATAGAAACGTATATCGAAGTTTATGCCAGCATCATTGCGAAATCGCCAACATGCTTTAATTTGCCAGTTAGCTGACTGCATTGAAAAAGTATGGCAGACCAACCTAGATTTATCTCCCTATAGAGTTCCAGAGGGACTTGGCTATATTGAGGGGCATCTAGAAGGCGAAAAGCTAGTAATTGAAAATCTTTGCTATCAAGCGCCCCAATTCCGTAAGCTGCATCTCGAACTAGCGCAAGTTGGCAACGGACTGGATATTTTGCATTGTGTGATGTTTCCTAATCCCGAATATGCTTTGCCTATATTTGGCGCTGATATTGTTGGTGGACGTGGTGGTGCGATTAGTGCCGCGATCGCAGACCTTTCGCCTGTAAATGCTGGGCGATCGCTACCTGTTAAATACAATCAAGCTCTATCAGCCTTGCCTGATCTCAATTTCTCTCAGCCCCGTGCTTTGCCAGAATGGGCAGATATTTTCTCGGAATTTTGTTTGTTTGTGCGTCCTATGGGTGAACTGGAAGAGCAAGCATTTTTGCAACGAGTGCGCAACTTTTTGACGATTCATTGCCAAATTGCTAGTGCGGCCAAGCCTCTAATTTCTGAGATTGACGTAGCAAGCTCGATCGCAGGTCAGCAATATTATTGCGAAAAGCAACAACAAAACGACAAAACTCGTCGGGTGCTAGAAAAATCCTTTGGTACAGAATGGGCTGATCGCTACATGACCACAATGTTATTTGATTCTGTTGCATAGTTAACTCGGCATAATCTAGAGCCCAAAAAGTCTGTCCCGCACGCTGCGCGTGCGGGACAGACTTTTTGGGCTCTAGATCTTAGCTATCCTCTTTCATTGCTATAGCAATGTAAGCTTTGCTTAGGACATAAAACCCAAAAGATGGCAGAGCTTCGCTCTGCCATCTTTTGGGTTTTGAATTGTCCTATCTATCTCTTACGTTGCTATATATAAACATTTTTAGCTGCCCAATCAGGCAATCAAAATATGGAGCCAATTCAGATTTCTGCTCTGAATCCAAACGTTTTAAACTTGCAGTCTTAATCCCCTCTAAACCAACAACCATCGCATCTAGCGGTACTTGCAACTCCTGATACAACAAGTTCATATATTGTAATCCCTCTGTACTTAGATAGTCAGTACGCTGTTCTGTGATGCCATAAGTAATACAACGTAAAAAATGCCAGAAATCTCGCCAGCAAGCATTGGCTCTCTCAGCAGGATATAATCCTCCGCCCTCTTGGGTGATTTTGGGAAATGATTGTAAAACCTCGGCTCTGGCTTCATCAACGATGTCATTAACGCGATCGCGTAGAAGCTGTACAATAGGAACAAACTTGGCAAGCTCTGGAGCAAGCCCTTGTATCTGTTGCAAATCTGCATCTGTAAGATAGCGACTTTGATCATCGGCAGCTTGCAGGTACTGAATTACTTCAATAGGATAAGCATCTTGTAGATTTACAAAACTTACTATTCGGGATTTTCTAATTAGTTCACGAACTTTATCACTCAGTTGAAATTGAGACATATTTAAAAGGTTTAATTAAAGTATTGTTATCCTATCGAAGTATCTCACCCTATGGATCTCACTCAAATCGAAACCGAACTCCAAAATCCTGATTTTCAATATCGGATAAGAGCGATCGCATCTCTTAAAGATTATTCAGCAGATATTGCCGTTCCTATCTTAACGAAACAGATAAAAGATCCAGAATTTTTAGTGCGTACCTTTGTTGCTCGAGAACTGGGGAGACAGAAAACATCAGAATCATTTGCCGCATTGCTTCAAATCATGCGCTTTGACAATACTCCCAATGTCAGAGCAGAAGCAGCTAACTCCCTATCTCTATTTGATCGAATTTCTGCTTCTCATCTAGTTCAAGCTTTTGTCAAAGATGATCACTGGCTAGTGCGCCGCAGTATCTTAGCGGCTCTAGTAGAAATGGAATGTTATGAAGAAGTTTTGGAAATTTGTAATCTCGGTCTAGCAGGGGAGGATGCAGGTGTAAAAGAAGCTTGTATCGATAGCTTAGGCTCTTTATCTAAATCACGTCAGTCTGATGTAGCCCTTGCAAAACTTTTAAGTTTCAAAGATTCGGAATTGGAATATATCCGAGTCAGACTTGCTTATGCCTTAATGAAATTTGATACTGTGGAAGCTAAGGAAGCCATGTCTACGCTCAGGCAAGATAGCGATTATCGAGTAGTTGGCGCTGCCATGGAAAATTTGCTTCCTTAACAATAAACAAAATAGAGTGGCTGTGCTTCGCGCCGCCACTCTATTTTGTTTATTGTTAAGGAAGTTTATCAACTGATGCTTTTTCATTACTTTAGGTATAGATAAGTATGAAACGTTTGTCATTACACTAATGTGGAGCAAAACGCTACACTAAAAGTAACAATATTTACAGAATTTAATATTGGGATCGCCAAAATTGTGAATAACAACTGGTAGCTCATGCCAATGTTGAGTGTTCTGGTTAATATAACAGGAGGAGACTATGTCTAATATCCCAACTGGTGGTCAAATGCTTTGGAAGCTTGAAGGCGGCGAACGTGTCTTACATTTACGTCACAATGCAGCAGAACAATGGCGACACTATGAAGATTTCCCTGAATATGCGATGCAAGACCCCGTTGGATTTTCCAAAGGTATTGCTACTTTTGTCACATTACTAAAAAAAGATTGGATTGCCATTAAGTCCTAATAAAAGAGAATGTGGTGCATAGCACCACATTCTCTTTTATTCAGCCCAATCATGCCATTCGACTTTATTTACTTCCAAATACATATCCACAGCTTGTCCAATTGTGGGGAAGAAGTCATCTTTGCCAATCTTGGTGAACAGTCCGTAACGTTTTAGGCGATCTTTGGTGGGACCTTTCATCTCTGCGAAGCATAATTCGATGTGTGCTTCGCATAGGGTTTTATCAAGTTCAGCGATCGCATCCGCAGCCGTGAGGTCAATATCAGTGACAGGTTCTGCGGCTACTAGTACCCACTTAGTCGTCGTTGGTGCGGCTATCACAGCTTGCAAAACCCGTTCACAAAAGGTTTCGGCATTGGCAAAAAACAGTGGTGCATCCCAACGAAAGATGACTAATCCCTGAATTTGTCTAGCTTCGGGATGGCGCGAGACATCATGATAGCCTTTGATGCCATCAATCCGACCCAGTACTGCATAATGTGGTCGCCATGCACTCCAGACAAAAGCCATCAAAGCCAAAACGACAGCGCTAAAAATACCTTGAATCACACCGAGTATTGCCACACCACAAAAACAAACAATTGACAGGAAAAATTCAAATTTTCGCAACTGATACAGTCGCAAAGTTCCTTTAACTTCAAAAATTGCTAAGGCGGCGGAAATTACTACAGCACTAAGAGCTGCTTGGGGTAAGTCTTGTAATAACATCGGCGCAATCCACAAAACTACAGAAAGACAAATTGCTCCCACTACTCCTGTAATCTGCGTTTTTGAGCCAGCCGCCTCAGCTACAGGTGTACGCGAAGCACTACTACTCACGGAAAAGCCTTGAAATAATCCTGCCGCAATATTGGCGATACCCAAGGCAATTAATTCTTGATTGCGATCGACTTTATAACCGCCCCGTATAGCAAAGGTTCGTGATAAAACGCTCAGATCGGCATAGGATACCAAAGCGATCGCTAAAGCGCTAGAAAATAAAGTGTTAAAGTTGATCGGTGTAATGTTGGGAACTTGGAATGATGGTAAACCCTGTGGCAAGACTCCGACTACAGATATGCCCGATCGCTCAGAAAAGCCGTATAGAGAACTAATGATCGTCGCTGCCACCACTGCTACTAAGACTCCTGAAATTTTAGGAGCTATTCGTTTGAGAACTAGAATTACTAACAAACAAGATAATCCGATCGCTAGTGCTGTCGTGTTAGTTCTGCCATTTTGAACTCCTTGGACAAATCCGAGCAAGTCTTCCCAAATCGTATTACCTTTTATCGAAAATCCAAAAATCTTCGGTAATTGTCCAATTAAAACGGTTACAGCAATTCCATTGAGATATCCATAGCGAATTGGTTTAGAAAGCAGTTCGGTAATGAAACCAAATTTTGCTAGTCCTGCAACAATGCAGATGATTCCCGAAAAAATTGCTAACACTCCTGCGATCTTGATCGCCTGTAGAGGATCGCCATTGGATAATGGTAGTACTGTCGCCGAAATAAGTGGAATTAGGGCTGAGTCAGGACCTAATACCAAAATCCGACTAGGTCCAAAAATGGCATAGGCTATTAGCGGCACAATCGTGGCATATAGCCCATAGATCGCAGGTAAGCCTGCGGCTTCGGAATAACCCATACCTGCGGGAATGAGGATAGCGGTCAGTACTAGTCCTGCAAACAAATCTTGGATCAGCCAAGGCAGTTGATAATTCCTTAGCACAGCGATAATGGGTATCCATCGGGCTAACCCATGAGGATTTGCAGCAAGGGGAAAGGGATTAATCAGTGGGGGCTTTGTCAACAAGTTACCTCAATTTAATTTTTTGAGTAGATCTTCCAGATTACCCAAAAAATGACACTTCACTCATCAATAATCTTTGCTTGCTTTAGACTTAAGGTGGCAATATTACCAACTAGTAACGATGCGTTGAGTTATTGGATTAAGATAGTTGTAAACAAATCAGAAAAAATAGCTATGGCTAAAACATTCACGATTACTCTTCCTGACAATCTAGAAAAAGCCT
This sequence comes from Pseudanabaena sp. M085S1SP2A07QC, assembly GCA_020404895.1. GTDB lineage: Bacteria > Cyanobacteriota > Cyanobacteriia > Pseudanabaenales > Pseudanabaenaceae > Pseudanabaena. The sequence goes on along the minus strand of JADBWK010000149.1, from coordinate 22,815 downwards.
TGAATGCTCAAGCTGAACGCTTAAATAAAGCTCCAGAGGAAATCGTCTTACAAGCCTTGTTGAAACAGTTAGAATTTTTAAATCAGTCTACTTTAATAAAATCAATAGAAACAGATCCTCTCCTAAGATTAATAGGTTCTATCAATGTGGATATTCCTAAACTAGCTGAGAATCATGATTACTATATTGGCAAAGCTTTACATCAGGATTTAAACTGGGATGAGTAATTTGTTCGTTGATACTTCAGGGTGGGCAAGTCTTTTTATTAGTACTCAAACTTATTATCCACAAGCAGAGCAGTATTTTCGTTTAGCTCTCCAACAAAAGAAAAAAATTTATACGACAAACTATATAATTACTGAATTGGTATCATTACTAAACAGCCCAATCAGAATTTCTCGTTCTCGGATACAAGATAATCCACTTACATTCAATGAAATTCTTTCTCTAAAAGAAGCTGGGCTTGTGAACGATAGCGATTTTCTGAATATTATCATGGGCGCTTCTACCATGGGTGACACTACCCTAATATTCTATGGCTCATTAGTTTTGTGTCTTGAGAGAGGACAGGATACACCTCCAATTACAAATACGGTTGGTTTTTTGACGAAATCTGGTACAGAACTTTTGAAACTCATCTCAATTCAACCTGACATGGACTATTTAAAGTTTGTTGCTCAAAAATTTAATCGAGAAGGCATGAAAATTGCTTATTCATCTATTCATAAAGAGGAAGAAGGATTACTTCATATAGAAAACAAAACATATTTTAACTTCTAATCTAAGCTGATTCTGTCGAAATAGCTTTGCACTCAGCATATAAAGATTAGCACGCAAAAATATTTAGCTTGGTTGATTAATCTGACAATACCTAAGAAATATGCATCAAAATAACCAAATTGATGAACTAGAACGATCTCAAATTATGGCGATCGCCCAGCAGTTCTCTCCTCAAAAACAAATTACTCACATTAAACCCTTTGGCATTGGCAATATTAATGATACTTTTTTAGTCTCTTTGCAAGAAGCAGCAGATCAATCCTTTATCTTGCAACGTATCAATACCAAAGTATTTCATGAACCAAAGTTAGTCATGCAAAATATGCGGGTTTATACGAATCATGTACGCGATCGCTTGCAAAATCAACCACTAGAGCGACGATGGGATATCCCGAACATATTACCAACGCAGCAGGGGCAAGACTATTGGCAGACTGAAAGTGGAGAATTTTGGCGATCGCTTAGTTTTATCGCAGGTTCTCAATCCTTTGATGTTATGGAAAATATAGAACAAGCGCGAGAAGTTGGCTATGCTTTAGGAACGTTCCATCATTTGACTAGTGATTTAGTACCAGAGAGATTAGCAGATACTTTGGAGGGTTTTCATATTACGCCGCGCTATCTTCGCCAGTATCAGGAAGCTCTTGCGAAGGAACATTTTAAGAGATCGCCTGAAGTCGATTATTGTTTGAAATTTGTAGGTGATCGCAAGGGCTTAGCGCATATTTTAGAAGATGCAAAAGCGGCAGGGAAATTACCTTTGCGAACGATGCATGGCGATCCCAAGGTGAATAATATTTTGTTTGATCGACAGACGCAACTGGCGGTGAGTGTCGTCGATTTGGATACGGTGAAATCTGGTTTAGTGCATTACGATATTGGTGATTGTTTGCGATCGGGATGTAATCCTGTTGGAGAGGAGACTAATCAATGGGAAGATGTTCAATTTGATACGGAACTTTGTCAAGGGATTTTGCAGGGATATCTTTCAATGGCGCAATCTTTTCTCTCAGAGCATGATTATGCCTATATCTATGATGCGGTTCGCGTGATTACCTTTGAGTTAGGATTACGTTTTCTTACCGATTATTTAGTGGGAAATATCTATTTTCATGTCAAATATCCTGAACATAATCTTTTGCGATCGCTTGTCCAGTTTCGATTAGTATCGAGCATCGAATCTCAACAGTCAGTTATCAATAAAATCATCAAAGATATACAGCAGTAGCTCTGCACTCAATTAGCCATGCACTCAATTGCGGGCTAAAAGCTCAAACCCGTTGAAACGGGTTAATTTAAATTATTCTATAGCAATGTAAGCTTTGCTTAGGACATAAAACCCAAAAGATGGCAGAGCTTCGCTCTGCCATCTTTTGGGTTTTGAATTGTCCTATCTATCTCTTACGTTGCTATATAGTCCACTTCAGTGGACTTGAGCTCTTAGCCAAGAACTTGAGTTCTTGGTTTATCTTCAATTATCGAAAGAAACATAGATGAAATCACCACAACAAATTTTAGGATTTCTAGATCGCAGTTTTAATGAGATCAAAATACCTTGCCTAGGCAATCTAAATGTTGACTATCTTTCGTCAAGACTTTTGGCATTTCGGGATGAGAATCAATGGATGATTGTGTTCAACTCAATTACTTGGTGTCCTGCTAGTGAAGGGCTAACTACAATTATTGAATGTGTGGGCAACTGTAATTTACAGGAAGATAATGCTCAACATGACTTCCAGTTCAATAATAATCGCTACTTAATCACAGGACAAATTAAATACGAAGAAGTACTTAATGACTATCTCGTAACTGTGCGAGATAAATTTGTTATTGTTCAGCAATATTATCAATTTTTTCACGAATTGATAGCTGGACGAGAGCGCGAATGAGCGAAAATCCACAGAAAAAAGCACCTGTAAACGCAGCGATCGCCCAGCCAGAATAAGCAGTAGTACCAACTAATAGTACTGCTCCAACTAAAGCCAAGAAGCCTGTTAGACAGGCATAGATTAAAGCTTTAACAGCAATGTTGATTCTTTTGAGAGTGCGATCGCTTTCGGAAGACTTGACCTGAATCATCAACTCGCCACGCTCGATCCTCTCTTCCAAACGTTCTAGCAAAATTTCCATGCGACTGGGCTTATTTAGTTGATAAACCAGAAAATCTTTTGCTTGTTGAGCCAATGCTCCTAAAGTATTGCCCCGACCTTTAGTCAGTATAATGCTTTTCACAAAGGGCTGGGCGGCGGTGGTAAAGTTGTATTCTGGATCGAGAATTCTGGCGATACCGTCAAGGGTGGTGAGGGACTTGAGGAGATAGGTCATTTGGGGAGGCAAACGGAAAGGCTGCTTCTCGAATATGGCTACCACTTCTCCTTTAATTTGCTCAAACTCATAGATATTCACAGGTCTTTCGGTGAAGCGCTCTAAAACAAATTTTAACATGCGTTTAATCGGACTCATATCAGCGATCGGTTCAATGAAACCCATGCTCAGCAAGCTATCAACAACTTCATTGGTATCTTTGCGTAGTACTGCAAAGAAGGTCTTCACCATTTGATCCTTTGCCATAGTTTTGACTTCAGCCATCATGCCGTAGTCATAGAAAATCAAACTTCCACTAGGGCTAACGGCTAAATTCCCAGGGTGGGGATCAGCATGAAAGAAGCCATCTTGGAGAAGCTGTTTGAGATAACAACAGATTCCCAATTGATTAATTTCTTTGGGGTTTAATCCACAGGCTTCTAAGGCTTGGCGATCATCAATTTTGATGCCAGGGACATACTCTAAGGTCAAAACCACTGAGGTGGAATAGTCCCAATAAATTTTTGGGATAACAATGCGCGGATAGCCTTCAAAATTTTTGCGAAAGCGATCAGCATTACCCCCTTCGATCGCATAATCAATTTCTTGATAAAGAATTGTGAAAAATTCTTGATAAATCCCTTCTAGATTATATTTGCGTGTCCAAGCAAAATAGCGGCGAAATACTTTGAGAAGTTTGCCAACCGCAAGTAAATCAAGATCGAATAGTTTTTTTAACCCCGAACGTTGGACTTTGACGACAACTTCTTCGCCACTATATAAAGTAGCTCGATGTACTTGCCCAAGACTAGCGGCGGCAAGAGGAATTTCGTCAAAGTCGCGATAGATAGCATAAAGAGATTTTCCGAGTTCGAGTTCGATAATGTCTCTGGCTTCTCTGGCGCTGAATGCTGGCACTTTGTCCTGAAGTTGAGCCAAAGTACTAATGTATTCGGGTGGTAACAAATCGACGCGAGTAGATAAGGATTGACCGATTTTGATAAATGTTGGACCTAGTTCGAGCATATTGCGAACTAGCCATTCCGCCCTTTTGCTACGAGTCCGTGATGTATTGTCTTGCCAAAATTTATCCCACCATATAAAAAACAGGAATGTAAACGCAGCTAAGAATACTTCGCGTTGACGAGCTAGTGAAGAACTTTTGCTTCTTTGCCAGCGTAGCTTTTTGTATTGTAATTGGGCGATCGCAGACATATTTTGCTAATAGTAGCTATGCCAACTAGCATTGCTTTGTTTATATTACCCAATTAATGCCGAAAATGTAGAGGTAGAGCAAAGCATTGCTAGCACTGTTCTCAAAAGACAGCAAAAATGGCAAGACTTTGCTATGGTTATTTGTATTGGCGATCGCCAGAAACATTATGCATATCGAGTTTTTCACATTGTCCTTACCAATGTAAAAAACTCAAGCTAAAATCAGTAGAGGTTTTATAGTTTTCAAGTTGTCGTAGATAACTTGAAAACATTGATATGTAAATCCTTGGGGCTAAAACTTTAATACCTTTTCAAATCATTCCTAGAGGTAACCTAATGGGTGAAATCACCAGAGATGAGATCCGCGAACGTTTAGGCAATATTGATCAAATTCGCGATATCATTTTCGGCGCACATTTGCGCGAATACACGAGTCGGTTAGATAAGGCTGAGTTGGATATTGCAGCTATGCAGCAAGATGTCCGTGATCGCCTTAGCGACTTAAAGTCAGTTTTAGCAAGTGAGTTAAGAGCTGCGGTCGAGTCCATTGATAAGCGACTAAAATCGATTAGTGCATCAACTCAAGAGGAAGCCGCTGACCTTCGTCAACAGTTTGATCGCATTAACCGCAAGTTTACCAGTAGTATTGAAACTCTTGATGAGACTGTTGAGGCTCAGCGGGTATCGCTACGGGAAGAACTCGCCCAAACTAGAGATAATTTGCAAAATGATAATCGTGAACTGCGATCTCTAGTTTTAGAAGAGCTAGACCGTCATTTCTCGATTCTTCGTGAAGACAAGCTCTCCAAAGACGATATGGCCGAGTTGCTATTTGAGCTAGGCATGAGACTTAAAGGTTCTGAGTTTGTTCCTGAGCTACGCGAGGCGGCTGAAGAAAAAGTCGAAGAGAAGTATGAGCGGGTGAGTCTCCTCGATTCTGCGCCAAAAGTCTCAACTAGTGCGGAATCAGCTACCCCTGCAACTAGAACTACATCACGCACTTCTAAAGCCAAGCCATAAATTCCCTAAAAAGTAAACACAAATGTAAAACAAAGGTCTTCAGTTCCTTGTTTTGCATTTGTGTTATGGCGAACCCAAATAAATAAAAGCGGCGCTTCGCGCCGCTTTTATTTATTTGGGTTTTATGTTCTAAGCAAAACTTTCATTGCTATAGTACAAAAATACTGTCATTGTGCAAAAGTAGTATGTCAGAGCAACAAGAAGAGCAACAGGGTAACTTCCAGAATAAAGCGCTCAGTGATGTTGAGAAGTTTTTACTCCTGCTCTCTGATCTAAATATTATTGACTCTGAAAAACCTAAAAATCTTCAAAATCAGCAATGCATAGATGATTCAATCCTGTTAAATATTGATCATAAAGATGATAAATATATAGATATTAAGTCTAGTAAGTCCATTTCCAAACGACTGGAGATCGAGCAGGACTTGTCGGATCAGTCGCAACCTAAATATTTAGATAGGAAATCTTTAGATATAAAGCGATCGCCAAATGGACAGAACTCATTGGCTAAGCCAAGACAAAAATCTCCAGATGAAGATTTTTTAGATATAGTGCGATCGCCTTCCATATACCCTTTCCCAAGTCTGTTAGATGAGCTGCCATTTTTAAGAGACACTCAGCCTGCTAATTTAAATGGGTTTGATCAGAATCATGATCAAGATCGACATCATGAAAATTTAAATCGCTCAAATCATAATGATAATGATAATGATAATGCAATCTTAGAAAAAATCGAATCCTCAACAGCAGAAGAAGTAGAGACCGCAAATCTTATCCAAGAGCTTCTTTTTGGTAGTGAAAATAATCGGGTTTCATCTTCACAGATTTCTCAAATAGTATCATTGCAAACCCCTCCGAAAAAATCTCAATCCATTACTCAATTATCTTCTCAAGCAACTTCTCAGAATCCATCTCCATCAGTTACTGCTCCTAGATCCCAATCACATTCACAAAACAACAATTTAGAAGAATTATCAGAGGAGGATAATAAAGCAATTCATATGTTACAGGATATTCTGGTTGTTCCAGAGCTAGAAGACTTACGAAACTTCAAAATTGCAGTTGAGCAAAAGCTGGGAATAGTCGAAAGTCAGGTTAATAATACTGCAATCATGAACAAAATTGAAGGTTTGGAAAATTTATTGCAAAGTGCTTCCCGCCGACTTTCAGCAATTAGTGATGAACAGAGCAATATTCCCATGGAGATTGACAAGGTTAGCGATCGCGTTGCTCAGTTAGAAAATCAACTTAATGAACCAGCGGAATTAGTTCAGCTTTTGTTGCCAATTATTGCTGAGTTGCTCAGTCTTAAAGCAGATCAAGCTAGAGAAGAGATGTGTCAGGCGATTACACCAATTATTGCTGAAGTGATTTTTGAGCGATCGCAACTAGATCGAGTGTCAATGAGCCATGCAATCACCGATCTTTTACCGAATGCGATTAGTGAACAAATTCGTAGTAAACCTGAGCAAATTGCCAAAGCGCTTGGTCCAGAAGTTGGAGCAGCAATTCGTGAACAAATTCGACTTGATCGCAATGAAATCGTTGATGCGCTTGCGCCAGAAATGGGAGCTGCCATTAAGCAACAGATTGTGCTTGAACGCGATGCAATGGTTGACGCTCTTTATCCAGTAATTGGGAATACGATCTCTAAATATTTCGCTGAAGCAATTCGTTCTATTAACCAAAAAGTTGAGCAGACTTTTAGTGTAGAAGGTGTACAGCGAAAAATTCGCGCCAAAATTCAAGGGGTTTCTGAAGCCGAGTTAATTCTCAAAGAATCTGTCCCTTTTGAAATTCAAGCTATCTTCCTGATCCATAATCTTTCGGGCTTAGTAATGATCGACATCCAAAAAAGTGACCTTGATGATTTGATCGATCCCATTGACTCAGATATGCTAGCAGGTATGTTGACAGCCATTCGCAGCTTTGCTAATGAATGCATGTCTAGAGCGGAAAGTACAACAGAACTTGATGCTATTAACTACAGTGGCTCCAAAATATTGTTAGAAGTTGCTGGATATTGCTATCTCGCAGTGATCATTCGTGGTGAACCTGACTCAGCCTTAGTAAACAAAATTCGCGATGTGTTTGGGCGGATTGTGCAAGTCTATGGTGATCGCTTTAAAGAGTTCGACGGCGATCCCAGTATGGTTCCAATCGAGGCTGAAAGTGAACTCAAGACATTAATGGAATTTGAACATGCTAAAAAATCTAAACAATCACCCAAAACTTTGATTTTTATGAGTTTAGGCATACTTGCTTTAATTTTGGTGCCAATAGGAATTTTTCAATATCAATCTCATCGCGATCGCCAACTTGAAGCTAAAGTTTTAGAAGCCTTAACCAGTACGCCCGAACTTGCCGTCTATCGGCTTAATGTAGCAGTCGATGGTGATCGTCTGAAATTAACAGGCAAATTGCCAAATCAAAATTTACGTGATCGCGCCTTCCAAGTCGCGATCGCTGCCTCAAAAGTAGAAATAGCAAACGGTAAGATTAACAACAATATTTACAGAGTCAACATCCCACCCGACCCTGAACTCGTGGCGAACGAAGTCCAGCGACTTACTAAAGCCCTAAACTATACTCAGGGGGTGAACATCCAGAGCCAGTTTAAAGATGGGCAAGTAACAATTACTGGACAGATTGAACAGCCGAGTATGATGCCAAAAATTACGCAGGCTTTCACTAAAATTGCAGGGATTAATATAGTTAGTAATGCTGCTACGATCTTGACTCCAAAGCTGTCAACACGTATCTACTTTCCCCTGTGGGTGACAACACTCGAACCATCTGACAACGAAAAGCTAATAGAGGTTAAGTCGTTTCTCGATCTTTACCCAGATTACAATATTAAGATTTTTGTCAAAAATGATAATATTGGCGATCCCTCCATCAACTATCAACTAGGGATGAAGCGATCTCAAACGGTTCGAGCTGCGCTATTACAAAAAGGCGTAAATGCTAAACGCTTACATATTTCTGGAATAATAGATACATCTACTCATCAACCCTCTGACCAAATGTTAAGATGGGTAGAATTTCAGCCGATTCTAAAGCCAATGTCCGTATCTAATTAAATGCATTCTTCTGCAAAAGTGGTTTCTCAAAAAATATGTCTTATCGGTGATTTTGGCGTTGGCAAAACCAGCCTAATCCGTCAGTTCGTTGATCGTCAATTTAGTGATAAATACTTGTCTACAGTTGGCGTAAAAATCTCTCGCAAGTTAGTGTCTATGAACAACTTGTCTGATAACACGCCAGTAGATTTAAAACAATTGCAATTAATTATCTGGGATATTGAAGGGAGTACAAGATTTAAGGCGATCGCTCCTAGCTATTTACAGGGAGCAAAGGGAGCGATGATAGTTGGCGAGGTAACAAGGCAATCAAGTATGCAAAGCCTCAAAGATCATGTACAACTTTTTCAATCAATCAATCCCACATCTAGTGTAATTATTGCCTTAAATAAAGTTGATTTAATTGATAAAAATGAAAGAGAGAATCTATTGCACTCTATCCCGACTGAATTCGCTAATCTCAATATATCTATATACATCACATCAGCTAAAACAGGTGAAGGAGTGGATGAAACATTCCAAAAACTAGCTCGTCAAATGCTAATGCTAGAATAGCTTTATCCTTGTTTTTAAATATTTGTAACTCTATGATCGAAAATATGTCAAGTAAATAACAATTCGGTATTCTTTTACATTATGAGCTGCTATGAAACAGTCACAACTTCTCAAAAAACTTCTCACTGCTTCAGAACGATCATTCATTATGGTTGATCGCCAGCTTCTGATTACTGATACTTCATTCGGAGCCGAGCGATTTTCTGAATATCCCTACGAGCCATTGCTAAATAAAGATATTCGGAATGCATTTCCAGAAACAATTGGTTTAGAAGAATCTTTTAATAGCATTTGGCTTAACCAAGCTACTAGTTTTGCAATCAAAGGGATTTGTCGTTCTATTAATTCCGACAAACCTCTCTATTTTGATTTTTATATCATCGGAACAAATGAATTAGAAGAGGCAGATAAAAACATCATCATCTGTATTGAAGATGTTACAGATATAATGATCATGTCTCAAGCATTAATGCAAAGGGCAAATGAGTCTGATTTAATGGCTAACCCCTTGCAAAGATCAAATGAATATATTGATAAAATTATTTCTGCAATGGCAGATGCATTGATAGTTACTGATCATCAAGGCAGAATAAAAACTGTAAATCCTGCGGCTATCAATTTATTGGGTTATACCCAAAAAGAGCTAATTGATCGTTCGATCGCCTCATTATTTAAAAATCCAAATCAACTAGAGTTAATTCATCAAAGTCATCTTGAAAATCAATCTGTTAGTGAACAATCTCTAGATAGCGATCGCTATTTTACAAATCTTGAAATATTATGCTTATCAAAAAACAAAGAAGAGATTTTGATCGCATTTTCTTGTTCAACTATCCAAAATCAACAAGTCGAATATAGTATTGAACCAAATAATAGCTTTGTTTATGTTGGTCGTGATATTACAGAACTAAAACGTAAAGAGCAAGAGTTGTTAGCCGCCAGACAATTTGCCGAGCAATCTGCCAAAGCTAAAAGTATCTTCTTGGCAAATATGAGTCATGAAATTCGCACTCCCATGAATGGTGTTTTGGGAATGACTGACCTATTGCTTGGGACATCTTTGAATGACCGCCAGCAGGACTTTGTCGAAAATATTCGACTGAGTGGCAATCTATTGCTCAGTTTGATTAATCGCATTTTGGATTTATCAAAGTTAGAAGAAGGTGAATTAGAATTAGAAAATTTGCCATTTAATTTAGAGCAATGTGTAGAAGAAATCCTTGAACTTTTTGCTTTGCAAGTGCATAATCAGGGATTGGAACTTAATGCCTGTTTTGAAGAAGGTTTACCTAATTTTCTAATGGCTGATACGGTTAGATTTCGCCAAATCATGATGAATTTAATTGGTAATGCTGTTAAGTTTACTACTGAAGGTGAAATCATTGTGCAAGTCGAGCGCGATCGCGCTTTTGAGCAGACTTTAATAATGTCACAACCTCAAATCTATTTACGGTTCTCTGTTATCGATACGGGTATTGGCATTGATCCCGCCAATCAGAACAAACTTTTTAGACCATTTTCGCAAGTTGATACTTCCACAAATCGTCGTTTTGAGGGAACTGGATTAGGATTAGCGATCAGTCGTCAGTTGGTAGAGCTAATGCAAGGTGAGATTGGCGTATCCAGTCCTGTTACAGACGGAAAAGGTACTTGTTTTTGGTTTAGACTTCCTTTCGCCATTCAGCCAACTCAATCTCACAATTCTTTGGCTTATCATTCGCAAGATTTGAATAATCGAAGTATTTTAGTAATTGATGCAAATCAACATTCTCGTTATGCAATTCGTCATTACCTAGCAAAACTAGGTGCAGAAATTTATGAAGTATCAAATATTAGTGAAGCGATCGCCTATCTAAACTCAAAAAAGCAAGTTGATGTAGCATTAATTGATTGGAGCTTAACTGGTTTTAATGGATCTGAATTAGCCAAACAAATTCATGGAATTGAGAACTATGCCGATTTACCCCTTATCGCGATGTTAACTGTAAATCGCCAAAGTGAAATTGAATCAGTTATTAATCAAGGCTTTTGCGGATATGTGACAAAACCTTTTAAGGAGCAACGACTATTAAAAGCAGTGTTTTTATCTTTAGGAATTGATCTTCCTGTTTTTGTAAATGATTCTCTTTCTTCTAGTACAGTTATTCCTGATCTTCGTAATAATTCCAAAGAGAAAGGTAGCTTAGAAAAGTTCAAAAACTTAAAAGTTCTATTGGCTGAAGACAATATTGTTAATCAGAAAGTTATAATGACGTATCTATCGCAACTTGGCTGTCAAGCAGACCTCGCTGAAAATGGAGAACAGGTGTTGCAGTTAATGCAGACTAAAGATTACGACGTTGTTTTGATGGATTGCCAGATGCCTTTATTGGATGGATATGCAACTACTGAGAGCATTCGCAAACTCGAAGCTACTGCTAAATTGTCTAACCATATAGTGATCATTGCTATGACTGCTAATGCTTTCACTGAAGATCGCGATCATTGTTTAGCGGTGGGAATGGATGATTTTCTGAGTAAACCAATCAGCAGACAACAACTTAAGGAGGCTCTTGAAAATTGGATTACATAGTTAGGACTTACGCAAAAGAACGAGCCATAGGGGCAATTCATGAATTGCCCCTACAGCAAAATGAGGCTTTCAGGGCGTTTTTGCGTAAGTCCTAATAGTTTATAGTGTGGCTTTGCCGCGCCACAAACTACTTTTAACATTATGAAAAAAATTCTCATTTTAGGTGGAACTGGTGATGCGGTTAAACTCGCTGCGAAACTTGCAATCACTAATGAGTTTGAAGTAATTAGTTCTCTTGCAGGACGCACAAAGCAACCCTCGCCTCTAGTTGGACAGGTTCGTATAGGTGGATTCGGTGGTGCGGATGGATTGCTGAACTACCTGCAAGAAAATGCTATAGATTTCCTGATTGATGCAACTCATCCCTGCGCGGGACAAATTACTATGAATGGCGCGATCGCAGCCAAAGCTGCTAAAATCCCCCATCTTATGCTCGTGCGTCCACAATGGGAGCGAGTGTCTGGCGATAATTGGATTGAAGTGGAAAGTGTTGCAGCCGCAGCGCAAGCAATTCCTGAATCTATAAATCGAGTGTTTATTACATCAGGTAGACAGCAATTAGAGCCATTTTTGCTGCGATCGCAAATTCACCCACAAACTTGGTATTTAATACGCTCTATCGATCCTCCTGATATAGATTTACCCAACAGCGAAGTATTACTTGATCGAGGTCCATTTAGTTTGGAACAGGAGCGTCAATTATTACAGAACTATCAAATTCAATCGATCATTAGTAAGAATAGCGGTGGTGCTGCCACCTATGCCAAAATTATGGCGGCGAGAGAATTAGGAATTCCGATAATTATGGTGCAACGCCCCGCCAGCCCTGAAGGTAAAAAAGTGACAAGTATCGAAGATGCGATCGCATGGTTAAAGCAGCTTTAGAACTCTTTGCATTTTAATAAAGAAGCAATTTTTAGTGATCTGGTCAAATCGTGTTACTAAAAATTGCTTCTTTAATTAAAGTTATAACGTTCCTGACGCTAGCTATAATTAGTCAAACTTGATCATAATGATAAATAAATTATAAAGGGATATAACGATTGACATGGGGCGATTAGGCGTTTTACTGCTGAACCTCGGTGGACCCGACAAACTAGAGGATGTCCGCCCATTTTTGTATAACTTATTTTCTGACCCAGAAATTATTCGCTTGCCTTCGCCATTACTGCAAGCACCTTTGGCATGGTTAATTTCGACCCTACGCTTTAAAAAATCTCAAGAAAACTACAAAAAAATTGGCGGCGGTTCACCGCTACGGCGTATTACTGAAGCTCAAGGACAAGCAGTAAAAGCCCAGCTTCAGCAAAACGGTCATGATGTAAATGTCTATATTGGAATGCGTTACTGGAATCCCTTCACTGAAGAGGCGATCGCCCAAATCAAACGTGACAAGATCGAAGAATTAGTGATTTTGCCTTTGTATCCTCAGTTTTCAATTAGTACCACAGGTTCTAGCTTTAGGTTACTAAATCGCATTTGGCAACGAGATCCAGAATTACAAAAAATTAAATATACAGTTGTGCCTTCTTGGTACGACAATGCAGGCTATTTGCAAGCAATGGCAAATTTGATCGCCAGCAAGCTTGATCATGTAAAAAATCCTAGTGAAGCCCATATATTCTTTAGCGCCCACGGTGTACCTGTCAGCTACATCGAAGAGGCTGGCGATCCCTATCAAAAAGAGATCGAAACTTGCGCGGCTCTGATCATGCAAAAACTTAATCGTTCTAATCCCTATAAGCTTGCCTACCAAAGCCGAGTTGGTCCTGTCGAATGGCTACAACCATATACTGATGTTGCGATCGTCGAGCTTGCTGAGCAAGGCGTAAAAGAATTGGTAGTAGTACCCATCAGTTTTGTGTCTGAGCATATCGAAACCCTCGAAGAAATCGATATGGAATATCGCGAAATTGCTGAACATGCTGGGATTGAGACTTTTGCAAGAGTTCCTGCTCCTGATACTGACCCAATTTTTATTCAAGCTTTGGCTGATGTCGTGACAAAAGCTTTAAGCGATCGTCCTATTACCTTTTCGGAAACTATTCAGCCTCAAAAAGACACTAAACTCTATCCTCAAGAGCGTTGGGAATGGGGAATGACCCAATCCGCAGAAGTATGGAATGGACGCTTAGCAATGATAGGTTTTCTGATCTTGCTACTAGAGCTATGGCTAGGACGAGGAATGTTGGTGCAATAAAAGAAAAGAGAGGCGGGCACATAGTGCCACCTCTCTTTTCTTTTATTGTGTAAAAAAACACAATGTAGGGGCAATTCATGAATTGCCCCTACATTGAAATACTAACTAGCCGCTTTAGATTCACGACGAGCCGAACTGTTTTCTTTGGGCTCACCCTTGATCTTTGTGAGTAGAGAGTTCCAGCCAAACTTAGTTAGAGCAACAAACCAGTTGCCTTCTAGCTCACGGAACATTGCCATATTCATATGGAATGAAGCATTAGCTTCATCGACAATACGTTCAGCAGTGGTGGCATCTACAGGTAAGGTGTCAAGGGCTTCACGATAGCGCTTTTTGAATTCACCATGATTACGAATGTCATTAAATTCATAGAAAGCTGTTCCCTTGTCGTCTTGCAAACCCATCGCCTCTTTAGCAATTTTCTTCAGGATCTGACCACCAGAAAGATCGCCCATATACCGAGTGTAAGCATGAGCAACTAGCAATACAGGGTCACTAGCCGAAATCTCGCGGATACGAGCAAGATATTTTTCACAGGCTGGAGTAGGTTTGAACTCTTCGCGCCAATTGGAACCGAAGTAAAACAACATATCGAGTTCAAGACTCTTTTCGCGCCACAATTCACGATAGTAGAGTTTACTGAGTACGGGATCGTTTTTATGAACTTCAAATTCAGCTTCGATCGCCTTATATACAAAGTAAAGGTTTCCAACAAGTCTGCTATAGGAGGTCTTGTCAACCACGCCTTTTAAAAAGCATTTGATAAAATCAGTACTTTCTGCTGCTGAATGAGATTTTTGTGTGCCTACACGCAAGAGTGTCGCTAAACCTTGATTCATGAATTCTCCTAATTGTTTTGAATTTTTTTAATTTAAAGTGAGGTGATTGCTAATGCTAGGCAATACTTTGCACTGCCTAGCATGAATTTAAAATTAGTGATAAAAACAGCAATAAAAACGATCAAAGAAATATATGCTGGGATAAATAAATCCAGATAATTGCAGGTAAATCAAAAACTGCGCCCGCAGCTAAAGCCTCAAAATCAACAGCATTTGACATAAGTTTCAATTATATAAGCCAAGCCATAGAAAAAATTCTAGTCTGTAACAAATTTTCATCTACCATCCCTCCCATATAATGTATCTAGGATCTCCTAATGAGTAGAAGAGCTAAGGTTCATCACAAATTAGATTTTAGTCAAGCTAGCTTGAAGAGGTAATAAATTTTGGTTTTAAGCGGATACGAATACTTACTGGTATTCATCATTGTTTGTACGCTAGTCCCGCTATCGGGTTTAGGACTGTCTGCTCTATTAAGCCCAAAACAGTCAGGAGCCGCAGGTCGTACTACCTACGAATCAGGCTGCGAACCCATTGGCGGAGCTTGGATACAGTTTAATATTCGTTATTATATGTTCGCACTTGCCTTCGTCATTTTTGACGTAGAAACGGTATTTTTATACCCTTGGGCAGTTGCATTTAGTAAACTAGGCTTACTTGCCTTTGTGGAAGCTCTTATTTTTATTAGTATTCTTGTATTAGGTCTAGTCTACGCTTGGAGAAAAGGAGCCTTAGAATGGTCATGAAATCCGAAAACGTTGGTTTGGACTTTAGTATCGAAGAACAAACTCAACGACTTATCAATCCTGCGGCAACTCCTCAAGTTACCCAAGACTTATCGAATAATGTCGTTTTAACAACTCTCAATGACCTCTATAACTGGTCAAGAATGTCTAGCCTATGGCCCATGCTCTATGGCACAAGCTGTTGCTTCATTGAGTTTGCAGCAATGATTGGCTCCAGATTTGACTTTGATCGCTTTGGACTCTTGCCCCGTTCTAGCCCACGCCAAGCTGACCTGATTATCACCGCAGGGACAGTCACCATGAAAATGGCTCCAGCGCTAGTGCGTCTCTATGAGCAAATGCAAGAACCGAAATATGTAATTGCCATGGGCGCTTGCACAATTACGGGTGGCATGTTTAGCACCGATTCTTACACGACAGTTCGTGGTGTTGACAAGCTGATCCCTGTGGATGTGTATATCCCAGGTTGCCCTCCCCGCCCTGAAGCGATTATGGATGCAATTATCAAATTGCGGAAAAAGATTGGTACTGAAGGATTCAACGAAAGAGCCAATCTTAATCGTACTCATCGCTACTATGCTGTCAAGCATGAAATGAAGGTGGTAAGTCCAATTCTGACAGGACAATACCTAGAAATGCCCAGCCGTATGGCTCCGCCCAAGGAATTGGTAGAATCTGGTATTCCTTTACCCGCTTTGCAAATGGCTCAAAAGGAGGTCGAAACCGTTGGCAGATAATGAGAATCAAGCAGCATTAGCAACAACGGAAGCAACCGCTCCCGTGTCGGAATGGCTTACCAGCAATGGCTTTGACCATGATTTTTTGGGATTGGATAAGCAAGGCGTACCAATTCTAAAAATTGATCGCCAGTTTCTTCTGCCTTTTTCAACTGCGCTATATGCCTATGGCTTTAACTACATGATGTGTCAATGTGGTTATGATGCTGGCGCTGGTGATAGTTTGGTGAGTATGTACCATCTCGCTAAGCTGACTGATGAGGGCATTAATAAAAGCGATCGCTTAGAAGAAGTCCGCATCAAAGTATTTCTCCCGCGCACCGATCCACGTTGTCCGTCGGTGTACTGGATCTGGAAAACTGCTGATTGGCAAGAGCGCGAAACTTTTGATATGTATGGGATCATCTACGAAGGTCATCCAAATCTTAAGCGGATTCTCATGCCTGAAGACTGGATCGGCTATCCGATGCGAAAGGATTACGTTACCCCAGATTTTTACGAGTTACAAGACGCATATTAAGTAAAAAAGCACCCATTGGGTGCTTTTTTATGATAGATATCACCAAAGGATGATTTATGGAGTCTATGGATAGTTATAATCGCTGCGGTTACGCCATTGCATTTCATTATTGACAACTTTAAGTAAACATTCCTCAACGATAAATGGTGCATTGCGCCAATTGATATCATCGCGTTGCAATATCCAACTCAGTTGCTCCAATGATTCTTCTAGCTCCGCTTCAAAACGAGCTAAAGGCAAGGGGACTTTTTCTAAATTTGGAGCCTCTACGCAAACTGCGATCGCCTCTTCAAGAGCAGCTACTACCTCTTTACCGTATACTTCTCGCGCTCTCAGTCTTAAAGATTTGTAGCCTTTTTCTGAAGTTGCATACATGGGAGGAAGCCGATTTAATACATAGGCAGTTGCTTCACCGAGATCCACTATTTCCGCGATCGCAGGATGTAATTTTTGAATTTGATGATAGGCAAGGGACAGTACTAATTTTTCTAATACATTACTGAATTGATAATTAACATCCACCATATAAGTTTGAAAATCTCTAGCTTTTTGCTGATCTTTGCTTGGATTTACTGAGGTTTGAACCTGTCTGTCTTTCCAAGAAATCTCAGGTTGCTTACTATCAAAAGCTGTTTCATCTCTTCCAGCAATTGCTTCTCGTCTATCTGTAACCATGTAGGTATTACTCACGGCGCTCTTAAGCTTAACTGTCATCAAGGCATTCTCTAGAGCCGAGGGAATATCCTTCCAAGAGGCATTTTCTGCACCTAAAATTTGTTGGAGTGCAGCAAGAGAACGCGCATGACTAGCTACCTCTTGCGATGGTAGAGGTCTAGAGTCTCTTAATGCGTCAGGTTTAACACTGACTAGTGCTCGACGAACTGCGGATTCAATTTGCGATCGCATTTCGGTTGTAGCTTTTTTGCGCTGTCTTAGCCAACCTAATTTTGATGTTGCGTACATCGGTGGTAATCGGTTTAAAGCATAGGCTGCAACTTCGCTTAAGTTAATCTGATCGCGGCGGTATTGGGGTAAATGAGAAATTTGCAAGTCAATTTCTGCAATTACCAATTCCTCTATTGCATTTTTGCAACTTTGCATATCAAGCCGTCCCAAACCTAATATGAAATTGAAGTGTTTCTAAGGTTAAAAAATATCAGTTTAGACTAAATTGCAGATTTTTTGGAATTGCAGATTAATCAAAATTAAAAATGATTAAGACATTATATAGCAACGTAAGAGATAGATAGGACAATTCAAAAACCAAATAAATGAAGGCGGAGCAAAGCTCCGCCTTCATTTATTTGGTTTTTATGTTCTAAGCAAAACTTTCATTGCTATAGCAATGGACTCAGTAGGTAGTCGTAATTAAATAGAAAGCCCAAAAAACTGTGCTGCCCGCGCAGCGGATCAGCACAGTTTTTTGGACTTTATTTATGCGGAGGTACTTACTTTGATTTTTTGCTTCGATCAATTCGATATAGCCATAGCATTAAAGCTAAAACACCAATCTGCAAGGCAAAGTTTCCCAAATTTGACTCTAGATCACCATTTCCAGCAATTAATCTTGTAAAAAAAACAACTGCACCAATAAATCCTGATCCTGCAAAAGCAATATAGATGAATATACGGAGACCGCGATAGGGAGATTTAGCTTCACGTCTGAGACGTTCGTACTGCTCAGGATTTAGTTTAGACACGATTTTAATTAGCTGCTACATATAAAGGTGGGCGCTTCGCGCCCACCTTTATATTATTTGGATTTCATCGCCGTACGATCGCATAGCCAGATCGTATTTCCTGTGATCAATCGTGATGGATATTGATTGATATCGCCTTTGGGCGCTAACACCGCAGTTAAAGCCTTCGCTTTCGCAGTTCCTTCGATCATGAAAATAATCTCTTTAGACTGATTAATCAAAGGTACAGTCATCGTGATCCGAGGTTGTCCATCTTTTTCTCCAACGGTTACAAGCCGATCAATAACTTTGAGCGCCTTAGTATGTGGAAATAACGAAGCCGTATGCCCATCATCACCCATTCCTAGCAACATCAAATCAAATTGAGGGATTTCTCCCGCACTTACACCGAAAAATTCTTGAATATGCTGCTCGTATTTTGCCGCCGCGATCGCTGGATCATCAGCATCAGTGGAGACTGCATGGATATTTGAGGCAGGAATTGCTACGCGATCAAGCCATGCGGTACGAGTCATACCTTCATTACTTTGAGGATCGCTAACAGGTACATAGCGCTCATCTCCCCAAAAAACATGTACCTTTGACCAGTCCCATTCTTTATTTGCTAAGAGTTCATACAAGACTCGAGGTGTACTACCACCTGCGGCGACAATAGTAAACCTTTGACTTTTAGCGATCGCTTCATCATAAGCAAGCTGGCACAATAACAGCGCTCTTGAGGCTATTTCAGCGCGATCATTCCAAATTTCTACCTGTCTAGCCATAAAAAATACCTCTGTTGCGAATGAATAATGAGAATGAACTAATGATGCGTTTTGTATATTTTTTTATAAATATCGATTTGAACAATATCAATCAATTGCAGCAATTATGAAACCAATTTTGAGGATTTCAGCCATATCGGAGCTGAAATCCTCAAAATTGGTTTTGATGAATCAATCCTGAGAGATGTGTCATTTATTTCATTTTGTGTGATTTTTAACAATACTAACGAGCAAATGTACTAACCTATAGAATGTTAGAACAATATTAAGGTTAAGGTAAATCGTCATGACACCTGCTATCATACGCCTCTTCTGGGATTCAGTCAGTCAAGCCCAGCCAAATCTACTCTTAAACCTCGATGATGACGGTCTAATGAGTTGGTTAGTTGATCAAGTCCAGCAGCGCTCTTCACTAGACTCCCACCAACAAAATGATCTCAGCAATTACATTAGTAACCGTCTCCCCTTAATTCGAGAAATGGCATATCAGAGCTAGGTTGCTTGAAGTTTGGATGCTTTAAATTTGATTTTAATTTTAATGTTTTATTTAGACTTTGACTGTGCTTTATCATTTTTCAGGTATTAAGACTTGATCATTGACGAGGCAAAACTATAAATATTTGGGGAATTTTTCTGGAGGGGAAATAAGGTTTCTGGCGATCCTATGCTCCAAAATGTTAGGATACTTGCCTGAGCTATATGATTGCTGATTTCATTGCTCTGCCGACTATTCACAGATATTTTTAGCGATTATTTCCAGCATATGGTATCTCCAAGAATTATTGATCTATTGCGTAGTGGTCAAACGAGTGACTCATATATTGTTCGTGGTTGGGTACGGACAAAGCGCGAAGGTAAGGGGATATCCTTTTTAGAACTTAATGATGGATCGTCATTACAGGGATTACAAATCGTTTTATCACAGACAATAGATGACTATGAAACACTAATTAAGCAGATCACTACAGGTACATCGATTGAGGTATCTGGAACTCTGGTCGAGTCTATGGGCAAAGGACAAAGGGTAGAAATGCAAGCGGCTGCGATCGCGGTTTTTGGTCTTGCAGATCCTGAAACCTATCCTTTGCAGAAAAAACGCCACTCCATCGAATTTCTGCGCACGATCGCCCATCTACGTCCTCGCACTAATATGTTTGGGGCTGTATTTCGCGTACGAAATGCCTGTGCGTTTGCAATTCATAAGTTTTTTCAAGAACGTGGTTTTTTGTGGGTACATACGCCGATTGTTACCGCTAGTGATTGTGAAGGTGCAGGCGAAATGTTTGGTGTCACCACTTTTGACTTAAATAAAGTGGCGGCAGCGGGTAAACCCGTAGATTTTGAGCAAGACTTTTTTGGAAAGCCAGCATTTTTGACCGTGAGTGGTCAGCTAGAGGCTGAAATTATGGCGAGTGCCTTTTCAAATGTCTATACTTTTGGTCCCACATTTCGGGCGGAAAACTCGAATACTTCGCGCCACCTTGCAGAGTTTTGGATGATTGAGCCAGAAGTTGCCTTTTGCGATCTTGAAGGTGATGCTGATCTTGCCGAAGATTTTCTTAAATATATTTTTAATTATGTTTTGGAAACTTGCCCTGAGGATATGGATTTTTTTCAAGAACGGGTAAATGATCAAGTCATGACCAATGCCCGTAAAATTGTCGATGAACAATTTGAGCGAGTTACCTATACAGAAGCGATCGCTATTCTCGAGAAGTGCAGCAAAACCTTTGAATTTCCCGTTTCATGGGGATTAGATCTGCAATCGGAGCATGAAAGATTTTTAGCTGAAGAGCATTTCCAAAAGCCAGTAATCGTGATGGATTATCCACTGGGAATCAAAGCATTTTATATGCGCGTTAATGAAAATACATCCAGCGATCGCCAAACAGTTCGCGCTATGGATATTCTCGCCCCAGGAGTTGGAGAAATTATTGGTGGTTCACAGAGGGAAGAGCGCCTTGATGTATTGGAAGCCAGAATTCGTAGTGTTGGGTTAAATCCTGAAGATTATTGGTGGTATTTGGATTTACGTCGTTATGGCACTGTCCCTCATGCTGGCTTTGGACTTGGTTTTGAACGTTTAGTTCAGTTCATCACTGGCATGGGCAATATTCGTGACGTGATTCCATTCCCTCGTTTTCCTCAAAGTGCAGAGTTTTAGGCAGCATAAAGGGCGCTTTGCGCCCTTTATGCTGCGTGAGCTAATTCGCCTATGATATAAGTTGCGGCGATCGCACGATCATCACCCATGATGATTGTGGCAAATAGCTGATCGGAGATTTCGGCAAGTGTAGGTAGATTAGCTGAATCAAATGACTTATTTCTTAAAGCCATAATTGGCGTTGAGCGTAAATTTAACACGACAAAATCAGCTTCCTTCCCAACTTCAAAATTGCCTAATTTATCCTCAAGACATAAAGCTCTTGCGCCGCCTAAAGTAGCTAAAAATAATGCTTGAAAGGCTGAAAGTTTTTGCGATCGCAACTGGGCGACTTGATAGGCTGCGCTAGCGGTACGTAACATCGAGAAACTGGTTCCAGCGCCCACATCGGTTCCCAATCCCACTTTTACAGGGGTTTCCAAAGATTTTGCCTTTTCTATTTTAAAGAGTCCACTACCCAAAAACAGATTAGATGTTGGACAAAAGGCGATCGCGGATTTCGCTTCTGATAGCCTCGCAAATTCCTGATCTGTAAGCTGTATTCCATGGGCAAAGATTGATCTTTCACCAACTAACCCAGCACGATCATAAACATCTAGATAACCTTCATTTTCAGGAAACGCTGCTGCAACTGCTTCTACTTCTTTAACATTTTCTGAAAGATGCGTATGTAAATAAACATCAGGAAATTCCACTAAAAGTTTACGGATATTAGTTAATTGTTCAGGTGTTGATGTCAGAGGAAATCTTGGTGTGACAGCATAAAGTAGGCGCTCGCATTTATGCCATTTCTCAATTAATTGCTTGGTTTCTACATAGGAAGATGTTGCGGTATCACGCAAAAAATCAGGAGCATTCCGATCCATCATCACCTTGCCAGCAATCATTCGCAAATTGCGGCGCTGTGCTATTTCAAAAAAAGCATCTGTCGATTGTGGAAATACTGCCGTAAAAACCAGTGCTGTCGTAGTTCCATTTCGTAGTAATTCATCAAGAAAAGTAGAGGCAATCTCTAAAGCATAATTGCGATCGGCAAACTTCCGTTCTGTCGGGAATGTATAGGTACTTAGCCATTCTAATAATTGCTCACCATAGGAAGCAATCATCTCCGTTTGCGGAAAGTGGATATGTGTATCGATAAATCCTGAGACAATTAAGCGATCACGATAATCTGCGATCGGAATATCTGCATACTTAGTTTGTAAATCTTTGTAACTACCCAATTCTTTAACTTTGCCACTTTCAACTATCAGCAAACCATCGGGAAAATAGCGAATACAATCCGCTTCTGGGGCATAAAATGGATCGGCGATCGTATCTAGAAAACTGGCTCGGAACCCTTTTATCGTTTGATTTTGCATAGTTTAGAAAATTGGAACAAGTCAATGAATAAGTTAAAAAAAGCTTTTTTTTAACAAGATAAACCTATTTTTCGCTTTTTTTGTCCTTTATCGTAGTCGCAAAAAGTACAATAAATAACCCAAGTTGCTACCTATAGTAACAAGAAAAAAAAGCTGCTACAAAGGACAAGAGCCGAGTAGCAGCAAGAAAAATGAATGATGAAATTGTAGCGATTTATTGCCTATGTGACGACATTCTCCGAGCGATGAATCATC
>JADBWK010000148.1 GCA_020404895.1 Pseudanabaena sp. M085S1SP2A07QC | reverse complement strand
TTTCATTTTTCTGAGCTTACTAGACCTTTGATAAGTCAATTCAAGTACTAAAGGTAATAATTCTGTTTGCACTTGTTGGGCAATACCATAAAAGTACAATCCTTTCCCAGTAGCCTCGGAAACTGTTGAATCGAAAATAGCAACTGCTACCTTTCCTTGATTTTGCTCAATGTTCTGTGAGTGTTTAGATGCAACGGCTGAACACCAATACAGATGCCATTGCTGATCAAAGGCAAAAAAGACTGGACTAACCCAAGGTTCACCATCAGGAGAGGCAGTTGATAGTGTGCAGTAAAGATTAGATTCAAGGATGTGGCTTGCCTTTTGAAAAAGCTCTGGATTATGTTCTTGCGTACTATCAGTCCAGCAATTATCTGCGGTTGGTAATTCCATGATGATGAGGTTCAGATTCAATAATTTAAGTGTAATCAATATCATATTCATGTGATGTATAGGGAATAATGATATATGCCCTCTCTAATCCCATCTCTAAACAGTTGCGTCGCCAGAATGACATTAGGCGAAAAGCGCTTTGCGGTGAGATTAGAGCAGAAACTTGATGACGATTATCTAATCTGGTACGACGTACCCATCGGCAAAAAGCAAGTGCACCCAGATTTCATTGTCTTACACCCATTGCGCGGTTTATTAGTACTAGAGGTCAAAGACTGGAAATTAGAAACAATTCTCAACGTCACAAAAGCCAACTTGACGATCGCCGATCGTCACACCAGCGAACATAAGTAAGTCAAAAATCCCCTAGAACAAGCGCGAAACTATGTCCTTCATGCAGTCAAGCTCTTAGAACGTGATGTCGATCTAGTCCATGCGATTGCTAGAGACTACGCTGGCAAATGTATAGTCCCCTATGGCTATGGTGTGGTATTTACCAATATCACAAGGGCAGTCTTTGATAAACAAGGCTTGGGAGATGCGATCGAGTCAAATTTGGTCATCTGCCAAGATGAGATGCTTGAGGGTATTGATAAAGAGGAGTTTAGACAACGATTGCGGGACATGTTTCCGTACCAATTCGATACCCCCCTTTCACAACAACAAATTAACCGCATCTGTTGGAATATTTTCCCAAATTTAGATAATCACTTAAATGACATGATCGACATTTTACCTAGCGATAGTTCTATACCAGAGAAGATTTTTCTTAATAGCAGTATAGATAAGATCCTGAGAAAATACGCTTATATCGATCTTGAAGTAGATCTGAAAGAAGAAATTCATCGAATAGGTTCAGCAACTTTAATTCTGGAGCAAGACTTTAAAGTAATTGAATCTGCTCAAACAAGCTTAGAGTCTTTACGCGACCAAGGCTTACATATTTGTGGACATAATTTTCGTCGCTTTGATTATAAATATCTAATTACTCGGTTTCCGACGCTCAATCCTTGGGTAATTATCGACACGTTAGAGCTATCGATCATCGCATTTCCCTTAGAGCGATCGCACAAACTCAACAAAGACTATAAGCTCAGCGAATATGCAACCAATAATCCCCTTGAAGATGCTCTCGCGACTAGAAGCCTATTAGAGGCAATTTTAAATGCTCTGAAGACTAAGCCAGTAAAACTTTTGGATATATATGCTTATTTGTTCAGTTGCGGAGAAGACGTAGCAAGTGATGCATATCGTCAATTTTTTGGTATAGATAAATGCTTGTTACCTAATACCAATGAGCTACCACCAGAGGCGATCTCGGAGCTAGATATCGAAAACTTCATTAGCTTTATCGATCAAGCAACCACACTCAGTTTTGACCAAAAGCTATGTATAGCTGGAATACTTGCTTGGAATTATGAATCTAACCTCACTAAAACAAAACAGCCGTTAGGAGGATG
Organism: Pseudanabaena sp. M085S1SP2A07QC; assembly: GCA_020404895.1. Taxonomy (GTDB): domain Bacteria; phylum Cyanobacteriota; class Cyanobacteriia; order Pseudanabaenales; family Pseudanabaenaceae; genus Pseudanabaena. The sequence continues at coordinate 13,447 of JADBWK010000148.1, read as the reverse complement.
GATAAGCCGACTCCCAGATTTCCCTTCTATTTTCAACCAGTTACGCCCAGTTAAATTTCCACGAGAATTTACTTATCAACCATATTTAAAAGACTTTAAGGTTTCAGGCTTTCGTTCTATCCAAGAAAATGCCATACAAGATATTCTTGCAGGTAAAAATCCTCTAATCTTGATGGCAACTGGCGGCGGCAAATCCCTTTGCTATCAGCTTCCTGCTTGGATGCTATCTCAGAGGCAAAAAGGCTTTACTATCGTTATCTCGCCTCTTCAGGCATTAATGGAAGACCAAGTAAAAGGACTCGAAGAAAAAGGGTTTATTTTTTCTACCTTTATCAATGGGAATATTACAGCGTCTGAAAGACGAGAGAGATTAGATGAATTACGGAATGGCGGAAAAGATCTACTCTTTATCAGCCCCGAACAATTGCGATCGCTTAGCATCAGATCTTTGCTTGAAGAGCGTTTGCCATCCCTAATCGTGTTTGACGAGGCACACTGTATTAGCCAGTGGGGACATGATTTTAGACCAGATTATCGTTATGCTCCTAAATTTATTGTCGAACTCTATCAAGAGCAAAAGCGCGATCTACCTCTAATGGCATTTTTGACCGCAACTGCTACACTTGATGTACGGTCAGATATCAAAAAACTATTTGAAAAATATGACATTAAGATTACCGAAATATCCTCAAGCAGCATTCGGGAAAATCTAAAATATCGGATTGTATCTGCTAATAAGCAAGATAAAGATCGATTAGCCATCGAACAAGTTAGAAGTGCGCTCTCACAGGACGGAGCGATTCTAGTCTATACAGCAACTCGAAAAAACACTGAAAAAATAGCAGGTTTGCTCAACGAAAATCAAATTGATGCAAGATTTTATCACGGCAAAATCCCAAGAGAAGATAAGCAAGAAATTTTAGAAAAGTTTAAAGCCAAAGAAGTAAATGTAATTGTGGCGACTTGTGCTTTTGGCATGGGAATTGATCGCCCAGATGTGAGATCGGTTATTCATCACAGTATAACTGGCAATTTAGAGTCATACGTCCAAGAAGCAGGAAGGGCAGGACGAGACGAGCACCCAGCTATCTGCACGTTACTATTTGACCCTCAAGATGCTGACACGACTTTCTTTCTTCAGAGTCTAAATCAGCTATCAGAAACCGATTTACGTAACTTATTTATTGCCGTTCGCTCTCTCCGCGATAGCATTCAAACTGGGAAGGTTTCAGAAGATTATTTTTGGGTCTCGGTAAATGAAATATTCCAAAGTAGCGACCTCGACGAAGAATTCGCTTTAGAATACGAGCAGAAAGATACAAAAATCAAAGTAGCACTACAATATCTCGAAGCCTTCGGCATGGTCGAACGGGCAGAAAACCAGTCTACTTTCGTAGAATTTGAACTTCTTCAACAATCTCCTGAAGATTCTCATAAAGTATTCGATCTCTATGCTCGTTCTAATAATTTCCCAAAGGAACGTACAGAAGAATTTCATAGATTGATTTCAGCTATGCACATCGCTAAAGCTTACTGCCAAGATAAAACTGCACCTTATCCCCTAGAACAGTTGAGCGAACGCGCAGGTATCAATATCAAAGTCTTAAAGAAGTATATTAATGAATTGGACATTGCAAATGTATGCACATCCAAGATCCCAATCACTCTACTCATCACCAAAATTGATAAAGGTAATAGGAAGAATGATGCCAGAAACATTTACGAAAAGCATAAAACTTTAGAAGATCAGATCGTTGAAGAGATCGTAAATCTCATGGGTGATTGCGAACAAAGGCAAATCAACTGTAAAGGACTGGCTACAAGACTAGATCCATCTCATAATCAAAAATTGAGTGCGGGGAAAATTCTGGAAATTTTAGAGGGGTGGAAATCCCTAAAATGGCTAGATTTAAAACAGTTTAATCGCGATGTGGTAATACTAAATAATTTTTCTGTACCCGAACATTTAGATCCCCATAGAAATTTTATTGAAAAGATAATCGAGGTAATATATTCATCTCTTGGCGAACGTAGTGGAGCTAAGCTTCCTCTAAGACAAGATTTAGTTCAATTGCTTGCAGCAGTAAATCAGCTTTCTAGTCCTATAGTACGGGAATTACAGGATTTAGAAAAAGCCTTAGCTTGGATGCATCGCCATAGAATCGTAAGAATTGCCGATGGATTAAACCTGTTTCAGCAATCTATGAAAGTTAGAGTAATTAAGACTGCTAAGGTAACAAAAATCGAAAGAGAATATCCAAGAACGGTCAGGCTTCATTACGAAGAGCAAGTCCGCCGAACTCACATCATGCTTGACTATGGCGAACGTCACAAACAAAAAGATTGCGATCCACAGGAGTATATAGAGAATTATTTTTCTCTCTCACGTTCGGAATTTACTACCGCTTATCCCAATACCGATGACGATGCCGCTAAGCGACCAGTTACCCAGCAAGATTACGATCTTATTGTCAGTCCACTCAATCCCGTTCAGCATGAAATAGTCTTGTCTGAAGCTCCAGCAATATCGGTCATCGCAGGGCCAGGCTCTGGTAAAACTCGTACCATCGTCCACCGTATAGCCTATCTAGTTAAAGTCAAAAGAGTAGACCCCGCTCGTATTATTGCTTTAGCTTATAACCGAAACGCTGTTCGAGAGCTAAGAATGCGTTTGCAGACACTGATTGGAGCCGCAGCTTCTCGACTTAGGGTTAATACTTTTCATGGACTAGCCTTAGCTATTCTCGGGCGTACCGTCGATCCAACGCGCATTTCTTCGCAAGATTCAAATGCTCTATTCACCAATCTAATAAAAGATGCCTGCGATTTAATTGAGGAAGATATAGAAGATGAAGATCGACAATTACAGATTATCAAGCTTCTAGGCTGTACCGAGTATCTCTTTGTAGATGAATATCAAGATGTTGCCGAACACGAATATCGCTTGGTAAAACTAATTGCGGGATTGCAAAATCAAAGTGCTGAAGAGCAATCTCGCTCAGTCCAAACTAATATTTGTGTAATTGGTGATGACGATCAAAACATCTATGAATGGCGCGGCACTAGCAATAGATATATCAGATCTTTCCAAGCCGAATATCAAGCCAAGCAGTTTTTACTCACCGAGAACTACCGCTCTACTGAGCCGATTATTGCTGCATCAAATCGATTAATTCTACATAATAGCGATCGCCTAAAAAGTGGTGAAGATCAACAGGTCAGAATTGACAATGAACGAGTAGTACAAATTGGACTAGAAGCACAAGATCTAAGATTTGACAGTGTTGCCCATCAAGCAAAATACATCATGCTACAAGTGAAAAGATGGCGAGATTTAGGTATTCAATACAACGAAATTGCCATTTTAGCCAGAAACTGGGATAACCTCAATGAAGTAAGAGTCTTACTAGATCTTAATGCTGGAATACCTACTTATTCTCTTAAAAGCGTTGGGATAAAATTAATTCGCAATCTATCAACTCAACTTTTAATTACTTACCTAGAAGAAAACTCGCATCATGTCCTTTCTAAGCAAGAGTCGGTACAATCCTACGTTGTTCAATTCTTTGAAAAGACTAGCCGAAATTTATCCGAGCCAACTGTTAAGACACTAATTAAAATTGCTGAGGATATTGATAAGGAAAGAGGATACGGCTTTGAAGATTTATCTACTCCAATTACGATTAGTGAGATTATTACCTCAATTTACGAATTCAATGAAAGCCCTGATGTTTCGATAGAACATGATGAAATATTGGTTACCACTTGTCATGGAGCAAAAGGGCTTGAGTTTCGCTATGTCATTTTAATTGCTAATGGTTTCTCTGAGCGTAGAGACCAAATTGAGTCCGAGCGAAGACTATTCTATGTTGGCATGACTCGCGCTAAAGAGAAACTAATCATAACTAGAACTTCGGATTGCGGATTTGTGAGGGAGGCTGAAGCTACACCCTATCCCATTAGGATTTCAACTATCGATTTACCACAATTTATTTATTATGCAGACATGAACCCAAGAGATATTAACTTAGGTGATCCAGACACTCAAAATAGGCAAGAAATTATTAAAAATCTCCATGAAGGCGATCGCTTATTTCTCAAGGTGTCATATTGGGGTAATAGCTGGGATATCCGTACTAAAGACAATATAAAAATTGGAGCTTTATCTAGGAGCAAAAGTCAAGAGTTAATACAAAAAGGTATTAGCCCTAATAGCTTTGTATTTAGAGATGGGGAAACAACTATAAGAGGCATTTATAGACACATACAAACCGATCCCGTAACTGGTGAAATCATGCAAGATTGGTTTATTGTTATTCCACAAATTCGTATTTGTCGATAACTTAAGGCAAATCCCTAAAATTAGTCTTACAGTCATTTTCACTAGGCAAAACCCAGATCAAAGTGTCCCGCTTTAAGCTGCTACCCGTGTTAAGAATTGAGATAATTAACACGGATGCAAATTATTTGAATGAAGGTACTCATGCATGGAAAATAGATTCTTTGGATTTGTTGACATCAATGATGATAGCTCCTCTTCCTTCGCTTTTGTAGCCGTGCCATGCAATAGTGATAGCAGTAGTTTGAGATTTATGCGAATGAATTCTACGTGGCTTTGCCTGGATTTACTGCCACTCGGTAGGTCAGACGCATTGTATTTCCATACCATTATTTTATCTCCTCCTTATATTCGTCATAAAATTTCTGCTAATTTTCTATCACAAAGGTTGGTGATGTTGGTGATAGAAAATTAGCCTACCCATACTCATGTAGTAGAATGGGTAAGCTTAGTTCAATTGCACTGATTTATATCTTTAAATTTTGTCCAGTGCAGTCTTGTATTTTTCCACTTGCTAGCATTTGCTGAATTGTTCCAGCTTTTGAAGGCAAGAATGATACTGCATCTCGATTGCATTCGAGAATTTCGCAAGCATAATGGTCTTTGAGCCTAGATGCTATCTTTTTGATTGAGCGCTTGAAACTCACTATTACATAACATTTGCTATTTTGAAACAGTGACATTTGGCAATTTTCTTTGTTCATTTTTGCATCTCAAATCTTCACAGACTTTTAGCGACAGCGCTTTCTCTATGTAATTCTTTTTTTAAGACTTACACATGGACGTGAATATGGGGTACGACAAAGATTCGTGCATTTAAGGAACATAAGAGACTTCCAAAAAATAAATGCTCCAATAAAAATCCCAAAAGGTTGAGGATCAATTATTCTATGGAGCACCCTAAGTCTGCAATCTCATCTCTAGCAAGTTGTTGAATACTGGGAAAAATTGCAACGTTTGTTTACGCGGCATAAGGCGATCTGGCTTTAGCAATAATCATCACAATCAGTTACTCCAACTTCTCCGCCGCTTTTAAAAAAGCCCGTTTCGCCGCAATCTTATTCTTGCGATTTGTATATCGCCTAAAACTTCTCACATCCCGATGTCTTGTCAACTCCATCGCCAAAGAAGGATCTAACTCATACTTCACAATCAAATTCGTCGCAAACGTATGTCGTCCCCGATGAGAATGCAAATCAATCCCAGTCTTCTCCGCCAAATCATCCATCACATGCCGAATTCCCCAATATGTCAAGCGCTTACCCTGACTACGATTAGAGCAAGACAAAAATAAAGGACTTTCATTCGATAATTCTCCTTCTTGCTCCCTCCTCCAATCCAAATAAGCATCCAAATCCTGAATACCCAACTTCGTTAAAGGCACTTCTCCCTTACTATCCCATTTCGCCTCCTTAATCACCAATTCCCCATTCACATAATCCTCAACATTTAGCCGACAAACCTCCTCCGCCCGCAACCCATGCAACAACACCGAAAATAAAGCCCGATCGCGCAACATCACCTTACCTAACGAGATCGCCTCATAAATCCGCAACACCTCCTCATCCTCCAAATCCTTAGCCACAGGATCAGGCAATCGCTCCTGCTGAATGCCAATCGTCGGATCGGCAACTACATATTCTGAAAGCAACATCCATCGATAAAACGATTTCAGAGTCCGCAGCACCCGATTCACCGAACTCAATGCCAACTCACGCTCCTTCAGCAAAAAAGTTTTAAACTGCGTCACTTTGCGCCGACTCACATCCACCCAAGCGAGATCGCACCAATCCATAAATGTCCGCAAATCCGCTTGATACGCCTTACGACTTTTAGGCTGTAAAGACCTTGACGCTAAAAACTCATCAACTCTCGCTTGGCGTAAGTCTGTAGTGGCGATCGCTTTAGGCGGTGCACTGTAAACAACTAAAATTGGCTCTGGAATCGACATAACAGCATCACCACCTGGCTTACAAAGTACCATTAGCAACCCCTATCTCTAAGTGTAGTGTTAGAAGATGCGAAAAAAGCGATCGTTTTCAAGATCTAAAGCCCAACTTGTCATAGAAATATCTTAGAGCAAATAATCAATACTTATTTGCCATTAAATTTATACGAATGAGTATTTATACTTATTTTATTGACGTAGTTTCAAGGTTTCAGGCCTTTGCTTGGCGCGTTGCGATATATTGAAGGGGTATCTGCCCGTTAGTTAGCTGTCGTTATGCAAAAATGGTTAGTAATGGTCAGCTAATAGGGTATGGCTAACGAAACGTAAACTTGCTTAAAAGAAAAGACGTAAATTATGCCGATTACGCTTTAACTGTCCAGTTCGATTCGTTTCTGATAAACGAATCGAACCACTTATGCGGTATCTACCCCAAAGCCTTTACAAATAATAAAAATTAAGTAATATTTGCATATATTAATTTTAATAGTAAGTATACATTGAGGCAATCATGGTCTATAACTCGAGCAACGCCTTAGATAAACCTCAGCAAAAAGTTATCGGTCTACTAAGTAAATGTAAAGAGGAATTGAGAAAGGGGATCGATCGCATCGAGGAACTGGAAAAAGAAAGCAAACTCGAATCTGGGAAGTCTAAAGAAGCTTATCAGGATATCAAAAAGGGTTTTACATCCGCGATCACGACCATAGACGTAAAACTTAAACAAGTTAATGATTTAGAACTCAGGTGGGCGTTTGTTGCACCAATGAAAGCAGGAAAGTCTACTTTACTTAACGCGATCATTGGGCAAGAGATACTACCAACTCGTGTAGATGCTATGACGGTTATTCCTACAGAGATTACTTTCGGTGCAGGTGATTTCGAGCCATCCATGATAATTCATCCAGACACAATCAAACTTTACAAAGAAAGCTGGATAAAAATGAAAGAAATCTTGCGAGATTCTAAGGAATTTGCAAGAATTGAAGGTATTTGCAAGCGCTACGATACCTTAAAAAAGTTTCCAGCAAGTATTAAAAATGCTAAAACCCTCAACATTTCTGAGGAATCCATAATTGGGTTAAATGCAATTGGTGCGCTTCTCAAATTATTAAACGATTTGATGAGGCTTTTCCTTCTTGCTTATGGAGAATACATTGATATAGCAATATATCCAAGAATTACCATTCCACTTCCCAATAATGAGTTTCTTCAACAAGTCAGCAACTCAGGGAAATTAGTTCTAATTGATACACCTGGAGCAAATGAAGCCGAAATCTTTAACTATCTTCGAGTTACGGTTGATAGGCAAATTAAAGAGAGCTCAGTATTGACTGTTGTTGTAAATATAAAAGACTATCGTAGTGAAGCGGCAGATTGGCTTAGCACAAAAATCAAAGGTTGTAAGAAAGATCCTTATATTGTTGTCAATCAAATTGATCTTATCAATAATGAATCCGAAATCGATAGTGCTGAAAATTTTTGCCGAGAAAAATATGGGAATAAAATCTATAAAACTTCTGCCAGCAAGGCTTTCTTAGCAATTAAGGTTCAGGAATTAATTAGAAACAGGGGTGAGTCTAAGGGTAGTGATTTCGATTTTTATACCAGTGATGACAAAATCATAGAGTTCCTTAAGAGTCAATATGCAAAAGCTTGGCAAAATGTAGCAAAGGAATTAAATGCTTCTGATTTGCAAAAACTGACTGAAGAGACGATTGAAGAGTATGAATTCAATAATTTTATTCGTACTGCGGTTCAAGATTTGATGGTAAATGCGGAAAGACTGTGCCTCGAAGTCGCAGTGAAAGAGTGCTATCAAGCATTAGAAGATCTTGAGGTTAATTTAGGTAATATTATTATTTCAAGCCGAGTAGAGCGCGATGATTTTCAATCAGCAATTTCAGATTTAGCAATAAAACTTACCGAGACTAAAGATGTTGAAACTCGACTTAAGGACGAAGTAGAAACAGAGCTCAAGAATACTCAAGAAAATATCTTAAGAGATATTACAAATCATTTTTTGATCGCAATTGACGAACTTGAGGAGATATTCAAAGACTCTGGAGTGGAACTAATTCCTTCTGATGATCGTAGAGTTTCGTATGAGAAATATTTTCAGAATGTTTCTAGCAGTGATTCAATTGACGCAAAATCAATCAACTTTACTTTTGGCAAAGAGGTAAAGAAAGAATTTGACACCAATCCTGAAGCCGTAAAAGAATTCAATGAGAAGAAGCTTGCGTCGGAAACTATTTTTGAAAGCCTTATCGATAATTCTGATCTAAAAGTTTTAGATATTCTAGATACTACTCATAAAAAAATTGAGAGCATGATGCAAAAAGATCTAGAGATATTAGCTGAAAAATGCAAGGAGGAATATCAAGAGAAATTTGGTATAACTATTCCTAAATTTTCTGATTCATACAGTCGGAACATAGAGTCTAAATTATCTATTGATCAACCAGATATAAAAACAATCTCAAGATCTTACTATACTTATGAAAGACGTTTTTACACATTATGGTTTTGGGAACATAAAGTTATAAATTATTATAGTGAGTATGAGATCAGTTACACAAAAATCGCTGAAGACTTTCATTCCAGTTATATCAAGCAATTTGGTGATTTTGTAAACGGCATCAATCAAGAAATTAAAGCTTCCACTGATGAAGTTGTCAAGTCCCAGATTAAGAGTGCAAACGACTACATCAATCGCATAAAAGACACTTTATCCAGTACATTGAAAGTAAAAGACTTAAATGCATTGGATCGACAGAAGCTTATCGATGTCCTCTCTCAAAAAGTAGGAGTTTATAAGAATCTTAAAGAGGTTATCGAGCGTGACAAACAAAATATGTTTCGTTCAAATTAATGATTTCTATCCTCCAATTTCTTATGTTATGACTAGCCAAAAGAATTTAGAGGATAGAAAACTAATGTAAATTTCATGCCCTTTTGAGGATATTCCGATGCCTAATGATGAGTTACCAAATGTTAATGAATCTCTTGTTCTAATCAACAAAGAGATCGAAATTAATAAATTTCTTTCTGCTCTTAGTAGTAGCTTATCAAGAAAATCCTTGGATGCTAATTTTACATTAAAGAATATAGATAGGGGAGAAGGTTTACTTTTAGCTAAAAATTATGAGTTTTTAAAACTTTCACAGGTTGGGATTCTAGAGAATGAAGAGAGTTTTCCTTTTACATTTATTCAAACTGTTCTTGCTTCTTTAAATGACTCTGTACCTATCTCTACAGTTCTGCTTGTTATTTCTGATGGAACTCTCAACCATATCTATTTGGGTGTCTGCACTCAAGATGAAGAGAAAGAAGCATCAGTGACTGCAAAGGGAGTTGAGAAGTTCTTTAAGGGGAACTGGAAAGGAATTAAAATTCGTCAAGAGATAGATGCTTACGACAAAATTGAAAAGCTATTCAGCCCATTGGATTCGATGTCTGTATTAACTGGCATCCCATCTCTAAAGCACAAAAATGATAACGATCAAGCTAGTACCCAGAGTATAGATCGACTCTTGACTGGAATGCGCGGATCTCGATTTGCCTATATAGTATCGGCAAACCCAATTCAGGCAGGAATTATTGATGAAATTTTAGATTTTCTTAGATTAATGCAATCTACTGTTAAGTCTTTCGGCAAACAAACAGTGACTGAAGCAAATGTTTCTGAATTTACTCAATCTGTAGGTATTGAGGTAAGCAATAACAATCAAGACTCGTTATCTTATACTACTGGTGAGTCTTACGCTGAAACAGAAACCAAAAGCACTGATCTGAATATAGCTGAAACTAAGACTACTAAAGTTTTTGCAGGAAATGGAGGGATATCCGCATCTAGAGAATCTTCGATTACAGCAAGTTTTTCTATTGCTAAAAGTAACAGTAAAACTAAAACTTCATCTACAGAAAAGACAAAAACATTCATTACATCCATGAACGAAAATTTGTCTAAAAATACCACTGAGACCAATAGTCTTACCAAGTCAAGTGTTCGCGAATTTGTATCTGAACATGCCCTATCGGTGGAAAAGACAATCGATGCATATATTGAGCGTTTCGAGCAAGCTAGCGCTATGGGTGGTTGGGATGTTGGTGTTTATATTCTTGCGGAAAATTTGCTTACTACAGATATAGGAGCAATGCAAATCAAAGCATTACTCAGTGGCAAAAGTACTTACCACGAGCCAATCCGCATACACGCTATAGACGGAAGACAAGTAAAAGTTTTCAAGGAGAAATTACTAAAATATTGGCGAATACCTTTCCCGTTATCAATTTCTCATCCTCTCGGACGCACATTTTCATCTTTAACGACCCCATTGACAACTGACGAGTTATCCCTTCTTGCCAATTTCCCTCGCAGAGAAATCCCTGGGATCAAAGTTCTGCCTATGGCAGATTTTAGTATGAATCCACACAAATCAGATGGATTTAAATTGGGTAACATCTTAGACGGTGGAGAACCTGTTGAAAATTTACATTACCGTATCGATCTCAGTGTTTTAAATAAGCATGTTTTGATCGCTGGCATTACTGGGAGTGGCAAAACGACCACATGTACCCAATTGCTGCAACAACTTCTAGATATAGATATCCCATTTCTGATTATTGAGCCTGCCAAATCAGAGTATGTTGATTGGGCTAGATCTCAGAATCTAAGAGGTAAGAAAATCGCTATTTATGCCCTTGGCAACAAGGATAGTGAAGAAAAACTCGAACTAAATCCATTTAATTATGTAAGCCAAGATTATGTTTTATCGCATATTGATCGCCTCAAAGCAATTCTCAGTGCCGTTTTCCCGATGCAAGAGGTTCTTCCTCTGATACTTGAGAATCTTTTGATCAAAGCATATACCGAGAAGAAGTGCATCGATGCTGATGATAAACCCTCAGATATACCTGATATTGCTTTTCTGTTAGATATTTTGGACAGCAATAAAAATGATGATGTTATCGATCCTTCCTACGAGCCAAGATTTAAAGGTAATATTACCGCATCATTAAGGACACGCCTCAAAAGTCTGCAAATTGGCTGGAAAAAAGATCTTTTTGCCCAAAAAACTACAGATTGGAAAGACCTTTTCGATAGACCAGTAGTAATTAATCTCTCTCAACTTGGTGATGATAATGATAAGGCACTTGTTGTTTCCACCTTGTTGCTTTTCCTGCATGAGTACAGGCAAATTCAACACAAACAAAATCAATCATCCAAGTCTGAACTGCGGCATGTCACGGTTTTAGAAGAAGCTCACTGCATTCTCCAAAAGACTAGTGAAGTTAACTTCGAGCAAGCCAACCCCAAAGGAAAAGTTGCGGAAATGTTTTCAAATATGCTTTCTGAGATTCGTGCCTATGGCGAAGGAATGGTCATCATCGATCAAGTACCCTCTAGATTAATTCCAGATGCGATCAAAAATACGAACTTGAAAATTTTGCATCGTATTGTAGCTGCGGATGATCGAGAAGCCATGAGCGCTTGTATGTCGCTAACCCCAGAACAGAGTAAAATCATTGGAATACTCCGCCCTGGTCAAGCGATAATACACGGCGATTTAGATGACATGGCATCTTGGGTAAAAATCGAAAAACAAAAGAGTTGGGCTATTTAATTTCTTTATGAAATGTCCCCTCTTTTTTAATGGAAAGTGTTTCTGTATCTAGCTCTGGAAATTCCTCAGTGTGCTTACCTTCAAGTGTATCAACAAAAAGTCTTATAGAATAGCTGTGATTCCCAGCTATATCAAGGTATCCCATACCAGGCTGTGTAAGTCTATCTGAATTCACATAAAAGTCTGTATGTCCTATTGGATAGAATGCCCCTAAGGTGTTTTCTGCTGTGTGAAATACCACAACTTGAGAAGCGTCTGTCTTTGTTAATCCCTTAAGTCCAAGCATTGAGCCAGAGATAGGTCTAAAACCATTAATTATAATACTTAAACCAAATCCTGGTCCAGCAGGATCTAAGCCTACAACTTCATCAACTTTATGACCCGTGCGTTCGTAAATTTCACGAGATGCCATTCCCGCCACGTGAGCACCAAGACTATGTCCGATCATTGTAACGTTCTCAGGTGAAATTTTGTTCTCCATGATATAGTTGCTCACATCGTGTGCAACAAGTTCAGTCCGAAGAGCGGCAGGAAAATATGTTAGATAATCTGCGTCCTTCTCCCAGTTAACAAGAACAATATTGGCATTTGGATTTTTCTTAAGTGCATCTGCAATTCCACGCATATACTCTGGATTGCTTTCCCATCCATGAAGTACAAAGTATGTCTTCTCATTAGGTCGTAATGGTTCGCTATTTAGAGTAGTAAACTTAGTCTCATGGTGATGGATTCTAAATAATCCATCAGTCACACCTTCCCCTACAATTTTTCCGATTTCAGTTTTAACAATTGCCTTACTGATATCAAGGAAACCATCGATTTCAGCAAGTCCTTCTCCTACTAAAGATTTTGGATTTGTAGGATCGATTTCAGCAAGTCCTTCTCCTGCTAAAGATTTTGGATTTGTAGGATCGATTTCAGCAAGTCCTTTTCCTGCTAAAGATTTTGGATTTGTAAAGTCGATTGCCTTGAAAAATTCATCAAGATTGATTGTATATGTGCGAAAGATTCCCCCGTCAGCAGGACGAAGATCTTCTCCATGTTCAGAGCGTAGATCTTCAGCAATAATATTAATCTCTGTAAGTAGCTTACCCATAAGACTAGTATTTCGAGTGGGATCGATTTCAGTTCTGATTCTACTGATAGCAGAATTTGGGTTGGTAAGGTCAAATTCCCCAACAGCTTGCCCAAGTTCAGTATGAGGACTTGTGAAATCGAGTTTTTGTAGCTCCTTGCCCATCGTTGAATTTGGATTTGTGGGGTCAAGCTCTTTAAGAAAGTTGTCAATTCCGGAAAAAATCTCTATCTCATTTATGCTAAAAAGACTCATTTCATACTCCTTGCAACTAGCAGTTAAATTTTACTATTTTTAAATCAACAATTCACACCTAGGGCGTGTCATCAATTAGGTAAACTAGAGGGAGGAAAAGATAAGAAGCAAAAAGCAAAACGAGATGACAGCCCGTCGATATGCCCTAAGAGATGACCAGTGGGAGAGGATCAAAAACTTATTGCCAGGCAGAGAAGGAA
>JADBWK010000147.1 GCA_020404895.1 Pseudanabaena sp. M085S1SP2A07QC | reverse complement strand
AAGGACGTTGCATACCCAGTCGAGCCGCCAGACAAGATTGTGTGAGAAAATCCAAGACAGAACGCCCTTGTAATTTCAAAGAATGTTTGACCGTGAGCATTCTCGCCACAAACTCACTGCCAGCATGAGACTGAGAACCAAAGCTGAGATTGCGCCAAATTACGGCAGGGCGCAAAGCGCGTTCTGCTGAATTATTGGTCGGCTCCACACCGTCTTGATACACAAATGTCCAGAGAGCCGACTCAATTTTCGCATGAGTTCAGGGGTGGGCAGTTGCCCTGCTAGCATTTCAAAGAGGCCCCGAATTTGTTTTCTGATTAGCTCAGGGTCTTCTAAGCGTCGATCTGGCTCTGGTAACATCTCGGCGATCGCTTTGCAGATTGCAGTTGTACCGATGCCTGCGAGAAATTCATCGCCATTTAGTCGATTGCTAAATTGCTGAAAAGATTCTAGCTCGGTCATTTGTTGGTGAATGGCAATCCAGATTTTGTTTTCTGGCTTGATGTCACTGTCTGCAAGTCGATTGGGCTGGAGATCGTACAATGGTTAGCCGCCATCCAAGAGGTAGCTTTGCAAAATTCCAAGCTTGACGATGCTTTGTGCGATCGGTTAGTTAAAGGAATAGCAGAATTGAATGCGATCGCCGAATGTTTAGAAGAGAATGCAAAATAAAAATCACTCATAGTGTAGTCCATGCCGAAAAGCTCTCATTGCTTCTAAACGTGATGGCATCTGCACACAACTCACTAATAGAGCAATATCGAGATCAGGTAAAAGTTGGCTACGGGGGACAAGATGGTATTCCGAAGAAATGAAAGCATACACTTGCAGTTGATTATTTTCCCAAAGCCAGACCTCAGGAATCTCAAAGCGACGATATTTCTCTAGCTTTTCTAAGCTGCCGCTAGCTAAAATCACCTCGATCGCTAGATCAGGATTAGCTTTCTTTTCACCCAAATAAATAAGATTCATCAGGCTCAAAGGATGTCCCCTTTTCTTCACCTCGACGAGTAGCACTGCCCACAGGTATAAACTCAATTCCTTAATAGTCATTTTACTCGGATGGCTGCAAAATTTATGATATGTAAAGCACCTATTCCCCAAAGTTGACTACACCGCCAGACATGGATAAAAAAAGAATTTTGTTTGTTAGTTACACCGCAGTCTTGGGTGGTGGGGAGCTATGCCTATTAGACTTTGCCCATGCTTATTGCGATAGTAGTGAGGTAGTACTTCTAACTGACGGTGTTTTAAAAACACGACTGGAAGAGCTGGGCGTAAAGGTTGAAGTTTTAGCAGCCGCGCGATCTCTAGCGGAAGTGAAAGTATCAAGTGGATTGGCTTCGCTCAAATCCATCGGAGATTTATGGCGATTGGGTAAGCTGATAGCAGAAAAAAGCAAAGATTTTGACTTGATTCATGCCAATAAACAGAAAGGGTTTGTGGTATCCGCGATCGCCAGATTATTTGGCGGTGCGCCTGTGGTTTGGCACTTGCACGATATTTTAACCTCTGATATTTTTAGCTCCACTAATCGTCGCATCGCGGTTACTTTGGCAAATTGGTTTGCCACGCGAGTAATTGTTAACTCCCAAGCTACGGGAGAAGCTTTTCTTGCCGTAGGTGGTAAACGACAATTACTCCGCACGGTTTATAACGGCTTTAACGTCGAAAAATTTGATCAAATTAATGACAATCAAAAGACCTTACGTGAGGAACTAGGGATTCCCCGCGATCGCAATTTGATTGGCATGTTTAGTCGTTTGTCTTATTGGAAAGGACAACATATTTTGCTGGAAGCCGCTAGTAAAATCCCTGATGTACATGTGTTGTTAGTTGGTGATGCTCTTTTTGGCGAAGCTGAATATACCGATAAATTAAAAAATATTGCTGAACAAGAAAGTTTAAAAGGGCGCGTACATTGGCTTGGCTTTCGTGATGATATTCCTAAATTGATGAAAGCTTGTGATGCGATCGCCCATTGTTCGACTGCTCCCGAACCCTTTGGGAGAGTAATCGTGGAGGCTCAATTATCAAAACGTCCTGCGATCGCTACTATTGGCGGTGGTACTAGCGAAATTATTGAAAATGGGATTACAGGTCTACTGATTCCACCAAATGATCCACAATTACTCGCTGATGCTGTGCAAGAAATTTTTAGCGATCTTGCAGCTACTCAGAGAATAGTCGAGACTGCCTATATCCAAGCCCAAGCTAAATTTTCGATTCCTTCAGTTTGCCAAGCTTTTGAAATGGCGATCGCAGGTGTTTAGCCTCATTGAGGGGCGCTTTGCGCTATCTCAATAATGTATGCGGTTTCGCAAAAGTCATCAAATATTAATAAAAGCCCTAATTAGCTCATCTATTAGGGTAATTGAGGCTGTAAGGTTAATCAAAGTATTTTTTAAGATTAGTTGAGGCGTTACATGCTAACAGACAGCGATCGCGTTCAGGTTCTAAGTGAAGCCCTGCCTTATATGCAGGAATTTTCAGGGCGTACCATTGTCGTAAAGTACGGCGGGGCGGCGATGAAAGAAGAAAACCTGCGACAGGACGTGATCCGAGATGTCGTGACGATGTCATTTATGGGACTGCGCCCCGTATTAGTTCATGGCGGTGGGCCAGAGATCAATACATGGCTAACGAAGCTCAACATCAAACCTCAGTTTATCGATGGTTTGCGCGTCACCGATGCTGAGACAATGGAAGTAGTAGAAATGGTCTTAGTAGGGCGCGTCAATAAGCAGATTGTCGAAATGATTAATCTTGCTGGTGGCTCTGGTGTGGGGCTGTGCGGGAAAGATGGCAACTTGATTCGGGCTCGTCCTCAGGGAAATGATGCGATCGGCTTTGTCGGCGAAGTTAGTGGCATTAATATCGGTCTACTTTCTACCCTACTCGAAGCAGGACATATTCCTGTTGTATCCAGCGTAGCAACCGATGAGACAGGTCAGTCCTACAACATCAATGCTGATACCGTTGCAGGTGAACTTGCCGCAGCCTTAAATGCTGAAAAATTAATCTTACTTACGGACATTGCAGGTATTTTGCATGATTATAAAGATCCCAGCACTCTCTATCGTAGTTTGACAATCAGCAAGGCGAGAGAATTGATGAATAGTAATGTCGTCAGTGGTGGCATGATTCCCAAAGTACAGTGCTGTGTGCGATCGCTAGCTCAAGGGGTGAAAGCAGCACATATTGTTGATGGTCGTGTCCCCCATTCACTGTTGTTGGAAATTTTCACTAATAGTGGTGTTGGCTCAATGATTGTTGCTTCAGAAAATTCTCTCTAAGAAATCATTTAAGAATTAACTTCGGTGAGCAATGCTGAGAAATCCCTCTTAATTCCTTTTTTAGAAACCATTTAAGAGTTGTCTACCCCCCCCTCAATCCCCCTTAAAAAGGGGGATTGAGGGGGATCTCTTAGGAATTTTGACCGCAGAAAGTAATTCTTAAATGGTTTCTTAAAAAGGGGCTGTGAGTTCTTATACCAAAACACAAAATGGCGTAGCCATTTTGTGTTTTTCAAAACCCTGTAAGGGTTTGGTTTTTAATTCACATAAGTATTTACACTTTTGTGAATTGGTATTAAATGGCTTTTAAGAGATGAGATGTGCTTTGTAAGCCCTTATCTTTAAGGATGAAATTATGGCAGATACTGATGATTCAGATAATCAACAAACTGTTGAGGATCAATCAAAACGTGATTCTGAGCAGTCTCAATTTGATCCATCAAAACCAAATACATTAAAAACTCTAATCTCCAATAAGTCTGGGCAATCTAGATCTAGTTTGCCCAGACTTAGTTTGCCCAGACTTAACTTACCCAAATTTAAGTTACCCAAACCAAAATTATCCTTCAAAAAAATCCATTTTCTCTGGCTATGGCTAGCAATCATCTTGATTAGCTATAGCTGTATGGGATATTTCCTTTCAGTCTTGCTAACCATCCCAGCCCGACGTGATTTAGCGATCGCAGGCTTCGTAATCATCGGATTATTGCCAATTATTTCCGCATTTGCTGACTATGCTCTGATGAAGTGGAGCTATTTGATCAGTGGTTTTTTAGTTATTGGTGGTTTATTTTTTTTAGTGCGCTTGAAGTTTTATCTTATGATGTTTGCGATCATTTCTTGGGTGGGTTTAACCGCAATCGCCTTTGTTGGCGATATTTTGATTAAACAACGCAAGTTGTGGATAGTGATCAGCATATTGACAAGCCCTTGTTTAATTGGACTCGGAATTGGTTATCAAGCATGGCGATTAGCCACGCAATGGAGTTAAAGCAAAAAAAGCGAGCTTAGCTCGCTTTTTTTAGATTACTCTTCTGTTTCAGCCTCTTCAGCCATTGGATAGACAAAACCATCATTTTTGCCTGAGAGGATGGACTTACCTAAAGAAATAGCTCTTTGAGCATGAACTGCGGCTTTCCTCTTCCATACTGCTTTGCGGCTATCTCTCTTAGATTTAGAAGTTTTCTTCTTGGGTACTGCCATGACGTGATCCCTATATTAAATATGATTATTTTCTAGTTAGAAAATTTTTGACAACCTTTCTATCATAAGCGAAATCATGTATGTTGCGATCGCTATTTTGATTATTCCAGCAATTCTCATTGTATAGCTTTAGACACTTTTATCAAGACAAATCAAAACCCAAATAGTGAGAGGCGACGCTTTGCGCCGCCTCTCACTATTTGGGTTTTATGTCCTAACAAGAATGGCAATTGCTGTAGATCAAACAAACCAGAAAACTTTTTGAAAGCGTTGCGAAGCAACGCTTTCAAAAAGTTTTCTGGTTTGTTTTTGAGATCAAAGCGCTGTAAGAGTTCTCAATTGAACTAGAACTTAGTCTTTATGGCGCGAAGCTTTTATTTGATCGATAAAAAATTCTTCGAGCGTTTGGCGGGCTAGCTCGATCGCGATCGCCTTTGCTCCAATACTAGCAATATAGGTCAAAAACTCAGGCAAATCCTTAGCTAATTGACCATGCCAAGTATCATTTTGGAAAATTAAATGCTCCAACCAAGGTTGTAACTCTGACTCAGAGCCACCATGACCGCTGACTTGATAGGACTGCTCTGTCCCCAACAACTCATTTAAAGTTCCCATCGCCACAAGTTCGCCTTTATTGAGAATGCCAATGCGATCGCAGATCAGCTCCACATCAGACAAAATATGGCTGTTAAAAAATACAGTTTTACCCTGATTCTTGAGCATCAAAATAATTTCACGTACCTGATATCGCCCAACAGGATCAAGTCCAGACATCGGCTCATCAAGAAACACAATTTCGGGATCATTGATTAGAGCTTGTGCTACACCAATTCTTTGCACCATACCTTTAGAATATTGGCGCAATTGTTTTTTTCGGGCTACTGACTGTGACAAACCAACAAGATCTAGCAGATCGGCAATGCGCTGGCGGCGTAACGTCGGCGCAACCCCAAACAAACTGCCAATAAAATCGAGCAATTCCCAGCCAGTCAAATAGTCGTAGTAATAAGCATTTTCAGGTAAATAACCGATGGACTGCTTAGCAGTGCGATCGCCTAGAGGATATCCTAAAATTTCACCAGTTCCTGATGTGGGCTTCACAATACCCAACAAAATCTTTAATAATGTGGTTTTGCCTGCTCCATTAGGTCCTAACACACCAAAGGTTTCGCCTTGGCGAATGGTTAATGAAAAATCCTGTAAAGAACTAATTTTTTGATTTAACCAAAAGCCAGTACGATAAGTCTTGCTCAAACCATCCGCCACAATGGCGTTGCTCTGAATAATCTGAGTCTGGGATTCATTAGTCAATACTTCTACCATAGCTGCCGATCAAAGCTGCAAAGTTCATGCTTTAAAACATTATTTTAACGTCAGTTCGGGTTAATTTAAAAATGAGGATAATCTTGATGTCTACACAATTCCTACCCCACACCTTCAATTCTTGAATCACAAGGATTCACCTACCTAATACCAAATTAAGAAATGGCGTAGCCATTTCTTAATTTAAAAACCCTTACTGTGTCTGTCTTTTTGGTTCACGTAAAGTGTGGCACTTTCGTGAATTGGCATAAGTCCCTGTGCAGAATAAGTGAAACCCTTAAGGTTGCGGCTCACAGGGGCGCAACCTTAAAGGTTTGGGGGTGTAATAAATTAAGCGTGTCTACTTATTTAGAAGAAAGATAAAAATAGTTAGTCCGCTAATAGGTATGTGTCAATAGATAACCTATACAATGTAATCAAACAAGGCTAGATAGCGCCCAGCTATGAGTAACATTTTTTTGCTGCCACCAAACCTAGACAAGAAGGAGCGTTTTGCTGCTTCTTGGGAATATTTGCTAGAAAACATTCCAGACTTAGGTCAAGATTTCGTAGACTTTTTAACACAGCGATCGGGCAAGCCAAGTTCAACCTTTGTTAAATCTGTTAGTCATCCTTTTTTTGCGTCAAGCATCGAGCCTGACTTACTTTTGGAATGTAAAGATTTTGACATTATCTGTGATCATCGCTTGGAGAGTCAGCTAAACAAGCTATCTTTAGATTCATTATTAATTTTGGCTAAGTCTCAGACTAAGAAGACTTATATAGCCGTGATTAGCAATAGTTATTGTCTAATCGAACCTGAGATATTAGCTGGAGTTTTGGCAAAG
This sequence comes from Pseudanabaena sp. M085S1SP2A07QC, assembly GCA_020404895.1. Lineage (GTDB taxonomy): Bacteria > Cyanobacteriota > Cyanobacteriia > Pseudanabaenales > Pseudanabaenaceae > Pseudanabaena. The sequence goes on along the minus strand of JADBWK010000147.1, from coordinate 81,032 downwards.
CAATATTATCTTCAGCCATATGATGATACGAATTCATCGATGCCATATTTTTGTTGGCAAGACATATATGCTTTGGTAGCTCAAAAGCAAGAACGCCTTGCCCATGAGTTTGCTGAATATATGCATTTCATGGATATGCAACCTTGGCAGCATAGTGAATGGAGTAATTTGTTTCTTAATCCTGATGTAGCAGAAACTTTTAGTCAGCAATGGGCGCAAACAATCGCTTATTTCCAAGCAATGGAGATCAACGCTAAGCCTAGTGGTTATAGTGCTTTAGAGATCATTTACCCTCTACCTTGGTTGCAATTGCTGTATATTTATGCAGCCAGATCCGTGAGTCACAACGATCTCCAAGCTGTGAGTCCCTATCTTGTGGCGACTATTTGGATTAAGGGGGATGCAAAAACTCAGATTCAGGCTTTTCATGGCATTTCTGATCGCTTTACGATACCAGATAATAATCATATAACGGTCGAGATTAGAGCGAGTTTAGCCAATGGTTTATGGACAACCAAAGCGGGTAGCCGCCCCAAACTAGCTGGGACATATTCTATAGGGACTGACGGCGATCGCATCCTTAAACGCAGCCGCCCCAAACTAGCTGGGACATATTACACATCTCTTGATCGGCTTGTAGCATCAGATTCTTTGCAAATTCAACAAAACTTATTGGCTTTTTCTAAGGCTGTTTTTATCCATGCTCAAAGCATATCAAGCTAAAGGCGTTGATTGCCTTTAACTTGAATTCGTAAGGTGGGCATTGCCCCATCTACTGTTTTTATACCAATTCACGAAAGTATGGCTACACTTTCGTGAATTAAGAACCAAACCCTGTAAGGGTTTTACAGCGCTTTGCGCTCAAACCCAAACCAAGATAAATTTTGAAAGCGTTGCAAAGCAACGCTTTCAAAATTTATCTTGTGGCTCGTTTGATCGGCAATTGCTGTAAAAACAAAAAATGGCGGAGCCATTTTTTGTTTTGGTATTATTTAGAGCCTTGGGTGACTTCTACATAGATATTTTCAAGACGGACGGGTTGACGCATAATCGAGTCAATTGGGATACCTTCAAAATATTCTAGAATTTCTTTTAGTTCCATTACTCTAGGAAGCCAAAAAGCTAAATCTCGCCCATAGTAGCGATAGGTAAAGCCCAACTCGATCGCTCTAGCGATCGCTAAATCTTCAGTGGGTGTGCAAATAATCGCAATTTCTAGAGCAGGGATATGTTTACGAAGTTCTTCGAGGCTCCCTTCAGCGAGCAAACTCCCCTGTTTAATAATACCAATCCGCTGACAAAGACGTTCTGCCTCTTCTAGCATATGCGTAGTCAACAAAATCGCTGTATCTTGACTTCTGAGTTTACGAATCAATTCCCAAACTTCATAACGAGCTTCAATATCTAGCCCTGTGGTTGGTTCATCGAGGACAACTAATTGCGGCTGATGCACAAGGGCGATCGCCATACTTAGACGACGTTGCATTCCACCACTGAGACTATCCGCAATACTTTTTGCGCGATCGCCTAGCCCCACTAAATCCAAACAATATTGAGCTTGTTTCCGACAAACTTCATTACTTAGCCCGTAGAGCTGTCCAAAAAATCGCAAGTTCTCTTCACAAGTTAGACTCTTATAAAAAATATTTTCTTGTGGGGCAACACCAATTAGCGATCGGGTTAAGCTGGACGCATTTTGACCATTCATTGTGACAAGACCGCGATCGGATTGGATCAAACCACACAAAATACTAATCGTAGTGGTCTTGCCGGCCCCGTTTGGACCGAGTAATCCATAGACTTCTCCAGGCTGGATAGCAAAACTTAAGTTCTGTAAAACTTGCTTCTTCCCATAAGATTTACAGATTTTGCGAACTTCTAGCACAGGGGATATATCTCTTTAAAGCAATGCATAAAGTATAGCAACCGCTATTACAAAACTACAAAAGCAGAAACTACACTTTATGCAGTTTCTGCTTTTGAATATAGCAGTCCCATATCATTTGTGGATTTATTTGGGTTTTGAGTGGCGCATAAAAACAAAGAGTATCGGCGCAAAGCGCTGATACTCTTTGTTTAATACTGCAATATACTGTACTCGCCTTGGGGTAGAAGTAATGTAGACTCGATTTGACTCTTGACTAATGGGCTGACATATTCAGCATTATTTAGACATTCAATCAAAAGCTTATTGGCATCATGATATGTACGCAACAAATTAAGTTGGTTTTCGTTAAATCGCCATTCTTGCGAACTTTTACGGTGCTGAACGATTAGGTTTCGTAATTTTTTAGACCAATCTAGTCCTTTAGCTTGCCACCACTTCATAAAATTTTCTCTGCTTTTATGAGGATCAGGAAATTTCTGCCGTAAAAACTGTAATCCTCTATGGAGATCTGGCTCAAGTGCACAAGCAAGCTCTATAACAGGGTGATTAGCAAAATATAAAGCCAAGTCAAGATTTAGAGCTAGATTAATCGTGTAATCTATGTCAACCTCAGTTTCCATCGTATTGTCTATACCCATAACTGCCCGATTCTTAGGATAGAGATCGCTAAAGCTAGATATTTTTTGGGTAATTTCTGCGTGATAAATTTCTGGTAGGTCATCTAAACCATCCCACAGCAATAAAAATTGTCCTTGATTTAATAATTGTTCTAATCCTTTGTCATCAAAAAATTCATCTAACAAACCGTAGTTAATAATTTGATGCTTTAACCATATAAATGGATTACCGATATCATTTAGAGAAACAAGCGATCGCAGTGGCAAAAAAATAGGCAAATATTCGGGCAGAATTTTGTCTGAGATGCAAGCTATTGTCCAATATTTAAGCAATGTTGTCTTCCCAGAGCCTAAACCACCCACTAGCAAAATTTGTTGGGATTCCTCCATAGCATGATTTGCTGGAATTGTCGATGGACGAATTTTGGCTAAATAAAAGCGATCATATTGCTCTGGAGATACATTTGCAAAAGCTTCAGCTAGATCAATACTTTGACTACTCGGCAAAACAGTGAAAATATTAGCCTCTGCATATATATCATGCAAATAAAGTGGCATATTAATATCAATTATTCTGAGGCGATCGCATTGACGCATTAACGGACGATTTTTCCATTTAGGAAATTCTCGATTAGTTGAACCGAAAGACTAAGCTCAGATGCCAATTGGAGAGGCTTGTAACCTCTAAGCGCGAGTTATCTTGTGCTTTACTAAGAATATCTGATGGCGCTCTTAGCATTAATGCTGTAGCCATTGTCCTAATTCCTCTTTTACCTACTTCAACGAAAAATTACCAGCAATTCTAATTATGAAATCAATTTTGATATTTTTAGCGCTTCAGACGCTAAAAATATCAAAATTGATTTTGATAAAATCTGGCTTTAATCAATTCTATTATCTACTATCAGAAGTCTACATACTGTGAGTTTGTTAACATTAGCGATTGATGTGGGTGGCAGTAGTATCAAGGCAATCATATTGCAAGATGATGGTACTAACGCCTCAGCAAGATCACTTATTCATACACCCCATCCCGCCACTCCTGATGCCATCGTGGCAACATTAATCGACTTGAGTACAAAACTGGGTGAATATGATCGTATTTCGATTGGTTTTCCTAGTGTTGTCGAAAATGGGGTCACAAGAGGCGCGATTAATTTACATCCTGACTGGGACGGCTTTCCATTAGCTCAGGTTTTGCAAAATAAATTAGATAAACCTATTAGAATTGCTAATGATGCTGATGTGCAGGGATGTGGGGCAATCTCAGGTCAAGGCGTAGAGTTAGTAATTACCCTAGGAACTGGCTTTGGGTCATCACTATTTCTCAATGGTGAGCTGCTGCCAAATCTGGAACTTGGTCAACATATTTGGTGTAATCGCAATACTTATGAAGATTGTTTAGGGCAGACAGCCTTAGAGCATGTGGGTATTGAAGTATGGAATATGAGGTTGCTAGAGGCGATCGCTACGCTCTATAAATTATTTAACTACGACAAACTTTATATCGGCGGTGGCAATGCTCGCTTAGTGAAGTTGGCTTTACCGCCAAATTTGTCTGACAAAGTTGCGATCGTTTCTAATGATTTAGGTCTGATTGGCGGACTTGCCCTGTGGCGATCTGGCATTCAGAACAAATGAAAAAACTTCTTTTCCCCAAGGGAAAAGAAGTTTTTTAAATTACTCAGAGACAAGGCGCGAAACAGAGAGCGTGTCACACATTTTATTGATTTGATTGCAAACCCGATCAAATTGGTGGCGATCGCTAATATCAATACTCAAATCAATAATTGCTGCCTTACCTTTTTTAGTTTGCACATTTGCCTTACGGACATTAATTTTGTTATCCGATAGACGAGTCAAAATATCTCTCAGTACTCCTACACGATCAATTGTTTCCACCCGAATATCAATGGGATAGGTTTGAACTTGATCATTATCCTTTTGCTGATTCCAACCTACATGCAACAGGCGATCGCTAGGGATATTCGCTAAATTAATGCAATCATGACGATGAATCGTGATGCCTCGATTACTACCTAACGCGACGACACCTGTGATCGGTTCTCCTGGAAGTGGAGCGCAACAACCTGCGATCGAGTAAACCATACCCTCTAGCCCTAAAATTGGCGACTTAGAGTTGTTACTATGATGGGGGCTTTCATGGCGTGCTTCATACTTTTGAGGATTGAAGTAACGATCATTGTGTTGATTTTCACGCAGTTTATTAACTACAGAATTAACTGAAGTTTCACCGTAGCCAATACCTGCAATTAGATCCTCAACATTGTGATAATTACAGCGTTCAGCAAGTTTTTGCATTTGGTCAGATTTGAGCAATGCTTCCAATCCATTTTTGCCTAGTTCTCTTTCTAAGGCACTGCGACCTAATGCAAGATTTTCATCACGGCGCGATCGCTTAAACCATTGCCGAATTCTACTTTTTGCCGAATTAGTAGCAACAAAATTAATCCAATCGGTACTGGGGTGGGCATTGTTTTGGGTGAGAATTGTGACAATATCGCCATGTTTAAGCGGACGTTGCAAAGGAACCATCACATTATTTACCAATGCACCAGAGCAATGATTGCCAACTTCAGTGTGCACGCGATAGGCAAAGTCTACAGGTGTCGAGCCTCGAGGCAAGCAATACACATCGCCCTTAGGACTAAAGACATAAACTTCACTATCAAATAAATCTTCCTTGACGCTATCAAGATATTCCTGAGGATCTTTCAATTCGCGCTGCCATTCCACCAACTGACGCAGCCAAGTAAATTTTTGATCATCCCCCTTAAGTGGCTTGCTAGTCGAATTACTCTCTTTATATTTCCAATGCGCTGCAATGCCATAATCAGCGATATGATGCATTTCCCATGTGCGAATCTGCACTTCCACAGGTTGTCCTTTTGGTCCAATTACCGCCGTATGCAGCGATTGATAGCGGTTTGGTTTGGGTAAACCAATGTAGTCTTTAAAACGACCAGGAATCGGACAGAAATAGTCATGGACAACCGCAAGAACCCGATAGCATTCTTCTTTGGTATTGACGATTACTCTAACGGCTTGGATGTCATAAATCTCGTTATATTGTTTCTTCTGGCGCTCCATTTTGCGGTAGATGCCATACAGATGCTTTGGTCTACCACTAATTTCAAAATCATCAATGCCCATTGATTCCAGCCGATCAGCTAATACCCTTGTCACCTCCGTCAACTGTTCGTGGCGATCCTCATGGGTCTCGGCAACCAGAGACACCATCGTTTGATACTGATCTGGCTCAATATATTTAAAAGCAATGTCTTCCAATTCCCATTTGATTTGCCCTAACCCCAGACGATTAGCCAAAGGCGCAAAGATCTCTCTCGTTTCTCTAGAAATTAATACTTGTTTCTCAGGTCGCAAATGTTCCAGCGTTCGCATATTATGTAGGCGATCGGCAAGCTTCACAATAATCACGCGAATATCTTGCGCCATCGCCAGAAACATGCGGCGAAAGTTTTCAGCTTGACTTTCAGTTTTACTTTCAAAACTCAGTTTCGATAATTTGGTTACTCCTTCAACCAATTGTCGTACTTCTTTCCCAAACATTTCTTCGATCTGATCACAGGATACATCTGTATCTTCCACCACATCATGTAAAAAACCTGCGGCGATCATCGCATTACTTCCACCTAAATCTTTCAGGATTGCCGCAACTGCGATCGGATGTAATATATAAGGCTCTCCCGATGCACGGCATTGTCCATCATGGAGTTTATAGGCAAAATCTAAAGCTCGACCAACAACATCTTCATTATCTAAAATTTCACCCCTTTGCGATTTCTCCCAACTACTTCTCAGCCAGTCTGGGATCCATGCATCTACTACCGCATTACATTCCCGCACGTTTACACAAGCTATTTCATCATCAATCGGATGACCTAAACGTTCTACTGGAGCTTCAGCTAATAAAGTCATCGGAGTCATAGGTTTAATTTCGCCCTAGCTAAAGAAGTTATCGACATCTGCATAACCTTATCTTAAACTTTATGTTATTAAATATACGATTTTGTCTTTAGGAAAACAAATTCTGATATTTATCATTGGCAATTAGCTAATTAAATACAGTAATAAAGTAGTAAAAAAACTATTAGGAGAATGTTTCGCCTTCTCCTAATTCTAAATATTGATAATTGATAATTGATCGATTAAGTAAACCTAAAAAATTATCGGTTTACTTAATCGATCAATTCGCTTGCACAAAGTCAAACGATGTGTACCCATATCCCAATGCACATGCTCAAAAATCTTGCGTAATATATAGAATCCTCTGCCACATTCCAAGTCATGACATGGAGTGGGATCATCTTTTGATCCACCAGAGGATTGCATATCTTTACCCTGATCAGTGATCTCCCACCAATAAGATTGCGAAACTATCGAAAATTTAACGGTGATTTGCTTGCATGGATCGAGGGAATTTCCATGCTTTACTGCATTGACTAATGCTTCTTGCAAACCCAAACGTAATTCTGGCTGCCATTCTGACGGTACTTCGTCAAGCAACAGGTCTAGTACTGGGGCAAGATAGAGGGTTGAAGTAAAACTAAGATTTCTCCACTTTCGCCCTACAGGACGCACAGGTGTCACAATCACGGACTTTTAACTCCTCTGAAAGACGGCAGTAGCTTGCTTTTGTGCTTTGAGAACAGCGAAAATGTCCACTAAACTTGCAATGGAATTAATTAAATTCACGATCGCCATACAATAGATCTATCTATTATTCTAGCGAAAAAATCTTTTTAAAAATCTTTCCTAAGCAATATGACTTTTACGCAACGACAAATTTCACCTTTTAATCCCACCGAAAACACCCGCACGATGGGAAAAGGGATGAGGGCGGCTATTTTATTTTTGCTAAGCGTATTGGTGCTAATCGGGATTTTAGGTGGACGACTTTTTTACTTGCAATTGATTGAAGGCGATCGAAATCAACAACTTGCTGAGAATAATCGGATCAGATTAATTGCCAAACCCCCTGAAAGAGGTCGGCTGTTTGATCGAAAAGGTAATATTTTAGCTTCAAGCCGCTTAGCGCATGTAATTTATCTATGGCCGATCGCTCAATCTAAGGACAAATGGCAGCCAATTATTAATCGTTTAGCTGGATTAATTGGCGTTTCAGCTCAGACGATTACCGATAAGCTAGAACAGGAAGGTTATAACTCTCCAAGCCTAGTGCGAGTTTCTACATCGATTAGCCCCAAACTTGTGACTGTTCTCTCCGAGCACAGCCTCGAATTACCAGGTGTAAAAGTTGAGCCAGAAGCCGTACGCTATTATCCCAATGGTGATGTCGCAGCTCATGTGTTGGGCTATACAGGAGAACTAACTGCCGAAGAATTACCCAAGTTACGCGAAAAAGGTTATCGGCCTGGGGATGTAATTGGGAAAGCCGGAGTGGAATATGCCTTTGAAAATCAACTGCGTGGTGAATGGGGCGGACAACAGGTAGAAGTCGATGCTTTTGGTAAGGTGCTGCGAATTTTAGGTCAGAAACCACCTAAAGCGGGTAATGCCGTCAAAATGACACTTGACGCAGATTTAGAAAAAGCTGTAGAAAAGATTTTAGGCGAGCAGCAAGGCGGGATTATCGCGATGGATCCTAATAATGGGGAAATACTCGCCATGGTTAGTCATCCCGCCTTTGATCCAAATCTGTTTTCGGGCAAGATTTCTGACGCAACGTGGAAACGCTTACAAGAAAAAGACCATCCTTTTGTAAATCGAGTCTTGCAGGTATATCCTCCAGCTAGTACCTTTAAGGTCGTAACCATGACCGCTGGTTTAGAAACCAACAAATTTGGTATAAATGATGTCCTTGCGACCTACCCCTATCTTGATGTGGGTGGTTTTCAATTTTGGGATCATAACAAAGCGGGGTTTGGCACAATTGGCTTTTATGATGCGATGGCATTCAGCAGCAATACTTTCTTTGGACAGGTAGGTATGCGCGTGGGTGAGAAAGACCTTGCTTCGTGGTCGCATAAATTTGGTTATGGTGAATATTCAGGCATTGAAATAAAAGAGGAAGAAACCAAAGGTACAGTTCCAGACGAAGAGTGGAAAAAGCGGGTAATTGGCGAACCTTGGTATGTCGGCAATACTCTGAATATGTCGATTGGACAGGGTGATGTGCAGGCTAATCTTGTTCAAGTTTCGATGATGACTGCTACTGTTGCTAATGGTGGATTTAAAATTAGACCCCATTTGCTATTGGACGATAATGATGCAAGGGAATGGCGACAATCTCTGAATATAGCGCCATCAAATTTGGCAGCCTTGCAAAAGGCTTTAAGATCTGTATTTGAGTTCGGTACTGCTGCATCTCTAAATTCTTCAGAAATAGCGATGGCAGGTAAGTCTGGCACCGCCCAAGATCCTCCTCGTCTTAATCATGCATGGTTTACTGTATATGCACCCTATGAAAAACCTGAAATTGTCGTAACTGTATTTGCAGAGAATGCAGGTGGTGGTGGTGGTAGTGCAGTTGCAGCCCCTCTGGCAGTGAAAACTGTTGAGGCTTATATGCAAATTAAAAAACAGCCAAATTCCCCCAATAATATGCCAGCTTCTACGGTAACAAACAACTAAAAAAGCGGCGCGAAGCGCCGCTTTTTTATCTTAATATTCAGCAATATTTGAGCGGATCTTGAACTATTTGCTTAGATTTTCTTCAACCAGCTAAACATTGCTCGGAGATCTTTGCCAACTGACTCAATCTGGTGCTCTGCTTCTTGGCGACGCATTGCGGTGAATCCAGGTTTGCCAGCTTGATTTTCAAGAACAAACTCACGGGCAAATTGACCAGATTGAATTTCCGAAAGAATTTTCTTCATTTCGACCTTAGTCTGCTCATTAACTACGCGAGGACCACGGGTGTAATCACCATATTCAGCCGTATTCGAGATGCTATAGCGCATATTCGACATACCGCCTTCAACCACCAAGTCCACGATCAGCTTCACTTCATGTAGGCACTCAAAATAGGCGAGTTCGGGCTGATAGCCAGCTTCTACAAGGGTCTCAAAGCCTGCCTTGATCAGCGCACACAATCCGCCGCAAAGTACTGCTTGTTCGCCGAATAGATCGGTTTCAGTTTCTTCACGGAAAGTCGTTTCGAGAACACCGCCGCGTGTACCGCCGATACCCTTGGCATATGCCATCGCGCGATCGCGTGCTTGTCCTGTGGCATCCTGATACACAGCAAACAAAGCAGGAACTCCTTGACCTTGGGTATATGTGCGACGCACCAAGTGTCCAGGACCTTTAGGAGCAACCATGATCACATCGACATCCGCAGGAGGCACAACTTGCCCGAAGTGAATGTTAAAACCATGGGCGAAAGCTAGGGTATCTCCAGCTTTGAGGTTAGGTGCAATTTCGGTAGCGTAGATTGCTTTTTGAGTTTCGTCAGGCAATAAAATCATAATTAGGTCAGCAGCAGCCGATGCGTCTGCAACAGTTTTAACTGTTAAACCTTCAGATTCTGCTTTTTGCCATGAGGGACTGCCTTGATATAACCCCACGATGACATCCACGCCGCTTTCTTTTAGGTTAAGGGCATGGGCGTGACCCTGAGAACCATAGCCGATAATTGCAACTGTCTTACCTGCTAGAAATTCAAGATTTGCGTCCGTGTCGTAGTACATCCGAGCCATAGTGTGGTTATCTCCGAGACAAAAGATTGGGTGAGTAGTTTTTAGATGTAGTTTGGAAGATTTATTGTCAATTGCCTTCAAACACTTTTCCTAGTCTAACAAAAATCGTTGCAACTCTTTAAATATATTTAAGTACTTACAGATCGCCACGCTGCTGAGGTGCATCTATTTGATTGGCAAGGCAATCTATATGATCAGCGATCGCGATGATCATATAGATTGCGCTCTATTTTAGTTTAGATTTCCATTAAATATCGGACTCTTGATGGAATACTCTCTTAGCATTTTTTCCACAGGTATTAACAAATATCCCGTCAAATGATCCGCCAACAATACCTCCAACCAGTGGCACTAATTTCATAAGATTGATCACTCCTTTTTCGCCAGCCTTGGTAATTAGTCGGAAACCAATCTTTTTATTAATTTCAATCAAAACCTTTCCAGGTATCTGTTTAATCAGTTTTTGAGTTATTTTTGTTCCAATTGCAATTCCTGCGGTTTTGAGAACTCCTTCGCCTGCTTCACCAATCAGACATAACAGAATCATTGTTCTTACTTGTTCAGAATGAATGTCATATCCTCGAAGATATGCAATTGCGGCGGCGGTATTTGATCCAAGTGCATAGGACGCAGCTAAACCTGCGGGGATGGCAATGGGCATTGCAGCAATACCACCTAGACCAGTAATAAAACCTGTCCCAGCAGCATAGGTTGTCCTCCAAGCAATAATCGAGTTAATAGCATCATCAATACTAGCTGACTTATTAAAGTGGTCTTCTGCCACCTGCTTTGCAGAAGGCAAAATTCCCATACCATTAATTCCAGAGCTAGTAATCCATTCAAGTGTTGTTTGTATCAGATTGTTGTTATCGTCATTTGGAGAATCTGAAGTCATGTGATTTTTAGCGTGTTTAGTGTATCAAGAGTACGTTGTCTGTGCTTCTAAATTTCAGTATTCCCCCAATCACGAACAAGATATCAATGAATTACTAAAAATGGCTAAAAATTAATTGTGTTGATTCTGCAATCTGGATAATTTTATCTCTATTGATATCCTGCTTGTATTCCTGTATTTTTTCATTATCCTTAATTTATTCTCGAGAACAATAAAATCTGAAAATTATAAATCTGTATCGTAAATCAACTGACAATAGAAAAAGCTTCACAAAACTTTACAAATATATTTAGAGTTGGCAAGAGTTATATAAACACTCTAGACTCTATCCGTAGTGATTGAACCTGTATTTAATTTAGTCGGTATCTAAGTGATACATCATTTTTATTTTAAAAATAGTAATGTAGTCGTTATGCTATTCACCCTATAGATGAATCAACTGCTATGATTGACCACAAATATTTATATCAGGTCAATTATGCGACTCTTATTTAAAAGTAAAAAGCTTGAGGCTTTATATACTGAACTAAAAGGAGAAGATAAGTATGAAGCAGGCGTGGTTGATGCTTTTTTTAATGTTATGTCTCGAATAGTTGCGGCATCAAATGAACAGGATTTACGTGAGCCAAAAAGTAGGCGATTAGAAAAATTGGTGGGAGATAAAAAAGGTAAATACTCAATGCGCCTCAATAAGCAATGGCGACTAATTTTGACAATTGAAGAAGATAAGCAAGGTAAGTATATACAAGTTCTAGAAATTAGCGATCACTACAAGTAAAAGGTGCAAAACTATGATTAAACAATTAAAACCAGCAAGAGTTCCCCCTCCTGGTACTATTTTGAGCGAAGAAATAGATGCGCGGGGATGGACACAAAAAGATTTAGCCGAAATTATAGACAGACCTGCTCAAGCTATTAATGAAATTGTTAAGGGGACAAAGCAAATAACTCCTGAAACTGCTATAGAATTGTCTGCTGCTTTTGGGACTTCCGCTCAATTTTGGACTAACTTAGAAGCAAACTACCGTCTACATCTTGCCCAAAAAGAAACAGCAGAACAAGAAATAAGTCGCAAAAGTAAGCTCTATAGTATTACTCCTGTATCAGAAATTATTAGGCGTGGATGGATTCAATCATCTGATTCGATTGAAGAGCTAGAAAAAAATGTATGTCAATTTTTAGGCATTACATCTCCGAACGAAACACCTAAATTAGCAGCTAATCTGCGTTGTAATCCTGACCAAGAATCAGAGGTTAATGCTCGGATTGCTTGGGCAAAGCGTGTTGAAAATATCTCTAAAACGCAAAAAGTTAGCAAATTTGATCATGACAAACTGCAATCTGCGATTCCTACTCTGCTTTCCTATGCTGAACGAGAAGAAGATATCTCTAAAGTTCCTGACCTATTGCTTAGCTTAGGGATTCACTTTGTAATCGTTCCTCATCTCAACAAAACTCACTTAGATGGTGCAGCTTTCTATGTTGATGCTCATCCAGTAATTGCGCTGACACTAAGACATGATCGCATTGATTGGTTTTGGTTTACGCTCATGCACGAACTGGCGCACATCATTCTTAAGCATGAGGGATTTTACTTAGATAACCTTGACGAAGGCGACATTACTCCCCAAGAGCAAGAGGCTAATCAAAAAGCAAGAGACTGGCTTCTTAAACCAACAGCTTTTAATTTGTTTTTCCAAAAAACTAAACCATACTTTTCTAAGTCTGCGATCGCCCAGTTTGCTGCTAGTCAAAATCGCCATGTGGGGATTGTCCTCGGACGTATTCATCATGAGACTAACGATTACACAAAACTGCGATCGTTATTAGTCAAAGTCAGTCCTTTTCTCAAGAAATGGATTGATGCCCCAGACAAACTTTAAACAAAATTAAATTTAAGTGCGGCGGCGTGATCGCGGACGGTTGCGTTCAGCTTTATCACGTTCGTAATTAATCAGTCTGCCGTAATATTCATGTTTGGCGAGATTTAGCGATAGAAAAACGTGTTCTCTGGCATTGCCGAAGCCTTTGCGGTTAAAGAAATTAATAGCGGGCGTGTTCGCAGGATCGGTATCAACTAGCATTAAACGCACATTATCTTCAATCATGCGCTCAATGATTTTATCGACTAGGCGATCGGCTACTCCTCGCCTTTGGAAATTAGGATTTACTCCTAGCCAAGTGATATAGCCATATTTCCATGAGGCTTTATTAATGATCGTGCCGAGAATGAATCCTGCAAGTTGATCATCGATTTCGGCAACTAGGCAATATTCAGAATCAGTGTTGTACATCCCGATTACTTCCCACTCGTCCCATGTGCGATAGAGGTATGGATATAAGTCACTGGTAAATAATTGTTCGCCTAAGTGAAAAATTGTTGCAATATCATCGATATTCATTTCGCGGATCGAGACACTATTGCTCTCAGGGCGATCTCGATCGCTATCCTTGTCTGTAGATTTATCAGGTAAATCGTTCATAATCGTTATGTATATTTAAAAAAACTGTTAAAAAACTATGTTTGAGTTTGCTTACATCTGTCAAAAGCATTAAAATATATTACAGCTATCAAAAAATTGTTAACTAGTTCAGCAATCTTGGGTTTTTCAATTACATGAGTAAAGTTTACGATTGGTTTAACGATCGCCTTGAAGTCGGGGCGCTCGCTGAGGACGTTACTAGTAAGTACGTTCCTCCTCACGTCAATATTTTTTACTGTCTCGGTGGCATTACCCTCACCTGCTTCCTGATTCAGTTCGCGACAGGTTTCGCGATGACATTTTATTACAAGCCATCCGTAACCGAAGCATTTGACTCAGTTCGCTACATCATGACCGACGTTAATTTCGGTTGGTTGATCCGCTCTGTCCACCGTTGGTCAGCAAGTATGATGGTGTTGATGATGATCTTGCACGTTTTTCGCGTGTATTTAACTGGCGGTTTCAAAAAACCACGCGAATTGACTTGGATTACAGGCGTAATCCTTGCTGTAATCACAGTTACCTTTGGTGTAACAGGTTACTCCTTACCTTGGGATCAAGTAGGATACTGGGCAGTAAAGATCGTATCTGGCGTACCTGATGCAATTCCTGTTGTTGGTGGAACATTAGTTGAGCTATTGCGCGGTGGTCAAAGTGTTGGTCAACCAACTCTTACCCGTTTCTACAGCTTGCATACCTTTGTATTGCCTTGGTTGATTGCGGTATTCATGTTGGCTCACTTCTTGATGATCCGTAAACAAGGTATTTCTGGTCCTTTGTAAGGTTTCTTTTCCTAGAAACACTTATGTGATTTTCCTATTAGATAATTTTAGAAAACCATAACGCAATAAATAAAGCAATAACATGGCAAAGACTGAAAAGCTCCCTGATTTAAATGATCCAATTTTGCGTGCAAAGTTGGAAAAGAACATGGGTCACAACTACTACGGCGAACCAGCTTGGCCCAATGACCTGTTGTACATGTTCCCAGTTGTAATTACTGGTACGATCGCATTGATCACTGGTTTGGCTGTCCTTGACCCCACTATGGTCGGCGAACCTGCGAACCCTTTTGCAACTCCTTTGGAAATTTTGCCTGAGTGGTTCCTTTATCCTGCATTCCAAATTTTGCGGATTGTTCCTAACAAGCTTTTGGGCGTACTGCTCCAAAGTTTGATTCCTGTTGGATTGATTCTCATTCCTTTCATTGAGAATGTAAACAAGTTCCAAAATCCTTTCCGTCGTCCTGTAGCGATGGCTGTATTCTTGTTTGGTACTGCTGTTACTCTCTGGTTGGGTATTGGTTCGACTATGCCAATTGACAAGTCTTTGACTTTAGGCTTGTTCTAATTGTTAAATATGTTGCAAAGCAACATATTTAACAATAAAAAAAGGATTTTGAGTATTTCTCAAAATCCTTTTTTTTGATCCTCAATTGAATTAGAGAGGCATTTTGCTATTTTGTGCTACAAAGTATGTAATACATATTGAATTTTTATAGCCCTTAAATGAAATCGTAGTAGCAAACCGTTATGACTATTACATCCATCATATCCAAACCAGAAATTGCAGCAGCACCAGCTAATAACGCTGTACTACCAAATATTAGTTGGCAAACCTACCAAGCCATGCTGACTGATATGGGCGACCAGCGATCCATTCATTTAGCTTATTATCACGGAATTTTAGAAATACAAATGCCTTTGGGATTGCATGAAACCATCAACTACATCCTAGAGAGAATAGTTATTGCACTAACAGAAGAATTAGATTTAGGCATTCGGGGATTTGGCTCGACAAGACTAAATCGAGAAGACTTAGCTGTAGGTGTAGAGCCAGACTGTTGTTTTTATATTCAAAATAGCGATCGCATTACTGGTCGTGAAATTGACCTTGAGAACGATCCTCCTCCTGATTTAGTCGTTGAAGTGGATATTACTAGTCCTAGCAACCGTAGATTTGCAATTTATAGAGATCTAGGTGTACCCGAAATATGGAAATATAGCGATTCAAGTATCCGCATCTATAAATTGCAAGGCGACGCATATTTAGAAAACGATTTCAGTCTTGCATTCCCGATGGTTTCTAGTGAGATTCTTAATCGATTTTTGCAACAGTCAGTATCCAATGACGACAACAAATTGATACGTGAGTTTAGGAAATGGATAAGGCAACAGATAAACTCATAAGGAACCAGTTTTTGTTGGCGCGGCTTTGCCGCGCCAACAAAAACTGGTTCCCAAAATAAGGGTAGTGCTTTGCGCCCGACCTTCTTTTTGGGTTTTAAAAATTTGCGTTTACAGAGAAGTAAAGCCCTGAATCTTGGAGGTTATTGCCTGAGTTAGAGACATTTACTAAAGGAATACCATAGTCAAGACGCAGGGTTAGATTGTGCATCGGTTGATAGGTCGCACCTAAGCCCAGACCAAATAATGACTGAGTTGTCGAACTTACACCTGAAGAATTCCAAATTGTGCCAGCTTCCACAAAAGGTAATAGCTTCACAATGGATGCTCCTTCTTCATCTCGTGCCACGGGAAATTGTAACTCTACCGAAGCCTGAAGCCCACTATCCCCAGCTAGTTGATTTTGGCGATAGCCGCGAATAGATTGAGGACCACCAATACTAAACCGATTAATAGACAGCAACTGATCTCTCGAAAACTGCATATTAAGCCGAAAGAATGCCAAGGTGTCTTTATCATTACCAAGACGTTGAACCCTCAACACCTGTCCAATCCAATAAAAGAATCTACCGTCAGGTGAACCATCATTGCGAATCGTCGCGCCAAGAATATTTAATCCCAGATTTAGGGTAGAACGTAATATCCAAGCTCCCTCTGGATCTCGGCTTAAATAATCTTGGCTAAATCGTAAAACTCTAGACTGCGATCGCCCATCATCAAACTTGAAATTTTGAAAATTAAACGATCGATTACCAAAATAGGAGCCACTATTCTCAAAAGCAATACTGCCTCCAAGGGCAAACTCTTCGCGGGGCGATCGCATTAAAGGTTGACGGTATGCTATCTCATAGGTTTGCGAATCTGTGAGAATATTCAAGCTGTCGAAAGGCTTCTCAGTAATAGGACTTTGACCTGCGGAAAAGTTAAAGCTTATGGTTCCAGCTTTGGGATTAATCGGATATTGATAATTCAGTTGATAAATATCTGAGCTACCAGAACGGGTATACCCAGCGAAAAGTGAGTCCCCAATACCTGTGGTGTTAAGTTCTTGTAGATTCACGCCTACCCGATAGATCCCTGTAGAGGTATTGCCATAGTTATCAAAAAATGGACGGACACTAAAGGATTTTGCCTCGGTCAATGTAATCTGTAAAATGCTCTGGTTTTGCTGGCTGCCTGTAGCTAAGTTGGCTCTAATGTCACCAATTAAAGGATCCGATCGCAATAACTGGAGAGTATCTTCTAAGCTCGTAAAATTGAGAGGTGTTGATGCTGCTTGCAGGATGCGATCGCGGATATAGCTATCATTTAACCTGCTGACGACATCTCCCGATCGCTTGACATCAACTCGCTCCAAAGCTCCTTCTCTGACTTGGACTATAACCACACCATCTTTAATATCCTGCGGTGCAAGAACTGCGCGAGAAGTAATATAGTTACGATCTTGATAAATTTGTGTAATTTTATCGGCAACTTCTTGTAATTGTCTGAGCGTAACCGATTTATTTTGGAGCGGCAACACCAGTGATTCGATTTCGACTAATGTGAGAATTGAACTGCCCAAAATATCAATTCGCTTGACTGGAATTAATATTTCATTTTGAGATGCAGGTGATAGTTGGTCTGGTGTACTTATTGAAGGTAATGATTGCGCGGGATTGAGAATCGGACTTACAGGCTTCGTCGGTAGTTTTGGCGATAGAGATTCTGGGGGGCGAGTTAATGGGGAAGATATTGAAGGAACTTGTGCATAGCTAGCCAATCCAACACAACTAAGCATGAGGCTCGGTAGCGAGACAATTATGATCTTGCTACTTGTCTTGATTGAACTAATCAAATTTTGATTCACCTACACACCTCAAATTGATAACTTATATAAATCTTGTAGCCCCCAGATTGCGATCGCATTACTATACACAACTATTAAAGTAATTTGCGATCCGAAAGAATTCACAAACAAAGTTTTGTAAAAAAAGCTGCAAAGCAGCACTTTTTGCAAAACTTTGTTCAGGTTTGAGCGTAAAGCAATGTAACTCATAGCCAATTGCCCACCAAAATAAAAGATGACCAAAAGAAAGGATGACTTATATCGATATTTCCAGTTCCTTTTGGCAAAGCGATCGCAGCCAAACCTTCAACTCCGACAATTTGATTATTCACAATCTTGACCTTCCCTTTGATCAAATCAAGCTGCGCTTTTCTTAAAGCCGTCGCCTTACTAAGCGCATCAGGAAAAGCCTTGTAAAAACTAATCATCAAAGGTGCTGTCCCCGCATCCGACACTGTCCACAGAGACGCAAGAATACTTCTTGCCCCTGACTCAACCGCTAAGCCACTTATACCAAGATTGTTGCCAACAGCAGTTTCACAAGCACTTAAGGTCAGCATATCGATCACAGGTTGATCAAATCTTAGACTAGGAATTTGGCTGGAGCGTAGCTTCCCATCCCAAAACTGAATAAAGGACTCATTAGACCGATCTTGCAAGAATTTTCCGTGAGTTCCTAAATGGATAATTCCATATTTTGCCTTACCACGTTGCGCTTGCAGATTATTGACCGTAAAGTCTCGATCTAAAAACGTAGTCCCAGATAGCACTTGATTAGCTATTGTTCTAATTTCCACTTCCACGGCTGGCAATGCACTCAAACCTTCCCTTGCTTCGGTTAGCCCCATTGCTAAAACCCGCGTATTTTTGCGATCAAGCTCTTCTAGTCTGGTCACCCGCAATGAGGGAATATTTGCCGAAGCATAGCGCTCAACTAAGAACTGTTTGCCATCATGAAGAGCCGCAGGAGGGATCACACGTAAGCCAGAGTCCATTACAAATACAACTGTTTCAACCTTTAGTGCTTGCAACTGAGCATCAATAGGACGCATCACCCAGTCATAGAGCTTTCGCGCTTGCTCTAAATAATCCAGTGAACTTGTGTCTCGGAGGCTGGCTCGATAATCCGTCAAAACTGTAATAATTTCTTCTTCGTTAGCATAGTTGGTATAGCGATGAAACGGTTTGCCGAGTTCTTTAGGCGGGACGACTAAAACTTCGATGCGATCGTTCAGCATGATCGGATAGATCAACACAGAAGGACTTCCTGATCGCTTTGAGACATCGCTTAATATATCTTGGGCTTGGTTTATGGTTAATGTGGGTAGCTTCAGAGGTTCCCCCAAGAAAACCCCTAACTCGGAGATGTAGGCTTTTTCGATAGATTCAAAAGCCTTGTCTAAGTTTTCTTCTTTTAAGAAGAGATCGACCTCTTTTTTCATGATATCCCTGATTTGGATCAGAATCTTCGTCTCAGGAGGACTGGGATTGACCTCAACTATCTTCTTTGGCGGCGTGAAAATAGTGTTGCCTGATGGAGCGACAATAATATTACCTTGAGTAAAAATACCTGTGCCGACGGGAATAATACTGCTGAGAGCTAAGGTGGAAGATCCTGTAGTGACAATACCTGTGGTTCCATTAGTACTAGAGTTACCAATCACAAATGGAGTGAGTCCACCATGGCGAAGAAATATCTGACCGCCTGTGCCACCGCTATTGCTAGCAGAACAAATACTCGATCCTCCACAAGCAGCAAATACACTAGACACAAAGCCAGTAACCCTAATATTCCCACCTGTTGAGGATGCGAAGAAATTACCACCCTGAATCGATCCTGCGGTATTTGCCGAGTTAAAAATAATATCGCCAATGGGGTCGAGGCTAATATTGCCGCCACTAGCAAGATCGCTGCTGGCATTGAGATTAGTAGTTGTAATGCTATTGCGGGCTACAAAAGTAATATTCCCACCATTCCCATTAATAGAACTAGCGTCAATATTACCTGTGATGGTATTAATCGCTCCATTATTGCTAGTCAGATTGATCGTGCCACCACCTAAGTTCCCTGTTGCCAGAATTTCCCCAGTATTAACGTTACCAGCAGCCCGAAAATCAACCGTTCCACCCAAACCATTGCCTCCATTAATCCTTGCTCTAACAGTCCCCAAAGTTGTATCAATCACTCCATTAGTACTAGTAGCCGAAATTCTACCTGCGTTGCCAAGAAAATTACTACCTGCCGCAAGATCACTGGTTAGGATGTTCCCTAATGCTTGGAGGAATATACTTCCTGCATTTCCAAAAGAAGTCGTGCTTAGTAATCCTGCGGTAGATTTAATAGAACCCAATTGACTGATAAGACTAATTCTTCCGCCGTTACCATTAGCATCAACTGTTTCAGCCGATATAGTCGCTGTAGTGATATTATCAGCGGCTTGAAAGAATACATTTCCACCATTACCAATATTTGAATTTCCAGCATCTACCGTGCCCAAACTGGTATCGATCGCTCCACTTAAACTAGTGAACGAGATCGTACCAGGAATACCATTACCACCAGAGGCGATAAAGGAACCGACAGCCGCAAGGGGCGCAACTCCAGCCCCAGTTATAATATTGCCTGCGGCTTGAAACGTAATATTTCCGCTATTGCCGATGGTGGCAACCGCATGAACTCGCCCAGAGCTAACATCGATCGCACCACTCGTACTTGTTAACGAAATATTACCAGCGTTACCAACTAGACCACCAGGGTTTGTGGCAATGCTGTAGGTGTTGCCAAATGCAGGGAAGGTTCCTGTAGTTTGAATGTTTCCGATTGCTTGGATCGTGACATTACCACCATTCCCAGTGATATTCGAGACTGCATCGATACTATTAAGGCTGACATCTCGACCTGCTGTGAGGTCAACATTGCCAGCATTGCCACTAGTAGGAGATGTTTTTAGCGCTCCTGTTCCGATAATATCTCGACCTGCGGTAAAGTTAATTGCCCCAGCTTTTGTGGAGATATTATCGTTGACGACGATATCTCGACCTGCGGTAAAGTTAATTGCCCCAGCATTTGTGGCGATATTTTCGTTGACGTTGATATCCCTGCCAGCTTGAGCCGTCAACCCCACGCCTAATGTAGTAATTGCTACTGAGGTATCAAAATTTATATCATTGGTAGCCTGTAATATGACATTCGATGTTGCACCGTTAATAAACCCTACAGTTAGGAAGTTACCTGGTTGTGCAGTATCTGGATCACTAAATTCATCTACATCGGTCAATCCAGTAAAAGATCCTACAGGAGCAGAGAAAACAACGTTAATGTCTGTGGGATCAAGTAGTAATGTTCCTGTTTTTCCATTAGGAGCTAATGTATTTACATTTCCTCTGTAATCAAGATTCTGTTTTCCAGAGACTTCCACAAAGCCGCCATCACCAGACTGATTTCCACCCTTGGCAATAATCGATCCAAGAAATCTTGTATTAAGATCGGCCCAGACGATCACAGTGCCAGCATTTCCACGCAAGATGGCGCTAACATCGATCTTCGAGCTACTATTCACAAAAGTTTTCAGTGCATTTGGAGAAATTCCATTACCCTGAAGATTGCCGCCAATCAGAACTGTTCCGCCCCCAAGCGCTCCCGACGCATCAATCTGAGCACTTACCAATCCTACTTTTTCACCAAAAATCCCAACATTGCCTGCTTTTGAGTCTGAAGAAGATACATCGACTCTTCCCGATATAACTGACATTCCATTGGTCACAGTAATATCGTTAGCCGCAGGACTTGCCACTAGAGCCAGCGAACCATCAGCTTTGACTACTACTTGATTGGCTTCTGGTACTTTGCCCGTAAGTAGCTCCGCTAATTTGGGTAACTCTGTAATTTTGCCGCTCCAGTTAGTGGGAATAGCATTATTGGTTACTTGCAAACCTAAAACCACATCAGGCGATCGCAACTCAACTTGGCTATTGCCTGCTACAGCAGTTAGAGCAATATTGCCACTAGGAGCTGTCAATGTGCCTGTATTGATAATGCTGCCACCAGTAAAAGTAATAGATTTACCAGTATCTACTGATAAATTGCCTTGATTGATAATGCCCGCAGGTTGAGCGATCGCAAAGCGAATTGTTTTCGGATCGCCATTGGGAAAGCTGAGAGAATTCTTGTCAACGCTAAAAGTACCGCTATCAAAGCCCAAACCATTGCCTGTAGTCGCATGAAAGGAGCCACCAATATCTAAACGGGCATTTTGCCCAAATATAATCCCATTAGGATTCATGAGATAAAGATTGGCATTAGGAAAAGCTTGGCGGCTCTCAAGCGTGCCTAAAATTGCAGAAGGATTATCGCCTGTAACCCGATTGATAATGTTGCGAACGTCAGCGCCATTTACCGCAGAGTTTCCAGTATTAAAGATTACGCCCGACTGCGGCACGTTAAATTCACTAAAGCTGTGATAAAGATTATTGCCATTGATAGTGCCTGCTCCTGTCGGGGCGATCGCATTGCCATTTACTTGCGTTGCCGTACTACCATCAACCGAGATCTGGGCTTGAGTGGATTGGGTGATGCTTAAAAATGCGATCGCTGACAAAAGTAGGCAAAATCTATTTCTCATTTCAATTCACACCAGAGAAAAATTAATAACTACTGTGAGCAAATACGTAAATTATAGCCCTAAATTATCACGAGGTCATAAAACAGTAAAGGATATTTATTCAGCAATTTACACTATTTGTTAAGCGAAAATTGGCGACTGCGGGCTGCGATCGCAGTCATCTGTTTTCGGCTTCGTCGAACTGACGTTAAAATTAAGTTAGAGCTTGTTTGAGAAATTTCCTATCTAGCATGAATTTCTGCTTTTACCCCCCTTAATCCCCCCTTGCAAAGGGGGGAAACTTGAATCCTCCCCCTTTGCAAGGGGGAGTTAGAGGGGGTAAAAAACTTCTCAAATTTAAGTCGCCATTTATTTTTAGTGTTTTTTAGGATTCAAAATTTAAACATGGGTAGTACATTCGGACATTTATTTCGCGTCACGACATTTGGGGAATCACACGGCGGTGGCGTGGGAGCGATCATCGATGGATGTCCACCACAACTAGAACTAAGCGAAGCCGATATTCAAACTGACCTCGATCGCCGTAAACCAGGCCAAAGCAAAATCGTTACCCCACGTCGCGAAGATGATCGTGCCCAGATATTGTCAGGCGTATTTGAAGGCAAGACCCTCGGCACACCGATCATGATTTTGGTGCAGAACAAAGATGCTCGTAGCCAAGACTATTCCGAAATGGCTGAAAAGTTCCGCCCATCCCATGCTGATGCCACCTATCAAGCAAAATATGGCATTCGTAATTGGCAAGGTGGCGGCAGATCTTCAGCAAGGGAAACAATCGGACGGGTTGCCGCAGGTGCGATCGCTAAAAAGATCCTCAAACAAGCTGCAGGTGTTGAAATTATTGCCTATGTCAGACAGGTTAAAGACATGGTTGCATCTACCATCGATCCGAATATAGTCACAATGGAACAAGTGGAAAGCAATATTTTGCGCTGTCCCGATTCTGAGATGGCGGAAAAAATGATCGACTTCATCGACAAAATTCGTCGCGATGGCAACTCCGTCGGCGGCATCATCGAATGTGTGGCACGAAATGTGCCTGTTGGTTTGGGCGATCCTGTATTCGACAAATTGGAAGCAGATCTAGCTAAGGCAGTCATGTCTTTGCCAGCTAGCAAGGGTTTTGAAATTGGCTCAGGCTTTGACGGCGTTCATTTAACTGGTCGTGAGCATAACGATGAATTTTATATGGACGGCGATCGCATCCGCACAAGGACGAATAACTCAGGCGGTATCCAAGGCGGCATTTCCAATGGCGAAAACATCGTTTTACGGGTTGCTTTTAAGCCAACTGCGACAATTTTGCTAGAACAGAAGACGGTATCAGCCGCAGGTGAAGATACTACCCTCACAGGTCGAGGTCGCCATGACCCTTGTGTATTACCTCGCGCCGTGCCGATGGTAGAAGCTATGGTGGCTTTGGTGTTGTGCGATCGCTACCTCAGCCAAAAAACAGTAAGTATTTAAATCAACAGGCTATTTTGCACGAGTAGCGGGCAAAATAGCCTGTTGATATAATTGGATTATGACTGAGCCATTACTGCAAGATTCTGAAAAATTACAGGCGCGTTTAAAAGAAATCCCTCTAGAAGCAGGGGTTTATTTTATGCGCGATCGCCATGATGGCGTAATCTATATCGGTAAATCTAAGGCTCTACGCAATCGGGTGCGATCGTACTTTCGTAGTAGTCAAGATTTGTCGCCTCGCATTGCGATGATGGTGCAGCTAGTCCATGAAATCGAGTTTATAGTCACAGACTCCGAAGCCGAAGCCCTCGCCCTTGAAGCGAATCTAATTAAGCAATATCAACCCTATTACAACGTCCTTCTCAAAGACGACAAAAAATATCCCTACGTCTGTATTACTTGGTCAGAGGACTATCCGCGCATTTTTATTACCCGCAAACGGAAGATGGGCGGTACTAAGGATAAATATTACGGGCCATATGTCGATGTCTTCAATCTCAAGCGCACTTTAGGAATTATCAAACGCGCTTTTCCCCTCCGTCAAAGACCAATACCAATGTTTAAGGATCGTCCCTGTCTGAACTATGACATGGGCTTATGTCCAGGAGTATGTCAGGAGCTAATTTCGCCCGAAGAATATCATAAAATCATGGTGCGCGTTGCCATGATTTTTCAAGGTAGATCCAGCGAGTTGATCGAGACTTTCACCGAGAAAATGGAATCTGCGGCTGAGGCTTTAGAATTTGAGAAGGCAGCAGATTTACGCGATCGCATTCAAGTTTTGCAAAATCTGGGAGCCAATCAAAAGGTATCTCTGCCTGATGATACAGTTTCTCGCGATGCGATCGCCATGGCACAGGACGAGCAACATACTTGCATTCAGCTATTCCAGATTCGCGCAGGGCGACTGGTTGGGCGATTAGCCTTTGTTGCTGATAGTCAAAGTGACGTACCAGAGGCTATTTTGCAACGCACTTTAGAAGCACATTATCAAAACTGCGATCCTGTTGAAATTCCCAATGAAGTACATACCCAATTGGAACTTCCTGAAGTAGAGATTTTGCAAGCATGGTTAAGCGATCGCAAAGGACGAAAAGTTGCGATCGCCACACCGCAAAGGCAACTCAAAGCAGAACTAATCGAAATGGTGGAACGCAATGCTCAGTATGAGTTAGCGCGAATTCAAAAACAAAGCGATCGCAATTTACAAGGATTAGAAGACTTAGCGGAAATTCTCAGTCTCGATAGCTTGCCACATCGTATTGAAGGCTATGACATTTCCCACATTCAAGGCTCCGATGCCGTGGCAAGTCAAGTAGTCTTTATCGATGGCATTCCCGCGAAACAACATTATCGCCATTACAAAATCCGTAATCCAGACATTCAGACTGGGCATTCCGATGACTTTGCCAGCCTCGCGGAAGTCATTGCCAGAAGATTCAGAAATCACACCAATTTTAATGACTCCCAATCCCCAATTCCCAATCCCCAAAATGATTTCCCCGACGTAGTAATGATCGATGGAGGAAAAGGACAACTTTCATCAGTGATGAAAATTATTGATAAGTTGGGTTTGCGCGATCGCTTGACGGTAATTAGCCTTGCGAAAAAGCGCGAAGAAATCTTTTTGCCAGAACAATCTGAGCCATTAATTGGCGGCGATCCAGAACGAGCAGGCGTACAAGTATTGCGACGTTTGCGCGATGAGGCTCATCGTTTTGCGATTACATTCCATCGTAAAAAACGCAGCCAAAGAATGCAGCGATCGCACCTCGATCAAATCACTGGCTTGGGACATCATCGGCAAAAGGTTCTGCTGGAAAAGTTCCATTCCGTTGATTATATCCGCCAAGCAACTGTTGAACAGATTGCCGAAACAGAAGGTATTGGCAATAAGCTAGCTCAGCATATTTATAACCATTTCCATTCAACAAATGACTGAGAATAGGCGGTCTAAAGCATTGCTCATTCTCACTTATTAAAGAGCAACTTACGTTCTTTCTCCCAATTGCGATACATCCATATTACAGTGTACCAGTTCATATAAACCCGAAAAATCTCCATCGCAATTTCTGATTTACCTTGATCGCATAGCCATTTCAATAGAGGCTTGAGCGTGCGATCATTAAGCGTACCCCCAAAGGTGAGAATCCCCCACAGCGCAAGATGGAGCCAAGTTTTCTGAATCATTAACTTGACTTCCCATGTTGGATGTTTTTGATAAAAAATAATGCTCATTCGACCACGTTGTTCCTCTAAATCAAGCAGTCGTGGCATTTTATCAATGGAAAATTTAGCGTGATAATGGAAAGCGATCGCCCCTGCACAGGTAACTCGTTTTAAACCTAATTTTTTAACCCGCATTCCTAACTCAAAATCTTCCCAACCATATTGGAAGAACCCAGTATCAAATTTTCCTGCTTCCAATAACCATTTACGAGCGATCGCTAAATTACAAGTATCAAAAATAGCGGCGGTAAAATACGGTACTGCTGAGACAGCCTCGGAATCAGGAGACTCCAGATTACTAGTATCTATGATTCTTCCATAACTATAAACTTTTTCTCCTTGGGCAAGGGTTTCAGTATGAGCTTGCAGATATTCAGGATTAACCGTGATATCACTATCGACAAAGGCAATATATTTACCAAGTGCAGCATCAATGCCATAGTTACGTGCTGTCGCAGCCGCCGCATGGCTTTGCGTTAACAGTCGCAGATGTGGATAGCGATCTTGGTTAACTGTCAAAAACTCCACCGTACCATCGGATGAGCCATCGTCAATAACCAAAATTTCATATGGCTGGGCTATGGTCTGTTTTTCCAATGCAGCGAGACATTTCTGCAAAATCGGTAGACGGTTATAAGTTGGTACAACCACTGACCACAACATTTCCGACACTGTGTTTCTCCTACTGCGATCGCGTAGAAAATTATAACCTTAAGTGTCTTTGAGCTTAGTGCTGTAAATTGATAATTTTAAGACATAATTTTGGGGTTAATGTTACGCAATATTTGCATGAAAGTTGAAAGCACAGCAATTTCTGATGTTTTACTGATTACGCCTAGGGTATTTGGTGATGAGCGAGGCTTCTTCTATGAGTCATATAACCATCAAGTCTTTGTTGAAAAAACAGGCTTAGATCTCACCTTTGTCCAAGATAATCATTCGCGATCGCAAAAAAATGTGTTGAGGGGATTGCATTACCAAATTGGCAAACCACAGGGCAAATTAATTAGAGCTTTGACAGGCACAATTCAAGATGTGGCTGTAGATTTGCGACATAGTTCACCAACATTTGGTAAATCGGTAAGTTATATTCTTAGTGCGGAAAACTATCAGCAACTATGGATTCCTGTCGGATTTGCCCACGGATTCGCGGTATTGTCTGACTTTGCCGAAGTGGCTTATAAAGCGACAGATTATTATGCTCCCAGTGAAGAGCGCTGTTTATTATGGAAAGATCCTGAGTTAGCGATCGCGTGGCAACTCAAAGGACAACCAATTGTGTCTGCGAAAGATGCTGTTGGTAAATTATTAAAAGAAGCGGAGTTATTTGCATGAGTCCAGTCGAAAAATTTCAAAAAATACTGATTACGGGTGGAGCAGGATTTATTGGCTCTAATTATGTACATTACGCGATCGCTAATCATCCCAGATTGGAGATTGTGGTTTTAGATAAGCTCACCTATGCAGGGAATTTAGATAATCTGAAAGATGTCAGCGATCGCATTACCTTCATACAAGGAGATATTGCCAATCCTGAAGATGTGGACAAAGCCGTAAATGGCGTGGATGCAATCCTCAACTTTGCTGCCGAAAGCCATGTAGATCGGAGTCTGCGCGATCCTCTCCCATTTATTCGCACCAATATTGAAGGCACATTACTATTATTGGAATCGGCAAGAAAACATCAAATCAAACGCTTTCTCCATGTTTCCACCGATGAAGTTTATGGGGATTTAGTAGGTAGCGATCGCCATTCCCTAGAGTCAGACGCGCTATCACCCCGTAGTCCCTACGCCGCATCCAAAGCAGGTGCAGAGCATTTAGTTTTCTCCTATGGCATTAGCTATGGTTTAGATGTGGTGATTACCCGTGGATCGAATACTTACGGGCTGTACCAATATCCTGAAAAAATCATTCCTCTTTTTATCACTAATGCGCTTGAGTCAAAATCTTTGCCCATCTATGGCGATGGCTCGGCTGTCCGTGATTATCTCTATGTTGAAGATCATTGCTCAGGCATTGATACGGTGTTGCACGCAGGTATGAGTGGCAAAGCCTATAACCTCGGAGCGCGGATGGAAGTAAATGGCATCGAAGTTGCTCAAACTATTTTAGGGTTACTTGATCGCCCTGAATCCTTGATGCAATATGTCAGCGATCGCCCAGGACATGACTACCGCTATTCTGTCGATCCGAGTGCCACTGAAGCATTAGGCTGGCAGCGTCAATGGGACTTTCAGCGAGGCATGGCTCAAACCGTGGCTTGGTACAAACAAAACTCGGACTGGTGGCAAGCAGTCAAGGATAAGAAAGTATTCCAAGAACATTACAACCAGTGGTATGCCAGATGAGTAAACCTCTCAAAGTGGCTCTGATTGGTGCAAATGGACAGTTAGGCTCAGATATTACTAGTCATTTCTCTCAATGCGATCACTATCAACTCACAGCCTTAACTCGCGCCGATATTGATATTAGAAAAGCTGATCTGGTTGATCAAACTTTAACCAGTCAGAAATTTGATGTGGTCATTAATAGTGCAGCCTATGTCCGTGTTGATGACTGTGAACAAGAAGTAGAAACAGCCTTTAGTATCAATGCGATCGGCGCACTGAATGTGGCTAGAGCCTGCCGTGATATCAACGCTCTTTGTGTTTATATCAGCACTGATTATGTGTTTCGAGGCGATCGCCTAGATCCCTATACAGAAGCAGATATTCCCGATCCCATCAATATCTATGGCACATCTAAACTCACAGGTGAGTATTTGGTAAAACAAACTACCTCGAGATCGCTAATTTTGCGAATCTCTAGCGTCTTTGGCAAAGCAGGGGCTAGTGGCAAAGGCGGAAATTTTGTAGAAACAATGCTCAAAAAAGCCAAAGCAGGAGATCCGCTCAAAGTTGTCAATGACATCTTTATGTCACCCACCTATACCTATGATGTCGCCAGATTACTCGACACACTTTTGCAAGAAAATTCAACAGGTGTAATCCATGGAGCAAATTCAGGGATCTGTTCATGGCATGAGTTTGCTAGTCAGGCTCTGAGTCTAGCTAAGATCGCACATCCAATTGAGTCAATTCCTGCTTCGGCATTTCCTACCAAAGCCACCAGACCGATGAATTCTGCCTTAGTTAGCGATCGCCTCGCTGACATCACAACTTTTAAAATGCGCCCTTGGCAAGAAGCTCTTGCTGCTTATATCCAAGCTAGATAAAAAACATGCAGTGTTTTTTATCTAGCATTTACTATTCAAAACTATGAAAGCTCTAATTCTCTCTGGTGGGAAAGGTACAAGGTTGCGTCCCCTTACCTATACAGGCGCAAAGCAACTAGTACCTGTTGCCAATAAACCGATCCTTTGGTACTGCATCGAAAGCATTGTTGCCGCAGGCATCACCGATATCGGCATTGTTATAAGTCCCGAAACTGGCGATGAAGTAAAAAGTAAAACAGGACATGGCGATCGCTTCGGGGCAAATATTACCTATATTCTGCAAGACAAACCCGCAGGCTTAGCCCATGCTGTTAAGATTTCCCAGCCATTTCTTGGTGAAGACTCTTTCATTATGTTTCTTGGTGACAATCTGATCGAATCACAATTAGATACATTTTTGACCAGTTTTAACCAAAAACAGCTAGATGCTTTGATCTTATTACGCCAAGTCGCTGATCCTAGTGCTTTTGGTGTGGCAACTGTTGATGCTGATGGCAAAGTGATCAAATTAGTCGAAAAACCCAAACAACCTGAATCAAATCTGGCTTTAGTTGGGGTGTACTTCTTTAAAAATACAATTCATGAGGCGATCGCTCAAATTGCCCCATCGGCTCGAGGTGAGTTAGAAATCACCGATGCGATCCAAAAACTAATTGACACTGATAAAAAAGTTGAAGCCTCAGAACTAGAAGGCTGGTGGCTTGATACAGGCAAAAAAGACGATATTCTTGCCGCCAACCAAATTGTGCTAGATGCCAGACTCAAATCCAAAAACTTAGGTGAAGTCGATGCTGCTAGCAATATCAGTGGTCGAGTTGAAATTGGCAAGGGTTCCCAAGTAATTAGCTGTAAAATTCGCGGTCCTGTTGTGATTGGCGAAAATTGCTATCTCGAACATGCTTATATCGGTCCTTACACCAGTATTAGCGATCGCGTCAGGATTATCGATACCGATATTGAACATAGCGTCATCCTTAGCGACACCCAAATCACAGGTATCCATCAACGCATTGTTGATAGTGTGATTGGTCAAAGGGTATCAATGAAGGTTTCACCGAAGCGCCCACAGGCTCTAAGGTT
Source organism: Pseudanabaena sp. M085S1SP2A07QC (assembly GCA_020404895.1). Classification (GTDB taxonomy): domain Bacteria; phylum Cyanobacteriota; class Cyanobacteriia; order Pseudanabaenales; family Pseudanabaenaceae; genus Pseudanabaena. Next base: position 50,817 of record JADBWK010000147.1, on the reverse strand, counting down.
TCTTGTTGGAGATGACTCTCAGCTTGAGATTATGTAAAAAGGAGGACTCTGCCAATGGTATTCTCATCCATAGTTTTTAGTCAGCTTCTTGCTGTTAGCAATGAAATGCTATATGTTAGACCAACAAATGGAAGCAGTATAGAGTTTGTAATTAGCAAAAAATTGGTAAAAATCTAAATGAAAGCCGTAATTTTAGCTGGTGGTTTAGGGACTCGGTTAAGTGAAGAAACCCACCTCAAACCAAAGCCAATGGTGGAGATTGGTGGCAAACCGATTTTATGGCACATCATGAAAACTTATTCTGCCTACGGAATCCATGATTTCATTATTTGTTGTGGCTATAAAGGGTATGTAATTAAGGAATATTTCGCAAATTATTTTTTACACATGTCTGATATTACTTTTGACATGCAATCCAATCAAATGGAAGTGCATCAAAAAAAAGCAGAACCTTGGCGTGTGACCTTAGTAGATACAGGTGAAATTACTCAAACGGGTGGAAGGCTACAAAGAGTAAAAAACTATGTAGATAGTGAAACCTTCTGTTTTACCTATGGTGATGGGGTAAGTAATGTCAACATCCAAGAATTAATTTCTTTTCACCATAAGCAGAAACATCTAGCTACGGTTACAGCAGTCCAACCTCCCGGACGCTATGGAAATATTAATGTAGAGCAAGGCTTGGTCTTAAATTTTCAAGAGAAACCTCAAGGAGATGGTGGATGGATTAATGGAGGTTATTTTGTTTTGGAACCAGAAGTATTTGATTTATTAGAAGGCGATCAGACTAGTTGGGAGTCAGAGACTTTACCAATGATTGCCCATAAACAGGAATTATCTGCTTTTAATCACCATGGTTTTTGGCAAGCAATGGATACTCTTAGAGATAAAAATTATTTGGAAAGCTTGTGGGAAAATGCTAGCGCTCCTTGGAAAGTATGGTGATGAATTTAGAATTTTGGCAAGATAAAAAAGTTTTCGTGACGGGGCACACTGGCTTTAAAGGCAGTTGGCTGTCAGTTTGGCTACAAATTTTAGGAGCTAAGGTTGTTGGCTATGGTTTGCCACCCCATACACAGCCTTGTTTATTTGATTTAGCTCAGGTCAGAGATCGCATGACTTCGATAGTTGGCAATGTTCGAGATTTAGATCATCTTGTCAAAACAATAAAAAAACATCAGCCTGAAATTGTTATTCATATGGCAGCCCAAGCCTTAGTGCGTGAATCTTACAAAAATCCTGCTGAAACCTATGCTGTTAATGTTATGGGTACAGTAAATGTGCTGGAAGCAGTGCGCCAAGTGGGAGGGGTAAAAGCCCTAGTTAACGTAACTTCAGACAAATGTTATGAAAATCGGGAATGGGTTTGGGGATATCGTGAGCAAGAGGCTCTAGGAGGTTATGACCCTTACAGTAACAGTAAAGGTTGCTCTGAACTGGTAACATCGGCTTATCGTAATTCTTTCTTCCATCCTAAAGACTACTCACAACATGGAGTTGGTATTGCCACCGCTCGTGCAGGTAATGTCATTGGTGGCGGTGATTGGTCAAGCGATCGCTTAATTCCTGATATTCTCAAGGCTTGGCAGACTGGACAGAAAGTAGTTATTCGCTATCCTCATGCAGTTCGTCCTTGGCAACATGTGCTTGAACCTTTATCTGGCTACCTTACCTTAGCAGAGCATTTATATAGTGATGGCGCAAGTTATGGAGGTGCTTGGAATTTTGGACCTAATGAATCTGATGCTCAGACTGTTGGCTGGATTGTTGAGCAGATGGCAAATCTGTGGGGTAAGGAAGCAGATTGGGTTCAAGAAACTTCATTACAGCCCCATGAGGCTAACTATTTGAAATTAGATTGCTCTAAAGCACGTAGTCAATTAAAATGGCAACCAAAGTTAGATGTAAAAACTGCCTTAGCTTGGGTTATTGATTGGACAAAATCTTTGCAGTCTGGAGCAAATATGAGAGATATTACTGCTCATCAAATTAATCAATTTAGCCTTAAATAATTTTAGATAAAATCTAAGTTCCAATAAATATTAAATAGTTATGACCCAAGGAAAATGCCGATTTTGCAAAACTAGTTTGCAACATACATTTGTTGATTTAGGTATGTCGCCTTTATCTAACTCCTATTTAAAATTAGATCAGTTAAACAAAGCAGAGAAGTTTTATCCTCTTCATACCTATGTCTGCGAAAAATGTCTATTAGTACAGTTAGAAGAATTTGAATCTCCTGATCATATTTTTAGTGATTATGCTTATTTCTCGTCCTATTCAGATAGCTGGTTGAGCCATTCTAAAAAGTATGTAGATCTGGTGATAGATAGATTTGGTCTTAATAAATCTAGTCTAGTCATTGAAATAGCCAGTAATGATGGTTATCTTTTACAGTTTTTTCAAGAACAAGATATCCCTATTTTGGGAATTGAACCAGCCGTCAATGTCGCTCAGGTTGCTGAAACCAAGGGCATCCCTACACTCGTCAAGTTTTTTGGCGTGCAAACTGCACAAGAATTATTTGATCTTGGTAAATCCTCTGATTTATTACTAGGAAATAATGTCTTAGCTCATGTTCCTGACATTAATGACTTTGTTGCAGGAATGAAGATCATTTTGAAGCCTGAGGGAGTCCTAACCATGGAGTTTCCTCATTTATGGCAATTAATCAACCAAAATCAATTTGATACTATTTACCATGAGCATTTTTCCTATTTGTCTTTTACTACTGTAGAAAAAATATTTGCTTCTCATGGTTTAACTTTATTTGATGTTGAAGAACTATCTACTCACGGCGGTTCACTGCGTATATACGGTATGCATGAACACAATCAAAAATTTATCGTTAGCGATCGCGTTAGATTATTAAAACAAAAAGAGCATCAAGCTGGATTAGATAAAGTTGATACTTATCTTCAGTTTAGTAATCAAGTAATGTCCACTAAACGCAGGTTACTTAGCTTTCTAATTGAACTCAAAAACAATGGTAAAACTATTGTTGGTTATGGCGCTCCAGCTAAGGGTAATACGCTGCTAAATTATTGTGGTATTCGTACAGATTTACTTGACTATACTTGCGATCGCAGTCCTTACAAACAAGGATTATTCTTGCCAGGAACGCATATTCCGATCTACTCTCCTGACAATATCGCAGAGACAAAACCTGATTATGTACTCATCTTGCCTTGGAATCTCAAGGATGAGATTTGCTCTCAACTATCCTATATTCGTGAGTGGGGTGGCAAATTTATCGTGCCAATTCCAGAGGTAGAGGTGTTGGGATGAATTTTGTAGAAACTAAGCTTAAAGGAGCTTATGTTATCGAAATCGAACCAATCTTTGATAATCGCGGTTTTTTTGCAAGATCTTGGTGTCAGCAGGAATTTAGCGATCGTGGTTTAAACCCTAACTTAGTGCAGTGCAATATTTCTTTTAATACTAAGAAAGGCACTTTGCGCGGAATGCACTATCAATGCAAGCCCTACGAAGAGGCAAAATTAGTTAGATGTACTAGAGGCTCAATCTATGATGTAATCATTGATATTCGTGACGATTCAACTACTTTTAAGCAATGGTTTGCGGTTGAGCTAGGTGCAGATAATCGTAAAATGCTATATATTCCTGAAGGATTTGCCCATGGATTTTTAACTTTAGAAGATAACACTGAGATTTTTTATCAAATGTCTGATTTTTATCATTCAGATTCATCTAAAGGCATTAGATGGGATGATCCAGCCTTTGCCATTCAGTGGCATGTTACGAATCAACCGATAATTTCTGCAAAAGATCTCAGCTATCCCTTGTATAAATTTCATAGCTAAGATGTATTCTCAACCAAATAAACACAAGTGAAACCGCGCATTTATTACACAAAACCATCTATTACTGAGCTAGAAGTCGAGTATGCCACTGATGCTGCTCGAAATGGTTGGGGCGATCGCTGTTACGAATACATCAATCTTTTTGAAGAAGCTTTTAAATCACACTTAGGTGTGGAATATGCGATCGCTACTTCAAGTTGTACAGGTGCATTGCATATGGGTATGTCGGCACTAGGGATTGGTGTAGGTGATGAGGTGATCATGGCTGACACCAACTGGATCGCAACGGCTGCCCCGATAGTGCATTTGGGAGCCAAACCGATATTTGTAGATATATTGCCAGACAGTTGGTGCATCGATCCAGACTTAGCAGAAGCGGCAATTACACCAAGAACCAAGGCAATTGTAGCGGTTCACTTATATGGCAATTTATGTGACATGAATCGGTTGTTGGCAATCGGTGAAAAGTATGGCATTCCCATCATTGAGGATGCGGCTGAGGCGATCGGCTCTGTCTATCATGGTAAACGGGCTGGCAGCATGGGTAAGTTTGGTAGTTTTTCGTTTCATGGTACGAAAACGCTGACTACTGGTGAAGGGGGGTTGTTTGTTACCAATGATACTGACCTCTATGAAACTGTGCTTACACTTTCCAATCATGGGCGTGCTAGAGGACAAACCAAACAATTTTGGGCAGATATGGTTGGCTTTAAGTATAAAATGTCTAATATTCAAGCGGCGATCGGCTACGGTCAAATGCAACGCATTGATCAACTAATTAATCGAAAACGCGAGATTTTAAAATTCTATAAGGATCATCTTGAGTATCTTGATGGTATATCCATGAATCCAGAACCAGAAGGAACGATCAATGGTGCATGGATGCCCACAATTGTTTTTGATAAAGAAACTGGAGTTACTCGCGAGAACTTACAGTCTATTTTTCAATCAGAAAATATAGATGCAAGAGTATTCTTTTATCCTCTATCGAGTTTATTGATGTTTGAGGATACAGAAGCTAATATTAATTCATGGAATATTCCATCGCGATCAATTAATCTACCTAGTTATCACGATATTAATCAACAAGAATTATCTTCTGTTATAGACTGCATTTCCAATAAATTGAAAATCTATCTAAATGCTAAATAGTTTACTTACAAAAAACCAAGTAGCAGATTTTAAAGAACATGGCTACGCTGTAATCAAAGGATTCTACGACTGTAGGTTAGAAATAGAGCCTATACAATACGGTATATGGAAAATCTTAAAAATTCTTTTTGCGAAATATCATATTGAAATTGAATCTAAAGAATTTTCTCCTGACACCTTTGATTATGGCTATCAAAAACTAATTACTGTTAATCGTAAATATGGTGGTGAAGTGTATGATGCCATTAAACAAATACCTGCTTTTATGCGTTTGATTAGTTTAGAAAAAAACGATCAAATATTTATGCAGCTACGAAATACAAATACTCCAGCAATTGCCGCAGCAGGCTATGGCATTCGTATTGATAACCCTCATGAAGAAAAATATCGTTCTTTATGGCATTATGAATATCGAGATCAGTTGAGAAGTATAGATGGAATAGTTTTCTGGAGTCCACTAGTTAGTCTAACTTCTGAGATGGGACCAGTGCAAATCTGTCCAAGATCTCATTTTGGTGGGTTGCGTCGATCATATTTAAATGATCCAGACAATCCTGAAAAAACAGGAGCATATGCAATGCGCCTAGAAAATGAAGAAGCTTTAATTGCTCAGTATGGTATTGTCGCTCCACTTTCTGAACCTGGAGATATGGTATTAATAGATTTTCTTACTTTACATTCATCAGGTGTTAATATATCCGAAAGGTCTCGTTGGAGTATGCAATTTAGGTACTTTAGTTTTGAAGATCCTAGTGGAATTAACATTAATTGGACTGGCTGTGTCGCTAATGGTATACAACTTAAAGATATTCATCCTGAATTAGTTATAGATTAAAGTTATATCTTCATCCAATTATTTCTAAATCCTAAATCAACTACTATGATCAACTGTGCATTAACTGGAAAGCCTTTACTCAACCCCATTTATCAATCGCAGGGTAATCTATCTGTTACATCGTTAAGTCAAACCTATGAAGGTAAAACAGTTGTCTATTTTAATGAAGAGATAGGACATCTACAAACTAAAGAGATCGAAAACATTGATGTTTACTATGACAAACAATATCAATTTTTTAATCAGAGCGATGAAGATGACATTTTATATAAAGTAGTTGATGACAAAAAAATCTTTAGACAAGAGCATCAAGTAAATACTTTATTATCAAAGATTAACTTTGAGGATGGAATGCAAGTTTTGGATTATGGCTGTGCTAAAGGTACAGTAATGAAGCGACTAAGTATCCAAAATCCTTCTCTCGAAACTTATTTATTTGATGTAAGTCAAATGTATGTAAACTTATGGAAAAAATTTTTACCACCTGATCACTACTCTTCCTACAAAATAAAGGAAGAGTGGAATAAGAAATTTGATGTGGTTACATCCTTCTTTGCTTTTGAACATACCCCAGATCCAATTAAAGAATTACAGAATATTAATAATTTACTAAAAGATGGTGGATATTTTTATTGTATTGTGCCTAACGTTTTTGAGAATACAGGTGACTTTATAGTTGCTGACCATATACATCATTATAGTGATATTTCTTTGATGTATCTGTTTGCGAAAGCAGGTTTTGAAACTGTTGAAATTGACATCTCTTCCCATTTCGGTGCTTACATTGCTATAGGTAAAAAAGTTTCGCAGGAATCGCTAGAATTGGAATTCAATCCAATAAACTTGGAAAGTATATCAAATGCTACACAACAGACAGCCAATTATTGGAATGCTTTGCAAGACAAAATTTGTCAATTTGAGCAATCTGTAACTGGTCAAAAAGCTGCTATCTATGGGGCTGGAGTCTATGGCAGTTTTATTGCCACATGCCTCAGAAATCTAGACAACATCCAATGTTTTATCGATCAAAACCCTCTTCTACATGGAACAAAAGCCTTCAATAAACCAATCATTCCTAGTGATGAATTGTCATTAGAGACTAAAGTTATCTATGTAGGACTAAATCCTAAAATTGCAAGAATAAACATAGAGAATATATATGATTTACATGACAAAGATTATAGATACCTATTCTTGTAGATCCCAATAGTACAATGCTTACAACAAATAAAACTCTACTTCGCTATCCTTTACCTGAAGACAAGGAGTTATTAGTCAAACTTAGAAACGACATCGACTTGCAAGTTTTGTTGATGTCAAGACCAAAGGCAAATAATCTCAGCAAAATAGAGTCTTGGCTAAATCAAAAACTATCTGATGAACATACAGTTTTTTTTATTGTGGCTGATTCTTATGAAGGCTTTCCTGTTGGTTATATACAATTAGTTAAGATGGACTTTCTTAATAAGAAATGCGAGCTAGGTATTTGCATAGATATTCAGCATCAAGGTAAGGGCTATGCAACAGATGCTTTCAAATTGTTGGAAATCTATGCAAAAAAAATATTCAATATGAATAAAATAATCGTATCAGTGCTGGTTAAAAATAAGCGTGCTATTTCATTTTACGAAAAAATGCTTTACCAAAATGTTGGGATTTTGAAAGCGGATTTTTATTTTGATAGTGAATTTCACGATGTGCTGTTAATGGAAAAAATAATTTAATATGAAAATTGTTATATCACAACCAATGTATTTCCCTTGGGTTGGAATGTTTGAACAGGTGAATTTATGTGATGCTTATGTAAATTATGATGATGTACAATTTTCTAAAGGTAGTTTTACTAATAGAGTACAAATCAAAACTAATTCATCAAATGGATTTAACTGGCTTACAGTTCCTTTGAAACAGTTGAAATTAGGCATTTTAATCAATGAATTAGAAATAAACAATCAAAAAAACTGGCAAAACCAACATTTAGAAATGCTTAAACAAGCTTATAAAAATGCGCCATATTTCAAAGAAATGTTGGGATTAGTAAGAGATCTTTTTGATTTTCCTCTTACTACTATCTCCGAAGTATCCATGAAAAGTATGGAGCTAAGCATTAACTACTTTGATCTCGCAGCGAATAAGACTTTTTATGATGCTTCTAGACTTGGAATAGAAGGAGGGAGTTCTGAGAGGGTATATCAGATAGTCAAATATTTGAATGGAACTCATTACATTACTGGGCATGGAGCTAAAAATTATTTAGATCATTCTCTTTTCGAGAATAACAGTATTAGGGTAGAGTATATGAATTACCTTAAGTTGCCTTACCCACAGCAATTTTCTACATTTAATCCTTATGTATCAATACTAGATCTTATTGCCAATATCGGTAAGCAAGGGAAAGAATATATAAAGTCATCGACAATTTATTGGAAAGAATTTCTAGCATGAATCCTATCGAACAATTTGAGCAATCTAAGTCTATCAATATTGATGGTTTAGGCAAGGATGATAGAGCAAAGAATTCGGCTATTGAGTTTATGCTGGATTCTGCGCCGTATCAGTATACTTATAATTTTTCTTGGTTAGGTCGCCCAATAATACAATATCCGCAAGATATGTTGGCGATGCAAGAGCTGATCTGGAAAGTGCAGCCTGACTTAATTATTGAGACTGGTATAGCCCATGGTGGATCGCTGATTTTTTCGGCTTCGATGCTAGAACTTAATGCGATTTGTGGTGGTTGCCAAGATGCGGAAGTATTGGGGTTAGATATTGATATTCGCACCCATAACCGAGAGGCAATTGAATCACATCCGATGTTTAAGCGAATTTCGATGATTCAAGGATCAAGTATCGCTCCTGAAATTATTGAACAGGTCAAGGCAAAAGCGGCTGGTAAGCAGAAAATTTTAGTATGCCTAGACAGTAACCACACTCACGATCATGTCCTTGATGAGCTAGAGGCATATGCACCACTAACTTCTGTGGGTAGTTACTGTATTGTATTTGATACTGCGATCGAGGATTTGCCTAATGAAATGTTTGGAGATCGCCCTTGGGGAGTAGGCAACAACCCCAAAACCGCCGTGTGGGAATATCTCAAGACTCATCCAGAGTTTGAAATTGATAAGAGTATTCAACACAAGCTATTGATTACGGTTGCGCCAGATGGCTATTTGAAGCGAGTTCATTAACTTAAGCCATAATGCAAATAGCACAATCAAGAAATTAAAAAATTATGACCACCACTACTTCCCAAGAAGTTTGGCAGCTCCTCGGAGAACTTGTCCAAGCCCAAAAAGAGACCGACAACAAATTTCGGGAAACCAATCGCCAAATCAAAGAATCGGGGAAACAAATCAAAGAACTAGGAAAACAAATCGGCGGGCTAGGCAAGAAATTCGGTAGTTTTACCGAAGGCTTAGCCCTGCCTTCGATGGAAACAATCCTGCGAGAACGGTTTGGTATGGAGATAATCAGCCCCAGTGTACGGGCAAGCAAACAGGGGCAACACCTAGAAATTGATGTACTTGCCTATGCTAACGGCGACATCAACACCGCATATATCGTAGAAGTCAAAAGCCATGCGCGGGAGGAAGTCATTGATCAACTGAAAACCTTACTGGAAAAGTTTCGCGCTTTTTTTCCCGAACATAATAGTAAAAAGCTCTACGGCATCTTAGCGGCAGTTGATCTTCCCTTCGGTGTGAGGGAGCGTATTCTAAAAGAAGGATTGTATGTAGCCCGCATTCATGATGAAGTTTTTGAGATGGATACTCCTTCTGAATTTCAACCCAAGCACTGGTAGTATTTGGGCTAGGTTTGGCGCGATCGCAAAAATATTTGTGTAAAAACTGCCTATGAAAACTGACAAGCTATTTTATCGGATATTTTTATCTCAGCCCAGTCTCATTGCTGAGTTGTTGTCCGACATTCCTGAAGACTGCGAATATGAGTACAGCGCCCCAGTGGTAAAAGAAAAAGAAATTCGTTTAGATGGTTTGCTCACACCAATCAGTGATAATCCTGATTTACCATTGGTCTTTCTTGAAGCGCAGATGCAAAAAGATAGCGAATTTTATAGCCGATTTTTTTGTGGTTTATTTGTTTACCTGCATCAATATAAAGTCGCAAGATTTTGGCGAGGATTACTAATATTGCGCGATCGCAGTCAAGATTTAGGCTCAGAAAGACCATATCAAGGTTTACTCAACAATCAAGTCCAAAAACTATATTTAGATGATTTATTAACCCAAGAAAATTTAAGTCCCAATTTAGCCATCTTAAAACTGGTAGTAACACCCGAAATCGAAGCAATTTCTCAAGCCCAAAATATTTTAGCCAGTGCCAAAACAGTAGTAGAATTTCGGCGAAACCTAGATTTAGTAGAGGCTATACTTGTAAATAAATTTCCAAAATTAAGCGTAGAGGAGATTCAAAAAATGCTAGACCTTAGAGAAGCTGATGTTACTCAGACGCGATTTTATCAGGAGGTATTACAGATAGGTCGCCGTGAGGGAGAACAACAAGGAGTGCAACAAGGAGAATCCAATATGATAATCCGTCAGTTGACTCGCCGTTTTGGTAATTTAAATTCTAATCAAGTGAAAAAAGTGCGATCGCTATCCCTACCTCAACTAGAATCTCTCGGCGAAGCATTATTAGACTTCAATAACTTATCCGATTTAGAAAATTGGTTGATGAATAATCCTAATTAATGCTTTGAACTAAAATTAAACTCATTAATTCTTTAGGTAGATACTTGTGGCAACTGACACAGATGAATTTTGGCAAATACTTAAGGAAAATGCTCTTCAGATCAAAAAATTAGCTCATAAATTTGGTGGTTTTACCGAAGGTTTAGCTTTGCCTTCGATGGAAACAATCCTGCGTGATCACTTTGGCATGGAAATCATTAGCCCCAGTGTGCGTGCCAGCAAACAAGGGCAACACCTAGAAATTGATGTACTTGCCTATGCCAACGGCGACATCAACACCGCATATATTGTAGAGGTCAAAAGTCATGTGCGAGAAGAAGCCATTGACCAACTGAAAAGTTTGCTGGAACGATTTCGCACTTTTTTCCCAGAACATAGTTATAAAAAGCTATATGGTATCTTAGCCGCAGTCGATCTTTCTACTGGACTAAAAGAACGCATTCTCAAAGAAGGATTATATGTAGCCCGTATTCATGATGAAGTTTTTGAGATGAATACGCCTTCTGATTTTCAACCCAAGCAATGGTAATAGTTGGGCTAGGTACAGTGATCGCGGTTAAAGCTAGCTCAAACGAGTCCAACAAACTAGAATACGAAGATAAGGAGTCAATTGCTAGGATAAAAACTTATGGCTACGAAAGTTGACGAAGTTTGGCAACTATTAGGCGAACTAATCCAAGCACAGAAGGAAAAAGAGCGATTATTTCAAGAGCAAAGCCAAAAAAACGACAGACAGATTCAGAATGTCAATGAGCAGATTGGCAAACTTGGTAATCGACTAGGAGAATTTGCTGAATGGCAAGTGCGTCCAGCCGCAGTACGTTTATTTCAAGAGCGCGGCATTGCTGTCAGGGAATTGTCAACTAATATCTCTGTTCAAGATGGTAATGAAGGGATTGAGATCGATCTATTAGTTATTAATGGCTCAGAGGCGATCGAGATCGAAGTAAAAAGCAAATTAAGTCAAACAGACGTGGATGAACACATTGAACGACTAGGCAAAATCAAACGCTTTATGCCCCGTTATCAAAATATAAAGTTTTTAGGTGCAGTTGCCGCAATGGTAATTCCTGCGGATGTGGCGCGTTAGGCTTATCGGCAAGGAATCTTTGTGATTGGTCAATCTGGCAGTGACATGGTGATTCTTAACGACCTCAAATTTCAGCCAAGGGACTGGTAGCTTGATGCGATCGCAAAAATATTTGGATAAAAACTGCCTATAATTTTATAGCCGCTTTTTTTGTGATTTATTTGTTTACCTGCATCAATATAAAGTCACAAGATTTTGGCGAGGATTACTAATATTGCGCGATCGCAGTCAAGATTTAGGCTCAGAAAGACCATATCAAGGTTTACTCAACAATCTAGTCCAAAAACTATATTTAGATGATTTATTAACTCAAGAAAATTTAAGTCCCAATTTAGCCATCTTAAAACTGGTAATAACACCCGAAATCGAAGCAATTTTTCAAGTCCAAAATATTTTAGCCAATACCAAAATAGCATCAGGATTTCGGCGAAACCTAGATTTAGTAGAGGCTATACTAGTAAATAAATTTCCAAAATTAAGCATAGAGGAGATTCAGAAAATGCTAGGCTTTAGAGAGGCTGATGTTACTCAGACGCGATTTTATCAGGATATATTACAAATAGGTCGCCAACAAGAAGAAACCAATATAGTACCCATCAATTGACTCGCCGTTTTGGTAATCTAACTCCTAATCAAGTAAAAAAATGCGATCTCTATCCCGATCTGAACTAAAATTTCTCGGTGAAGCCTTACTAGACTTCAACAACTTATCTGAATTTAGAAAATTGGTTTATGAATCATCCTACTAACGTATTAAATAATATGTGAATTGCGATCGCCCTTGGGGAGTGGGCAACAATCCTAAAACAGCGGTATGGGAATACCTGAAGTCTCATCCAGAGTTTGAAATTGATCAAAGCATTCAAAATAAGTTGTTGATTACTGTTGCTCCAGATGGTTATTTGAAGAGAGTGAAATAATGATGCATAACATAGAAGGGATAGGAAAGAAGCCTTTAGTCAGTGTTGGCATTCCGACATATAATCGTCCGAATGGTCTGAAAAGGACTTTAGAATGTATTACTCAACAGACTTATCGAAATATTGAGATTATTGTGTCCGATAACTGCTCTATAGATCCAAATGTGGAAATGGTAGTTAAAGAATTCCAATCAAAAGATGATCGTATTTGTTATTTTCGGCAACTAGAGAATAAAGGAGCAGGAGCTAATTTTTTATTCGTGCTTAAGCAGTCTGTTGGCAAATATTTTATGTGGGCTGCCGATGATGATGAGTGGGAACCTGAATTTATTGAAATATGTTTAGCCAGTTTCGATGAACACACGACACTTGTTGTCCCCAAAATGAGGCTTTTGTACAGAAAAAGCAATCTTACTGAAGAAATAGTTTTACCGAACATCTCTAGAAACAACTCAAAGGTAGAAAATGTGAATTCATTTCTAGATTTACCTACACCCAGTATGTTTTATGGGCTGTATCTTAAAGAATCATTAATGCAGAATTATGATGATCTTAGCTTTGATTTTGCTGATTGCTTCATATTAACTAAAATTTTACTCAACGGACAAGTTGAAGTTTTAAACAGTCTGGACAAAGCGCTCTATACAGCTGGAATAGATAATACTGAGTATGCTATTAAAGCTGTCGATTCAAGAATAGATAGAATGCTTGTATACAATCCATATGTTATGAAACAAATCAGCTTGATTTTTGCAAGTCCTATTGGCTTAAAAGATAAATTTAAGCTTGTACGCAAAGTCCTAATAACGACTTCTCGATTATTTCTTTGGCATGAAAAAGCCTACAAAGATATCAACATTTTTAATAAGCTTAAGTTCTTTATTGTTGAACTTCTAATAACACTTGACTCTAATTTGGTTTGGGTGACAAAAAAGATTCGTTTGATAAAGTCTAAAAAAGTTAAATTGCTTAAGAATAACCTTACTAATGCAGCCAAAAATGACTCCATCAAAGAAGAAAAGAACTACTCTAAAACATCTTACTCTCAGTCAGGCGAAGATTTAATTGTTAAGTTTATTTTTGATGCTATTGGAATTACAACACCTTCCTACATTGATGTTGGTGCTTATCATCCAGAGCATCTTAGCAATACAGCTCTGTTCTACCAAAATGGTAGTAGAGGTATAAATATAGAGCCTGACCCTACTCTGTTTGAAAGTTTTAAATTAGCGCGTGTAGAAGATATCAACCTAAACATTGGAGTTGACGATGTGCAAGGAGAAAAAGATTTTTACATTATCTCAACTCCCACGTTAAATACATTTTCTAAAGAAGAGGCAGAAAATTGTACCCGAGAAAACAATCATCAAATAGTTACGATTTCAAAAACTAAAGTAGACATAATCTCAAATATTATACAGAACTATTGTAAAGGAGTCTTTCCAGATTTCTTGTCTTTAGATGTTGAAGGACTTGACCTAAAAATCCTACAATCTATAAATTATGAACAGAGTTCTCCAGTGATAATTTGTGTTGAAACTATTTCTTTCTCCGAAACTGGTAACGGGGTGAAAGACTTGCACATTATTCAGTTTTTAGAGAGTAGAGGGTACATGGTTTATGCTGATACTTATATCAATACTATCTTCGTTAAGAAAGATAAGTGGGTACTTTTGTAAAAATGTTTGGATTGAGAATGATAAACGCTTCATTTAAATATTTTGAAGGGAATTATGATATTAGCTCTGATTTAAATCAATGCCTCAAAGTGATGTCAATATTTAATTTAAGGAGTATTGTTAACTACTGTTCTGAGCAAATAAACACACATTAATGGTAAAACACTATTAGCATAGTACACACGTTGAGCTATCCTATCAAAATTATGAGGTCTTGACTGAACAATGAATCTGTCATTAGTTAATAAATATGTTACTCCTGAATTAAGGCATTTTTGGGAAATACTTCATGTTTTAGTCAGCCGAAACGTCAATGTGCGTTATCGAGGCTCAGTCTTAGGGATATATTGGTCATTGTTTAACCCTTTAATCATGACTGCATTATATTCAGCTATTTTCGGTAGTACGTTTTCTAAGTATTACGGTTCAATTTGGAACTATATTTTAGCTGCTTTCACAGGTTTAGTAGTAATCAACTTCTTCTCTTCCTCTACATCACAGGCTCTAGTGAGTGTTGTTAGTAATGGCAGCTTGCTAAATAAAATTCGTTTACCTGTAAGTGTTTTCCCCGTTTCCATGATCGCCGCCAATATTTTTCAGTTTGTGTTGGGTCCCTTTCTTCTACTGGCGATCGTTGCATTAATCAAATCAAAAAGCTTGATTAATGTTTTTGCTATATTTTTACCATTCATTGCATTGGTATTATTTTGTATTGGGGTAGGATTTTTTGTAAGTGCCTTGTATGTCTTTTACAGGGACTTGCCCTATTTTTATGAACTATTGGTCTTTATGCTCTGGATTAGTAGTCCTGTATTTTATCCTGCTGAGATCGTGCCAAAATCTGTACAGCCATTTGTGAACCTAAACCCGTTGTCGCCAATTATTGAGAGCTTTCGTCAAATCACTCTCTCTGGCAATCTACCAGATGTTACGCTGATCTTGACCGCACTCTTGAGTGGTATGATCTTTTCAGTACTTGGCTTTTTGTACTTTCAGCGATCTCGATCACAGTTTATGGATTTACTTTAGGTAGGGAATAATATTTAAATTAAGTTAATGCCCTAAAATTTTGTACAGTTATTCATTTAGAGTATATAAAGCGTTGACACCACAAGAGTTTAGTTTGCTGCTCATGTCAGTTTTGGCAAGTGTGGGGGGGCAGTTTTTCTTGAAATTAGGTGCAATAAAATTAGGGAAAGTAAGTGCTAGCAATGCTCTTGGTCATATCCTCAGTATTATTACGATACCTGAGTTAATTGGAGGTTTGGCTTTCTACGGAATAGGGGCTTTGACCTATATTCTCCTTCTTACTAGAGTTAATCTTAGTATAGCTGCTCCTTCAGGCTCACTAATCTATGTTTTTTCTGTAATGCTTGGGTACTTCTTCTTCAAGGAAGCAATACCTCCTAGTCGTCTATTTGGCTTGAGCTTTATTATGCTTGGAGTGATACTAGTAGTCTGGAAAAAATAGATTTGTAATTGCAAAAAAATCTTAAACAGTAAATTTCTTTGATATTATGATCTCCAAATTATATTTTCAAGTCTCACAATCGAAAATCATGGATTTACGATAGATGGAAGTTATTCGGCTAGAGCAAGTTAGTTTGTGGCGCAGAACTCAAGAAGAGTTTTCCTACGATCTCAAAAAAACGATACTATCAATATTAGAAGGTAAATATCGCCATCCTGAAAGAAAGTTAGTACTTGATAAGATTGACTTTGTGGTAGAAAAGGGTGAAAAAATTGGAATTATTGGTGGTAATGGCGCGGGTAAATCCACATTACTAAAAGTGATTTCGGGAATTCTAGAACCCAGAATTGGCACGGTTAGGGTGCGTGGCAAAATTGCGCCATTAATCGAATTGGGGGCTGGTTTTGATGCAGAAATTTCGGTCAAGCAAAATATTCTCTTGTACGGTGTGCTTCTGGGCTTTTCTAGAGCAGAAATGACAGAAAGAACAAAATCGATACTTGATTTTGCAGAGTTAGAAGAATACGAATATGTCCCAGTCAAAGGACTCTCATCAGGTATGGTAGCTCGCTTAGCCTTTGCGATCGCCACAGACGTTCAACCCGATATCTTAATATTAGATGAAGTTTTGTCTGTAGGAGATGAGAGCTTTAAAAACAAATGTAAAAAACGTTTAGACAAATTCTGGGACTCACATGTGACTATTTTAGTAGTTTCCCACTCCATGGAATTTATCAGTCAGTCCTGTGTCAAAGCTATTTGGATGAATAAGGGTACAATAAAGCTGACAGGAGATGCAGATAAAGTAGTTGAGTCATATCTTAGTAATGTTAAGAACTCTGAATTAATTGTTTAATAATTGTGATACTCTAGTCATATTACGGTGATGAACATAAGCTGTCAATTTCTTATCTAAATTGATTTAATAGCTTCGATCTAGTAAAACATTCAGATAAGTTCGATAAAATCGCATGTTTTTGTAGTTTAATCTTATGTGGCACTGGTCAGTTAATGAGGGATGGGTGCTGAAATGTACATTTCATGCCAACAAAAAAGACGCAAATACGTCGATCACGTTTTAGCTGACCAGTGCCTCTTATGTCTTGAATAAACATTTAAAAAATAGATTTTAAACAGTTAGGTATTTATGGGGCATTCACAACAGCTAGAACTCGTACAACAACTTGAAGCAGCTCAACAAAAAATTGCAGCTATGGAAAGCAGTAAGTTTTGGAAGTTAAGAAATGCTTGGATTAAATTGAAAAAATTTTTAAAATCAGAGCCTAATCAACTTGATGAAGCTACAAAGGTCTTTGATTACTCAGTAATCTCCAATCTAGAAGCTCGCGATAGTCCTAAGCCTATTCAAATAGGCACTATAAACGAGCAACCACGTAATCAGTGGATTGAGCAACAACTTAGAGCATTGCCCGCAGGATTAAGGATACTAGATGCTGGATGTGGGGAACAACAACATCGAAAATTCTGCCAACATTTAAACTATGTTGGTCAAGATTTTGATAGCTACCATGGACAAGGAGATCTTAAAGGACTACAGATGGGAGAGTGGGATCAAAGTAATATTGATGTCATTAGCGATATAGTATCAATTCCTGAACCAGATCAATCCTTTGATATTATTTTATGCTCAGAAGTTTTTGAACATCTTCCTGATCCCTTAGCAGCACTAAAAGAGTTTGAGAGATTACTTGTTTCGGGGGGGAAACTTATTCTAACAGCTCCATTCTGTAGCCTAACCCATTTTTCACCATATCATTTTTATTCAGGATTTAATCGATATTTTTATGAAACAAACTTAAGAAGATATGGATTTGAGATACTTAAAATAGAAACCAATGGAAACTTTTTCGAGTATGTAGCTCAAGAATTAAGGCGAGTAAACTATGTAGCTCAACGATACTCCAATTATGAATTTTCTGAAATAGATCATAGCGTAATCTATCAATCATTATCTCTTTTAGAACTTATTAATCAAAATCAAAATAATTCTGAAGAGTTGCTTTGCTTTGGCTATCATGTGTTAGCAGAAAAAACAATTATTAAATAATACCAACTATTGAGACCATGCTAAATATTATCATTTTTAGTAAAAATAGAGCTTGTCAGTTAGAGTTATTACTAAGAAGTTTAAAAATATTTCTTCAAAATTGGCATTCCTATTCTGTAAATATTATCTATAGTTACAGCAATAATGATTATGAACAAGGCTATGAAATAGTAAAGAAACAGTTCCCTTCATTTAACTATTTTCCTGAGTCCCAAGAACAAACTAATACCAATTCATTTAAAACCTTAGTCCTAGAATGTTTTAAGAATAATCAGCCTTATACAATGTTTCTTGTTGATGATTTAGTCTTTAAATCATTTGTTGATCTTACGGACACTCCATTTCAGACATTTATTAATGATTCCAGAATCCTTTGCTTATCGTTGAGGCTTTCTCCTCAAATCAAATACTGCTACACATCAAATACTTTTTCACCTCCTCCTAAATTTGAGAATGATCTTGTATGGAATTGGCAGGAATATCCTAAGAATTCAGATTGGGGATATCCCATGTCTCTGGATGGAAATATATTTAGAACATCGGAGATATACGATCTCATCGTATTTAATCGCTCATTCAATAATCCCAATACTTTAGAGACCCAGTTGGCTCTTCGACCTTTTTCCTCACCCCAGATGATCTGTTACGAAGAAAGTAAAATTGTTAACATACCTGCCAATAAAGTTCAGAATATTTACAGTAATCGTCATGCTCAGATGATTGAGTTAAGTGATTTAAATCAACATTTTTTAAATGGTTGTCGTCTAAGTTTAAAGCCAATTCTAAACACTAAAAATACTTCTGTTCATCAAGAAATTCCTCTGCAATTTTTTGATCCATCTCAACAACAATCTGATATTTCTGTCGCCATTAAATTTCAAGATAGTATTTTTCAATTGATTTATCAAGTTGAATCTTTACTTTGTCAAACAGTTCTACCAGCAGCAATTATCTGCGTGTTTAGAGAAAAGACTTTAGAAGTAGATAAAATAGCAGAGATAACGACAAATTCCCATTTAAGTATAAGCATAATTATTGATCCTATATTTGCCGAAGATGAAGTAGATATCAGACAGGCAATTGAGATGGACAACAAAAAAATTATTGTTTTAGATTCTAACAAACTTATACCATCTACTTTTATTGAAGAACAGATTGAGATTCTTAATAACATTGAAGCAGCAAACATAGATTTTTATGATTTACAAGAATTGAAATATAAGCAAGAGTATTTGAACTTTAATTTAGAGCAAATTGAATCTCAATTACAATTTCAACTTGAGTTTACAAACCCTAAACTACGCTCACAACTCAAACAAACAAAATCACAACTTCAGCAAGCAGAATCACAACTTCAACAAACAAAATCACAACTTCAACAAACAAAAATAGATTTAGCAGCTATACAAAGTAGCAAATTCTGGAAGATAAGAGAGAAGTGGTTTGATTTTAGAAAAAAAATAGGCTTAAATAACGAAGATCAAGGATTATCCTTACAGACTTTTTATCAAATTCTTATCAATAAATTTGATGTTGAGAGAGAGATTGTAGTTGAAATTGCACAAGAACCATGGAATAGGAATACTCCACTAGTTAGTGTCATTATCCCTTGCTATAACTACGGTCAATATTTAGAGCAGGCAATTGATTCTATTTTAGCTCAAACTTATACAAGTTTTGAAATCATCGTTGTTGACGATGGTTCGACTGATCCAGATACAATAATGTTATTAAATAGTCTAATTAAGCCTAAAACAAGGATAGTTAGAACTAACAATCTCAAGCTTCCAGCAGCACGCAATAATGGCATTAAAGAAGCGAAAGGTAAGTATATTTGCTGTTTAGATGCTGATGATTTGCTTAAGCCTACCTACTTAGAGAAATGCTTGATTAAGCTCGAAACTGAAAATTTAGATATTTGTTATACGTGGGTTCAAGAATTTGGTGATAGTCAAGCCGTAATCCCAACTAAAGAATTTGATATAGATTCTTTAATGCTTCAAAATTGTCTGCATGTTTCAGCGGTGTTTAAGCGTGATATTTGGGAGTCTGTTGGCGGCTACAACGAGTCAATGGTTGATGGTTATGAAGATTGGGATTTCTGGTTAGCGATCGCCAAAGCTGGAGGGACGGGAGCTAAAATTGATGAGCCATTATTTTTGTATCGAAAGCATGGATATTCAATGATATCTTCTGCTCTTAAAAAGCATGATACTTTGTATAAACAAGTAAAGAATAACCACGAAACTCTCTACATTAATAAAAAGGCTATTAAAGAGATTAAGCGTAATCGGAAGAAATATATTGTTAATAATAGCTTCGTAAATTTACGTCATACTTTTCAAGAAAATTCTATTAAAGAATGCAAGAAAAATAATATTTTATTTGCTTTGCCTTGGATGACAACTGGAGGAGTTGACACAGTAATTTTACAACTGATTAAAACATTAAAAACTCAAGATTTTGATGTAACGGTTTGCACAACATCCCCAGTAACTCTGGATATGGGTGATAACACTTCAAAGTACGAAGAGGTTACTCCAAAAATATACAATCTATGTAAATTACTTAAGCCTGAAATCTGGAAGGAACTAGTTTTTTATCTGATTGAATCCCAAAGTATAGGAATTATTTTTCTTTCTGGATCAACCTATTTTTACGACATATTGCCAGATATTAAAGATAAGTTTCCTGATATTAAGATTGTTGATCAACTATATAATGAATTTGGACATATTACCAATAATCGTAAATACTGTAGATTTATTGATATGAATATTGCTGAGAATGAAGCAGTTGCAAATTGTCTTTTCTTAGAACATCAAGAGCACTCTGATAGAGTTCGGTTAATTAACAACGGAGTTGACACTAATTACTTTGATCCTAACACAACTCATAATATTGAATTAGTTGATCATTTAGTTCCCAAAGATAAGTTTATCATTTCTTTTTTAGGAAGATTTTCACAGGAAAAATGTCCTAAGCTATTTGTGGAAATTATAAATCATTTAAAAAATGATGATTCGCTTTATTTTGTTATGGCTGGCAACGGCAATTTGTATCATGAAATATTAGAGCAAATAAAAAGATACGGATTAGAGAACAAAGTATATCTACCTGGTTTTGTAGATACTAGAGACTACCTAAAAATTTCTAATTTACTTGTCTTACCATCTGAAATTGATGGGAGACCAAATGCCGTTTTAGAAAGCTTATCTATGGGTGTACCTGTTGTTGCCTCATCAGTCGGTGGTTTGCCAAAAATTATTAAGGATGAATACAATGGCTTTCTATGTACATCTGGTGATATAGAAAGCTTTGTAGGCTGCATTCAAAAAGTGATTGCAAATAAGGAGCTTTATCTAAGTATGAGAAAAAACGCCAGAAATTACGCTGTGGAATATCTTGATGTTAATATTGTCCAAAATAAATACATAAGCTTGTTTGAAGAGTTATTATTTCAAAATATTTATAAGTAAACAAAATAATTAATTTTGTTTACTTATAAATATGATCGATAAACAACTTACCATCTACTAAAGGTCTAAATAGTGAAAACAGGAATTACGGCATTGGTCAGTAAGTGATGGATGGGTGCTGAAACGCCCATCTTATGAAGATAAAAAAGACGCAAATACGTCGATCACGCTTTAGCTGAACAGTGCCCTACTCTGCGATTCAAATCTTGGGCTTAATAGAAAAACTCACTGATATTTCTATGGTAAAATAAGGTATGGTAGATGAGTCAGTTTACTAATCAATTGCCATCATGGATATTACTCGATATAAAGAGATCTTACGAGAATTTATCATCGCAACCTTTGATTAAACTTGAACAAGGTTTAGAAGCCTTATGCGAGCAAACAATATGGAATCAGTAAAGGTTTCGGTTTTACTCCCAGTTTATAATGGGGGATTAACCTTATCTCAAGCGATCGCTTCCATCCTTTCTCAGGACATGTCAGAGTTTGAACTAATTGTTATTGACGACTGTTCCACTGACAACTCTGCTTCTATTATTCGTCAATACGCGGATAAGGATTCAAGGATCAACCCAATTTTCCATGAGGTCAATATAGGACTAGCTAGAACCTTGAACGAAGGGCTTAACTTAGCGAAATCCGATTTTGTTGCAAGAATTGATCATGATGATGAATCATTACCCCATCGTCTTAGAATTCAGCTTGATTACATGCATAGGCATCCAG
Organism: Pseudanabaena sp. M085S1SP2A07QC; assembly: GCA_020404895.1. Taxonomy (GTDB): domain Bacteria; phylum Cyanobacteriota; class Cyanobacteriia; order Pseudanabaenales; family Pseudanabaenaceae; genus Pseudanabaena. Next base: position 28,855 of record JADBWK010000147.1, on the reverse strand, counting down.
AATTTGCCGTTGTAGGTAGCTATGTTTATCACATGGGTGCTAAGCAAGAGTTTGATCGTTTAGTGGAACTCCCATCTGAAGCTGAACAAATTAAACAAACCCTATTACAATACAACTGTATGTATCATCCTTCCGTTATGATGAGACGCGATAAAATTTTAGAACTTGGTGGTTATCAAGCTGAATTTAAGAATGCTGAGGATTATGATCTATGGCTACGCGTTAGTAAGTTATATCCATTAATGAATATTTCTGAACCATTATTAAGATATCGGTTTTCTATAACAGGGCAGACGTTAAGTAGGAAATGGGAGCAGTTATTCTATGTTTATCTGGCTCAAGCTGCCCATGAAGTGGAGGTGGATTTTGAGTCTATTTATGAAATAGCTAAAGAAAGATTAGAAAAAACGGATAAAAAATATTTCTTAACTCAAGTTGCTACGGGTACAGCAACAGAATTATCACGTCTAAAACTTTGGAAAGATGCTGTCAAGTTAATATTTCAGTTTTTTGGAGACATTGATTTTAAAACTTTTATAAGGCTTCTAATGGATGTTTTTAAGTCGTAATTCATGCTGTGGTTACTTTAAAAATCTGCATCAGTCGTTCTGGATGAAGGACAGAAATGAAAGCCATGCTAATGGATTACCCACACCCGACTGATTTTTGGGTCTGTAATTTCTGTGGTTATTGTGGCAACATACTAAGTTTCTGAGGCATTCAGTTTGAATTTATGCCCATGTTTACAAGGTGTGCCACGACCGCTATACTCTGAAGAAACTCCCTAAACACGACTATTAGATGTTAAGCGCAGCAATACTGAATTTTAAACCAAAAAAGGAGTAAAAGATGAAAAATCTTTTGACCATTATTTTGCCCGTACACAACGAAGAAGAGAACCTAGAACAGCTAGTTAGTAAGATTGACCAAACGTTTAATTTAGCTAGTGAAGACTTTCATTCTCCATTTCTAATATTTGTAGATGATGGTAGTTCTGATAATTCTTTAGAGGTGATCCAAAAATTAATTGCGAGCAGAGGCAATATTGGTTGTATATCTTTTTCTAGGAACTTTGGTCATCAAGTTGCGATTTTGGCAGGAATGAACTATGCTTCACCAAATTCAATAGTATTGGTTATGGATTCTGATGGTCAAGATCCACCATATGTGGGTATTGATCTTGCGTATCAAATTGTTCAAGGAAATGATATTGCATATGGGATTCGCAAACAACGCGAAGGGAAAAACTTGATCAAGAAACTTCTTTATTGGCTTTTTTATCGATTGTTTTCATGGTTATCGATGATAGAAATTCCACTAGATGCAGGTGATTTTTGTGCTTACTCTCCAAAGGCAATTCAACTCCTCTGTAGTTTAAAAGAAAAGCATCCATATGTTAGAGGTCTGAGAGCATGGATTGGGTTAAAGCAAATTGGAATACCCTACAAAAGACCAGAACGAAATGCCGGAAAAGCTAGTTATACATTCAAAGATTTGTTTAACTTAGCTACAGACGGAATCATAAGTTTCTCTGTTAAACCACTTAGACTATCTGTAATGATAGGTCTACTTACATTTTTTATATGCTTTCTTTTGATAGTAACCTATACAGTAGCCTACATTTTTGACCTAAAGTTTGGGTACTTGAGCATGAGAAATGTTCCAGGTTTTACTACTTTGATCTTATTGACGTTAATGTTTAACGGGCTACAAATGATCATGATCGGTTTGATTGGTGAATATCTTAGTCGTGTATTTGAAGAGAGTAAAGGTAGACCTTTATACATTGTTTCTCAAGTGTTAGGAAATATACAATCACAGATAAAGTATGAATAAATCTCTTAATCAAATTATTTATATTAGCGATCCAACAAATGTAAGCATGGCAGATGAATGGTATGACCATGCAACATTAGATCATTTTTGGGTTCACCATCGCAATATTATCCTTAAAAAGTACTTCAGTCATCTGATCGAATCATCAGAACGCATTGGGGAGATCGGCTGTGGCAACGGATTAATTCTTACTTACCTTGCACAAGCTTTCCATAAAGCCGTTGATGGCATTGATTTAAATTTGCCAGCTCTTCAACTTTGCCCAACAATTCCAGGGAGTCTTTACGTCTACGACATATTTCAAAGAGATTCAAAACTATGTGGTAAGTATGATTTGCTTCTATTGATTGATGTTTTGGAACATATCGATCAAGATCGGGAATTTTTGTTGGCTGTGTGTGAACATCTAAAACCTGGTGGTTTTTTGATAATTGGTGTTCCAATGAGACAGAGCCTTTTCTCAGCTTATGACCTTGCTGCAGGTCACTGCCGACGATACTCACAGTCTCGATTAAATTCAGTCGTAAAGGCTTCTGGGCTTCAAATTATAAAATCTATTCAATGGGGACATGCATATATTCCACTGCTATTTGTACGGAAGTTGCTTCTTCGCTTTACGAAAAGTGAGTCTACAATCAGTCAAGGCTTTGCTTCTACAGGTATTAAGAATTTTTTACTATCGCTTCTTAGATATCTCGATTTTGTCCCAGCTTTGAACATCACAGGTACCTCATCATTCCTGCTAGCACAAAAAACAATTGATGAGGACTATTAGATGGCTAGTCTTCATCCAATCGTAAAAACCCTTTCAGAGTTTACTAACCATCCTAGATTACATTCCTTCAAACAATCATGGCTGACTTTTTTATTGCCATTGACTTGTTGGATAGTCATGTATTTTGGGCGACCTAAGATTTTAGGATTTTATCAGGATGACTGGTATGTTATAGCACTTGGATCAACTAACGGTTCCCCATGGTCGGCAGAAAGATTTGAATTTTATATCAATTTATATATCAATCGTCCAGTTACAGGAATTGCTACTTATATCTGGTCGTCAATTTGTAACGATTCGCCATTAGCTTTTCAGATTGGATTGGTTCTAAGCGCACTTGCCGTTACTCTATCACTTAGGCTTTTCTTCATATCCTTTTTAAGACTCATTTCTTCTAATGCCCTCTGGATTGCCGATATAGTTTCTGCATTTTGGCTGGTAATTCCATGGACAATTGGTTTCACAGTTAGCCCGACCTATGGACCTTGCCAGTTAGGAGTTATTTTATTCAGCCTGAGCGGTTTTTTCCTTTTTTCAGCTTTGAGTCAAGAAAGAGAGCCTGGGGTTAAACCTGCAATATTCTTTTTATTAAGCTGTTTGAGTTACGAACTATTCTACGGTCAATTTATTATTCTTTTATTAATTGGCTTAGTTTCTAAGTTTCAAAATCCAAGAAATATTTATGTAATCCGTTCTTTACCAAGCTTTGTCATTGCACAGATTTTTGCGATCGTCTGGAATCGTTTTTCAGTTATTGGACGTACTGGAGTTCCTTCCAAGTCTTTTAACTCAAATTGGTTTTCTATCTGGCAACACTCAACCACAAGATTACCAGAGATTATCCTTCAAAGTATCCCCGAATATATTGGTGTATCCCTAGTTTATTTTTTTGGGATAGGCGTAATTCTATTTACGGTAGCCCTTACTATCAATAGTTTCAAAAATCTAAAGAGCTTTAATAACCAGATTAGACTATTTATTCTAATCCTTTTGTGCTTTTTTGGACTGGCTCTAGCAAACGCCATTCAAGCTATTGCGGGATACGGGCTCACTAGTTTAGGCGTTTTTTCTCGGACAACCATTGGCGCAACTTTTTGGATGCTAACCGCAACAATCCCCATGTATGTGGTTATCGCAGCTAGTAGTAAGTTAATAAAATATACTTTCACTCTATTATCCATTTTTTCTATACTAAGCTTTGGTGTTGCAACGAATATTCAGATTCCTGATTGGGCTATGTCATGGCAGATCCAACAACAAATAGTTGCAACAGCCCCAGTTGCTAAGATAGCAAACACTAATATAAATGACTTCATAATAGCGATTTTACCCGATGAGTACAATCGCGTACCACTATTTCAAGCTGGGTGGGAAATTAATGGTGCAATTGGATATACATATCCTAATTTATTACCTTCACTACTCTCTCCCACTGATTCTAATTCTGTACCCAAATTCTTAATTCATCGCAAAGGCATAGTCACAACATTGGAAGGGCAATATATTAAGCAGAGTCTTCCTCAACATTGGGAACAAAAAACAAAGGTTAATGGAGATGTTTACGTTTGGCGATATAAACCTCAAACTTTTTATAAGGCATCACCTGATCTTAAATTAGATGTGGATGTTCTAAATATCTTCTAAAACCAAGACTGCTAATAACTCTATCCCAGTGAATGTTCAAAAATAACAAACATAGATTAGGTTGTTTCAGCCTGTAAAAAGCTATCTCCTTGGATTTTTGATGTAAAATTTTAAGTAAGCGTATTGCTAGGATCAGATAATCTCTATGTTGTTCGCTCTAATAAGTCTAGAGTATAGATTTTAATCACTTTGGAGATCGTGTTGGGACTGATATTCTGGAATACACCTTTGCTCGTTTGCGACCCGTTTTCGTCTTATCCTGTGCCGTATTTGGTAAATAGATTTTGTGGCGCTCATCTGTTTCGCGCTACAACTCTCATGAGGCGATACTTTTGTTTCGATTCTGGTGGCAACCAATCTCGGTCATCGATAATTTGTTTGTTACTCTGAATTTATAGAGTTTTCTTCTTTCTGTGCTGGTAGGATGAGCCAAGCCTATGAGAATTTTCTGATTGGTGTGACTTATGAGTTCCTTCTCAAAGATCTCCTAATAATTGCATTTTATCCTTGAATTGGTGATTGAATATTACATTCAATCCAGCAATTGATATTTCATAGGAAATTAAGTACTTGTATTCATTTATCTACCAAATCCTTAGGATCAAACCATGAGCAATACTAAGTTAAATAATGCAAACAAACTTTACTCTTATTTGATTTTACTGATTTTTACTATCCCTAACATTGTGTGGATAACCTTAGATCAAAGAGTTTGGCCGTGGGATCAAGCTTGGTATGGGCAAGTATCAGTAGAATTATTTTATCGCTTAATTCATTCGCGTTCGGGTTGGTTCCAAGAAATGATTTCTGCTTTTGGAACTAAAGCCCCAGGAACTGCTTGGCTAGGGCAGTTTTTCGTTCCTATTGGTCAAATAATTGGTTCAATGGATACAGGTTTATTATTATCCATTGTTGCAACTCAATTTATTCTTTGGCTGCTCATATACCATACAATTCTAAAACTAACTGACAGTCGTTTAATTTCTATAATTTGTTGTACCTTCGCAGCTTCAGCTCCTTTATCAGTAGCTTTAACCCATCAGTATTTTGTAGAGCCTCTTCAAACACTTTCCGTCGCATGGATCATTTTAATTATGGCTTTTGCTCCAAAATGGGAAAGTAAAACAATAGCTTTAAATCTGATCAGTGCGACATCATTAGGAATGCTAGCAAAAATAACTTTTCCTCTATATACTTTTATCCCAATATTAGTAGATGTTTACTATATTTATAGAAACAGAAAGACAAGTAAAAAGCGCGATCAAGTTGACGGAAAAAGTGGTTTTTCTTTAGTATCTTTAGCTCCCTATATTTCAACCTTTCTATTAGTTAGTGGATTGTTGTTGTGGTATGGAAAAAACTTTCAAAGTATTTTATCTTTTTCCATTCTCGCATCTTCAGGAGAAGCTTCTTTCCTGTATGGAGCAAAAGCAGATTTTTTATACAAAATTCAATATTGGTTATCTGCATCTCAAAAAAGCTTTTTTACACCTACTTCTGTGATTTGTCTGCTCACACTACTCATTTACATTCTAGCAAAGAGTATTTATGATTTTAAGAAGAAGCTTAATCACATCAAATTAGACTATTTTGATGTGATGAATATAGTAGCTATTGTGGAAATAGGTTTGATTTTGGTTGCTTTTAGTTTTCAAGTTAATCAGGAAAATAGATATCTACTACCTTTATTACCTTACTTAGCTTTATTAATAGCTTGGATTCTGAAAAGAACAAGGCAAAATTTATTAGTGTTTTTTGCTGGATTTGTAATGGTTTTACAACTATTTGTAGTTCAATCACAAGCACTAGGAGTTACTGCAGAGGATCCCAATTTATCATACTGGTTGTATCCAATTGATAGAAGTAGTATAAATAAGCAATTACTATCTAAATTAGTAGACACTACTTGTAAAAATGAAACCGAGAAAGATAGGTATAACATTATTGGTCTAGAGCTTCCTTGGTTTAATGCTAATTCAGCAGCATATTTTTCTGCTCAACAACAACTGAAAAAAGACTTTCGTTGTTATTACACTTCATTAGGATATGCTGAAAAAGATACGGAAAAAGCATGGGCAAGACTATTTGACTTAAATATAAATTACTTTGCTACTTTAAAGCCGCGATCGCAAGCTGAATCTGCAAATCCACTTAATTTAGTCTCTCTCCCTATTCTTGAACGCATTCAAAGTAGTCCAAAATTTACAAGAGAAATATTCGTTGACGATCAATCACATGTACTATTGTATAAGAAAGTTAGTCCATAGATTTTAGACCTTACATGTTTACCTACAAACAACTTCAGAAATGGCGAAACAGAAACTCATATTATTACCAAGACATAGAGTTCTTTTACCAATTTTGGGTTCAGCCATATACTAAAATACTGGAAGTTGGCAGTGGATTAGGTGATTTACTAGATAAAGTAAAACCAGACTATGGACTAGGTATAGATGTCAATCCTCTAGCAATTGAAAATGCTAAAGAAAAGTATAATCATCTTGAATTTGAAGCTGTTGATGCTGAGGAATTCGTAAGGAATCAATCTTTTGACTATATATTGCTAGCAAATACAATTAGTTATGTTAGCGATATTCAGCGAGTTTTCACTAACCTCTCAAAAATGTCTCATCCATCTACTAGAGTGGTGTTAACCTTTCACAATCCTGGGTGGGAATTTATTCTTAGATTAGCAACATTCTTTAGACAAAGAATGCCTGTGTCTTCTCTAAATTGGCTAAACTTGGAAGATGTTGAAAACCTATTTAATTTGGCTGGTTTTGAAGTAATTAAACATGGTAAGCGTTGCTTATTACCAAGAAATATTCCTTTACTATCTCTTATAGTTAATAAGTTTATTGCACCTTTGCCTATATTCAATCAACTGTGCTTGACTGAATACATTATTGCTAGACCAAGGATTAGCACCTACGAGGCTCAAGAAAATGCCAGAGAGTTGACTTGCTCAGTGGTCATCCCAGCCCGTAATGAGTCAGGAAATATTGAAAGTTGTATTACGCGACTGCCAAGAATGGGTAAACATACAGAGATTATATTTATCGAAGGACACTCTAGTGATGATACTTGGGAAGAAATTCAACGAGTAAAAAATAAATATCAAGATAAATGGGATATCAAGATTTGTCAGCAAACAGGTAAAGGTAAGGGCAATGCTGTGAGGGAGGCATTTGCTATGGCTCAAGGAGATATTCTAATTATTTTGGACTCCGATTTGACCGTTCGCCCTGAAGATCTGATCTATTTCTTTAATGCTGTTGCCTCAGGCAGATGTGAATTTGCCAACGGATGTCGTTTGATATATCCTGTGTCTGAAGATACGATGCCATGGCTAAATCGTATGGCAAATCGCTTTTTTGCATGGTTGCTATCTTATCTACTAAATACAAAAATCAAAGACTCACTTTGTGGAACCAAAGTTCTAAAAAAAATCCACTATGAAAGAATTGCTCAAAACCGCAGTTACTTTGGAGACTTTGACCCTTTTGGAGACTTTGACTTACTTTTCGGAGCCGCCAAATTAGGGCTACAGATTCAAGATATTCCTGTAAGATACATGCCACGCACGTATGGTCAATCAAACATTCAACATATCAAAGAAGGATTAGTCTTATTGAAAATGTGTTTATATGCAGCCCAAAAGATAAAATTCATCTAAAAGTTTAGTCGTTAATACTAACTATGCTACAAAAATTAGTCCGTGCTTTAAAACTCCCAGAAAATCAGCAGATTAAGAGCTTAGATGATTCGGAAAATATATATATTCTTAGGAAAATCATCCAAAGAAAAGTGTTTTTGCGTAATATCTATCTATCCTTTTATAGAAAGTTTCTTAATATATTGTCAACAACTAAAGTTGAGGGAGAAGTAATTGAGCTAGGGAGTGGAGCTGGATTTATTAAAAGAAAAATACCATATGTAATAACTTCTGATGTTATTGCATATGAGGGTGTAGACAAAGTCTTCTCTGCCTTAGATATACCTTTAGCTGACAGTAGTGCTAGTGCTTTTTTAATGATTGATGTTTTGCATCACATTAAAGATTCCAGATTGTTCTTTCAAGAAATGCAGCGTTGTTTAAAGGTTGGAGGAAAGGTGGTAATGATTGAGCCAGCAAATACAATCTGGGCAAGATTTATATATACTAGATTTCATCATGAGCCTTTTGACGTTAATGGGGGTTGGGGTTTTGAAGAAGGCGGTCCACTATCTGGAGCAAATATGGCTATACCATATATTGTTTTTCAGAGAGATGTGAAGCAATTCACTTATGAATATCCTAACCTCAAAATAATTTCAATCTCATTTCATACCCCATTTAGATATTTGATAAGTGGCGGTTTGTCATTTCGCCAGCTTCTTCCTTCATTTACTTATCCATTAGTAGCTTTTTTTGAATTTATATTAACTCCTTTAAATAGATTTTTAGGAATGTTTATGACTATTGAACTAGAAAAAACAAGTTGAACTTGAAAAACTGCTGCTATTTTAATGATCAACAAGTAAAGGATATAAGAAGTCATCATCCAAATATGAGGCTTAAAAAACACTCTTTTGCCTTGAAATTATTATAAGAAAATTCAAAAGCTAATCAATCAAATGGTTAAATATATGATGAATAAAAATACTTGATAAGAAGAATAATTTCATCTAACTACTAGATCTTAATCTCTTTTAAATGTTTATGAATACAATATAGTTCAAATTTCTTATAATCTGGAAACGTAAAATGAAAGCAATTGTTATAGGTGGTTCAGGATTTATTGGCTCTTATATTACCCAAGAGCTAGTTAAACAAAATATTGCTACACTTGTTTATGATAATTTCTCAACAGGTGATGTCAATAACCTTAGTTCTGTTAGTTCAAAAATACACATTATCAAAGCCGACGTTACTGATTTGGAACAACTGCAAGCATCAATGGAAGGCGTAAATTATGTATTTCATCTAGCCGCTCAAACATCAGTAACGGAATCTTTACTAGATCCCTTTTCAACGAATCAAATTAATAATACAGGTACATTAAATGTACTGTGGGCTGCATTACGAGCAAAAGTTTCAAGAGTAATAATTGCTTCAAGTTGTTCAGTGTATGGAGATAGTCGTCAGCCTCCATTACAAGAATCTTATTTGCCTAATCCAAAATCTCCTTATGCAGCTAGTAAATTAATTGCAGAAGCATTTGCTGAAAGTTTTTACCACTCCTATGGTCTAGAAACAATATGCTTAAGATACTTTAATGTATATGGCTTACGTCAAAGAGCAGATTCAGATTATGCCGCAGTGATTCCTCGATTTATAGAATGCTATCGCCAGAAAAAATCTCCTCAAATTTACGGGACTGGACTCCAAAGTCGAGATTTTGTACATGTATCTGATGTCGCCAGAGCTAATATTTTAGCTGCAATGCTACCAAGTAGTATAGTAAATAACCATCGAGTCTTTAATATTGGAACTGGTATTAAAACTAATTTGCTAGAACTACTTGATCTAATTGCTAAATATACAAATTACTATTTAGAACCTACTTTTTTGCCATCTCGACAAGGGGAGATAGAACACTCTTGTGCAAGCCCTAATCTAGCTCAAGAAAATTTGGATTTCAGCGCTTTAGTTAGTCTAGAAGAAGGGATTAAAACACTATTATGAAAATAGTTTATGTACTAACCACTAATTTGCTATGTGGCGGACATATAATAGTTCTCCAACATGTTTCTCGGCTAGCTAAAAAGGGATATGATGTTTCTATCTGTGTTTTAGATGAAACTGTACCTCCTACATCAGCTTCCTTCTCTTGGTTTCCCAACTTTGACTACCCTGTCATTCACCCCCAAAATTTTCCTAAAGATGTTGACATTTGTGTGGCAACTTTCTGGGATACATTAATTCAAGTTCTTAAATTACCTGCAAAACATAAAGTTTATTTTGTTCAATCAGATGAAACCCGTTTTTATGATGATCTAATCATGAAAAACTGGGTGATTTTGACTTATTTATGTAATATTCATTATATGACTGAAGCAAAGTGGATTGTAGATTGGCTTGATCATAACTTTGGTCATCAAGCTGCTTATATCCCTAATGCTATTGACACTAGTATTATTCATACCGACAGACCAATTGCTAAAAAGAGAGAAGACAAGTTAAGAATATTAGTAGAAGGCACGATAGATTCTCCTTTTAAAAGAGTAAAAGAAGCAATTAAAGCAAGTGAAGGATTAGGTTGCGAAATCTGGTGTGTTTCAAATGGGGGGAAACCTTCTCCAGATTGGAAAATAGATCGCTTCTTTTATAAAGTTGACTTTAGTCAAATGAAAAAGATTTACTCTAGCTGTGATATTTTAGTTAAACTTAGTAGTGTAGAAGGTTTTTTTGGTCCACCTTTAGAAATGATGGCTTGTGGTGGAGTATGTGTTGTTAGCGACGTTACTGGATATGATGAATACATTAAGGATGAATATAATGCTTTAGTCATACCCAATGGTGATATTGAGCTAGCCAGTCAAGCATTGATGAGGCTAATTGAAGATAAAGATCTATATAGAAAACTTCAGAGAAATGGACAGATAACAGCTAATTCTATGCAATGGGAAAACTCAATTGATAAGCTTGAGTCTTTTTTTCAAAGCCTATCTTCTAAGCCTAGATCATCTCATGTTAAAGCGGAAAAAATTGAAGTTTTGCGGAAATTACTAACAGAGTATTACTTTCTAAAATGTGAAAATCCAGAAATAATCAATTCATATAAATTATCTAGATTGGAATATATAGTGGTTAATATTTTTAAAAAAATCAAACAAACAATTCCTTTATCTATCAGGCTAAAAACCAAAGCTAGAATCAATAGAATTATTAAAAAATAGTTGTTATATGCAGACGAAAGTAGCAGCCTACATTACATGTTATCAAGATCAAGAATCAGCCAATAGATGTATTCAATCTATCGGAGCTCAATCAGTTCAAGTTAAAGCTATTTATATAGTAGATAATTCCCATGAGCCATTACAATTAAATAATAAAAATTGTCTTCTATTGATTCATCATTATCCTGAGAATATCGGAATTATTGGAGGCATGGTAAAAGCTATCGAATGGGCGATCGCAGAAGGATACGATTTCCTATGGACATTTGATCAAGATAGTGTTCCCTCAGAAAATTGCTTAGAAATATTAATCGCTACATATAATGAAGCAATACAACGAAATAATTACAAAGTAGGTATTGTTGCTCCAACTCCTTCCGATCCTAGGACAGGTAAAATTATTGAAGGAGCAGTTTTTTGTTATGACCGCTTTCAAGGAATTAAACATAATAATGATATTGATTTCTATGAATGCGATTCACCCATAACATCAGGTTCGTTGATTTCACTAACTGCGGCTCAAGCTATTTCACCTCCTTGTATTGATTTATTCATCGACGGGATTGATCTTGACTATGGATTTAGGCTAAGACAAAAAGGATTTCACAATTTTATATCTAGTAAAGCTACAATGCATCACAATTATGGGAATCCCATTAGAGTGAAATTCATACATAAATTTCGTCAAGTTCAACAGTATTCGGCTTTACGTCATTACTATATTTGCCGAAACCATACATATTTAGAGATGCAATTTTCTCAAGGTTATTATCGTTTTACTAGTCTGATTCAGCGCTTGAGATACATGCTTATTAATATCCTTTGGATCATACTTTATGACTTTAGCGATAAGCAATTAAAAATATGGGCTTGCTTGTTAGGAACTTATCATGGACTATTAGGAAAACTTGGTAAAACTTGGTGATTTAATAAATACTTTAAGTAGATAGTAATATAATTAATTTAGTTGATTTTATTGGAGCTTATATTTATTGGAATTAATTTGTATGAATATTCAGTATTCAATTTAATAAAATGATAATACTAGAGAAAATAGGTATTGTTTTAGCTACATATAATCCCAATATAGAATATTTTCAAAAACAGATTCAGTCAATCAAAAATCAAATCCATGAAAATTGGATATGTCATATTGTTGATGACTTTTCTTTAATAGATTTGCAAAAATCTATTGAAATAATTATTGGTGATGACACACGATTTGTTTGCCATTTTCATAATCAAAATCTTAATCATTATTATAATTTTGAACGTGGATTGAAATATTGTATTGAAGATAGTTCAATTACTGCTATAGCTTTGTCAGATCAAGATGATATTTGGCATCCTCAAAAATTATCTATATTATTAGCAAAACTAAGAGAAAAAAAAGCAGTTTTAGTCCATTCTGACTTGAAAATGATAGATTCTAAAGACAATGTAATTAATCAATCAACTTGGGAATTTGAAGGTCGAAATCCTGAAAAGCTATCAACAGATCTGCTATTACTTTGTAATGTAGTAACTGGATGCTCATTAATATTTTGTAAATCTATAGTAAACGATATACTCCCGTTTCCTGAACAAGACAAAATTAACTGGTATCATGATTGGTGGATTGCTTTAGTTGCAGCACAGAAAGGTAGAATCGAACATATTCGCCAGCCTCTAGTTATGTATAGAATTCATGGTTTAAATAATGTAGGAGTCACTAAAGATTCTTCAAAAATTTATCGAGAAATAATGCTTTTAATAAAGAAGAAATTCAAGCTTTCCCTTAATAGCTACTTGGTTAGGAAGAATTTTAGCAATCTGTTCTATCAAAGATTTAAAAAAGATCTTGATATTATAAATTGGAATAATCCTTTTGAAGATAAAAGGTTTGATTTTGGTGTAAGAATAATTGCATTACTATTCACAAGTATATCGTCAGGATATAATGCTGAAGGTGTAGCTTTGAGGGTTTGGTTATTAAAAATCTTGTTTGATTTACAAAAGATTAAGCAAATATTAATTAATAGACAATTAAAAACTACTAAGCGTGGATAATCTATATGTCTTCTAATTTTGTGTCAATTATTTTAGTTAACTTTAATGGAGAGGATGTTTTAGTTAACTGCCTGAGATCTTTAGAAAAATTTGTTCCTAAGCATAACTCTGAAATAATTGTTGTTGATAATAGCTCTCATGATAATAGTATCAATATTATTGAGAGCAAGTTTCCTGATGTGAGATTAATCAAACTACCTCAAAATCTTGGTTTTGGAACAGGAAATAATGTTGGAGCTAGAGAAGCTAAGGGAGATTTTTTGCTTTTATTGAACACTGACACAATAGTTACAAGTAATTTTCTGCCACACCTATTAGAATTAATGTCCTCAAATTCAGATGTAGGTATCATTGGTCCTAAACTAGTTTTTCCTGATGGGAAATTTCAGGTCTCTTTCTCGCCTGAAATTAGTTTTACTGGAGAAATTAGAGCAAAAAAAATGCATAAAAATTCTTATGACGAAAATAAACTATATCTCATTGAAAAGAATTTTCAATCTATTAGAGCTGTAGATATAGTTGTTGGAGCTGCTTTTTTTATTAGGAAAGATTTGTTCGATTTATTAGGTGGGTTTGACGAAAGGTTTTTTATGTATTTTGAGGAGTCTGATTTGTGTAAAAGAGTTAGAGATAAAGGATATAAAGTCTTATATACTCCTCATATATCTATTATTCATTTGCGAGGACATTCTGTTAAAAAATTATCGGATAGAATGTCTTTAGAATATAGGAAGAGTCAAATTTACTACTACCATAAGCACTGCCAATTATGGGAAATATTCTGTCTAAGAGTATATTTACTAGTTAAATTTTTATATGAATATTTGAAATCACCAAACTTCTATAATCTAGAAATTATAAAATTAGTTTTTGTTTATAAATAATCTTGTCTGTACTAATTAACTATTCATTTTTATTAACTAAGCCCACAGGTACTACAACCTATGCACTTAGTCTTTTGCCCTTTCTAAAAAAGGTTGAGCCGACGATTTTAACCTCACAACCTTTGCTTAATTATAATTGTTATCAAACACCTGTTGATCAAACAGCAGAGCAAGGATTTAAAGGGCATCTACGGCGCTTAATGTGGATACAATTTCAATTGCCAAAAATCTACAAGGAGCTAAAATCGCAACTTTTGTTTTCACCGATATCAGAAGCACCATTATGGTCTCAATGTTCTACAGTGGTGATGGTTCACGATTTTATACCTTTGAGATTCCCTAAGCGATTTTCTCCGCTTACACCATACAATCAATATTATGTACCTCAGGTCTTATCTCAGGCGCAGCATATTGTTTGTAATTCTCAATCTACTGCAAACGATATCGTTAAATTTTGTCATATCCCATCGCATAAAATTACACCTATTCTTTTAGCGTATGATGCGAAGCACTTTCGAGAAATCGTAAATAAGTCAGAATCTAAATCATTACACTCTTACTTTTTATATATTGGTAGGCATGATCCTTATAAAAACGTTAGTCTTCTAATTTCAGCTTTTGCAAGTTTACCGTCAAATCATGAGTATCAACTTTGGCTAGCCGGGCCATCAGATAATCGCTATACTCCAGCGTTAAAAAAACAAGTCCAAGAATTAGGACTAACGGATCAAGTCAAATTCCTAGACTATGTACCCTATAAGAACTTACCCAAAATAATCAGTGGCGCGATCGCGCTAGTATTTCCGTCACTTTGGGAGGGTTTCGGTTTACCTGTCCTCGAAGCAATGGCTTGTGGCACTCCCGTAATTACCTCTAACCTGTCATCTTTACCAGAAGTGGCTGGAGATGCTGCGATTTTAATTGATCCTTATAAGGTGAATGAAATTACTGATGCGATGCAGGCGATCGCCAATGATTTAGGATTGAGATCTCAGCTCTCAGAGCTTGGACTAGCTAGAGCTAAGCAATTTAGCTGGGAGAAAACTGGACAAGCGACTGTAGAGGTTTTAATGAGATTTATGTAATATCTTCAGAACAATATTTCTAAACTGTTACTTCGGGGATATCGAAGATATTGCTAGGTATATTACTAGTCAACATATCGCCCCGATCGCAGCGATCGCGAAACTCACAGTAAACACACTCAGAACTATCAGATGCTAATTTTGGATAGTCTTGAGCTTGGGCGATCTGTCCCAGAATATGCTGTAATTTTTTTTCGGTTTGATCATTCTCTATCTGCGAATAAGAAATGATTACTGATTCGGCAGTATTGGCAAACCAATAGGTCATTGATAATTGCTCAGGTGCATAGTTAGTTGTTTTGGCTAACAGATATAAATAAAGGCGGGTTTGCCAATTGGTTTTTAATTTTTCAGCAGCGATCGCAACTTGATGGGTTTTCCAGTCGAGAATTTGCGCCTTGCGATCGCCCAAAATCAAAAAGTCGTAAATTGCAGTTAAGACAAAATACGCTTGACCATGATCGCCATTCTCACTATGATTCAGCGACATTTCGATTTGCATTTCTAATGTGCGTCGATGTTCACATAGGCGATCTCCTTTGATCATTTCTGGTGGCTGATGCTCAAACGCATCTATCCATGATCGTAACTTAGGATCACTACTCGCTAGTGACGACACATCTAGCCCTAGCTCTTTTTGCTGCATTAGCAAGTGAAAATTTGACCCTAACAGCAAATTTTTTTTGCGCTGCAAATCAGCTTCAGGTAAACTTAACTCCTCTAAAAAACTATATAGATATCTACGCCGACAAATTTCCCAGATATTGAGATGTCCTTGTGAAATTGAGGTAATTGGCGAAATAGCTGTCATTGCAGATTTGCGTTCTTGTAGTACCATATCGTCAAACGATCGCCATCATCCATGAATACACCCAGATGACTGCACCTGTCATTCCTAACTCTAATTCTTCGATGCGCCGATTTCTAAAAATCGTCAACCTGCGTCCAGACGAAGCTGAACGCACGTTTTTGATGTTTTTATTTTACGGTGCAACATCAATTGGAGCGGTATGGCTTGAGTATTCTAGCTCTACTCTATTTCTCGAAGCCTATACAGCTGAGAAATTGACTTGGGTATATATTGCTACAGCTTTTGTGGTGACTGCTTTTGGGGTTTTTTACTCATGGTTGCAAAAACTATTTCCTTTGCGCTGGGTGATGCTAGGCATTTCCTGCTTGCTTGCATTACCACTGCCTCTTGCATGGATGGGGCTGATGCAAAAAGGTACGTTTGTATATATGGCGGCTGTATTTGGGATCCGCCTATGGGTTGAGGGCATTTACGTACTTAGCAATATTAATAATGACATTGCGGCAAACCAGTTATTTAATATTCGGGAAATTAAGCGAGCTTTTCCCTTAATTAGTACAGGAATTATTGTTGCCGAAATCGTGGGTGGTTTTTCCTATCCATTTTTGGTGGCTTGGGGCGGTGGGGCGGCGAATATGCCCCTCGCAACTTGCCTGATGTTAGCGATCGGTTCTTGCGTACTGTTTTATCTAAGTACCCGCTATAAACAAGCTTTTCCTAACTCTGTCTATAACAGTGAAGAAGAAGGTGAGCTTTCTACTCGTACTCTCAAAGGCAACATCCGCAAGTATGTCTGGCTCTTGTTTGGCTTTTTTATTGCTGCTCAAGTTTTATTTTTTATGATTGAGTTTCAGTATCAATCACAACTGGAAATTCATCTAAAAACTGAAGAGGCGATCGGCAGCTTTTTGGGGATTTTTGGCGGGATTATGGGAGTCTTTAAGCTTGCCCTTCAGCTTTTTGGCTCTAGTCGAATTATTGAACGAATTGGCGTATTTTTTGCAGTGCTGATGCCACCTATAGGCATCATTATTACAGGCACGATCGCAGGGTTTGCGCCGTTTGGGGTGTTAGCAGGCTTTGTGGTTCTGAAATTCTTTGATGAACTATTTCGGTTCACGATTGTAGCGGCGACTGCGCCCACACTTTTTCAAGCTGTACCAGATCAGTTTCGCAGCCAGATTCAATCCTTTGTCAGGGGCATCGCCGATCCCTTGGCAACAGGTGGAGCCGGGGTTTTGATTTGGGTTGTTAGTGAGGTTTTTAGGCGCAATAGTATCAGTGCCGATATTTCCGCCCATTGGTTTGCGGGAGTCATTGTCCTTGTCGCTATTGTCTGGGTGCTGGTTATTTGGTTATTACGACGGGGTTATCTGGAGCTTTTGATCCAGCGTGTAGAGCGTGGGAAACTGAGCATGTTAACTGTCGATACTCGCGAAGTGCGTCGGGCGTTATCGGAGTCGATGACCAGAGCCGAAACCCAGACTGAGAGATCGGTTTGTATAGACCTGTTGACGCAAATTGTGCCACAAGCCGTGGGCGAAACCCTTGCGCCGATGTTGTCGCAGATGACACCAGATTTGCAGGCGCAAAGTATTGAAGCAATGCTAGAAAATCCTGAACCTAGATATTTGGCTTATATCCGCGAGGTGATGCAATCGCCTAATGCATCGCCGCAGGTGCAAGCTTTATGCTTACGCTACATTTTGCTAGCTGATGAAAAAAACCGCGATATTGATGGACTACGGAAATATCTGGGACCAGAACAAAATCCAATTATTCGGGGTACTGCAGTAGCTTTGATGATGAGGCTAGGGGCTTCGTCGCAGGTTGCTGAGGCAACTAACACTTTGCGGCATATGATCACCAGTTCATCACAACCTGAGCGAGTGCTAGGCTGTCGGGCTTTGGCGGAAGCTGCTTTTATGCAGTCCTTACGTTTTTATGTACCGCAATTATTGCAAGATCCATCGATTGAGGTGCGCTGTGCATTGCTAAGAGCGATCGCGGCCACCCGTGCTAGTGAGTATTTCCCTTCTATTATTCGCGGGTTACATTACAAAGCAACACGTAAAGCCGCTCATGAAGCACTGGTCGCACTTGGGGATGATGCAATTGCATCGTTACTAGAGTTATCCGTTAGCGATCGTAGCCCTGATAATGTACGCATACAAGCTTGGGATATTTTGGGAGAAATCGGTTCTCAGGCATCAATTGCCGTACTTGCCAATAACTTAACTAAATCTTGGGGTAAACATCGCCGACAAATCTTACGTACCCTGATTCGGATTCCTCAGGAGCAAGGTATTGAAGCAATCCTAGAACTGATAGGGCGCAGCGGTATTGAAAAGATGGTAATTCAAGAGTTAGGAGTGATGACGGAGGCTTGGGCAGGAGTAGTAGATATGTCTACCGAGCAAGTCTCAAGTACCGAAGCTGGTCTGTTGATCAATTCTTTAGAGAATGAAGCGATCAGTAGCTTAGAGCGAATTTTTCTACTGATGAAATTACTTTATTCAGCATCAGCAATTCAAGCCGCTGCGTTTAATATTCTGTCTGACTCCAAGAGCAGCATTGCTCGTGGGATGGAGATTTTAGACAATACAGTTGACTTGAGTGTTAAGCAAATTATTTTGTCGGTGGTTGACAATCGCTCGATCACGGACAAATTAAGTATTCTTGCCAATATTCATACTTATGAGCCGCTGCCACCATCTAGCCGATTACAACAACTTGTGGATTTGCGCTATTGTTTATCAGATTGGACTTTAGCTTGCTGCTTTCATGTGGGGCGTACAGAGCATTGGAGATTGCCTGCGGATGCGATGTTGAAATGTCTAGAACATCCCACAGGTTTTGTCAGGGAGGCAGTGATCTCTTATTTGCAAGTTGCTTCGCCGCGATCGCTGATCAAGGTTTTGCCACATTTGCTCAAGGATCGTGATTCTTTGGTGCTTGCTCAGGCTAGGGCAATTTCCTATTACTTTCAAAATAATGGGAAAAACACCCTAAATCTAAGTGATAATCTGCAAGACAGTCAAGATTTAGATACTGAAAAAAGAGCCAGAATGAGCGGCAAACCAAATAGTGTTGGGGATTCTTAGGCGATGCTAACCAGTATTGATCGATTACTATTAGTGCGCGGAGTTCCGATTTTCAAAGAATTGCGGGATGACTTTTTAGTGCGCCTTGCTTCGATCATGAATGAGGTTTCCTATCCATCTGGCAAAATGATTTTTTCACAAGGTCAGGAAGGGCGATCGCTTTATATTGTGGTTGCTGGTCGGGTGCGGGTACATTTGGGGGATCAGGAACTGGCTACTTTAGAAAAGGGTAGTTGCTTTGGTGAAATGTCTCTTTTTGATGCGGAACCGCGATCGGCTTCTGTGACTGCAATTTCTGGTTGTGATTGTCTGGTGCTAACGCAGCAACAACTATATGAAGCCATTGATGAGACTCCCGATATTGCTGTAAATATTATTC
Organism: Pseudanabaena sp. M085S1SP2A07QC; assembly: GCA_020404895.1. Lineage (GTDB taxonomy): Bacteria > Cyanobacteriota > Cyanobacteriia > Pseudanabaenales > Pseudanabaenaceae > Pseudanabaena. The sequence continues at coordinate 9,406 of JADBWK010000147.1, read as the reverse complement.
GCTTGTTATCGCGCCGCATTCGCAGCCAAAATATAAAGCTCAATGAATTAGAAGCTTCCGTTACTATGCCTGTCAAGAATTAGTGGTGTGGGGCTTTGCTCTACACCACTAATTCGGTACATATTGCGTAAACCAAAACCTGTAAGGTTTTGGTATTATCCATATGGACGTGGATAGGGTTTTAACATTGGTGAGGCGCGATAAACTGGGAAAATTTGGACTGCTTGACCTCCTCGTTTAATAGGGATATCCGCAATTTTTTCTAAGGATTGAAAGTAACCTTTGTACTTTTCTAGAGGTTGGGGAAATCTCTCGTCCTTCATAAATTGTTCTGAGGTAATGTACAGAGAACTCTTGCCAACGAAATCTTCAGTTTTGCTCCAATAAGCAAATCCACGCAGATCTTCATCAAAACAAGTAACTTTTTTGCCCAATGGCTGGATTGCCATCGCCACTTGACCAGCGACGAAGAAATTATTGCTAAACACAAAATCAGATTTTTGTAATTCGGCTTTCAGCATGGGCGAATCAATAAAGGCTTGGCGCAACTGCTCTATATCGATCATTTGTGTAGAAGGATCATCCTTAGCTTCCCAAAAGCCACCCGCGATCGCAGCATCTCCACCTTTTTGAGCAATCCCTAGATGCACATGGAGCAAGCCAATGAGCATAAGTGACAAAATCACTACGCCTGATCCCCAGAGCCAATTGCGAATAAATTTTGGTCGCTTTAATTGCACTTGAGCTGCCCTCTCTCCGAGTAAAAGGGCTGCCCCAAAAAATCCTGGCATATGCCATGAGGGCAGGATTTGGATAAATCCACCCATAAAGGTAAACCCAAAGAAAATGGGCATCGATACACAAAGAATCAGTAATTGTTTGTTGCGAAGAAGATCTTCGGCGATCGCTACTTCATAATTCTGCTCATGGTTATTTTCATCCCTTTTACCTAGCTTTGTCGCAGCTTTAAATAATCCCCCCGCCGTGCGAAAACTCGTCCACCATAAAGGTATCCCAAATGTGGGGAATAAATAGCCTAGCGCTGGAAGGATCGTTACCAACAATCGCTCTAGGTTATATCCTTGGGTTGGCACAGCTCGCCCACTCTGAAAACGAAATGACGCAAATTCATGCTGAGCATTCCACAACAGCACAGGCGAAATGGCGATCGCAAATAGTGCGATCGCCGCCAATGTCCAGACTGAGAACAGGGCGCTGCGGTGACGGCGACTCAGCAAGCAAAATAGTACCAGTCCTCCGCCCAAGAGCACACCATGATATTTACCTAAAAATGCTAGCCCAACGCATAAACCGATGATGGCAAGGCGATAGGTCGGTTGATATTTGTCAGTCTGATCGGATGGAAAAAATTCTTCAGCAGCAACCCATAAACAAGCCGCCCAGAAAAACATCAAGGCATTATCAGGCAGAGTGAGAATCCCAAAGGCAATCTGAAAAATTGGAATTGTCGTCAAAATCGCCAGAGTTAAAGTCGCTGTGCGATCGCCAAAAAGCTTTTTACTAGCTAGATAAGAGAATATTAATGTCCCTGTATAAAGTAAAACGCCGCCAATCCTGATTGTAAAAGGTGTAACTGCACCAGTCAGCCAGATCCCAATCCCTGCTGTAAAGGCAACTAGTGGGGGATGATCGAAATAACTTAAGTTGAGATTTTGGGTGTAGAGGTAATAGTAAGCTTCGTCAAAGCCGATATTGAGATAAATAGCGCATACAGCCCTAAACAGGAAACCCCACAATAATATGGCGATCGCCCACTTATGAATTTTCACTCTAGATTCCTTTGTTTAATGCACAAACAATTTTTAAAAGCCTTGTAAAGCAAGGCTTTTAAAAATTGTTTGATTTTGAATATCAATATTATCGCAACACAATTATCGCAACACAAATGATAGTAGGGGCAATTCATGAATTGCCCCTACTATCATTTGCTATATAATTCAGCTTGATTACGTGAAACTTAGACGGAGTAGATCAAGATGCCGAGAGAACCTAAAAAGCCAAACGAATATATCGTGCATTTAAAACTAGAAGGTGGGCAGGAAGTCACAACAAAATTTACAACTATCGAAGAAGTCAAAACTTGGTACGCATCGCAATTTAAGGCAAAAGCAAATGAAGATGATCTTATGCCTATTCCCGTAAGAGCCGAACTAAATGAAATTTTGCTAGTCCGTCCTAAGCGCGTTATTGCTATTCATGTTGAGCCAATTTACTCCTCTAGTGTCGATATGTTTGCATAAAATTAAGAAGGAGCTCATCTGCTCTTTTCATTTTATGAGACCAAACTGCAATGCCCTCTTCGATACGTTTACATCAAGTTTCTGGGCGATCGCGCTTAGGTCTGGCGCTATCGTTACTGACAGTCTTACTATGGGGATTTTTGGCGATCGCACTCAAGATCGTTCTCCAAGAGCTAGATCCTTTTACAGTTACTTGGTTTCGCTTTACTGTTTCAGGGGTTTTCCTAGGAGGATACTTAGCGCTACGTCAACAACTACCGACATTGCAACAATTGCAGAAAATTTCCTTGCCATTGTTTTTAGTTGCCGTTGGCGGACTGTCGCTCAACTATATTTTATTTTTAATCGGTGTAGGCAAAACCTCAGCCAATAATGCTCAAGTAATTACCCAAATCGCCCCTGTGATGATGGGACTGGCTTCATTGGTCATATTTAAAGAAAAATACACCTATCGGCAATGGGGTGGCGTAGCAATTCTCGTTTGTGGACTGTTGCTGTTTTCCCATGACCAAGTGCGATCGCTGGTTACCAGCTTTGACACCTATATGTTGGGCAATATGCTTCTAGTCCTAGGAGCGATCGTTTGGGCATTTTATGGGCTTGCCCAAAAGCAATTATTACTTAATCTGCCTTCGACTTCGATATTGCTCTGTTTGTATCTCAGCGCAGCAACTCTATTTGCTCCAATGGCACATCCTACTAGACTCTTTACTCTGTCTGGATTACCCTTGATTGCCCTTATCTTTTGCGCTTTTAATACTTTGATTGCTTACGGGGCATTTGCGGCGGCTCTGGAACATTGGGAAGCCTCGCGTGTCAGTGCGGTGATTACTCTTGCGCCTCTCGTTACCTTAGCTGCTTCAGCGATCTTGCCAAGTTTTGTTCCGCAATTTTTAACGCCATCGCCACTAAGTTTGTTGGGCTATACAGGCGCGATCGCGGTAGTGATTGGCTCCATGATTATTTCTCTCGGTTCAGATGCTAAAAATTAAAGAGACGCAAAGCGTCTCTTTAATTTAATCTTTGATTTTGAAAGAGCTGATGAAGCGCTCGACATCAGTATTCGAGAATTTGGTTGCAGTGGCTAATACGAACATTTGATAGAAACGACGATTGTCATTCAGGCAAATGCGACCCTTGAATAATGCATCAATAGCCTGTATTTTCCTGTAGCTTCAAAATCTCGGCATGAAGATTTCCCAAGCTTGGATTCTTTCGATGATGTGACCTTACCCTTCAAACCACCTACAATACCTTTCATGGCTTCATTCAATCCTGGCTCAATCTCGGCATCGGGAAATTTTTCTGGGAAGTCAGCATAACTAGCAAAATAGGCAGAGTCATTAAACTCAGAAATTGCCACATTCATCTTGACTGTAGCAACATCGGTTTTCTTCTCCTCAGATTTCTCCTCTGGCTTGTTGGGCATTGATACCGTAAATTTCCCAGCCTCAGAACTATAGGGCATCTCTATTAATTCAAAATTATTGAGAATAGCAACGATAAAATGAGAGTTTTAGTCTTATGTTATTGAGAATAGAGCTATTTTTAGAGATGCCCTTTAGTGTATGCACACTTCTGCGAATTAAAAAAACAAACCCTGTAAGGATTTTAAAAACGCAAAATGGCGTAGCCATTTTGCGTTTTGGTATAACGTCTATTTTTGGGGTGGGAAAGGAGCATAAAAAAACTTTTTTAAAAGGTTGCGCGATCGCGGCACTTATACGCTATAGTTATTAACGCTGAAGTTATTGATAAAGCGAAATAGCTACATTCCTCAGTAGCTCAGTGGTAGAGCAATCGGCTGTTAACCGATCGGTCGCAGGTTCGAATCCCGCCTGGGGAGTTATAAAAAAGAAGGTATGCAACGCATACCTTCTTTTTTTATGCGATCGCGTTAAAAATTTTGTAACAAATTATATGTATTTATGCTGATAAAGCTTATACCAAAGCACAAAATGGCTACGCCATTTTGTGCTTTGGTATAAGCTTCCCCCTTAATGAATAATTAGCCTCGCATACCTAATTATTCATTAAGGGAGTAAGTTTATGCTTGGCGACAATAAATTAACCGAGTTAGAAACTGCATGGCTTGCTCAAGAAATTCAAGACTGGTTACAAAATCATCAGTCAATTGATACCTAAAAAACGCAAGTGGTGCGTGGCTTCTCCGTACACCACTAATTATTCACTGGAAAGTGAGTAAGTTGTTGATTGAATCCATTGAGTTGCCTTTTCACTATCTAAAGGATGCGAAATAAAGTAGCCTTGTACTTCAATACTACTGCCACCTAACGCTTCAAAATAATCTAATTCTTGAGATGTTTCCACGCCCTCAATGACAATTCCCATACCAAGATTGTTAGCTAAGCGCAAAATTGATTGCACAATTCTTTGGCTTTTAATATCAGTAGATACTCTATTTGTGAAACTGCGATCAATTTTTAAAACATCAATTGGTAAAGTTTGTAGGTAGCTAAAGGAAGAATAACCAGTACCAAAGTCATCGATATAAACTTGTACGCCAATTTCTCGGAGTTGCTTCAGTTTTTGCGAAGAAATTTCGATGTTATCCATTAACATTGTTTCGGTAATTTCTAGCTTGATTAAACTAGGTAAAACTTGATATTCTGTGATTATTGATTGAATCCTTTCAACAAATTCTGGTTGAATAACTTGGATTGTAGAAACATTAATTGCTAGGGTGATTTGTGGAATGTTAGGGAATTCTTGTTGCCATTGATGTAACTGTCTACAAGCTGTTTCTAAAACCCAATAACCGATCTGGACGATCTCTCCAGTTTCTTCAGCGATCGCTAAAAACTCCATCGGAGAAATCAGTCCTTGTAATGGATGCATCCAACGCAGTAAAACTTCAAATCCTGATAAATCATGTTGATGTAATGAAACTATAGGCTGATAGACCAAATAAAATTCCTGACGAGCGATCGCTTGGCGTAAGTCTGACTCTAGTTGCCAACGAACCTTTGCCCCCTGATGCATACTAGTTGTAAATAATGCCTGTTTACCTCTACCAAGGTTTCGTGAATGATGCATCGCAACATTGGCATCTCGTAAAATCTCGTTTGCAAAGATATATTCAAGATCACTAATAGCTATACCAATACTAACAGAAGTAAGAATTTGATACTCATTAATAAGAAACGGCTCCCCAATACTTTCTAAGATTTGACCAGCTAATTGTGTGAGATGACGCTCTATCTCAAAATTTTCTGTGCCGATATTCTCAACTAAGAGTACAAACTCATCACTATCAATTCTTGCAATAGTTATATTAGTGTCGCAGTACATAGCTATACGCTTACTAATTTCCTGTAATAGTTGATTTCCAATGTCGATACCAAAACTATCATTAATTGATTTGAAGCGATCGCAATCAATAGAAAATACTGCAAAATTACAATCAGGATTAGCTTGTAATTTTGCAAATGCTAAGTCCAGCAAATCCATAAATGAGTCGCGATTAGGAAGCCCTGTTAATGAGTCGTGGAGGTGGCTATAATGTAGCCTAGCGATAATTTGATCTCGTTCAATTCTCATGTCATGAGACTTCACTAATAATTGCATTTGATGAACTGCAATTGCCAATTTAATTCCCATCTTTTCCAGCAGTTCGACTTCCCAATTTCGCCAATCGCATGAAATATTATATTGATGTAATATTAATAGTCCCCATAATTTTTTGCCGCTAGGAATAGCAATAGCTATCGCTGAACGTATACCTAACGGCATGAGTGAAGTTGCAATGAGAGAATCAACTTCGTCATTGTCTACATTATTTATGACCTGACTAATGGATGTTTGAAATTTTTCTAGCCATTGTGGATCAGTATAGATTGATGGCAATACTTGCCCAAGAAGCGAGTATTTAGGCTCATTAACAACTTCATATTGGATTGATTGCACATCTTGATCTGTGAATTGACAAACAATAACCTGATCACTTTGCAATAGTTGGTGAATTTCCAAGACAAAATTACCTAGTAATTCATCAAGATTGATTGATTGTCTTAGACTAGCAAAAATTAACGCGATTAGAGTATAAGTATCATCCTCATTATCAATTTCTATACTTGGATTGGTTCGATTAAGTCTTTTAATTCTTTGTTTGAGAATACTTACTTCTCTTTCTGTATTATCAAAGCAACTGGCTAGAGTTTCCCCAAAAGATATAATGCTTTGTAAATCATCTTGTTGTTGTTTTGTTAACGATTCGGATTCACTGATGCGATTTGCACAGTCAAACAATGCTGATAACGTCTCAGTGAAAAGCTTTCTCATGATTATTTTATAGTTTGCTTTACGGACAATTTATTGCATTATACCAATTCACAAAAGTGTAGCAACACTTCTGTGAATTAAAAACCAAACCCTGTAAGGTTTTTAAAAGCACAAAATGGCGCAGCCATTTTGTGCTTTGGTATTAAAGCATATCTTTGAATAAAAATTAAGAACCCAAAAAGGTAGGTTGCCTGCATCGCAGGCAATCTACCTTTTTGGGTTCTTCAGCGTTCTTTTACTTAGCTACTTAGTTCAGCAAATTTATCAGTAAAAATATCTACTTCTATATTAGGATCATTACGAAGATTTAATGATCGCTTTACTCGCCCTAGATATAGTGGCTTAGATATGCCTTCGCGTGGATGCACAATAGTACGAGCATAAATAGTCAATTGCGATTCGCCTTGAGCATTACGACCAGACGAAAATAGGTTGCTACTAGCTTGTTTTAAAGTTGCTTCAAGTTGTTCGGGCGTAATTGTTGGAGCGACAGCAATCGTGGCATTTGGACCAAAGCGATCGTAAACAAGCTTAAATGGGACAGCGCCTTCAATAGATGAGCGCGTAATTGGCTCAAAGCTAAGAGAGAACAGCCCGACAACCAAAACAACTGAAAACAGGGTTGCGCCAACCATTCGATAGCGCCAACTCCACTTAAATGTTACGGCTAGCCCTGTAATTAAGGCACAGACCAATACAAATATGCCCATTGCTTGTGCGAGTTGACCAAATAAAGCAGGCGTTAGCGACATAAATTAATTTATTGTGATTTTTAAATAACTACTTATTTCATTTTATAGTGGCTTGCACAGCAATTTTCAATATAAAAATCGATTGTGATGTTTTCAGCATTGTTGAAAATGAAAGCCCGCAAATTGATTTCGTAATTAGAGCTATAGTCACAGCGTTTTGCTTGCAAAAGGATTACAAATAACTTTAAAAATGGCTTTGTATGTACTTTCAAAGCTTATATATCTAATCTAAATTCAGAAAAGTGTAAAAAACCTAATGAAATTACTTAATACGAGTCACATAAAACATGCGATTTTGCTCCTAGCGATCACGATAGTGACAACATTACTAATATCCTTACCAGTTTTAGCCGCTGTCAGCTCTACACATTGGAGTTATGGAGGCATAGAAAATCCAACTCAATGGGGGAAACTCAGCGAAGATTTTGCACTTTGTGAATTAGGTAGAGATCAATCCCCAATCAATATCATAAATACTATAGAAGATAGTCCCGCAGAAATTGATTTTGACTACAAACCATCTCCTTTAGTAGTTGTCAATAATGGTCATACGATTCAAGTGAACTATGCTCAAGGTAGTACGGTTACGATCAATGGCAAAAAATATGCATTGCTTCAGTTTCATTTTCATACTCCAAGTGAACATAATATTAATGACAAAGCTTCGCCAATGGAACTACATCTAGTCCATCGCAATGAAGCAGGGCAACTTGCGGTAGTAGGAGTTATGCTCAATCAAGGTATCGCAAACCCTCTAATAGCCGAAATTTGGAAACAGATTCCTGATATTGGAGCAACGAATACAGTTAGCGATCGCCTGATTAATGCATCTAATTTATTACCGAGTAAAAAATCTTATTTTAGCTATATGGGTTCTCTCACTACCCCGCCTTGCAGTGAAGGAGTTAGCTGGAATCTATTTTTAGAGCCAATTACTGTTTCTAAAGAACAAGTCGAAATATTTGCTAAAATCTATCAAGTTGATGCGCGTCCTCTTCAGCCTATTAATGATAGAACTGTGCAATTACATCGTTAAAGAAGCCAATTGTTTATGGCCAGGCTTCATCTCGCCATAAACAATTGGCTTCTAATTAGGGCTTGCTGAGAAAGGCAGAAACAGTTGATATTAATGGTTTTCAAGGATGATAAAAACTGATAAAATACGGATGCGACCTTAATATAATAGAATTATTAGGCAGCAACAGGAAACCTATACTGATTGAGATTGTCCCAGAATTGCTCCCAACGAGTAGAAGTTAAAACTAAAGCTCTTAAACTCAGAATTATGCTCGCCCCTTTTTCCTTCCAAGAGAGTGTAAAGTAAAGTGTGTAAAGTCTAGGAAGTATACAGAGAGACAATCAAGACACACAATAACTAACACCAAAACCGATGAATATACGCAAAGAAATACTCGATGAAATGCTACAAGAATGTAAAACATCACCCGACCTATTCGGAGAAGGAGGAATCTTGAAGCAACTAACCACCGCGTTGGTGGAAAGAGCATTGGAAGCAGAATTATCCACCCATCTAGGGTACAAGAAGCATGAATCCAGACCAGAAGGACAAAGCAACAGTCGTAACGGCTATAGTCAGAAAAAAGTCCAAGGAGACTTTGGCGTAGCGGAGATAGCCATCCCGCGCGATCGGCAAGGAGAGTTTGAACTACAGATGGTAAAGAAAGGACAAAGCCGACTGACAGGGATAGACGAGAAGATCATTGCCTTGTACGCAAGAGGTAAGAGCGTCAGGGATATCCAAGCCCAGTTGCAAGAAATGTATGGTGTCGAAGTATCACCGACCCTGATTTCCAATGTCACTGATGAGAATGTCAAAATCGTCCCCTTGATGCCGTTTATCCCATCGTATTTCTGGACTGTTTAGTGCTCAAAGTTCGAGACAATGGCAGGGTAATTAATAAGTCCCTGTACTTTGCCTTGGCGGTAAAGATGGACGGGTACAAGGAATTATTGGGGATGTGGATTTCCCCGAATGAAGGAGCGAAATTCTGGTTATCGGTACTCACCGAAATTCACAACCGTGGAGTCAAGGATATTTTGATTGCTTGTGTCGATGGCTTAACAGGATTT
>JADBWK010000146.1 GCA_020404895.1 Pseudanabaena sp. M085S1SP2A07QC | reverse complement strand
CTATCTTGGATTTTCTGACGCAATCTTGTCTGGCGGCTCGACTAGGGATGCCGCATCCTTCCCTAATTCCTGCTGCTGACGATATCCCTAACCCAAACCCTACAACACTCATTCTCTTGTAGGCTATTGGACACTTACCTTCAAGACAAGCTGAAGGTCAGGCAAATCAGGTTGAAGCAAATGTTCGCAATGCATCTGAAGACATCAAAGATGCAGCTAAAGATGTTGCCGAAATTGTCAAAGAAAAAGCTAAAAATGTAGCTGAATCTGTAAAAAATAAAGCGAAAGATGTCAAAAATGCTATTGATTAAATCTGATTAACTAAAAATTAAGATTTAAGGTCTTTGGTGTTTTAATCATCAAAAATCTATCTTTATTCTAGTATCTAGTAATACAAGGTATTCCTTACGGACTATTTTTTAACTAGATAAATTTAGCCCAAAATCATACATTTTTAGAGATTAATTGGAGAACTAAAATGATTTTGCAAATTTATCGGTCACTATTAAATATTGGATTAATTTCAATCCTTTCATTTACCTTTGTCTTTGGGCTTGCTATTAGGACTTAAGCAAAAGAACGAGCCGTAGGGGCAATTCATGAATTGCCCCTACGGCAAAATGAGGCTTTCAGGGCATTTTTGCGTAAGTCCTATTGGTATTAAACAATTAATTAAGAGTTCGATTAAAAATTATGTCTGACGAAAGAGATCAAGAAACCACAAGTAGAAAAGTTACATCTAACTCTAATACTCCTTTGAACAGATACAGCACTTCTGAAGAACACACGACTAAAGTCAAAGATGATGGCAGTTCCAACGCTGTTATTGTCTTCGTCCTGCTTTTCTTAGCTGTAGGCGCAGGAGCAGTTGCATATTACCTAAACAATCGTCCCGCTCCAGCGCCAATCTTAGTGCTGAGTGCGGTTGATACGGTAAAAGAAAACAAATCAACAATAATTGAACGGAATAACACAACTATTAGAGAAGTAAGTCCTGCGACTTTGCAACCAACCCCCAAAGTTGAGATCACAGTCCAGCCTCAGCCTGTAGCACCAGCACCAGCAGTCACCGTAACAGCGCAACCGACAGCAACACCAGCTTCGACCCCACAAGCTATGACTCCCTCTGCAAATCCAACGCCAACTACAGGTTCTCCTAATAGTTAACCAATCCCAATAAAAAAGAGGCAGTGCTTTGCACTGCCTCTTTTTTATTGGGGATTAGTTTGACTGGGAATCATCACGATCGCCCAATAAGGAACTTCATCAGCAACGACTGAGGAAATTTGCTTAATCGTTTGATTGGGCATCGTGGCGCGTTCAATATATAGGGCGCGAGAAAATAATCCTAATTCTTCTAAAACTGACTTAACTTTAGCGAAATGTCTACCTAATTTGATAATGATCGCCGCATCAGCAACCGCTAGGCGATCGCGTAAAACACTAGCTTCTAAAGTTGCAGGCATGATACTCAGCACATCATTACGATATGTAAGGGGAGCGCCCAGCATTGCCGCACTGGCAAAAGTCGAAGATATGCCTGGAATGACTTCTGTATGGAACCTGTCAGATAATCGATTGAAAATATACATAAACGATCCGTAAAGCATCGGATCACCTTCGCACAATACCGCTACATCCCGACCTGCTTCTAAATGTTCGGCAATCTTTTCGGCGGCAATATCGTAATATGGCTGTGAAGAGCGCTCGACACTAAAGGGAAGTGGCATCGGCACTTCAATCTGCTCAGGACGAATAAAATCAGCAACGATCGCCCTTGCCAAAACTTTGCCACTTTCCATAGTGGGATAGGCTATCACGGGAACTGAAGTCAAAATGCGATGTGCCTTGATCGTCAATAGCTCTGGATCGCCAGGTCCAATTCCTAAGCCATACAAATTTCCTTTTTTGGCAATCACTTCTTCAACTGGGTTCATACTAACAATCCTAAATCATTTGTGAGAGAATCTTTTCCTTGTCTAGGTTGGTCAGTAGGGGCAATTCATGAATTGCCCCTACTGAAAAATCAAGTACATTGCTATAGCTCATTCTCCATCGCTAATGCATTCAATGCTGCGGCTGCCATCGCGCTACCCCCCCGCCGACCATGAATAGTCAAAAAGGGAACGCCACGACTGTTTGCCGCCAAAGCCGCCTTTGATTCAATCGCTCCGACAAAACCAACGGGGAATCCTAGTATAACGGCTGGTTTAGGCAAACCTTGATCTAGCATTTCTAATAATCGAAATAGGGCTGTGGGTGCATTACCGATCGCGACGATCGATCCCTCAATATGCGATCGCCATAGTTCCATTGCTGCGGCTGAACGCGTATTGCCAATTGTTTTAGCAAGTTCTGGCACTTCAGACTCATTTAAGGTGCAAATTACAGAATTATTGGCTGGTAGGCGCTTGCGGGTGACTCCATTAGCAACCATTTGCGCATCACAGAGAATATTTGCACCGTTTTTCAGCGCTGCCCTACCAATTTTAACCACATCTTCGGAATAGCCAAGATCTCTGATAATATCCGTCATCCCACAAGCATGAATTAATCGTACAGCAACCACTTCTAAGTCCTGTGGCAAGATTGATAAATCCGCCTCAGCGCGAATTGTGGCAAAGGACTTTTGATAAATTTCATTGCCATCACGGATATAGTCAAGCATGTAACTGGTTAAAGGGGATCTCAAGTATTACGCAAATAAACCAAGAACTCAAGTTCTTGGCTAAAAGCTCAAGTCCACTGAAGTGGACTACAAAATACTTCTAAGCAACCCGTTTCAAAGGGTTTTAGCTTTTAGCCCGCACTTGAGTGCAGGGCTTCTGCGTGAGGGGTGAGTTAATAAGTAATTTGTAAAGTCACTAAAGCCTCGACTTTCTGCTCACCAGCCAAAATTGGTACAGAGCTAGCAGCTTTGTTTGCAAATGTGTCCATGCGTGGTTGAGGAACTGGATAAGCGATCGCTGAATCACTAATATTAATCGTCTTGATGGTTTTGGGCGTAAAACCTAAGGCACTCAAAACAGTATTAGATTGAGTTTGAGCATCTTTAATGGCATCTTGAAGAGCGAGTTGCTTAGCGGCATTTAACTCGGTATCGGTGGCGATAAAGCTGATTTGCTCAATTTGATTTGCACCTGAGTTAACAGCAGCATCAAGGACTGAGCCCGCTTGATCGATCGCTACTACAAAACTCACACTAGTCTGTCCTGTGAAACCTTCTTGGCGTTGGCGATTATTTTCATAGACATACTTGGGATTAAGCTGAATGCTGGTGGTTTGCAATTTCTCAACGTTTAGTTGCTGCAAGCGCGAGACAATACTATTAGCTTGTCGCGCAACTTCTTCTTGAACAGCGATCGCAGTTTTACCTTCCACATTTACCCCAAGCTGAATTCTTGCTTTAGTGGTTTTCACAGAGCGTTCACCACGTCCTGTGACCGTGAGAACCCGCTCATTTTTGATTTCAGAATACTTTGCAGAAGATTCTTGTGCCTTTGCTGAAGGTGCGATCGCCGCGATCGATGGAACACAAAAAGCAAGGCTGAGAACAAATGTAGTTAAGTGACGCATATGATTAAATCCTTACGAACCTTTGCTTTTACAATATTGTTATTTTTACTGTTTTGAAGATATCACCTGAATTAAATAGGATTCGACGCGGTTACATTTTCGGTAACAGCCAATTGCAAAGGTTCTTAAATGACATCTGTACAAAAAGCATAAAAAAGGTAGTGGCAATTAATGAATTGCCACTACCTTTTTTTATGTTGCACTCAATTGAAAACTGCTATAAATGGGTTCCCATATACAAGCGAAAAAGAAAGTTGCAACACTTTGCGATTTCAATAAGTTGCATGGCGGGTGATTGTATGCTTAATTTAACTTGAAATCATTATGTAGTTCGTACCGAACTTTCACTTTAAATTATGCTCTCTTGGCGATCGCTGTTACGAACTTTTCTTGGCATCATAGTAGGTTTGGTCGCTACGATTTCACTCCACGCTTGCCAAACCGCACCGAATGCATCTATTAGCAGTCCTAATGCTACTCCGAATTCAGAGGCGAATAAAGTAGTCGTTCCTTCTAAACCTGAAGATAAGCCTAAACAAACAGTCGTATTGCCGCCAGCGACTAAAGTGATCGTTGATAGTGTTCCCAATGGATTATACAACCCGCCACGGGGTGATATTAGACTGGCGGTAATTAGCGATTTGAATAGTGCCTATGGCTCCACCGATTACGAACCAGAAGTGGATAAAGCGATCGCCTTACTTCCATTTTGGCAGCCCGATATGGTGGCTTGTAGTGGCGATATGGTGGCAGGTCAATATCCATCGCTGACGGAAGAGCAGATGAAAGCGATGTGGGCTGCCTTTGACGATCACGTGGCAGCGCCTTTACGGAGAGCTAAACTGCCCTATGGGTTTACGATGGGTAATCATGACGCGTCCAGCGCTAGAAGCGTTGCGGGTAAGTTTTTGTTTTCGCGTGAGCGGGATGTTGCTTCAAAGTATTGGAACGATCCTGCTCACGATTCTGGTGTGGAATTTGTTGATCGCTTTGAGTTCCCATTTTATTACACCTTCAAATACAAAGATGTCTTCTTCTTGAGTTGGGATGGTTCATCGGATTTGATTCCTAAAGATAAATTGGCATGGGTAGAGAAGGCGTTGCAAAGCCCCGCAGCTAAGGCGGCAAAAATTAAGATTTTGCTAGGACATTTGCCGCTCTATGCGGTTACGGTGGGACGAGACAGCGCTGGGGAAGTGATGTCAAATACGGAAGAGTTACGCGCCATGCTAGAGCGCAATAACGTCCATACCTACATTAGCGGACATCATCACGGTTACTATCCCGCCCACAAGGGCAAACTTCAACTGCTGCACATGGGCATCCTTGGTGCGGGGCCACGCCCCTACCTCGACAGTCGAATGCCGCCGCGCAAATCAATGACAGTAATTGATATCAACTTTGCGTCGCCCGAACTGACCACCTACACCACCTATGACATGAGAACGATGCAGCCGATCAAATATGACGAACTGCCACGCTCAATTAATGGACATAACGGTATGGTATTACGGCGGGATCTGAAAATGAAAGATTTGAGTGCTTCCGAGCGTGCTACTTGCGAGAAACAATTGGGAGCGAATCTCTGTAGTGCCTAAGATTTCTGGTGAGCAAGTTCTAAGTCGTCCAAGGCGATCGCTCTGGCTAGATTCAATATTTCAGAAAATCTCACAAGGGCTAGCGATCGCCATCCTCTTGTTGGTTGCTGCGATTGTGATTGAACTAGCGATCGCGGCTGTACCAGCACTGAAAGAATTTGGTTTGGGCTTTCTCTGGACTATGGAATGGAATCCTGTTAAAAATATCTATGGGATTTTGCCGCAGATTTATGGAACGCTGGTCAGTTCGCTAGTGGCGATCGTCTTGGCGATGCCCTTGGGCGTGGGCATTGCGATTTTCCTCAATGAAGATATTGCGCCCAAAGTGGTTCGTGTACCGATTTCCTTTGCGATTGAATTGCTTGCGGCTATTCCAAGCGTCGTTTACGGACTATGGGGGATTTTTGTATTGTTGCCAGCGCTGAGACCATTAATGCGCGGACTGCATCAAAACTTAGGATGGATTCCTTTTTTCAGCACCCTTCCCGCCAATCGATCGCTATTGCCAACAATATTAGTGTTGATATTGATGATTTTGCCGATTGTGGTGGCGCTGTCACGGGATGCGATCGCTTCAGTGCCGATGGAGTTGCGAATGGGAGCAATGGCGATCGGGGCAAATCGGTGGGAATTTATTTTAGGGATTGCGATTCCTGCAAGTATGTCGGGAATTATCGGTGCGGCAGTTCTGGCTCTAGGACGGGCGATCGGCGAAACGATGGCGGCGGTGATGTTGATTGGCAATGCTAATCAAATTAATTGGTCTTGGCTGGCTCCCAGTTCTACGATCGCTTCATTAGTCGCCAGTCAGTTTTCAGAAGCGAAAGAGCTTCAGTTGTCGGCTTTGCTCTATGCGGCGTTGGTGTTGATGGCATTAACGCTAATCGTGAATATTTTTGCCAACAGTTTTATTACTTATTTCCATTCATCCCCACAAAAGAGAAGAGACGTTTCACCCAATTCCATAGCGCAAGACCGCGATCTTCTTGATACAGAGCTTAAAAGCAGACTATTATCCTCTCCATCCATGGAAAATGAGTTGATTACTCCTTCCGAGATCACACTTGAAATTAGTCCCAAATGGAAACCAAATCCGATCAAGCGCAAAATTGTATCTATGATTTTGACTACAGGTATATTTTTGGGGACAGCGATCGCCATTTTTGCCTTTAGCTCGATTCTTTTTAGTCTGATCGCCCAAGGAGCGTCACGTTTTGATCTTGCCGCCTTTACAGAATTACCACCGCCACCATTGGAATTTGGCGGCGGCTTTCGCAATGCCATTATTGGCACATTGTTAATGGTGGGAATTGGCGCAGGACTGAGCGCTCCCATAGGACTTGGGGCTGCCATTTACTTAGTCGAGTTTGGACGAAACAAACCTCTATCGCAATGGGTAAGGTTTTTTAATGGGGTATTGAGTGGAGTTCCCTCAATTCTCTGTGGCTTGTTTGCCTATGGCTTGGTCGTACTCACATCAGGGACCTTTTCGGCGATCGCAGGAGGCGTGGCTCTTGCGGTGGTGATGCTACCGACGATCGCCAGAACTTCAGAAGAAGCATTAAAAGCGGTTGCTCCAGAACTACGCGAAGGCGCGATTGCGATCGGTGCGAGTCCCATTCAAGCAATTACTTTGATCATTATTCCTGCTGCCACACCTGCGATTATCACTGGCATTGTACTAGCGATCGCCCGTGCGACTGGCGAAACTGCGCCTTTGTTGTTTACTGCTCTCTTCAGTCAATATGGATTGAATGGATTGTGGAAACCCGTTGCTTCGATGTCGGTGCTAATTTATAACTTCGCCCTATCGCCCTATCCCAACGATCAGGCTCTAGCATGGACGGCTGCATTGGTGGTTGTCGCCCTAATTTTAAGCATCAGTATCGCCGCCAGATTTTTGACCCGCGATCAGCTAAACTGAGTTTCAATTAACCCTACTGCCCATAATGAGGTTATTTGTGTCGTTGAAATCTGTCGCATCCCGCCGTAAGTTTTTGCTGATGTCCGCTGTTCCCATCGCGATCGCCCTCAAAGCTTGTCAAGGCAATCCCCCCGATCCCAAAGCACCACAGGCGACCGAAGGCACAACTCCTGCAAAACCTAGCGCCACTGTCGATTCTGCTCAAGTTTCTCTCTATGGCGCGGGCGCGACTTTTCCTTCTTTCCTCTATTTGCGGTGGTTTAAAGATTACAACAAACAAAATCCTAATATCCAAATCAGCTATCAGCCCGTCGGCAGTGCCGCAGGGATTCAGCAATTTCTATCAGGAACAGTAGATTTTGGCGCTAGTGAACTGGCGTTGACCGATCAAGAATTGGCTCAAGTTACTCGCGGCGCAGCGATGATTCCTACGGCGGCGGGGAGCGTTGCGGTGGTTTACAACATTGCAGGGGTGCAGTCGGGACTGAAACTGTCGCGAAAGGTTCTGCCTGAGATCTTTTTAGGGAAGATTAAGAAATGGAACGATCCCGCGATCGCTTCTCTTAATCCCAATGTTACCCTTCCCGACCTCCCAATTACGGTAATCCATCGCTCCGATGGAAGTGGCACGACTGCCGCATTTACCGCGCACCTCAGCGCCACTAGTCCCGAATGGAAGAGCGAAGTGGGAACAGGGCTGAATGTGTCATGGAAGACTGGCACTGGCATCAAGGATAATGCGGGCATCAGCGCTCAAGTTCAGCAAGGGGAAGGTGTGATCGGTTATGTGGAATATGCTTTTGCCAAGCAGTTGAAACTTGCCACGGCTGCCCTAGAAAATAAATCGGGACAGTTCGCGCTACCGACTGAAGATGCAACAGCAAAGGCGATCGCGACAATCAAACTATCAGAAGATTTGCGCGGCTCCAATGCCGATCCTGATGCTACGGATGCCTATCCCATCGTTACTTACAGTTGGGTATTAGCTTATCAGCAATACGACGATCCGAAACAATCTCAGGCTCTAAAAGATGTGCTGAAATGGGGTTTAACGCAGGGGCAAGCAATGGGCTTGGAGTTAGGTTACGTTCCGCTTCCAGAGGCGATTGTCAAAAAAGCGATCGCGGCTCTAGATAAAATCGGTAGCGGTAAGAAGTAAGCGATCGGATAAGTTTTCAGCACAGGTTCAGGAGTTTCATGCTGCATTTTGCTAGATAAAACTCTGTTCAGGCGTGTTGTCCTTCAAGCGTATATAGCAATCCTAAATAGGTTGTGAGAGTGCGCCCCTTCGGGGCGCACTCTCACACTCAAAATCTTACAACTCATTTAGGAGCGCTATAGTTATTACACTTATTGGTTGTATTATCTGACAAGTCGTGTGATATTCCTGTATTCAAGTATTTATCCTGCCATCTGCAAGATAATATATATAGCAACGTAAGAGATAGATAGGACAATTCAAAACCCAAAAGATGGCAGAGCTTCGCTCTGCTATCTTTTGGGTTTTATGTCCTAAGCAAAGCTTACATTGCTATAGTTAGCTGGCTTGAGTTGAAGTTGGTCTCAGTAGTGAGATGTATTTATGTTTAAAGAGAAAAGAACAGGCTATGAACCGCTGTACACTCTGAAGAGCATCGCGTCAAATGTTTGGATTGCTGACGGTGGGTGGATTAGATTTTATGGACTTCCTTTTCCAACTAGGATGACTGTTATTCGGTTAAGCAACGGTGATATTTGGGTTCATTCCCCCATTGCCGATAAAGAAGGGCTTGCTGAAGCTGTTGCCACGCTTGGTCCCATTCGTCATTTGATCGCACCAAACTGGATACACTATGCTTGGATGCCATCATGGCAACTTCGTTTTCATGAAGCGCTCACATGGGCTAGCCCCGGAGTAGTCAAACGTGCTGCAAGTAAAGGAATGCAGTTGCACTTTGATCGTGAACTTGGCAATGACTCTCCCATTGATTGGTCGGCAGAAATTGACCAACGATTGGCTGACTCAGGCTATCATCGGGAGGTGATATTCTTTCATCGTGCAAGTAAGACACTCGTATTGACTGACCTAATTGAGAATTTTGAATCAGACAAAGTGCCTTGGTGGACACGCCCATTCTTGAGACTGGGTGGTGTCTGCGATCCTAATGGACAGATGCCACGCGATATGGCTGCCAGTTTTCGGCGATATCCACACCACTTAAAGGATTTAATTGATACTATGATTGGATGGCATCCAGATAGAGTGATTTTAGCTCATGGTCGTTGGTATCCGCTTGATGGGACTGCCGAACTGCGCCGCGCTTTTCGTTGGTTTAAATGACTGTTGTGCAACGCCAGCTAACACTTCAATGGAGCGGATAGTTGAGGATAGCTCGTCTTGTATTTAAGTCGATTTGCCACCACTCACTTTAGCTATCATACCGCAGCGATACGTCCGTTAAGGTTGTCTATTTTTAGCCAAGTTTAAGCAAGTAAAAATTATCGGCTGCGTTGCTTAGTTCCGAGAGGTTATTGGCGATTTCAGCAAAAAGTTATTAGTTGGCTAAATTGGCGATCATATAATCTTGATGCATTTCTTAGTTTGAGACTGAGAGAATTTGATAGGAATAGGCGATCGCTTTTCGGTAAGTGACAATTAGTGTTTTCGTTTTTCCTCCTCTTCTCTCAACCAGACAAGTTAGTTGTCGCGACTGGTCAAGTTAATTGTCGTCTAATAGCCAACTTAAATAACCCTCACACCAAAAGGAAAAAACAATGAATATCTTACTTGAAGTTCATTGTTAAGCTTTTTTTCGTTGTCAAGTGTTTTTTGGCTTAGTGATGCAATATTTTACAAAAGGAAATGGCTGCGCTTTGCTCAGCCATTTCCTTGAAGTCTTTTGATGTGAAGATCTAAGGAATCAGGGGAATCGTAGCGCTACGAGTAAACTGCTCATAGGCTGAATCTAAATTAAGCGGATATATCGCTTTAAATTTATAGTCTTTGTACGCATCTGGTACTTTGGCAAATTTCTCAAGAACTTGCTCCTTCGTTAAAATCTGAGCTTTCCATTCCAAAGCCGTACGTTCTAACCAACTAAAATAAGCTTGTTGTGCTTGTAAACCTGTTATATCGGTAATATCACCATGACCTGGAACAACCTTGGCTGCTGGATAAGTAGCAACTAAACGGTAGAGACTGCCTTGCCATTGACGAATATCGCTATCAGCTGTGTAAGGAATACGCTTGTTGAATACCATATCTCCCGAAAACAAAACCTTGGCATCAGGGATATAGGCAACCAAATCAGTTCCTACCGAATGACCATCTACGCGCTCAATTCGCACTTGGCGATCGCCTAACCAAAGATCAGTTTGGCTATTAATAATCATCGTCGGCGGTGTAACACCACCAGTATTATTTTTACCACTTTGAATATATTCACGAATTACACCACGCCCAAGCACAGGAATTTCTCGCTTGACAAAAACTGAATTTCCACCTGTGTGATCAAAGTGATAATGCGTATTTAAGACATACTTGATCGGTTTATCAGTCAATGATTTGACCGTGGAGATCATTAGTTCAGCTAATTCAGGTGTTTGAAATGGATCGATTACTAATACCCCATCACTACCAATCACAAAGCCACCATTAGCGATCGCCACCGCAGGACTCACTGGAGGAAAATCAGTGCTAGCAACTAGGGCATAAATTCCTTGAGCAACCTCTTGGAGTTGTAAGCCCGCATTTTGCAAGCTTACCGTTTTAATACTTGTCTCCGCTGATGGTTTCTGAGCCTGGATTTGCGGCTGATTTTGAGCATCAGTAGGGCTCCAACCATGTCCCAGCATTATCGACATTACTGTAGCGATTGTCGCTAACAAGAATACCAAAAGGTATTTAATCTTTAGCTTTTTCAGCATCTTAATTCCTTAGCGCTAAATTTTGAAGCTGCTAAGCTTCAAACATAGTGTAAACCAAATCAAAACCTAAAAAAGAAGATGGAGCGCTTTGCGCTCCATCTTCTCAAAGCCCAAAAGTTGAACTTTAGAGTTTGACTTCGATGTCCACACCAGCAGCTAAATCAAGCTTCATGAGTGCATCGATAGTTTTTGCAGATGGTTGATAAATATCGATAATCCGACTATGGGTGCGGGTTTCAAAATGTTCGCGTGAGTCTTTATCTACGTGGGGAGATCTGAGAACGCAATAGATACGACGACGTGTTGGCAGGGGGATAGGACCAACGGCCGCGGCGTTTGTACGATTAGCAGTTTCGACGATTTTTTCGCAGGATGAGTCTAGCAGGCGATGATCGAAAGCTTTGAGACGAATCCGAATCTTTTGTTGTTGAGGTGCCACAGTTCTTAGGGATTTATTCGGGTAAATTTTTCAGCGTTTCTTATATTAGCACCCGAATACCCCAAAATCAAATAATTGGATCAATGCTCAGCAATTCTCGTTGAAAAATCATATTTGACGCAAGCCCGCCAGTGGGCTTGCGTCAAACATGATTTAGAATTGCTGACTGCCCATACATTTTTAGGATTGACGATTCCGATCCTGTTACAATTTCTAGATAGATACATTCATATAACTTTATCTAGAAATATGTCTTTGCTTCTTTCTGCCCCCATATTAGCTGCAACTGTCTATGCCGCGATCGCAGGTGCATATTTGCTAGTGATCCCCTTGATGGTGCTGTTTTATTTCAAAGCACGTTGGTATAAAACAGGTTCTATAGAAAGAGTATTTCTCTGCTTTCTAGCCTTTTTCTTCTTCCCAGGATTATTATTACTCTCTCCATTCTTTAACTTTCGTCCCGAAGCACGGCAAATTTAAACCTAAATTAATTTAAGCCTAAATTAAACTGAGAGCTTTGCACTCAGTTTAATCAAAAATATTTTCTGAGAATAAAACTATGCGCCGCATTGATGCCATAGCAATTATGGTTGCCTTTTTTGGGTTTGGTGGAGTTGCATTTTGGGTATTTCGTGCCTCTGGCTTCGATGCGACTAATGCGGGTGTTTGGAGTCAAGTGGTTTTAG
This sequence comes from Pseudanabaena sp. M085S1SP2A07QC, assembly GCA_020404895.1. Lineage (GTDB taxonomy): Bacteria > Cyanobacteriota > Cyanobacteriia > Pseudanabaenales > Pseudanabaenaceae > Pseudanabaena. The sequence continues at coordinate 23,875 of JADBWK010000146.1, read as the reverse complement.
TAGGCGTACTAATAGCTTGGATCTCCACCTATGTGTTCCGTGCTGTGACAAAAACTATGACCTACAATCAGCAGCTAGATGATTATAAAAAAGCTGTACTGACCAAAAAGTTAGAAGAAATGTCGCCAGAAGAGCGCGAAAGTTTACTTGCAGAAGTAGATACAGAAAAAAAACTAGCGCAAACCTCAGCTCAAAATGCCATCAAAGATGAATGAATCAGCGATCGCCTTACTATTCACTCTTTCATCCTAAGCCACTTGCAAAGCGGATTAGCTCCTTTGGATTCCCCAAGGATTTGGGCGATCGCTATCAAATAGTGCAGAAATGGCTGAGTTTTGCTAGTGATGGCGAACCATCTAACCTGCTCGCCGAAGCCCAGTTTTTACATGATATTTTTGTTGATATTCTGGGTTATAAATCACCCTTTGAGAGCAACGGTGGTGCATGGGAATTAGAATTGCATCCGCATCCTGCACTTGGTTTTTTTACAGAAACATCAGCAAATGTGATCGCCGAGATTCGAGTTAGTACAGCCGAGGAAGGAGCAATCATTAAGCCCGAACCAGAGTATGAAACCACTGAATGGTTGATTGTTTTGGATTATCGAGAAATCTCTCTTTATAACCGAAATGTATCCAGCCTGTTCTGTCAGAGATTTACTTGGAACTCGTTAGCGGATTTAGAACAACTCAAAGCTTTTTACTTTTTATTATCACGAAGGACTTTGCTCAGAGGCATTGCCAATAGTGAAGAGCGATCGCGCACTACACACTTACTAGAAGAGTCTCACCAGCTAGAATCTGAGATCATCAAAAACTTTTATAGCCACTATTGCAAAATCCGCAGTCAATTAATTAAGGATTTTCGCTATAGGTTACAGCCATTAGCACATCCTGTCGAAAATGCTGAGAATAATCTCCACGTAAAGGCAGAAGATGCGATCACAATCGCCATTTATCAATCCCAAAAGCTTTTAAACCGTATTTTGTTTGTTGCTTATTGTGAAGATCGCGCCTTATTACCTGAGAACTTAATTAAAGACGCTTACGAATTTGCGAATCCCTATATTGAGCAACCAATTTGGGAAAACTATAAAGCTATATTTGGTTGGGTACAAAATGGCAATACAAAATATCACATTCCCATTAATGCTTATTCATTTAGCCTATTTGCAAGCGATCGCATTTTAGATCAAGCTTTATTTGTAGGCGATGAGTTATGTCGTCAGATCAAGGAAATAGCTCGGTTTGACTTTTATGAAGATATCACTCGCCATATTCTGACTTGTCTCTTTGACGAATCAATCAGAGAGTTATCGCAATATCGCAAAGATTTAAGCAACCTTAGTAAGCGCCGTATTCCGAAATTACCTTGTAAAGCAATTCTGCAAAGTGAGTCAGTCATTCGTACATTGCAACAGCATTTAGCTCTATCAAAAAATCATCAAGACACCTTGGCATATTGCCAAGAATATCAAGAGCGATTGTTAAGAATCAAAATCTTACATCCTAAATGTGGCGCTGGGGTATTGCTCACAACAGCTTTAGAGTTTTTGCTTTCTGAACATGAGCGCATCCATTACTTAATAATTAAGTTCTCTAACGAAGATGAGGCAATCGCACACAAAACACCAACAACTGTAATAGCCCATATCCTCCAACATAATTTGTTTGGTTGCGATACCGCCGAAGAATCTATTGAAATAACCCGACTCTCACTTTGTTTGCGATCGCTAGAAATTAGCCCATCTCTGCCAGATTTTGAGCATAATATTCAATTGGGTGAATTAGCAACTTGTGACTTTGGGGCAGAGTTTAAAGCTGCCAGCGATCGCGGCGAAGTAGTAATTCTGAAATAATAAATACTCCTGCCGTTTTTTAAAGTGTACTGTAAATCAACTCGCATTATATTCATTTAACTAGACAAGCCAAATATCTGCTTAATGGCAACTTGCATAGCTAGTCGCCCATTGGCACTGCGCCAAGGTGGAATAATGATCAGCGCTTTTATTACTAAGACGATTCCCCATGCTTTGTGCCAAATCTCATCACGTCCCCAATAAGCATTTGCGATCGCCATTGTCACTATTCCTTGATCTTCTAAAGAATCTGATTGGGCGGTAAGTGACTTAGCCATGTTGAGATAGAACTCTGCTTGCTGTCTATTTTTTAAGTAAACATGGCAATTGAATATATTCGCAGCACATGTGGCTAGACCGCCTTTGATATCGAGTTTCTGCATTAGTTCCAATGTTTTTTCAAAATAGGGTAGTGCTTCTTGATATCGCTTTAATTTATAGCAGTAGATCACGCCTTGCTGCAATTTTTGCAAATGTTCTGCCTCTAGCTTTAGTTTTACTCCTCCTGCGTGCGGTAATGGACTTACACTTCCTGTCTTACGCCATTGTTGGACAAGATCATTGACAAAGGTTTTTCCCACTTGAAATTGTTTAGCTATTTCTCGTATTGAACCCAATTCCCCTTCATATGCTCTAACTACTCGGATTCATAAATCCTCGGAATATAGTTTTGCCATTCTTTTTTTCTCCTTTTTTCCATTATATCCTGTCCGCTTTGCTCCGAAAACTGCAATAATGAGTATCTCAGTAAACCAATTAAATTGAAACAACTCGCTAATGCTATTCAACAATTTCTAATACAAAACTAAAGCACTTTTCTTCTTTTGATCGGCAATTGTGGTAAAACCAAAACACAAAATGGCTACGCCATTTTGTGTTTTGGTATTAATCATGGAAGTTCAAATTTTCCTAAGCCTTGGCGCAAGATCTCTGGATGGAGATCGTCGGTTAAATCGATAATTGTGGATACTTCAAAGGTCTGGTCAGAACCATCATCAATGATCAAATCAACTAATTTGTAAAAGTGATCAAAGAGTTCTATTTTAGGTAATTCACAAACATTACGCTTCTTCCCATTCTTGGGTTGAGGCATGAAATCTTCATCTTCAAGATTTTCTTTCGACTGATTCGCTGAAGTGGAAATGATTGGATTTCCAAGCGCTTCAATAAGCGTCTGTGATACGCCATGATCAGGAACTCGAATCCCTGTAGTTTTACGCTTGGGATTTAATACCAATTTTGGCACAAGCTTAGTAGCTGGCAAGATGAATGTAAAAGGTCCTGGCACAAGGCTCTTCATGGTGCGATAGTTGGCGTTAGAGACGATCGCATATTCAGAAATATTCGATAGGGATGAGCATAAAAATGTAAGCGGCTTATCGTTCGACATCTGCTTGAGCTTACGCACACTCTCTATACCTGACTTAGACATCAGATCACAACCGATCGCATAGACAGTATCCGTGGGATAGAGCATGATCGCGCCATCACGTAAAGCCGCTATGATTTGGGCGATCGCTCGTGGTTGGGGATTGTCAGGATGCAGTTTGTGAATCGTAGCCATGATTGCGCCTCGCGCTATATTTTTTAAAACTGCACGCTTTGCGTGCTTCCATTTAAGACACCATTTAAGAATTACTTTCTCATGCTAAAAGCTCTAAGAGATCCCCCTCAATCCCCCTTAAAAAGGGGGAAGAATTTAATTCCCCCCCTTTTTTAAGGGGGGGGGATCTAAGGCAATTCTTAAATAGCTTCTAAAGATATTCTTTGTTCATTAGAGGTTGCAGAACTTCAGGAATTAAGATACGTCCGTCAGGTTGCTGATAGTTTTCGAGAATGGCGGACATGGTGCGTCCAACGGCTAAGCCTGAGCCATTGAGAGTATGCAAAAACTCAGTTCCTTTCTTGCCCTTACTCTTAAAGCGAATATTTGCCCGACGAGCCTGAAAATCATGGAAATTCGAGCAGCTAGAAATTTCACGATAGGTATTTGCGGTCGGTAGCCAGACTTCGAGGTCATAGCATTTAGCCGCACTGAAGCCGATATCGCCAGTACAAAGTTCGACAACACGATAGGGAAGTTTTAAGGCTTGCAAAATCGATTCGGCATCGCGGACTAGTTTTTCATGCTCCTCAGCCGAGTTTTCGGGAAGGACAAATTTTACGAGTTCGACTTTGTTGAACTGATGTAAGCGAATTAAGCCTCTAGTATCGCGTCCATAACTACCTGCTTCACGGCGAAAACAAGGAGTATAGGCGCAATGATGAACTGGAAGATTCTCTCCATCAAAGATTTCATCTCGATACAGATTCGTAACAGGCACTTCAGCAGTAGGAATCAGCCATAGATCATCGTCAATACATTTAAATGAATCATCAGCAAACTTCGGTAGTTGCCCAGTGCCTGTCAAGCTTGCCGTATTCACCAATAGCGGTGGTGCAACTTCGACATAACCATTGGCAGTATGGGTATTCAGCATGAACTGAATGAGCGCCCGTTCGAGGGCTGCACCTGCTCCGATTAAGTTAACAAAGCGAGCTTGAGCAATTTTGACAGCGCGTTCAAAGTTGAGAATCCCTAATTTTTCGCCGATTTCCCAGTGAGGCAGAATATCGGTGCGATCGCTTTTATATTCATCACCCCAACGTCGCACTTCGACATTTTCGGTTTCATTCGCGCCAATGGGAGTTGTTTCGCTAGGCAAATTTGGCAAAGTCATCAAAATGGCATTGCTTTCTTCTCGGAGCGCTCTTTCCTTAGGTTCTAGTTCCGCTAGCAGTTGTTTGACTTCAGGTGATCGCGCTTTTAGCGCTTGGATTTCTGATTCTGGCGCACCAGATTTCATCTTGAGACCAACTTGCTTACCGATGTCGTTGCTTTCGGCTTGCAAATGCGATCGCTGAGTTTCCAGTGCACGGACTTCCTGCTCTAGTTCGACCAATCTACTAATGTCGTAACCTTTGCCTCGACTATTGAGGCGAGCTTGCACCTGTTCGGGCTGCGATCGCACGAGCTTAATGTCTAACACGGACTTTTATTTAACCTAAACGCATTCAAAGCATCATACAGCGCTTTGCGCCCAAAACCAAAGAGTGAGTCGCCCACGTAGCAGGCGACTCACTCTTTGGTTTTGGGTTACTTTAGAGCCTTTATGCCAACAATTAGCCCTTGGCAAACATTAGTGAGAAATTCTAAATCTAGGGTCTCAAGGCGATCGCTACTTTTATGATAATGAGGATTTCGCATATTCGCAGTATCCGTAACCATCAGAGCTTTGTAACCAGCATCCCAAAAAGGCGCATGATCGCTACGACGAGTATCGGGGATAACTAAACCACGCCAACCCGCAGGAAGCCATTCACAAGGCACAGTTGATTTCATGTGATGTTGTAAATGGATGAGATCGGGAATTGTCGGGATACTCCCGATCAAGCCAATAAAATCGCCAGTGTTAGGATAGAACTTGTCTAAGCCTGCGGGGTAATGTTGCGAATTTGGACTGCGATCGCAATATCCCAGCATTTCCAAAGAAATCATCAGGCGTAATTTTTGTTTTTCATTCTTCAGTTTGTTCGCATAAGCATGACTTCCAGACAACCCATATTCCTCCATATCAAAGGCGATTAATTGGACAGGATATTTGAGAGGGTTAGCCGAAAAATATTCCGTGAGTTCGAGCAATACAGCAACCCCTGAAGCATTGTCATCTGCACCTACACAAGCAGGAACCGTATCGTAATGTGCGCCAATAATCAAAGGCGATCGCTGTTCCTGGTTATTAGCAGCAATATTGAGAATTAAGTTCTGATGCTTATTTCCATTGACTTCAAACTCATGGGTGACTACTTCACCGAATTTAGCAAAATGCGATCGGATATATTCCCTAGCAAATAAATGTCCAGCTGATGCATAGTAGGGATTACGCTCTATAACAATTTTTTGGAGATGATCAAGTAATCGATCTTGGAGTTTTTTCATTCGACTAGGTTTTAATCTAATAGTTCTCTAATTAAAGCTTTTAATTCTTGTTCCTCTGGTCGCTTCTCATATTCAGCATGAGTATAAATCCAAGCTAATTTGATGATTTTTTGATTTTGACTCACTAGATACATCAGCCTCCCCTGCCCAGATGCGCCAGCGAGACTCGGCATCCGAAACCTAAGTTTATAAAACTTCCAGCTATCCGATATCACCAATCCTTTTGGTAATGGTTCAAGATTTGCATCAGACAAATAAGGATTAGAAGCGAGGCGGTTTATAAGCTCACTGATGGTATCGATAAAAGTTTCTTTCTGACGGTCACCTTTACAATGGCGTTTTAGTAAAAGTTTATAGCTGCGTTGAAATTTACTTGATGCTTCAATCTGAAATGGAAACAAGCCAGTCACGAAAATCACTCCCGTTTGTAAATTTTTGGTTTTGAGACTCATCTAAAGCGGATTGCACAGCTTGAGTCATCGTGACGTTATAAGCAGGGTGTTGTCTTTCAATTTCATCCAAGATTAACTCATCATCACCTGTGTAAATTTCTATAGACTGATTGATTTGGCGATCGAGTAATCTCTTTAATTGGATAATTTCTCTCAGCCCCAATTTAGTGATGACCTCAACAAGATCCTGATAGGAGAGAGACAAATTCAAGACAACATGTGGTTGCGCTACATCAGTTAATATTTCTGTAGATGTCTCTGACATTGAATTAGCTATCTGTGGCATAAGTTCTAGGGACTCCTATTTTTTGAATTCCTTGATCTATAATCTAGCAGAAATTGAAATATAAGTAGCTAATAGTTAACAACAAGCCAGTGCCAACGCCCTCTCTGGTTTTAGTTTAGAATGTGATTTTAGATTGATTGCTATAGAGGCTCCTTCTCATTTTGCCAGATGGCGCGAATTATCTTGATTTCATCGTAGCTATATTCCTCACGCAGATGATCAAAGAGATTGCGCAAAGAATCGCCACCGATCGCATCTAATGCTTCATAAATTACGGTTTGACGCTCTGGAGCAACAAGGCGATCGCAATTAATCGCATAGCCAGCCTCAATTAGTTGGACTAGATGCGTCCAAACAGTTGCGGGTTTAAGTCCGCGATCGCGAGCTATTTCGCCGATATCTAAGCCATTTTCATACATCGCTAGAGTTTCGCGTTGCGTACTTGCTTTCGATAATTTTGATTTTGGCGTGGCTTCCTGTTTGACTTTGGAGGTCGCGGATTCAGTGGCTTCCGCAGGAGGATATTTGAGATGATGGTCGAGAATAATTGCGATAAAATCATCGGCATATTGTTCTAATTTCTTTGCGCCAACTCCTGACAGTTTCGCAAAATCCTTCCAATCCGTTGGTTGCTGCTCGGCCATTTGATTGAGCGTGGCATTACTGAAAATCACATAGGGTGGGACTTCCTGCTCATCGGCAAGGTTTTTGCGTAACAGCCGTAATCTCTCAAAGAGAATATCCACATCAACAGGTCTTTCTCTCGCCTCTTCCCGATCAGTAGTTTTTGCATGCTCAGCATCACGTTCTATTGGCAATAGCACATTGCGCTGATTGCGCATTACTTCCCAACTGCGATCGTTGAGCTTGAGAATGCCATAGCCATCAGTAGTTTGGGTTAAAAAACCTTGATGAGTTAGCGATCGCGCCAGTTGTCGCCATTCATCTAGACTGCGATCTTTGCCAATGCCATAGGTAGAAAGGTTCTCATGTCCATGCTGTAATACTTTCTCTTTGCGCGAACCTCTCAACACATCAATTACATGCCCTGCTCCAAATCGCTCCTTTGTCCTTGCCACACAGGATAAGAATTTTTGAGACTCCACCGTCCAATCTTCCATTGGCTTCGGGGAAAGACAGTTGTCACAGTTGCCGCAATCACCAGAAAAATGTTCACCGAAATAATGGAGCAGAATCGTACGGCGACAGGCGACACCTTCAGCATAGTCCACCACCTGACGTAATTGCTGCTGCGCGATTCGCTGTTCTGCTTCCAATGGTTCATTGGTTTGAGGATCGACTTTTTGAGCAATGAGAAATTTGATCGTTTCTAAATCTCCATAGCCTAGAAATAAAGTGCAGTGAGAATCCTCACCATCTCGTCCTGCACGACCTGATTCTTGATAGTATCCTTCAATATTTTTGGGTAAATCGTAATGAATCACAAACCGCACATCAGGTTTATTAATGCCCATCCCAAAGGCAACTGTCGCCACCATTACCTGCACATCGTCCCGAATCCAACGAGTTTGATTTTCTTCTCGTTCTTTATTTCCTAATCCTGCATGGTAGGGAATTGCTGCAATGCCATCTTCTCTGAGGCGACTGGCGATTTCATCGACACGTTTACGACTGAGGCAATAGACTATGCCTGAGCCTTGCAGTCTCTTAATTTGCTGTAATAGATTTACATAGGTTTGCTCATTCCCTTGCTTGGGAACAACTTCATAATAGAGATTAGACCGATTGAAGCTTGCCACATGAATATATGGCTGCTTCAGTTGCAATTGCTGACTAATATCTTCCCGCACCCGCTCTGTCGCCGTAGCGGTCAAACCAATCACGGGTACATCAGGATGGAGTTGGCGAATTCGACTTAGTTGGCGATATTCTGGACGAAAATCATGTCCCCATTCCGAAACACAGTGAGCTTCATCCACCGCAAATCCTGCGACACCCATTTTCCCTTTAATGATATTCAAGAATTCGAGAAACTGCTCAGCAAATAAACGCTCTGGGGCAACATAAACTAACTTAATTGCCCCATTGAGAATCGCTTGCGATCGCTGTGTGCTTTCTCGATTCGTTAGCGTACTGTTGAGAAATGTCGCGCCAATACCGTTTTCTTTGAGTGCCGTAACTTGATCTTGCATCAGCGCAATTAGAGGGGACACAACTATCGTCACTCCAGTCTTGAGCAATGCTGGCAACTGAAAGCAAATCGACTTACCGCCCCCAGTTGGCATAATCGCCAAGGTATCGCGACCAGCCATACTTGCTTCAATAATCTCGCGCTGACCTGCCCGAAAAGACTCATATCCAAAATATTGCTTCAGCGCCTGCTGCAAAGAATCACTGTTTGACATAGCTGTTTTAGATTGGTAAATTTCAGGTAAGGGGATTGACTCCCTAAAAGAAACCTAATAAATGCCCAGATCTCCGACTTTTCCTGTGACTAACAACGATGATCTATGATTACACAGGAAAAGTCGGAAATCTTAATCTTTGCATCTATTGATCTTCTTCCGTGATTTGCAAGCGAATAGTTCGTCCTGACTGATCATTACCGATCTGAACAGTGACATTTTGACTGGCCAAGGAATCAAGAGAATTAAGTAGATCTAATAAATTTGGTGTGCTTGCACCCGACTCCACATATAGCTGATCGGCGGATGTAGCAACGCGCTTCCAGATACCGTAGAGTTTAGCGATCGCCTGTTCGAGTTGTGAAGCTTGACTGACTAGATCGGAAGCAAGCTTGAGACAACCAAGTCTTAGCGCTTCCTCAAGCGCAAGATCGATATTTACAGAACGCTGTGCGATCGCTTGTACTTGACTCGTATTGGTTAGATATTTGGTCAACCTTTGCGCATCAGCGGTAACGAGCTTAATATTATCAAGATCAGAGGCATCAGCGATCGCCTGTTTCAATGGAGTTTGATAAGATTCAGGCAACTTGTCGATTTCGCGCACTAGGGGCGCTACATAACGGGTAGGAATTGTGTGAGCGGCAATCTTCTCTTTTAAATCATCGGGAAGATGGTCAGAACTCATTGATGTCCATTCATCGGAGAGCTGCCGCACTTCACGTCTCGTAATCTTTTCTCCATTTCTAGCTGCATCAACAATCAACTGCTGCACTTCAGCGGAAGCTTGAGCTGTTTCTAAGAAAGCTCTTTTACTAAATTGACGAATATCATCCGCATCTAGCTGACCATCCGCCATTAAAGTATCAGCACTATTGGCAAGCTGAATCCATGAATAGGCCTGAGACTTACTAATTTCTCGCTCTTGCAGCCATTTCAAGAAACCTGTACCGCGTCCCTCTCCATTTGCTTTCTCGCGATCGCGTACAGTTCGCAAGATTCTACCCCGCCAAATGTCTGTCTGCAAATCGAAGCGATCGCATACTTGCCAAGCTAGATCGACTTCTTCGAGAAATTGACCTTCTGCAAGTCCTTCATCATTGGGATCGGGTAAGGAAAGCGAAAAATCTGTCAGATCGAGATTCGCTAAAGCTTCGTTGGGAATAGATTCGACGGAAATAGATTCGAGTAGAGTTTCACTCACGGACACAGACAACCTTTGATTTAATGACTTTGAAGCATGGACAACATAAAAGTTGCCCATCTAATATACTAACGGATAGAAAATAAATAACTCGCGTAATTAAACCTCAAAACTGTTGGGGTGGGCAAAGCCTGCCCCAACAGTTTTGAGGTTTATTAAATTTTCATTCCTAACGAATCTGAAAATTGATAAATAGGCAGCTCAAAAATGTGAGCTGGGCGGTGAGTAAAAACATATAGATCACGGCGCGTTTTTTGAAAATAGTTAAGATCAAGCCGATCGCCTTGAGATCGATTATTGGACCAAAAACGAGAAAGGCAAGTAGTGATCCACCTGTAAAAGTCGAGGCAAATGACAAAGCAAAAAATGCGTCCACCGTCGAACAAATCGAAACGATCGCAGCCAAGATCATCATAGCGATAATCGAGCTAACTTGCCCCTGCCCCAAGGCGAGAATAATATCGCGGGGAATCCAGACCTGAATCACCGCCGCGATCGCACTACCCATCACGAGGATCGCCCCTAGCTCACGCATTTCTGCAAGCGTATTGTCCAGCAACAGATTTAAGCGATCAGGCAAAGATTTAGTAACAATTTGATTACTTGACGATAAATAGCCCGCAAAATCTAACGGCTGATTGCGATCTTCTCCTAAGAAAAATGTCCCTACAGGTACAGCTCCCGCCTTAACCTTTGGTGCTGGTAAAGCAAGAGCAATATTCGGCTGCAAAATAGCCCGCAAATCCTTTTGAGAACTAAATACCATGGCGATAATTGTGGCGATCGCAAATGACAACACAATTCGCAATACCGCAATTTCAGGCTGATCGCGAAAGGCTGTCCAAGTTGCCCACATTACTACAGGGTTAATCGTTGGAGCTGCCATTAAAAAGCTCACCGCCACCGAAATAGGTGCGCCTTGAGAAATAAGTCGTCGCGCCACAGGCACATTGCCACATTCGCACACGGGAAACATAAATCCGAGTAGACTTCCTGCCAATGCTCCCAAAAAAGGATTTTTGGGCAAAATAGCTATAAGCTTGCGCTCATCCACAAATATTAATAAGACTCCCGACAGCAAAACTCCCATCAACAAAAATGGGATTGCTTCCACGAGGAGGCTCAAAAACAAAGTAAAGGCACTGAGAATTTGATTCATAGTTGCGCTATTTGGCATTCCCAGAGATAAAAATGACGCAAACCGCCCTTTTTATCTCTGGGATTTAAGGCGTTTGCTAGTTTGTTAATTTTTAGCTTAACAATTATAGAGGCTTATAAAGTGCTGCACGTTTTAAAATTTTTTGGGACTCTTCTCGTAAAATGTAATGTTAATACAGCAAAACTAAAAATTAAAATTTGCTGCAATGGGTAACGGGACTAAAAACATGCACCAATGCTTAATAGGAAACATCCGCCATGACCGCACCAGATCCGCAACTACCCACAATTCCTGTCGCTTCTAAAATCAACCCACCAAAGTTAGAAGATTATCGGATTCCCGTATCTCCAGGATATGCCATCCCCGAAGATCGCTATGCGATGTCCGCTCCCGATCTGGGTGGCGCGTCCGCAATTTTAGCTGAGTTTGATGCGGCTGTGCGCTCTGACCAATTTTCCTTAGCATTACAAAAAATAATTCGTTGTCGCGATAATGTCTTACCTGCTATGCTAGAGCGACTCGAAAGCGGTGAAATAGCTATATCCAAAAAAGCAGCGATCACCTTAGGTTATTTGCGATCTCCATTAGCAATTTTACCGTTAATTGCCGCCGCCAAAAATCCTCACCGTCAAATTCACTGGCAAGCAGCAGCAGCACTAAGTTGGATTGGCAGTGCGGAAGCGATCGGGGCATTAGTCAAGTTATTACGTCATCCATCTATTCAGGTGCAAGCTGCAAGCGCTAAGGCTCTGGGACGAGCTAGTTTACCTGCGGTATCACCTTTAGTGGAGGCTTTGAAACACAATGATGACATGGTAAAAGTTCATGCAGCTCATTCCCTTGGGCAAATTAGTTCCCCCTTAGCGGTCACCACCCTAATCGATGCGCTGGAGAATGGTAGCAAATCAGTTCGTTTTGAGGCTGCTTGGGCGCTAGGTCAGATTAAATCGCCTCTATCGGCTAATTCCCTAGCGCGATTACTTACAGACAATGACATTAGTGTGCAGTATCAAGCCGTGCAAGCTTTAAAGAATATTGGCGCTCCTGCGATCTCGCCTGTTTCCAAAATGCTCTACAACACCTCTAGTCATACTCGCAGTGTAGCCGCTCGCACTCTAGGGCATATTGGCATGGAGGAAGTTGTACCAATGCTTGCCCAAGTCCTGAGAGATGACGAATATGCCTATGTGCGTTGTGATGCTGCATTAGCATTGGGGGAAATTGGCTCGCATGATGCAGTGTTCTATCTTTCGCAAGCGATAAAAGATCGCGATCGCTCAGTTCGCAATGCTATTTTGAGAGCCTTAGCACAAGTAAATTCGCCTGAAGCTCAGGAGGCATTAAATAATATCAAACAAACGGTATCTATACCAAATTATTCTGTCTCCAATCTCCGAGATTTTGGCGATAAGTCAGACTTTACGACAATTCAGGGATAAGTTTCTAGTAGAAATATATAGTAATAACAAGGTTTGCTTAAGACATAAAACCCAAAATCAAAGTGGCGGCGCTTCGCGCCGCCACTTTGATTTTGGGTTTTTATTTGTTTTTTTAAGATAACTATAGCAATGTAAGCTTTGCTCAGGACATAAAACCCAAAAGATGGCAGAGCTTTGCTCTGCCATCTTTTGAGTTTTGAATTGTCCTATCTATCTCTTACGTTGCTATAGGACAAAACCCCAAATAAATGAAGGCAGCGCTTCGCGCTGCCTTCATTTATTTGGTATTACTTAGCATCATCCAAGAAGGTTGGTATTGATGAGGACAAACTAGACAATTATTGTTCATAAACTATTACTAGCGACTAGCAACCTATATCAGTGAACATTTGTCTTGGCAACACTCGCAACGCTTCTTCTAAGGTAGTAATTCCTGTTGAAATTTTGTTGCGCCCACTATGAAAAAAAGATTCATATCCATGTTCAATTAGATATTCAAATAATTTTGATTGATTTCCTTCAGCCATAATTTTTCGTACTGGAGGAGTGACATTTAATAACTCAAATATAGCTTCACGCCCCAAGTAACCAGAACCAAAACAATGTTCACAGCCTTTACCTTTGTGCCAATCTTGGTATTTCATATCCTGTGCTGGAATATTCAAAAATTCAACTTCTTCTTTTGTTGGCACATAGACTTCAGAGCAAAAAGAGCAAACTTTTCTTACCAATCGCTGTGCGACTATCCCCAACAGAGATTCAGAAATTATGCTGGGATGCAGTAATTAAACCTTGGTGTTGTGACACCCAACTGCAATAAATTTCAAGGGATTTCGGCATGAAGCCAATATCTTCAATCGTGGTTGTCAGCATTTTATTGCTTTGACTCATAATATAAAAATGCAAATCAACCAAATCGAGAAATACTTCTCTTGATATAGGGTTTTACAGCAAGAAAAATTAAAAACGAACAGCGATCGCGTTAGATTTCTTCAAATATAAATACTTCTAAAATAAGATCATGACTGATATACAACAATTACAACTACTAATGAAAGGAGTAAATGGCTGGAATCAATGGAGAAATGAGTATCCAGATACATTAATCTCATTACAGAATGCGGTACTAAGTACTGCTGATTTGCGCTATGTCAATTTAAGTTATGCCAATCTGGAAGGTGCAGATTTATATCATGCTAATTTAATTGAGGCGCGATTAGAATATGCAAATTTTGCTAAAGCAAGTTTAAATGGCGAGATCGCTACAGGTTCTCTGATTAAGACCAATTTTAGTGAGGCTAATCTTTATAGTGCTATTTTTAGCTTTGCGGATCTCCGTTATGCCAATTTAGAAAGAGCTAATGCGATCGCGGCAAATTTCAATAGTGCTAATCTCCAAGGTGCAAATTTACAAAATATTAATGCTAGTCATGCCATATTTTGGCAAGCAAACTTAAAAGAGGCTAATTTGAATAGTGCGACTTTTTGGGGTGCTAAGCTTTATTCTACAAATTTAGAGCGATCGCAGTTGCAGAATACTGATTTTAGTGGTGCTGACCTCAGTGGCGCAGATTTACGCGATGCCAATATGAGTAACGTAAATCTCGAAGGCGCGAATCTCGATGGAATTCTTTGGGGAAAAAATATAAGTCGTTATGCAACGAATTGGAGTAATGCGATCGGTTTAATGTCTGTCCAAAATGTACCCTCGTCTCTTTTACTGTGAAGATGAGAAAGAAGTTACAGCTATAAGCAATGAAAGTTTTGCTTAGGACATAAAACCCAAATAAATGAATGCGGCGCTTTGCGCCGCATTCATTTATTTGAGTTTTGATTTGTCCTAGTTATCTCTTTGCTATAGGATAATGCCCCATGCCTGCCATTGATTTTCAGGATTTCAGGCATTCCTTCCACGTAACATCAGTTATTTAAAACAAAAGCTATGCTCCGCATCAACCTTGTTCTTGGGTTAAATATTGTCGCGTCAATATTTTGTGTATACTGTATACATGGTTTTGGTAAGTAACATCAAAACACAAAATGGCATAGCCATTTTGTGTTTTTAAAACCCTTACTGGGTCTAAACTAGGTCTAATTTCAACTCACAAGAATGGTGCTAACACCTTCGTGAATTGTTGTAAGTCATCCCAACCCAAGAAAGATCAAGGAAGTATTGTTGCAGTTGCAAAAGGCGAAGCCCAAATCCAGTGCACTTATCAATATCCAAGGTTATCACCAAAACTTTGACAAGAATGCTAGCGCAATTAAACATAAATCCTAAAAAATTGCCAGCAAAACCCACAGAAAATATAGGTTTTAATACGTAATTTTAATTACTCCAAGCCACCTGTAACTTTGTTATCAATTTTTAAATTTATGAATTTGTAATCGCTTCTACTTTTCCAATTTTACAAGTGCATGGTTTTAGAAATATTCCATATTTAAAGATTAAATATATTTAGTATGTGACATATAAATATTCAAATATCAATCGAATATATTGCAATAAATATTAACAAGAAAACCTAGAGGATTACTAATAGTAATAATCCCCAAAAAATTTTGTATATAAAAGAACTAAAAAAATCAAAATAAATAATAGCCCTAGATCAATTCAACAAAAAAGTAATTTAGAATACCATTATTCTGCGAATATCCTGTTGTAATGTATCTTGAAAATTAAACTAAATCATTAGCGCTAAATTTGCTTTAGCCATAAAATTACTTACTCAATCAATTATTTGCTGACACCTTTTAAAGAAATTTATAGTGATAAGTAAGTAGCGCGATCGCTAATTTTAGATTGAGTTTTTTAGTTGATTTTGGCAGTCAAAAATTAGTGGAGTAAAAATATGCTTAAGAACAAATTCATCACCATGTTTAAATTGCCTAGTCTCGAATTAATTACTAGATTTAGCAGTCTGTGTTTATCGCTAGCACTGATGTTGAGCGTGTTTTTGGGAAGTCCTGTCCATGCACAAGCAGACGTAACAGCCAATTTTGATACAGCGATCTTGTCTGTAAGAGCGACTGAAAATGGTGCGATTTTTTCTAACCTAATTGCTGATGCGGCTGTAGAGCCCGAAGAAGTAGTGGAAACTCCAGAAGCCAAAGCCGCAGCAAAGGCAGAAGCAAAAAAAGCCAAAGCCGCCGCGAAACTTGAAGCCAAAAAGCTAAAGGAAGCAGAAGATGCTAAGGCAGAAGAAGTTAAAGCTGCTGCAAAGGCTGCTAAAAAAGCAGCGAAATTAGAAGCCAAAAAAGCTAAAGAAGCCGCTAAGCTAGAAGCCAAGAAAGCTAAAGAAGCCGAAAAAGCTGCCGCCGCAGAAGCAGTTGAAGAAAAAGAAAAAGCAGAGACTGAATCCGCTGCTCCAGAAACAGCAACTGAGCCAGAATTAGAAAGCTCACCTGCCGAAGTTGTTACTCCTTAGTTTTTGGATTCTGCTTTAAGCAAGCGTTAGGGATTGAAGTCATATGTGATTTTCAGTAAAAAGTTTCTTCAGAAATTAGTAAGGTGGGCGATGTCCACCTTACTAATTTCCCAATTGATAAACCATTTTTTGGAAATCACCTAACACTTGGCAACAATCTATTCATACCAATTCTCTAAAATGCAGTTAAACTTTTGAGAGTTGAAAATCATATCCAGCAAGTTTTTCGAGCTCTCAAAAATGGTAGTGTCATTTTTGAGAATTGGTGTCAGATCTAATTTAAGGTAAGAAAATGACTTCAGCAATTCCGCGATCGCAATTCAAGTTTAATCTCAGTGCTTACTTAATTAGTGATGGGCCAGCAGGATTTCTATTAAGTTGGGTAGCTGGGTTTGTTGATACTTCAGCGTTTATTATTTTGTTTGGACTATTTACAGCCCATGTGACGGGCAACATTGCTTTAGCAGGTTCTTCATTTGTGAGTGCTGACGCTGAGACAACCATTACTCGTTTATTAATGTTGCCCACATTCGTGCTAACTGTCGCTTTGACTTCTCTGCTAGCTCGGTTTTCTCGCCATCAGCAATGGTGCGTGTTTGGAGTCTTGCTCACTGCGGAAGCGATCGCTTTAGCTGTTTTCCTAGCAATGGGAATGGCGCTTTCGCCAGATCTTCTATTTGATGTACAAGAAGATTTGATCCTACCGATTGGGATCTCTGGTGTAATCGCAATGGCGATTCAAAATGCCTTGATGAAGGAAGCCAAAGGAGTATTCAAAAGCTACATTCCGACAACAGTAATGACTGGAAATACGACCCAACTCACAATTGATGTTGTGCAGTTTTTTCTTGCTAAGTTTGCAAGTGTCCAAACTGAAGTGACCCAAATGGAAGCAAGCGAGTCTTTAGAACGAATTGGTCGATTTGTACCGACGATCGCAGGTTTTGCCCTTGGTGGATTGTTGGCTGCTTGCTTTGTCTTAGTTTCTGAATCTTGGTGGAGTTTGTCTCTACCTTTGATCATTATTTCGATTTTGGCGATCGCCGCCTATGTCGAACATGGTCGTAAACCGATCACTTAATTCTTTCAGGAAAAGTAATGAAACAACGTTTATTCTCATTTTTTGTCAGCGCTATAATTTTTGTCGGATTACTCACTGGCAATGCTTCTCAAGTTCTATCAAGCTCTTTGCCTGCGGCGACTTGGTTAGCTGTTGCCGACGTTGATGGTGTGGAACCTGTTGCCGCCCCTGAAGTAACTACACCTGAAATTGTCGCACCTGAAGCTGCTACAACCGTAACAGAATCCGCACCACCTGAACCTGCTGCGCCTGTAGCAGAAGTTGCTGCACCAAAACCTACTGATGAAGCAACTAATTTGCTAACTAAATTAGAAACGGAAATAATTCCTCAAATTGAGAGTGTCTTAACTCCTGAGCAGCAAGCAGAATTTGCGACTAAGGTTGCCGCAGGAACTAGTTTTCGTAAGGCTTTTAAAGCTGTAACTCTGACTCCTGCTCAAAAGACTAAGTTGAGCGCAGTATTTAAAGCTATTCCTAAAAAGGATATCTTTGCAACACTTACACCTGCTCAGAAGAAACAATTATTCTTAAAAAATAAGCAACTGTTTATTCCTACGGCTGAAGAAATCGGCGATAAAATTACTGCTGGTATGAAGATGGCAAAGGACAAGTCTCCTTTAGCACCATCAAGTGAGTCGATTGTCGAAAAAATCAAAGCTAAGATGAAAGCTGCTGAGGCAAAGGAGTAATCATGGATGGATTTCTCTCAGGTCGGCTCAACGATTGGCTGTTATTAGTGGCGGCGTTAGTTGCTTCAATGATCATATTCTCTTCTTTACAGAAAGTCGCTAAAGCCTTTTTAGTGCCATTTTTAATTGTCGCGATCGCACTGATTTTGGCGAAGGTTGCTTTTGGAGTTACTCCAGAACATCTCTGGTACGAGTCTGTTCATGTAATTCGGAGATTAGGCGCAAGATTTATGTAACCCCAAAAAGCGGCGCTAAGCGCCGCTTTTTTTATGAGTTCTAAGATATGTTTTTAGGTGTCAATACTGATCATCGAGGGGTTAAGCCTGTAATAAAGTAGTTTCAAAGATGGATTTGGCATATTTTCTAAATAGTTACTGTTGGTTTGCTATGATTGACTCGTATAGACTAGGCTTAAGCCAAATATAGCCATGACCAACCCTACCAACAATTTAGCGAAAAATCTTACAGACGCTTATGATATTTGCGATCCTGTGAAGCCGCTTCTGGGTGATGCTCTGGACAAATACTATATACCTTTGTTGGAGGCAAGAAAGACTGAGGCGATCGTGCAGGTCGGGCTGATTTTGCAGCAACAAAATGCTAGTAAGTTCTCAACTATTTTATTTACAGGACATCGTGGTTGTGGCAAAAGTACGGAATTGCGACGTATCGAAAAGCATTGGCAAAAGGAATATCTGACTATATTTTTGAATGTGGAAGATGAGACAGATATTAATGATGTGGAATATATCGATCTCTATATCACTGTGATTAGGCAAGTTGAAACGGCTTTAAGAAAACTAAAAATCAAGTTCGATCGCGAATTGCTGAAGAGTTTCGAGAATTGGTTTCGAGACATAACTAAGGAAGACGAACAGTCGGTGCAGCGATCGATTAATACAGAAGCAGAGATTCAATTGGGCGGAGAAGCGCCATTTTTAGCGAAGTTACTATTTAAGTTATCTGGTCAGATTAAAAATTCTAGTTCTGAAAAAATAACGATTCGCGAAAAGTTGATTAAGGAAGTCTCGCGGATGAAGGGCGATATTAATCTGCTCTTGGCGGATGGATTTAAGAAGTTACGCGCTCAATATCCCCAGTATAAAGGGATTTTAGTAATTCTTGATAATCTCGATCGCTGTCCGCCAGAGGTTTCTAATAAGTTGTTTTTTGATTATGCCGCCCAACTTCAGGAACTCCACTGCACAATTATCTATACTGTTCCAATTTCTATTCTCTATTCTCCACACGGCTTAAATAATTCCTTTGGTAATCCACATATTGTGCCGATGATTGGTATTTATGAGTTAGCTCCCGATCGCTATCCTTTAGAATACAATCAGAAAGGCTTGGATGCAGTTGCCGCAATTATCGAAAAGCGGGTTGATGCTAAATTGATTTTTGCTTCGCGTAATGAATTAATCGATTTAGTGAAAATGAGTGGCGGTCATGTGCGACAACTGATGCAATTGGTGCAATTAGCCTGTATCACAGCCAATGGACGCGCTCATGATAAGATTCAACCCGATGATGTGCAATATGCAATTAAGCAGCTTCAGTTTAGTTTTGAGCGTTCTACTCCTAAGAAATATTTTAATGAGTTAGCCAATATCGCCTTAACTAAGGAAATAACTGATGATGAAATCGGTCAGCAAATGCTTTTTAGTACGGCGATTTTAGAATATAACGGTAGCGATCGCTGGAATTATCCCAATCCTTTGTTAATGCGTAGTAATGCCTTTACGAGAGCGATCAATGCTATCCAAACAACCTGATCCATCGGAAATAGCGACGTTATTAGAACACAATCAGGAAGTGTTTCAATTTTTGCTGGCTTTTGTGCATATGTCGCGGGGTTTGAAGATTGGGTTTATTGAGGTAAACTTTCCGCCTGATATCGATAAGGTGATTACAGCGATCGCTGAGCATCCTAAATGTGCATCGATTCAGTTTGCGGTGCTGCGATTTGACGATCGCGATATGCGTTTTTTGTTGGAAGGGATTAAGACGGAGTTATTAAAAATCTCGATTGAGCCTGATAAGAAATTAGTGTTGATTTTGCAAGGTTTGGAAAAGGCGATCGCCTATAGTGGCGACAATCCCCCCATTTTAACAAATCTCAATTATGCCCGTGATTCTTTCCCCATCGCGGTTCCCCACCCGCTTCTGTTTGCTCTGCCTGACTATGCTGTAACTCGATTCGCTCAGTTTGCACCCGACTTTTGGGCATGGACTTCATCAACCTTTAAATTTCAAACCCTTCCCGAAACCCGCGAGCGCTTAACTGCCCAAGTCTCTAACTTTTCTCACAATCCTAATCGCTATTTTGCGAAACCCGAACAAGGGGAACGGATTGATTTATTAGAAAGACTTTTGCAAGAATATCCTGAAGATACGGAAGCAAGTAGTCGCACAAGGTTAGAGTTGCTCAATCAGTTAGGGGAAGCCCATCAATCAATTCGTGAATTTGATAAAGCTAAGGATTATTTTCTACAGGCGATCAATCTTAGCCAAGAGATAGATGATTATCGAAATGAGGCAAAAGCTTTATCTAGTTTGGGTGATGTTTATTATGACATGAGAGAATTTGATATTGCAAAAAAAACTTTCAATAAGTCATTATTCGTTAAAGAGAAAATTGGTGATAAACAAGGGCAAGCCAGTATTTATCATTATTTAGGAATGGTATCCCAAGAATTGCGAGAATATGAAGAAGCGCGGCAAAACTATCAACAGGCTCTCGCGATCTATATCGAATTTGGCGATCGCTACTCCCAAGCCAGCACATACCACCAGTTGGGATATGTTGCCCAAGACTTGAGAGAATATGAAGAAGCGCGGCAAAACTATCAACAGGCTCTCGCGATCAAAATCGAATTTGGCGATCGCTACGAACAAGCTGGCTCATATCACCAGTTGGGAATGGTAGCCCAAAAATTGCGAAAATATGAAGAAGCACGGCAAAACTATCAACAGGCTCTCGCGATCTATATCGAATTTGGTGATCGCTACTCTCAAGCCCGCACATATCACCAGTTGGGAATGTTAGCTCAAGGCTTGTTGGGAAAATATGAAGAAGTACGGCAAAACTATCAACAGGCTCTCGCGATCTATATTGAATTTGGTGATCGCTACTCCCAAGCCAACACATACCATCAGTTGGGAATAGTTGCTCAAGGATTTCGAAAATATGAAGAAGCACGGCAAAACTATCAACAGGCTCTCGCGATCTATATTGAATTTGGTGATCGCTACTCACTAGCCAGCACATATCACCAGTTGGGAAGAGTTGCCGAAGATTTAGAAGAGTTTCCAGAAGCAAAAAATAATTTCTTACAAGCTCTGAATATTTGGCATGAGTTTAAGGATGAATACAGCATTCAAACCTATTGCATTCCTAGTCTCTCTCGTATCTATCAAGTCACGCAAGACCAGAGCTTGTTAGAAGCGATGGCAAAGGTTTTTAGGAATAACCCTAAGTACAGGAAAAAAATCAAAAATAGAACGCTAAAATACCCTAAAAACCGTTATTAGGCAAGGCTTTCGAGATTATTACTTCAAACCCTCATTGGGAGCGCATTTCAAGTTTTTTGTCCTGTACTTAGGGCGCAACCGTTGAAGAAATCTTATCAAGGCAAAATTAAAAAGGAAAAAGGAAAAAATGGATGATGATATTTATCGCGATTTAGCTGAAGTATAATAAATTCAAGTGTTTAGCTGCCCAAAGACATGACACAAAAAACCTTTCCAGAATCTACAATTAACCTCGTCAAGCGAGCGAGCGATCCCAACACAGCACTTAATCAAAACTGGATCAAAGCAAATCGCAAAAAATATCATGGTCGATGGGTTGCATTACAAGGCGATCGGCTCCTAGCCGACGCAAGCTCATCCGCAGAGTTACTAAAGCGCATCGATCTTAAAGATGGCAAAGTAAAATTTATAACCGCAATTTATTAGTGGGGAATTATACTGGATAGCAACTACTGAAATTTAGAAAAGCGATCGCGTTCTTTGTTAATTCGAGATTGAATATCTAGAAAAATATTCTTCACTTCTTCTAAATCGGAACCTAACAAAACTGGAGGCTTGAGCGGTTTTAACACTTCCGTAATAGTAACGGGATATTTTCTAAGCAATTGGGTAATATCTGACTCATACAAAGTTGCGCGATCGAACTGTCCTTGACGATATAAAGAAGGCAGCGCATAGAGCTTGAGAATAATTAAGCCCATAGGAGAAGCGATCGCAATATCCGTAGCATCTGCATAGGAAGTTCTAGAACTACAATGTTTCAACACATACTTAAATACCTTGTTATTAGTCAATAACAAATCAATCTGAATATTCTCAAATTGAGCGCGACAAAAATCTTGATCTTTACTGATTACTTCCAGTCCATCTACCCTAGAAATTTGCCCCTCATCAAATACTAGATCGATATCTTCCGTATTGCGTCCCTCAATATAATTAAGCATCGCAATACCTCCCACCAAAAGATAATCACCTATCTTCTGTAACTTAATCATCTCAAATAAACGACGGACACTCTCTGAGTCAGGTAAATTCTGATTACTTGATTGATTACTCAATGACACTTCTCTCCAGTTCTTGATATCAAAAACAGAAGCATTTCTCAAGATTGTACTAATCGTTTGCCTTTGCATAGAGCTAAATTATATCTCTTTTACAGTACATTGCTAAACTTTATCTTTTGCGATCGTACCCAACCAACAACAACAGCGATCGCGATCTATATCGAATTTGGCGATCGCTACTCCCAAGCCAGTACATACAAGCGTTAAAATCAAATTAGCACTTAGGGAGCGATTACATGAACTGGGAAACCTATATCCACTCCGATCCTGATATTTTAGTCGGCAAGCCAGTCATCAAAGGTACAAGGCTTTCCGTTGAATTTATTTTGGGCTTATTGTCCGCAGGTTGGACAGAACAACAAATATTTGAAAACTATCCCACCCTAAACCAAAATTCACTCAGAGCCGTATTTGCCTTTACTACTGGAACGAAATAAACTACGACAGCGAACATTGCGATCGCGCTAAACCCTACACAATTACAAGGCTTTTTGCTGTGATTTAGCTGAAGTATAATAAATTCAAGTGTTTAGCTGCCCAAAAATATGACCACCCTCCCCGAAACGAATTTTGCTAAAATTTTAGAAGCAGCCGATCGCCTTCAATTAGAAGATCAAGAAGACTTGATTAGGATTTTGCAAAATCGACTACGCGACAGACGCAGAGCCGAACTAATTCAAGACGTACAAGAAGCTCAACAAGAATTTGCACTAGGAGAATGTAAACCCGTAACACCATCACAACTAATGGAGGAACTTCTCGCGTGAAGATCATGGTCATGTAGCGGCGAATATGATTTGAGAATTATTTTTAAACTTGTAGAACATGAAGAATCACAGGCAATTCTTCTAGAGACAATTGGCACACATGACGAAGTTTATTAAATATTGCGATTTAGAATAGATCAATAAACCTTGTAAAACCGAGTAAACAATTATGGCGTGGAAAGATCGAATTACAACAGATCCATCTGTCTGTCATGGTAAAGCCTGCATCAAAGGAACGAGAATCATGGTGTCAGCCATTCTCGACAACCTCGCCGCCAGAGTCAGCCAAGCAGAAATCTTGCAGAATTGCGAGCTTGATGTTTGAGGGTGGGACAAATACAGAGACTTTTCTATTTTTTGTTCGCGAAATTCTCGTTCCTGCTCTATGGAAAGGGGCGGTTGTCGTCATGGACAATCTCAATGTTCATAATTAAAGGCTTTTTTACGCAAACTTAAGCCTAGAACTAGAGCGGATTTAGATGTTGCTGTTTCTACTTTCATTGCTTCTCTTCAGCAGAAAGACCTTCTTGGCTATTTCCTTGAGACTGAAGCCCGTACCGTATTCATCT
>JADBWK010000145.1 GCA_020404895.1 Pseudanabaena sp. M085S1SP2A07QC | reverse complement strand
TTTGATGCTCTCTGGTGTCGTTTCCAAGTCTGTTAATGGGACTTTTATCCCGCCTAGGTCGATTTCCTCTGTCATGCTTTTCAACCTACCTCATCTTGTCCCCTCTAATCTTTAATTTTCGTTAACCCTTTGGACGATTACCCAAAAAGACTATCGACAAACCTCAAAAAAGTAGTTGGCTATCGCATTTACTAAAATGGGCTTTTGCCAAAAAATCCTAAAAGTGTTTCTTTGAGTTATTTGTTGTCAGTAAAGCCCATTTATAGAATTGCGTTGCTCAGCAACGCAATTCTATAAATGGGCTTTATGTTCTGAATATCGACAGTGATTCACGGTACGATAACAGACGAAGACTGAGAGAACTGTATGGTGCATCAACTGCCGACTGGCGCAAAAGACTTACTTCCCCTAGACGTTGCTCAAAAGCGTTGGATCGAGAGCCGTATTCAACAAGTTTTTCAATCATGGGGCTATCAACGCATCATTACCCCTACAGTCGAACATCTGCGATCGCTCACCGCAGGCGGAGCTGTTAACCCAGAATCTGTGATTCAACTGCATAGCAACAGTATCGAAATTTTAGGGCTACGCCCCGAATTTACAGCCTCGATCGCTCGGGCTTATGCTGCCCGTTTGGGAAAAAATGTGGCAACTTGTCCACAGCGACTTTATTACAACGCCAATGTATTTCGCCGCAGAGCCAACAAAACATCAGAGGAATCTTTCCAAGCAGGTGTAGAACTATTGGGCGCATCAGGATTGCTAGCCGATGGTGAGATCTTGATGCTTCTAGCTGAGAGCCTCGATCGCGTAGAACTGCAAGATTGGCAGATTATTCTTGGTGATGCCAGATTGACGGGTGCATTACTAGACCTACTGCCAGAGCAATATCGAGCCAAAGTGAGGCAATGTCTAGCTAGCCTCGATCGCATTGCTCTGAAGGAGATGGACTTACCCGCCGATGTCAAAGGCTATGCTCTCGAACTAATCGATCTGCGCGGCAAGCCCAAAGATGTGCTGAGTCGCTTGTCGAATAGTGCATGGACATCAGGACTGACGGGCGAAATAAATTATCTTAAGTCCTTGATCGATCTCTGGGAAAGTACGGGACTAACTTCAGGAGATCGCCTGATTCTCGATCTCAGCTTGATGCAAACCTTCGACTATTACACAGGTATCGTGTTTGAGGTTGCCTGTAATAATTATGTGGTCGCTCAAGGCGGGCGCTATGATCGACTGCTTGGTATCTATCATCCTCAAAATGTCAGCTTCCCAAGTATTGGCTTTTGCCTCAACCTCGAAGATTTACAGCAAGCTTTACAATCACGCCTGCCACAAACTCTTGGCACTTCTAACTGCCTAGTGGTCTCCAAAGCTGCCGATGCAATGCAAGCCGCTTTTGCCCATGCGGCTTTGTTACGTCAAGATCCAGATGTTGAATCGATCGAACTAGAGCTAGAATTTCGAGGTGAGAATGCTGTCCGCGAACATGCGCGATCGCGTGGTATTCCCAAAATTGTATGGGTCAATAGTGACGGTGCGATCAGCTCAGAAACAATAATCTAAAAAAAGATGGAGCGTAAAGCACTCCATCTTTTTTTTGCTAGAAAAATTTCTATTAAATCTGGAGAACTTAGGGTAATCTATTCAACCAATCACTAATTTTGGTTAAATTGAGATTTGATAAGTATTACTAACTCATTTAGCTACTAAAAAATCCCAAATATATTGTTTAAAAATGTTGCAAAGCAAATTTCAACAAATATACTGGATTTCTCTAAAACGCAAACCGTAGTATGTAAATTTATAAAATCGCTAACCTACTTTGTAATACCAATTCACAAAAGTGTGGCAACTCTTCTGTGAATTAAACCCCAAACCCTGTAAGGGTTTTAAACACACAAAATGGCTACGCCATTTTGTGTTTTGGTATAAGTGATTTGATAGTGATAGGTATGACCGAATGAGATTTCCAGAAACCGCAAAATCAACTACAAGTTTAGCTTTCAGCCTAGGTTTAATAGGAGCAATTGCGGCGACGGGCTGGTACTACGTCATTGTGCCCTATAGGAAGAGTCCACAAAGACCTATTTTTTCTAATGATCTTAAAGCTGCACCTGTCCCAAAATCGCCGATCGCTGAGATAAAAGTGCTACCAATTCCCCAGCCCACGGTTAAGGCTAAGCCAAAACCCACTGACGCAAAGTATCAAGGTAAAGTCAATGCCAGCATTGGTCTAGTGTTTCGTGCTGATCCAAATCAGGCTGCACGCAATGTTGGTGGTGCAGACTTTAATGCCAAAGTTGCTGTAATTAAAGAAACTCCCGATCGCGAATGGCTCTTTGTAAGAAATGAAAGCACAAAAGAAGAAGGATGGGTAAGAAATGGGAACATCAACAAAGAATAAATGAACCAAGAAATAGCGGTGCGCAGCAAAGCCGTGCACCGCTATTTCTTGGTTTTAAGGAAGTATCTGATGCTCAAAATCGGTTTTTATCCTGCTGCCGTCGGTAGAATTGTATAAAACCGATTTTTTGGTTTTTATCCTGCTGCACTGCATAATAGAAGGTAAGACCAATAAAGATAATCCTGCATGTTAAGTGGATTGTCTTTGTTAGACAGAGCAAGTAATTGAGTTAGCAATGCATTTTATTGATCGAGTTACGATACATGTAAAATCTGGAGATGGCGGCGATGGGCTAGTTGCATTTCGCCGCGAAAAATATGTACCCGCGGGTGGACCTGCTGGTGGCAATGGCGGCCATGGTGGTTCCGTTATTTTACAAGCAACAACCGATCTCCAAACCCTTCTGGATTTTCGCTTTGAGAACATTTTTAAAGCTGAAAATGGCGAGCGCGGCGGGCCTAGTAACATGACGGGTAAAAAAGGTAGCGATCGCGTAATCAAAGTCCCTATCGGTACGGTGGTGATGAATGAAGAAACAGGCGAAGTTTTGGGAGATCTGACTGAGGTTGACCAAACTTTGTTTGTAGCTAAAGGCGGTAAAGGCGGCTTAGGCAACAAATATTTCTTGAGCAATCAAAATCGTGCCCCTGACTATGCCTTACCAGGATTACCAGGCGAAGAACTTAATCTTTATTTAGAGCTAAAGTTAATTGCTGAAGTTGGGATCATTGGTTTACCTAATGCTGGCAAATCAACATTGATCTCTGTCGTATCTGCGGCTCGTCCCAAAATTGCCGATTATCCTTTTACTACGCTCGTCCCAAATTTAGGTGTAGTTTCTAAGCCCTCTGGCGATGGCATTGTGTTTGCCGATATTCCTGGGCTGATCGAAGGTGCATCCGAAGGCATTGGTTTAGGTCATGACTTCTTGCGCCATGTGGAACGCACGAAGCTCTTAATTCATGTGATCGATGTTACTCAAGATGATCCCCTAGCGGCGTATCATACAATTCAAGAAGAGCTAGCTGCCTATGGTCATGGTTTAGCCGACAAGCCCCAAATTCTGGCGCTAAATAAAATTGATGCGATGTTGCCTGAGGATGTTGAGGAGATTGCCTCGCAGTTTGATATTCCAATTCTGGCTATTTCTGCTGCTTCCAAAAAAGGACTAGATAAGCTCTTGCAATCAGTCTGGAAAACATTAGAAAAGTTTGATCAGCAAAATCCATAAAAAAGGCGGTGCTATGCACCGCCTTTTTTATGGATTTTGCTCTATTTGAACATAATGAAATTACCAAAGGCGGCGATCGTGGTGATTTTCCTATTTGGCATCTCAGTTGCATAGAGACTGAAAACCACAAAATTTTGCTGATTAGTAGAGTTTTCTACCAATGTTTTGATCACCCCTTTGCCTTGAGAAATCAAAAATTTGCATGATTGCTGAGCAGCTACTGGAAGATCGGCAGTACAAATTGAGGTTTTACCTGTTTGGGAAAATTGCTCAGTTGCGTACTCAATGTAACGTTCTTTACTAGGATTGCTGACAGCCATTACGCCAACGACCACAACAGCACCAATTAGGATTGCTTGTAATTTCATAATTGAAATAAACAAGGTGCTTAAGTACCTTGTTCCTTAAATTTCTAGGTCTCTTTACTTTACTGACTAATTGCCACAAAAATTAGGCTGGGCATTGCAAATCCTAATTTTTGATAGTTGAGATCGCATCTTGGCTAATTTGACAAATTTCATTATGACAATGACCATTACTTGCCACAATCGTTCCCCACTGACGCAATTCCAAATTGTTGTATGACAGTAAAGATAGATCAGAGTGAGTAAGCTGACCACCTGCCTCAGTCAAGATGATTTCAGGAGCGCAATAGTCCCAATCCTTGGGCGCAGATTTTCCTGATACCGAGATATAGACATCAGCATTGCCCGATGCGATCGCTGCAAACTTACCGCCAATACTACCAACCGCAATTTCGGCAGCTTTGGGTAGCTGTTGCAGAATACTTTCGAGTTGATAATTACGATGGCTACGACTAGCCACTACCACCATTTGATCGAGTTCAACCTTATTAGAGACTTGAATCCGTTGTTGCAAACCATCTCTAGTCTCAATATATGCCCCATTGCCCAACATACCTTGAAAGAGGCGATCTTGAGCAGGTGTGGCAACTAGCCCTAAAACAGGACGCTGACGATAGGTCAAGCCAATGTGCACCGCAAACTCATTAGTCCGACGAATAAAGTCACTTGTGCCATCCATTGGATCAATAATCCAGACCCATTCATGTCCAAGTCGATCAGTGTTATCTTCAGTTTCTTCACTGAGATAGGCAAAGTCTTCAGTCCCAAACACTTGCTTTAACTGGCTCAAGATAAAATCATTAGCGGCTAAATCTGCGGAAGTAACATTGCCTTCTTCGCCACCCTTAAACCTGATTTCTAAGTCTTGAGGCTCTTGATAGTACTTCATCAGAATATCTCCCGCACCCCAAGCGATCGGGCGAGCAAGCGACATAATTTCGTTTAAATTCAGCATCTTGAATTTTGGTGAAGCTAATGATTTGTACTATACCTTAACCAAAAGCCAAAAAGAAGCAGATAGACAACGTCCACCTGCTTCTTTTTGTAGCGAGCACTAGCAAAATGAATAACCCCGCCGCAAGTGGGCGGGGTATCAAATTCTTTTTTACTAGAAATTTACTCACACCGCAGAGCGATGGGGTATTTACCCTCTTAATTCAAATAAAAACCCAAGAAGAGAATGGCGGCGCGAAGCGCCGCCATTCTCTTCTTGGGTTTTATGTACTAATACGCTTGGAGACAGACGTAGTTATCCACAACCACATCCAGATTTTTTACAGCCAGCAGATCCTTCAGGATGCCCATCGGCACAAGCTCTGCTGCAATAAGGCTTATCATTTGCCATGATTGCTGTGTCTAGGGAGACCATACAACTACATTTTGGGCAAGCACATTTGGTTTCTGTGAGAGTTGTCATATATTTAATCCTAATACAATTGAGATTAGTATACATGAATATACGTTCATATGTCAAACACTATGTAGAAAAGCGATCACTTTTTTGTAAAATGTAACAATGCTAAACTCCTCTTCGGTTTCTCTTGACAACTTGCCGACTTGCGATCTCCATGAGATCGAGCCAACCGCTTTACAAGATTTGATTAAAGCGATTTTGCCAACTGAGAAAGCGCAGAATATGGCGGAATTTTTCGGGATGTTGAGCGATCCCAATCGCCTGCGGATTCTTTCAGTTTTATCAAAGCGGGAACTATGCGTTCACGATCTTGCAGCAGTAGTGGGCATGAGTGAATCGGCGGTATCCCATCAATTACGAGTTTTACGCACCATGCGTCTAGTTAGTTATCGCAAAAGCCAGCGCAAAGTCTATTACCAACTCCTCGATCACCATGTTTTAGAGCTTTATCGCTCTGTCTCTGAGCATTTGGATGAATAACTTTTTGTCAGGTTGTGAAGTCGCCATGCTAACCTTGTAGCAAATTTTTCATCCTGCCGAACTCTGCAAACAGACAATGGGAACAACATCCTTAGATGCAAATCCAATAACAGATGCAAATCCAGATGCAAATCCAGATTCACATCTAGATGTAAATCTAGATGCAGATGCAGATGCAAACCAATCCTCAAATTTGACTAATAATCACATTAATGCGACTACTAACTATCTTGCATCCTCCAATCTAGCTTCGGATCGAGAGTCATCAACTAGTATTTTGACTGAAGAATTGGCAGGGATAAGGCTTTCACATAGCAAGCAAAAAGGCGACTGCTTATATCTTTATAGTCGAGATCGAGAAGTAAGCTGTGCAAAGCAGATATTGGAGGCGATCGCCCCAAGCACACAGGATTTAGAAAGTTCAGTTTTATATGCCGAAGGTATCCACCGTCTTAAGTTGCATGGAAATGCATGGGCGTTAGGTCTTGATTTACCGATCGCTCCATCGGCGCTCATCGCTGCCGAAATTATTGCGGCTTTACTCACCAACTTTCGTCAAGATCCTCAACTAGCACCCAAACTTGCTCAAACTAAGCTGAAGTTACTCTTACAAAATAATTGCCTCAACTTGTTGTGTGAGACTCGCGCCGAGATTTTGCAAGCAGAGATGGTACTGCCCATGCTAAATACTCTGCGAACAGTGAGTGCATCGGAATATTTCCAATCGGTAACGGTATCGAGCCGCGTCATTGGCGAGAAAAAGCCGAGTTGGTCTTTTGAAATTGATTTGTTAGCGATCGGCATCCCGAACCCCAATGAAGAAGAGTTATTTGCCGCCGAAAATGTAGAAGATTACAGCATTGCATTTATCAGCGAAGATGAAGAGCCTAATGCTTGGCAGAAATTAGGTAGATATACTGGGGCAAAACTACTTGCGATTGGTCAAGCTATCTTCAGCTTGAAATGGCTAGGGCACACATCACCCAAAATGCTCTCTTTACCTGCTTGTATAGCAAGTTTAGCGATCGGGGTTGGGACAACGATCGCCATTGATCGCACTCTCAGTAATTACGATCAGCCCGATCAGTCAACCAAATTTGTAATCGCTGATTCTAAGATCAATTTGCCAGCAAACCAGCCAGATAATGCTCCCGAAAAGAGCCTTACCAATAAATCTGCCCTTAATTTTAATATCGCTTTATTCAATGAAAAATTAGCTCTTCTTGATTGGCAGATCACAAATAAACAGCGATCGCCAGAAATTCTAATTGTTGGCAGTTCCAGAGCCTTGCGCGGGCTCGAACCCAAAACATTAGAAAAAGCACTGAACAACAAAGGATACAAAGACATCAGTGTCTTTAACCTTGGTATTGATGGTGCAACCGCTAAGGTTGTAAATCTACAAATCACCCAAATCCTGTCCCAGCACCAACTACCGCGCATGATTATCTGGGCTGATGGTTTGAGAGCATTTAATAGTAGCCGCAGTGACCTTACCTATGACGAAATCACTGCATCTGACGGCTACAAACAATTACAGGAAGAACTTAAAAGTAAAGGCGTTAATCTAAATCCTATAACTAATCCAACAGAGCTATCTACTAAATCCTCAAATCCGATCGCCCAATCCTTTGATATGCTGTTTGCCACTTCTTCTAGTCGTCAAGAAATTCGGACTTCGTTAGTCAAGAAATTTGATCGCAACACAC
The DNA here is from genome assembly GCA_020404895.1 of Pseudanabaena sp. M085S1SP2A07QC. Classification (GTDB taxonomy): domain Bacteria; phylum Cyanobacteriota; class Cyanobacteriia; order Pseudanabaenales; family Pseudanabaenaceae; genus Pseudanabaena. The sequence goes on along the minus strand of JADBWK010000145.1, from coordinate 9,830 downwards.
ATATGCTTAGCAACAGCGACGCTCTGCTCGCCGCGACTATGCCCAGTACTATCACCGCTCTTGATCCTAAAGGTTTTGTTGCTTTTGATGTCACCTTCGAGCCCAACACCTATTTCCAAAAATTCCCCCAAGTCCCAGGCGACTATGATCTTGACTATCGGAATTTTGAAACCAATGGCTCCCAGTTCGAGGCTTTTGCAAATGTAGTTGACTTTTGTCGCCGCAATAATATTAAGCTTTTAGTCGTGAATATGCCTTTACATGCAGCATATCTCGATCAAATTCGCAGCCGACATGAAGCTACGTTCAATGGCAGAATGCAAGAGCTTGCTTTGCGTGAAGGGTTTACATATCTCGACCTGTCTCAAGCGATTCTAAATCAAGCCGACCTTTTTTCTGACCCTAGCCACTTAAATAAAAAAGGTGCGATCGCCATTTCTCAACTCCTTGCCCAAAACCCAAAAATTCGTTGGCAAGCCCTTAAAAAATAAACCAAAGGTACGGTGCAAAACCAAAACATTAAAATGACTATAGCTATATCACTCAAATTTTCAGCTTGATTTTGTAAAACTATGAAACACTTGTGCTATTTTTGCCCAATATAGTTATGCAAACAGCTATGATCGCCTTACATTGCTTTGCGATCGCTATTTAAAAATATTACTTTGCGATCGTGAAGATCTAATCTCACTTGGGTAATGCACTCTTAGGAACTCTTGGGCTATGAATACATCAGATCAAGCGCCAACTACCGCCTCAGGCTTAAAAAATAGAACCAAAGCTCTTGCCAAACGGGGAGGTCGCACTCCCTTCGAGAGCAGACTGATTCAAGCAGGACACGCAACCTCAGACCAGTTCGATCGCGCTGTCAAGGATAGTCAAGAACAAAATGTTCCATTTATTAGCGTCCTAGAGCAAATTCTGGGGCAGCAACTCGCTCCCGACATTACCCGATATTACAAGCGTCAACAGCTTTTTGAACTGCGTGTTCTTTATGGTATCGAACCAATCGATCCTGATGTGGAAATTGACAAGTTTGATATTGCATCCCTCAGTACCTTGCTCGACTCCAACATCATCCCAATTTCCAGTTGTCGAGACTGCGAGATGCTACCTCTAGTTAAGACGGAGAACAGCATCACGCTTGCTTTAGTCTCGCCCGACAGTTACAAAGTCCAAAATGAGATCGCTCGACTGCTCAAAAATTTGACAGTTGTCAGGCGAGTTATTTCACACGAAGATTTTCATCGCATCTTTGACAATATTGTCCAATTCCAAGTCAACAAAAGCGCCAAAGCTGAAGGCGCTATTAGTGATGAAGATCTCCAAGTTAAAGATGATGTCTTCGGTGAAGATATTGCTGATACGGATCAAGGCGATGAGCTCATGGTTGGGGGTGAAAACTCAGCACCAATTATCAGCCTCGTCGATAAAATCCTTGTTAAAGCTCTTAAGGAAGGATGCTCAGACATTCACATCGAACCACAGGAAAAAGACCTCTGCATCCGTCTGCGTAAGGACGGCGTACTCCGCGAATACTTCTTTCTCAGCGAGAATAAGCGCTTACCCAAAAACATTATTAACGCGGTAATTTCACGCTTCAAAATTATTTCTAATCTGAACATTGCCGAAAAGCGCGTTCCTCAAGATGGCAAACTGAAGCGCAATTTCCAAGGACGACGTGTAGATTTTCGCGTAAATACTTGTCCTACCCAAAATGGGGAAAAAGTATGTCTACGAATCCTCGATAACTCCAACACTCAACTTGGACTGAACAAGCTGATTAGCGATCCTGAAAGCTTAGCTCTGATGCAAAGCTTTGCCAAACGTCCCTATGGACTAATTCTCGTTACAGGTCCTACTGGCTCAGGCAAAACCACTACTCTATATTCGACCCTTGCTGAATGTAATGACCCTGGAATCAACATCAGTACAGCTGAAGATCCTGTCGAATATAATTTACCTGGTTTGACCCAATGCCAAGTACTACGGGAAAAGGGCATGACCTTTGCCAGTATTCTTCGAGCTTTCCTGCGTCAAGATCCTGACGTAATCCTTGTAGGAGAAACGAGAGATGCTGAAACTGCAAAAACTGCGATCGAGGCGGCACTAACAGGGCACTTAGTTCTCACTACTTTACATACCAACGACGCACCCAGTAGCATTGCCCGTCTCGAAGAAATGGGCGTAGAGCCTTTTATGGCTAGCACGGCGATTATTGGTGTTCTCGCTCAACGTCTCCTTCGCCGAATTTGTGACAACTGCCGCATTCCCTATAATCCCAGCCAAGAAGAACTCGATCGCTTCGGTCTACCCAGCAGCGACCTCGAAAAGACCTTCTACCGAGCTAATGTCGTCAACCGTGAAGCCATGCTTCCAGGTCAACGAGTCTGTCCAAAATGTAGCGGTTCTGGCTACAAAGGGCGTGCAGGTGTATATGAAATCATGAAAATGACTGAGCGCTTGCAAAGTGCTATCAACAAAGGAGCTACCACCGAAGTTATCAAGGAGATTGCCGTCCAAGAAGGGATGAAAACCCTAATGGCATACGCTTTTGACTTAGTAAGAGAAGGAGCTACTTCTCTAGACGAGGTGCTCAGAGTCGTATATACCGACAAAGGGCGAGAAGCTGAAGAACGCGCTCGAAGAGGTAAAGGACTGGAATGTGACAACTGTGATGCTATGCTCACACCCGAAACAATTGAATGTCCTTACTGCACCACGCCTAGAACATTCTAAATTAGTATTTGAGACTTGCGCTTCGCGCAAGTCTCAAATACAGGGTTAAAGTTCGTGCGAAGCGCATTGTTTATAAGCTACATAGGGAATCATGAATTTACTAGGATTAGATCAGGAGAATAGCCCGCTATGGTAATGGACTACATCATTGAAGACTTGATGGAAGAGGTTGTAGAACGCAAAGGTTCTGACCTTCATATCTCCGCAGGGCTACCCCCTTACATTCGCATCAACGGTCACCTTACCCGCACCGATCGCGATCCGCTTACCCCTGAAGAATGTCAGCGATTGATTTTTGCGATGCTCAATAATAATCAGCGGAAAGCTCTAGAACAAAACTGGGAGTTAGACTGCTCCTATGGAGTTAAGGGACTAGCTAGATTTCGGGTCAATGTTTACAAAGATCGAGGTACCTATGCCGCTTGTCTACGGGCGCTTTCTTCCAAAATTCCCGACATGGATGATCTGAACTTACCGCCCATTGTGCGCGAACTTAGTGAAAAGCCGCGTGGTCTGGTGCTAGTTACTGGTCCAACGGGTTCAGGGAAGACCACTACCTTGGCGGCAATGATTCAAACGATTAACAAAACCCGTGCTGAACATATTCTCACTGTTGAAGATCCGATTGAATTTGTCTATGAATCCGTAAAGAGTGTGATTCACCAACGCCAAGTTGGAGAAGATACTAAAACCTTTGCTAACGCCCTAAAGGCGGCTCTTCGCGAAGATCCAGACGTAATTCTTGTAGGTGAGATGCGCGATTTAGAAACAATTCAGCTTGCCGTATCCGCCGCCGAAACAGGACACCTAGTATTTGGAACATTGCATACCAGTTCCGCTTCCCAGACCGTAGATCGCATGGTGGATGTATTCCCGCCAGAGCAACAAGGTCAAATTCGGGTGCAACTCTCTAACTCTCTAGTTGCGGTATTAAGCCAAACCCTTGTGCAAAGACATAATCCTCAACCAGGGCAATTTGGGCGGGTGATGGCACAGGAAATTATGGTGGTTACACCTGCGATTTCCAACCTGATTCGGGAAGGTAAAACAGCGCAGATGTATGGCTTTATCCAAACAGGTGGTAAAGAGTCAATGCAAACCCTTGAATCGGTTTTAGCAAAGTTATATCTGGATGGCGATATTACCTTTGAAGCTGCGATGTCTAAGACTTCCCGACCTGAAGAACTATTGCGCGTAGTTGGTCCCAATCCCTCACCAGTAATGCAACGTAAAGCAACTGGAGATTTGCGTTCAGCAGACATGATCAAGTCGCGATCAATCAGTGGCTAGCCTATAGTTTTCAACCCATATTTTGATTAAAGAGGTGCAATAATGGCGAAGTTTCAAGCAAATCTTAAAGACTCCAAGGGTAAGGCGGTGCAGCAGACCATGGTTGCGGTATCACTTAAAGAAGCTCGCGATACTTGGAAACAAAAGGGCTTTTACGTTCAAGATGTTAAAGAGGTCAAGGGCGGTTTTGATTTTGCTGCCATCACGATGAAAAAGGTGACGGTCAAGGATTTAGCCTTGTTCTCAAGACAATTAGCAACCTTGGTTAATGCGGGTGTATCGATGGTGCGAGGCTTAGGTGTAATGTGCGATCAATGCGCCAATCCAAGACTTAAAATTGCCCTCACCGAAGTTCTTGACGACGTGCAGCAAGGTACTAACTTTTCTGATGCTTTGCGTAAGCATCCAAAAGTATTTGACAAGCTGTATTGCGCAATGGTGCAGGCTGGTGAAACGGGTGGTGTACTAGATGATGTTTTAGCCCGTCTAGCGACATTACTCGAAGATTCGGCGCGTTTGACTAACCAGATTAAGTCTGCGATGACTTATCCGATTGTGGTTTCTTCGATCGCTGTTTTAATCTTCTTAGCGATGTGTATTTTCATCATTCCTGTATTTGATGGCGTTTTTAAAAGCTTAGGTGGTGAATTACCCGCATTTACGCAAATATTGGTAAATATCAGTAACTTTCTTAAGAGTCCCTCAGTACTAATCATTCCAATTATTATTGTTGCCGCTGGTTTTGTTTATAACCGTGTTTATGCAACTCCTGCTGGTAAGCTCTACCTTGATGGTGTTTTCTTGAAGTTGCCTTTGTTTGGAGATCTTGTAGTTAAAACTGCGGTTGCTCGATTTGCGCGGACTTTTGGTTCGCTCTCCCGTGCAGGTGTACCAATTTTGGCTTCTCTCGAAATTACGGCTGAGACCGCAGGTAATCTGGTGATTTCTAATGCGATCGACTCGGCGCGAAATGCGGTAAGAGAAGGTGGTCAAATTGCTCCTGCAATGGAAAAAACGGAAGTATTTCCTGTAATGGCTTTGCAAATGGTCAGTATCGGCGAAGAAACTGGTGAAATTGATAAAATGCTTATGAAAGTCGCCGACTTTTATGAGAATGAAGTTGAAGAAGCGGTAAAAGCTCTCACAAGTTTGATGGAACCTCTAATGATCGTTGTCTTAGGTGGCATGGTCGGTTCGATTATTGTCGGGATGTACTTACCGATTTTCTCGATTATGGACAAAATCAAATAATCAAAAAAGCCCTGCTACGCAGGGCTTTTTTGATAACAGTGCGATCGCCTCTTTCCAACTACTACCCGATCGCAACCAATGGATTGCTAAATCGCCATTACCCGAACCACGAAACCATGTTCTTTGACGTTTGGCAAATTGACAGGTATGAGTAATCGTGAGTAGTTTGGCAGTTTCCAGATCAGTTTTGTCAGCTAAATAATCAGACATTTCGCCATAGCCCAAAGTTCTTAAATGCGGCAAATCTGATCCATAACGATTTTGTAAATCACGAATTTCGTCAAGCCAGCCATCTTCAAGCATTTGCTCGGTGCGATCGCTAACCAACTTACGATAAACATCCAGATCCTCACAATCCAAACCAATTTGCAAAATGGGATAACTAGGTGGCTGCTCGCCTTGTTGTGTTGATAGAGGTTGGCCTGTTACATAAAAAACCTCTAGCGATCGCAAAGTTCTGATTTGATCGTTAGCATGAATTTTGGTAGCTCCCACTGGATCAACCTGCTGCAAAATCTGATAGCAATAAGTTTGTCCTAATTCCGCAAATTGCGATCGCAGTTCAGGTTGAGGTGCGACCCTAGGAATTTTTAGTCCTGCGGTAATTGCCTTAATATACAAACCTGAACCACCAACTAAAATCGGCGTAACTCCCTGAGCATGAAACTTCGCGATTAAAGTTTGCGCCTGAGATTGATAATCCGCCAATGTTAAAGTTTGATCGGGTTCGATGATATCGATTAAATAATGGGGTACGCCTTGACGTTCTTCGATAGTTGGTTTTGCTGTGCCAATATCCAAATGACGATAAACTTGGCGCGAATCAGCACTCAAAATTGGCGCATTTAGCTGCTTGGCGAGTGCGATCGCCAGACTAGTCTTGCCAGTCGCCGTTGCTCCCAAAATTACAATTAAACCCACAGGTTGTTTTATCGATTCCATCATCGGTTAAGAATAGTGACGACATATACAGCAGAACGAATATGAAATAAATTGCAGCGATAATAGATGTATAGCATTCCTCGTATATGAGGAGGGCAAAATGAAAACTAAATTAGTTGCAATTTTGGCTGTGATTGGAATTGGTTGGGCTATGCCTTTGGAAGCCTATGACCCTGTCCAAGTTCAACAACTACTCCAAACCAAACAATGTGCAGGTTGCGATTTAACTAACGCAAATCTAGAGGGTGCTGATTTGAGCCAATCGCACTTAATCGGTGCATCTCTCATGGGTGCAAACCTAAGCGGTACAAACCTCACCAACGCCAACTTAGAAGGTGCGGATCTTACTGGGGCAAAACTGGAGAAAACCAATTTCACCAAGGCTTTTCTGACCGATGCAATTCTCAATGACACCAATTTAAAGGGTGCAAATTTTACTAACGCTGTGTTAGTCCATGCGAATTTACGTAGAGCAAATATTAGCAATACCATCTTCAAAAATGCCAACGTAATAGGCGCTGACTTCACTGGCACAAATTATAGTCTAGCTATCACTGATGAATGATTTACAGTAATTAGAAGTCGGCGCAAAGAGCCGCCTTTTAATTACTTAATTGGCGACTAAAGTCTCTAGGACTGAGGCGTAACGGGTTTTGGGTGTCCCAAATTCCTAGCTCTTGCAACCTTGCTTTTGATTGGGCACGACTAATTCTTGCGTCATACTTTACATTGGGTGAATAGGAATCAGCGATCGCAAGTCCCTCAGACACCAAATATTGATTAACTAATAAATTATCTTTCCAAATATAAGCTAGCAAGCGATCAGAGTTATCTTTTTGCTTGACATCAAACTCTAAAATTACTTTTTGCTCTTTAATGAGATCTGACAAACTCTGGCGAGCACGATCGCCCCAAGGAGATTGCTCTTTGAGAGGTGCACTTATACCAAGCAGTCGCACTCTTTGGACAGTCATATTGGGATTACTCACAACTGAAGCTTCGACTGTTTGTCCACTTACAACCCGATTAATAACCCAGAGTTCGCCATTTACCTTATCCTTGGGTTGCGCAAAAGCGATCGTCATATTCGCGAGCGTTAAAAAGGCAATTAAGAGCACAACCAAAATGAATAAACGCGATGGAGACTTAGTGATTGCCTTTTCTTTTCCTGTTTTAGAGTTCATAGGCTGTGCTGCATAATTCAAAGTTTAAAGGTTCGCGCCCTTTAAACTATTTAGTCATGATCAATAGGAATACCGAACTGAAACCAGTGGCGCTTGCGTTTGGCAAAAAAGTTACCGAATTGCAACCGATAGACCTCATCCTCATCTTGGGTTTCCAGATCTAAGTCAGACTGAGCGTAGCCTGAGCAAATCAGCGCATATCCCTCATCCTGCAATGTTTTGGATAAACCGATTACCTCATGCTGATCAATTTTCCCCGACTTGACTCGCATCGCACAAGCAGTACAAGCACCATTCAAACAGGAAAAAGGCAATTTAATACCTTGATCTTCTAAAGAGTCAAGAATATAGCGATCGCCTTCGATATCAGCTTCGTAGATTTTATCGTTTTGGCGATCGTGAATACGAATGTGATAGGACATAGGTTTTATACACGAGTAGGAATCATGCCTGTTAGACGAGCATAATCAAATAAACCGCCCGCATCAATGACAGGTCTTACATCACCAAGGGATTTCAATGCAAAAGTTTCGCCAGTGGTTTCATTAATGATGAGATTATTATCAAAATCAATGGTTGCTTCTTCACCAGTTTTGAAGCTCTCAACCAAACAATCAACCGATTCCCAAGGATATAGCTCACCTGTTGCTGTACAGTTACGGAAGAAAATTCTGGCATAGGACTGGGCAACCACAGCCTCTAACCCAGCAGCTCCAAGTGCTATCGGTGCATGTTCTCTAGAAGAGCCACAACCAAAATTTTCACCAGCGATAATAATCGAATAAATCGTTTTGCTTTCCCCTTCAGGTATAAAGCGAGCATAGCGATCGGGAAGTCCAATCATTGCGTAGCTGCCAAGCTTCTCGTACTCATCAGGTTTTGATGGTACAAGCGTGAGATATTCCGCAGGAATGATTTGGTCAGTGTCAATATTGTCATCCAAGACAAATACTTTGCCTTTAATTGTCGTACTCATAATCTTCATTTCTAAACAATTCAATCAACGCAATCTAAAAACCGCTAGGCAATTTCTCAGATTCTTTAGTCAAAATAAAATAGAGTTACAACCTTGCGTTGTTCTTCAGCATCTTGACAAGTTTGTAATAAAGTCTCGCTACCATGAAACGCGAAGCAAATCAGTTGCTGACACTTGGAAATGATTTCTTGGTTACATCGGCTACTTGCTTCAGCCAAAGATAGAGTGTCATTCTCGCCATGCTCAACTAAATGAATCACATTTTCTAGCTGTTCGCGAGATTCATAGGGCTGTCTATCAAGACTTTGGGGCAAAATTACAGTCAACAAATTGGGGTCGGCTCGCAAAGCACCCCGAATTGCAGCAAAATTTGTACCTGTTGCTCCAGAGGTAATAATACTGTTACCAGATAGTGCCAAAGCATAGCTGAGCAGTTCAATCAGCAGTTGATGGGTTAATGGCACATGGCGGGAACCTAAAAACGCAATTCGCTTTGAGCCTTGCTGCTGTATCGTGGCCAGCTCTTGCAAAAAGTCGTCTAGCTTGGGTAGATTAATTGACTGAGTCAAACAAATCCCTCTCGGTTACTACTTACTGAACGAATATATACACAATATCACCTAACCCCAGAGAAGCAAACTATAGAGTTAATCAAGATGCGCTTGTCCTGAAATATATATATAAATTAACCTAAGTTGATACCCATAGATTAACGCTAAGAGCAAGGACAAAGAGCATGACTTTAAGCTCAAAGCCCTTGGCTGTCACAGCATGAATAGATTTAGGTAAAAGCTGGGATATCAAACTACCCGTAGTTTCGATTGCTTTACGCTTATGGTGCTGGAGAAACTGAACATAGCCAGGTACAGGACGTTGTGAATTGCTTTTTCGCATTGCTGAGAGCTGGATATTCTCGGCTTCAAGCAACAAATCCTCAATTTCTTGACATTCCCCGCACTGAAGTGACGGGGATTCCTGATTCAGCGAGACAACTTACTAGATAGACCTAGATCTAACTAGCAGAGGTCAAACTCTCCACAGGCGTAGAAATTTCCGTACGCCCTACGGTATTTTTTAAACCAATAGCCAAGATATTCAGTGCAGCATAGTGGTCACGGTCTAAAACCGTACCACAGTGACTACAATGATGAGTGCGCTCACTCAGCGATTTCTTGACAGTTGTTCCACAGGTTGAACAATTTTGACTCGTATATTGCGGGGGCACTGCAACAGTGACTTTACCAAATACCTTACCAAAATATTCAACCCAATCACGAAACATAGACCAGCTTGCATCTGAAATAGACTTAGCTAATTTAACCCAAGTTGCTACCTATAGTAACAAGAAAAAAAAGCTGCTACAAAGGACAAGAGCCGAGTAGCAGCAAGAAAAATGAATGATGAAATTGTAGCGATTTATTGCCTATGTGACGACATTCTCCGAGCGA
>JADBWK010000144.1 GCA_020404895.1 Pseudanabaena sp. M085S1SP2A07QC | reverse complement strand
TTGAAAATACAGTGTTTCTTTGCAAATCCATATCATTCATGGGAGCGTGGATTGAATGAACATACGAATGGATTAATTCGACAATTCTATCCCAAATCCACTAACTTTAAAATAGTGAAGGAAGATGACTTCCAGAAGGTTATGAATTTGATCAACCATAGACCAAGAAAATCTCTTGACTATCGCACACCTCATGAATTATTCTTTGGGGCATCAGAACCTGTTGCGCCTCAGATTTCAATCGGTGAATCTTCAGATTTTCTTCCCTTTAAACGAATCTAACCATCACTATCAAAGCTAGCCATATCGCTTGGATAGTAGCAATTATCGCGAAATAGCTCAGTAAGTGATGATGTACGCCCTGATGCATTAAAGAAACCCTCCAATTTTGAGAGACCACGACAGCGAATATGCCCAATTTTGGGAACAAAGGCTTTTCTGTACTAAGCCATGACAAAAATGCTATATATATAGGACTTACGCAGCAAAAAAGCCCTGAAAGCCTCATTTTGCCGTAGGGGCAATTCATGAATTGCCCCTGCGGCTCATTCTTTTGCGTAAGTCCTAATATAGCAATGTAAGCTTTGCTTAGGACATAAAACCCAAAAGATGGCAGAGCTTCGCTCTGCCATCTTTTGGGTTTTGAATTGTCCTATCTATCTCTTACGTTGCTATATATTCGCAACGACAATACAGACTGCATTACAGGAGGCTGCATTGTCGTTGGAATTAAGCACAAGTATCAATTGGTTAACCAGTGAATATTTAGGCAAAATGTGGATAGTTCCACCAAACATGATTTAGTTAATATAAAACTAGATATATTTGACATGAACATTACATCTGCTTAGATCTTTTGCAGTTTTGAACGTGTAAATTTAGAGCTGAAACACAACTTAAAAAATAAGTATGAAGTAGATCTTTACATGCCATTTGGGTGTAAAGAAAGGCTTTCCAAGGTTTTGTATAACAAGTCCTTGCAATGTGTATATATATTTTAGACAACAAAATTCTAGAGTGAATTTATACAAAATAAAAATCGGAAAGCAACCTATACAATAGGCTTACATTTAGTTATCCCCCTATGTTTCCGTGAGCAAGTCTCTTAGATTACCGTAAATTAGTAAATCAAGAACTTATCTAGTGTTTACAAAGAATTAAAAAACAAGAAGATAATCCTAACCTTCAAATGAAATATATATAAAACTTCATAAGAGATTAAATTTACTGTCTTTCATAATTCTTATTCAAATAATCCCACTCCCTATTCCTGTACTTGCTATATATCATGTCTCCACAAATGCAACATAAATTCCGAAAATAACAATGCGGGTGGTAATCGTCTGATTTAGATCTCCATTACCCACAAAAAGACAGCTCGGTAGTCTTTGAGGGGAAACGCTGGTATAGTCGCTCAGGTGCGGCTCTGATGAAGAAATTAGAGCTGGGTGAGCTTGTCGTCAAAACGCCAACGGAATATTCTCAATTAACGCTTAAGTTCATTGGCGATCGCCATTTTTATGAGTCAATGCAGGACAAGGTGCGGCAAATCGATTTGCAAAATATCGCTTTTCAGCCAATGAATGGCCAATATTTTAAAAAAGTGATCGCCTTTCTCATTCAAAATCACGATCGCCTAAAATCAGAATCCTCTAAAAAAGCAATTCGGATTTCCTAGCTTTTTGTGATTTAATAGAGTGCCAGATTCCACTTGTAATAGAAGTCTAAAAATATTTACAACGAGACAATCAGGGTTTCAGCGATTTCAAAAGAAGTTAATGAAGTGTGTATGGACTGGGTAAAAAGAAATTTTGCGAGTTTCCCCAATGTAACTGAGCCTAGTCTGTCAAAATAAGCGATCGCTTCATAGAAGTTTCTAGTCGGTTATAATTTAGGAAAAAGGGTGATCGCGGAGAAGATGAAATATCTCTATTTACATGGCTTTGCGTCTAGTCCCAACTCTTATAAAGCTCAGTACATGAGACGACGGTTTACGGACATAGGGCTAACGCTGCTTATTCCAGACTTAAATCTCACGGATTTTTCAACAGTGACCCTCTCAGATCAATTAGAGTATCTCGATCACACTTATCTGCAAAGTCTTGAGCCAGTCACAGTAATTGGTTCTAGCCTTGGCGGTTTCCTTGGCGTGCAACTCGCAGCCCAAAATACCTTAGTTCAGAAATTGATATTATTTGCCCCCGCTTTTGGGTTTAGTCAGCGCATTGATAAAGCCTTAGGAAATGAAAACGTCACCAAATGGCAACAAGAAGGCGTTCGTGAGTTTTATCATTACGGACTAAAACGTAATGTAAATTTACATTTTAATTTTTTTGTTGATGCTCAAAAATATTCCGAAGAAAAGCTCACGCGATTGCTACCTATTCTCATCTTTCATGGTATACATGATGGCGTTGTACCTGTATCGCTTAGTGAAGAATTTACAAAAATGCGATCGCAAGTTACGTTAAAGCTACTGGACGACGATCATGCCCTTGGTAAAGATTTAGAAAGTATTTGGCAAGACATCAAGAATTTTTGTAATTTTTGAACTACAGTGCTTTGCACTCAAACTCGGATCTTATAATTTCTTGAAAGTGTTACAAAGCAGTACTTTCAAGAAATTATAAGATCCGTTTGATCTAACCTACTTAGCAAATATAAAGAGTTAGGGGCTAGCGAAAAAATAAGATACCAATCAATTAGGAACAATGGTTATATCCCATTTAGGTAGGGTAGCAGAACGTTGCCAAGATGGAAAATACTGTTTCAAGTCTTCTGGTAAAACTTTTACGCCCTTTGCATAGGTTATTTCAACTAAATGAACAATTGGTGAAATGCGCTTCCACATCATGTTACTAGCCCATTCTACAACCGCATCAACAGAATCCAGAATCGTACCATTCCAATAATTTTCTAGGGCAGCCCAACAGCGTTCAACAGAATTATATTTACTGTGATAAGGCGGATAGTAAACCAGACGAATTTTCAAGTCAATCTTCTTGGATAACTCAACCATGCGTTTGATAAATTGAGTACGATCACTACGGGTTGCCGAACCGCTATCAAGGTTAATCATCCATTCGTCAAAGTCTGAACGTTGAAACTGATTCTTATGCCACCAATCGCTTAGGCAATCAACGATAAAATCGCTGGTTTCCGCTTCACCAACTCCTCTCTTACTGCTCTTGCACTAACCCGCGCATACAAAAATGTCGATTAAAATTTCGGATCTGCTTGAGATTTCATATCTACGATTGCGCTTATATCTTCTGTTAAATTCGGCAACGTTACTTCGCTTTTGTGTCTTCCTCTTGCCCCATAATTATCAAGACATCTTAGCCCTGTGCGCCTTTCATCTAGTCCTAGTTGTACGCTCTTCCGACTCCATCCAAATACTGTTTCAGCTTTACGGGCTGAGCCTGCAAAGTAATCCTCGGCTACCTTAGCCATAAAGTCGCGTTTACGATAGCCTGTTAGTTTTTGCGCGGCATCTTTAACTGTGGCTTTGATTTCATCGCTGAAAATCATACTTAAAACTTCACTC
>JADBWK010000143.1 GCA_020404895.1 Pseudanabaena sp. M085S1SP2A07QC | reverse complement strand
ATTTTCGCAATCATCATCACCAAATGCATTATGTTGAAGCTATCGCAGCCAATTTACCCATTGGTTCGGGGATCACCGAGGCAGCCTGTAAAGTAATTATCAAAGCTCGATTGTGCTGCTCTGGCATGAAATGGAAAGACAGATGCGATCGCATCAGCATAAAGTAGAATCGGGAGCAACTTCACTCAAACAAATAACAAAAAAGATCATGACAGCAAATATCCCTACACCCAATCTATGCCATGTTTTTGTCTATGGCACGCTCAAACCTAACGAAGCGAATTATGACCAATATTGCGCGGGTAAAGAGATCTCTGTACAACAGGCGATCGCCTATGGTGAATTATTTGCGCTGCCGATGGGTTATCCTGCGATGATTTTAGGAGATCGGCAAATTCATGGATATTTACTCTCATTTCCTAATGTCAGCATTTTGAACTCACTAGATCAATTAGAAGATTATCAGTGCGATCGCGCTACTTCTGAGAATTTATATAATCGCTATGAGATAGAAGTTTTTGATTTGGAAGGGAATTCTCTTGGCTTTGCTTGGGCATATTTTATGACTTCGCTGCAAATGAGCGAATTTGGAGGTGTCGCTCAAATCGATGGATGTTGGAGTGGAAAATAAAGATTAGCGGCGCTTCGCGCCGCTAATCTTTATTTCTATTAGAACAAGTCTAAATCAGTCACAGCGCCTTTACTACTCGTCGAAACCAGCTTGGCATATTTTGCCAAAACACCTTTGGTATAACGAGGAGCAGGTGGCTTCCAATTTGCACGACGGGCTGCAAGCTCCTCATCACTGACATTGAGTTGAATCAATCGCTGATGTGCATCAATCGTGATTGAGTCGCCTTCATTTACTAAGGCGATCGTACCTCCCACAAAAGCTTCAGGTGCAACATGCCCAACCACCATTCCATAAGTACCGCCAGAGAAACGCCCATCCGTAATTAGAGCTACAGAATCACCCAAACCAGCGCCGATAATCGCACTGGTTGGCGCAAGCATTTCACGCATACCGGGTCCACCCTTTGGGCCCTCGTAGCGAATTACTAATACATCCCCAGCATTAATCTTGTTCGCGAGAATTGCCCCAAGACAATCTTCTTCCGATTCAAAAACACGGGCTGGGCCAGTAATGATTGGATTCTTGACACCAGAGATTTTTGCGACTGCCCCTTCTAAGGCAAGGTTGCCTTTAAGGATCGAGAGATGTCCTTGTTTGTACATAGGACGATCCCAAGGACGGATAACATCTTGATCTGCACGAGGTTCGGCAGGAATATCTTTGAGAAGCTCTTCGATCGTTTGCCCTGTAATGGTGATGCAGTCGCCATGTAATAAGCCATGAGCTAACAACATCTTCATTACTTGGGGAATTCCACCAGATTTATGTAAATCGGTTGCAACATAACGTCCCGATGGCTTGAGGTCGCAGAGAACAGGAACATTCTCACGGATACGCTCGAAGTCATCAAGGTTCCACTCCACACCTGCGGAATAGGCGATCGCTAAAAAGTGCAAGACCGCGTTCGTCGAGCCGCCTACTGCCATGACCACCGAAATCGCATTTTCAATCGATTTACGGGTGATGATGTCACGGGGTAACAAATTATTGCGAATCGCGTTGACTAAAACAGTGCCAGCCAGCTCTGTATTAGCGGCTTTTTCGGGTGCAACAGCCGACATGGTGGAGGAATACATCAAGCTCATGCCCATAGCTTCAAATGCTGAAGACATAGTATTTGCCGTATACATGCCACCACAGGAGCCAGCTCCAGGGCAAGCATTGCGCTCTACTGAGTTAAGTCTGACTTCATCAATTCGACCTGCACTATATTGACCAACGGCTTCAAAGGAACTAACTACAGTCAAATCTTCGCCATCAAGATGTCCAGGTTCAATAGTGCCGCCATAGACAAATAAAGCGGGAATGTTCATTCTTGCCATTGCGATCATCGCTCCTGGCATATTCTTGTCACAGCCCCCGATCGCCAAAACGCCATCCATACTTTGAGCACTACATGCAGTTTCGATCGAGTCCGCAATTACGTCACGGGACACAAGAGAATATTTCATCCCTTCAGTTCCCATGGAGATCCCGTCGCTAACGGTAATTGTCCCGAAAACTTGAGGCATCCCATTAGCGGCGCGAATTCCTGCTTCAGCACGGATCGCTAAAGGTGCAATCCCCATATTGCAAGGGGTAATTGTGCTGTGGGCGCTTGCCACACCGACAATAGGTTTAGTAAAATCTGAGTCTTGGAAACCAACAGCACGTAACATAGCGCGGTTAGGTGATCGCTGAACGCCTTCGGTAATTGCACGACTTTTGCGATTGTCGGACATAATTCACATCTCTGTTATTAGCTTAATCAACTAAAACATTTTAGAATTTTTAGACACTAGAATAATCGTCTTAGACTATCGGCAATTACCAAATGCAACTTCAAACGCAATTTCCTAAGCACTTGTCTGATCGTTTTCCAACTCGTTCCCATCGTCGTGCTGCCCTTGGAGCTACTGTCTTGAGCATCGGACTTGTTCTTTATGGTTGCGGAGAAAGTAAAATTTCCCAATGTAACAAAGTTGTTACTATTGCCAACAAAACCACCGCTCTGGCTATTCCCAAGGATCTTGCGGGCTTTGTGCCATTAGCCACAAATATTGATCAAATTCGTACAGAAATTCAAGCGATCGCAGTTCAAGATGCAAAGCTTAAAGAATTACAGACACAATTATTAGGCGTTTATGGGGATACGTCTCAAGCTTTAAAGGGGCAAGTCAAAGCATCCGAGGCTAAAGATCCCAATGCGATGAATAAAGCTAAGCAAGATTTAGAAACGGCATCAAAAAAGGAAAGTGAGATTGTCGATCAGATTAATATGCTGTGTAGCAAATAATCGCCACCAAAAAAAACGCATTTTGTGCGGTTTTTTTTGGAATTTTAAACTTGTGCTTGCCAAGCTTGATCGACGGACTCGAGCATTTTTTGTCGTTCTCGCTTCCACATTTTTTTTAGGTCATCACTATAGCCTAAGATTAAATGAGGGGGCACTGGTTGTTAAAGAAGTGATGAATAGCTACAAGGCTTATCCAACAAGGATTTATGGTGATTGAGTGGCAAGGTCGTAAAAAGCTTACCCAGAAATACTTTGAGGGATTTATCCCTCTTTAACAGTCCAGTGCCAAAATGTCTTGGGTTGGTTTTGAGCGCAAAGTGCTGGAAGTATAGCGGCGGTGATTTTCAAACCAAGTAAGTAATAATTCCTGACATTCTCGTTCGCGAATTCCTGCGATCGCCTCCAGCTTATGAAATGACACAGGACTATCGGGCAAATTTGCCACTGTGCGAATGGCTCCTGCTTTCGGATCATCAGCTCCATAGACTAATGTACTAACCCGCGCTTGCAAAATTGCCCCTGCACACATCGGACAAGGCTCTAAAGTCACATATAATGTGCAACCATTCAAATGCCAATCTTTCAATACCCGCGCTGCCTCACGAATTGCCACAATTTCAGCATGGGCAGTAGGATCTTGATCTCTCTCTTTGCGATTTACTCCAGTCGCGATCGCCTCTCCCAGACTGTTCACAATTACTGCCCCCACAGGTATTTCTCCCGCCGCCCCTGCATCTTTGGCGAGTGCGATCGCTTGCTCCATCCAAACTTGATGTACTTCTAAATTTTTCATTGTGCCCAGCTTATCAAAACCCAAAAATTATCGGCAGCACTTTGCGCCGCCGATAATTTTTGGGTTTAATGTTACATTTGCTGCCATTCTTTTGCAAAATGGTATTAGTCCTGAATTGAGTCTTCTATGTCCCTAGAACCGATCGCTTTAACCACACCACTTTTTTATGTCAACGATCGCCCACATATTGGTAGCGCTTACCCGACGATTGCTGCCGATGCTTTTGCACGGTTCTATCGACTCAAAGGACATCCT
Organism: Pseudanabaena sp. M085S1SP2A07QC; assembly: GCA_020404895.1. GTDB lineage: Bacteria > Cyanobacteriota > Cyanobacteriia > Pseudanabaenales > Pseudanabaenaceae > Pseudanabaena. The sequence continues at coordinate 16,830 of JADBWK010000143.1, read as the reverse complement.
GTTATGTTTGTGACAGGCACTGATGAACATGGACAAAAAATTCAGCGCACTGCCGAAAAAAACAACTTATTACCTCAAGAGCATTGCGATCGCACCGTTGCTGAATTTTATTCGCTTTGGGAAAAGTTTAATATTCGCTTTGATCGATTCACTCGGACTACTGCCTCAAAACATCAAGCGATCGTTAATGAATTTTTTCAACGAGTTTATGATGCAGGTGATATTTACTTAAATCAGCAAAAAGGTTGGTATTGCGTTGCTTGCGAAGAATTTAAAGAAGAGCGCGAACTCCCCGAAAGCCATCATTGTCCGATCCATACCAATGTAGTCTGCGAATGGCGTGATGAGCCAAACTATTTCTTCCGTCTCTCCAAATATCAAGATGCGCTCGATCAATTTCAAGAAGCTAACCCCAGCTTTATCCAGCCTGAAAGTCGCCGCAATGAAGTTTTAGGCTTTATGAAGCAGGGTTTGCAAGACTTTTCAATTTCCCGTGTCAATCTCGATTGGGGCTTCCCAATTCCCACCGATCCCACCCATACAATTTATGTTTGGTTTGATGCTTTGCTTGGCTATGTCACGGCTTTGCTCGATCCTGATGATGAGCCAACCCTCAAAAATGCCCTCAAATATTGGTATCCCTTTAATTTACACATTATTGGTAAGGACATCCTTCGATTTCATGCAATTTACTGGCCAGCGATGCTCATGTCGGCAGGATTGCCTCTGCCAAAGCGAGTGTTTGGTCATGGTTTGCTGACAAAAGATGGTCAAAAAATGGGAAAAACCTTGGGTAACACCATCGATCCTTACGATCTTGTTGAACGCTATGGTGCAGACCCAATTCGCTACTATTTTCTTAAGGAAATTGAATTTGGGCGAGATGGAGATTTTAATGAAGAGAGATTTGTCGCGATCGTGAATGCTGATCTTGCAAATAGCCTTGGCAATTTACTCAATCGCAGCCTTGGTATGGTAAATAAATATTGTCAGCAAACTATACCTGCCTACGATCCTAGCAATCACACTGAATTCTCAGACCTAATCCGACCCATAATCGAGCAAGCTACATCTTTAGGCGATCGCGTAGCAATTGACTACCAAAATCTCAATTTTCGGGCAGCATGTGAAAAAATTCTTGAATTGATCTGGAATTGCAACAAATTAATTGATGAAACTACGCCTTGGAAGCAGTTTAAAGCAGGTAAACAAAATGAAGTTAACGAAACTTTATACATCCTTCTCGAATCTGTGCGAATTGCGGTATATCTACTCTCACCAATCACTCCTCACATGAGCATTGCCGCATATCAACAGCTAGGGCTACCTTTTGATGAAACATCCCCTCCTGATTGGAGTCATACAACTTGGGGAATCCTACAAACAGGTCTGCCCCTGTCAGCACCAACTCCTATCTTTCAACGTATTGAACACAAATAAATTGCGCCTGAGCTGCGATACTTTTTAGATTTGAGCTTTGTACTTAAATCGTGAAGTTTAATCTACGTCTTTAAGTATATTTACTTAATAATGTATAGTTATAAATAGTTGATTAAGATAAGTTATTTATTAATGTAGTCTTCTCGTAAAAAATCAACTTAAGTTTTTAAACACACTTTAAATTCATTTTTAATTTAATCTTAAATTTATATTTCCAATAGCCTTGGAATAAAGCCAATTTTTTATTGAAGATCGCTTATAACTTCCGACCCTATTCTTAAACAAAATATGCGTCAGTTTATTAAGTCTGAATTAGGTAAATATGTTAAGTAAAAACTTAGGAAGGTTTTAAGTATCAATGCTAATACCAAAGCTTCATCCCAAGGCACTAGATAATAAACGTTCTATAGGCAAAAATATGTTACCTTTTGAGCAAGATTCTGGCTTTAAAGCGGATCAGATTTTAGAAAATCGAGGGCGAGTTGCTATCTTTATTGATGGCTCTAATCTTTTTTATGCCGCCCTCCAACTGGGGATCGAAATTGATTACACCAAGTTGCTCTTATGTCTTACCGATGGTTCTCGCTTACTACGAGCTTTCTTCTACACAGGGGTTGATCGTACAAACGAAAAGCAACAGGGATTCCTGTTGTGGATGCGTCGCAATGGATATCGAGTTATCTCTAAAGAACTTGTACAGTTACCCGATGGCTCCAAGAAAGCTAACCTTGATGTCGAGATTGCTGTAGACATGATGGCGCTAATTGGTTCCTACGATACTGCTGTACTAGTGAGCGGCGACGGGGATCTCGCCTATGCAGTTGATGCGGCAAGTTATCGTGGTGTACGTGTTGAAGTGGTCAGTTTACGTTCAATGACCAGCGATCATCTGATTAACGTTGCCGATCGCTACGTTGATCTCGAAGCGATCAAAGAAGATATTATGAAAATATCGCGACCTCAATCGCCAAGCAATATGCCCAATGCCTCACCATCGATCGCTAACTATAACTATCGTCCGATCTCTGGAGTAGCATCCATAGACGGCGATCGTGACAACTAGTACTCAGCTAAAATCCATCTTTGGCAATCATTGGCTCATTAAAAACAATCTTAATCAATTCTAAAAAATATTGACAGAAGTTACCATTGTCAATATATTATAGAGTTCGCTGTAAAATATTACGTCTTCGTAATTTGCTTCTGTTGATTGTAGCTAACCCACTGCATAGAACTAATGCTCTCGCGAAGATCGTGTTGTACAGCCATCCGTCCCAAAAGTTGCTGATGAGATTCCTGAAAAGGTTGATCAGCAAGTGCTTTTAGGGCAAACATAACATTGAAAACTGACAACAAATTGGGAGACTTATAGTGGCTCGCATTGCAGGAGTAGACCTTCCGCGTGACAAGCGTATCGAAATAGGACTAACGTACATATACGGAATCGGTCTAACTAGCGCCAAAAAAATCTTAGCAGCTACCAAAATAAACCCTGATACGCGGGTTAAAGAACTTACTGATCCTGAAGTAACAACTTTACGTCAAGAGGTAGAATCCAACTTTCAAGTAGAAGGCGATCTGCGTCGTCTCGAAGGTTTAAGCATCAAACGCCTAGTAGACATCGGTTGCTACCGAGGTCGTAGACATCGTATGGGTCTTCCTGTCCGTGGACAACGTACTCGTACCAATGCGCGTACTCGCCGTGGCGGTCGTCGTACTGTCGCAGGTAAGAAGAAGGCTCCAGGTAAGAAGTAAGTAAGGATTAATACGAAACAATGGCTCGTCAAACAACTCGTAGAACTGGCGCACGTAAGAATAAGCGCAATGTCCCTAATGGAGTCGCTTACATCCAGTCTACTTTTAACAACACTATCGTCACGATCGCAGACACTGTAGGTGATGTCATCTCTTGGTCTTCGGCAGGTGCTAGTGGCTTTAAAGGCGCGAAGAAGGGTACTCCATTTGCAGCGCAAACTGCGGCTGAATCTGCTGCTAGAAGAGCAATGGAGCAAGGAATGCGTCAAGTCGAAGTAATGGTCACAGGTCCTGGATCAGGACGCGAAACCGCAGTGAGAGCTTTGCAAGCTGCGGGGCTAGAGATCACCCTAATTCGTGACATTACCCCCATTCCTCACAACGGCTGCCGTCCTCCAAAACGCAGACGTGTGTAATCAATTACGAATTAGAAATTACGAATTAAAACAATAAAACTGTAAAAAATTCGTAATTCGTAATTTTTCAACTCTCTAATTTCACCTTTGATTTTCGTTTACTCTTGCAGACTAAGTCGGTACAAATATGGCACAGTTTCAGGTTGAGTGCGTTGCATCCCATACAGAAAAAGACAATAGTCAGTACAGCCAATTTGTACTGGAACCACTAGATCGGGGGCAAGGCATTACCATTGGAAATGCGCTCAGACGGGTATTGCTCTCCAATCTTGAGGGTGCGGCTGTCACTGCTGTTCGCATTGCTAGTGTCAACCATGAATTTGCGACGATTCCGGGCGTACGCGAAGACGTTTTGGATTTGATGCTCAATCTCAAGGAGCTAGTGTTGAAGTCTTATAGCTCAGCACCTCAGATCATCCGTTTGGTAGAGCGCGGTCCAAAACTAGTCACTGCTACCAGTTTCCATTCTTTGCCATCGGACATCGAGATTGTCAATCCTAACCAATACATTGCTACTCTCAGTGAGGGCGCAACCTTGGAGATGGAACTCACAATTGAGCGTGGTAAAGGCTATCGCTCGGTAGACCGCTCTAAGGAAGATCATAGTTCTCCGATTGATACACTCAAGATTGATGCTGTGTTTATGCCTGTGCGTAAGGTCAAATATGAAATTAAGGACGCTCGGATCGGTGATGCGATCAATAAAGAGAGTCTGTTAATCGATATTTGGACAAACGGCAGCATTACACCTCAAGAAGCACTTAGCCAAGCTGCTAGCGTGTTAGTGAATTTGTTCTCGCCTTTGCAAGAAATTACCCTTGCTCCCTCATTGCCTCAACAACGTGATGAGCAAGACGAAACTAAGCAAATTCACATTGAAGAATTGCAACTGTCAGTCAGAGCTTATAACTGTCTCAAACGAGCACAGATTAATACTGTTGCTGATTTGTTGGAATATACTCAAGACGATTTACTGGAAATCAAAAACTTTGGTCAAAAGTCGGCTGAGGAAGTTATGGATGCCCTTAAACAGCATCTTGGCTTGACCTTAACTGAGTCCAAGGCTTCAAAAGTTCTGTAAAAAGCCTACTTTTTAAACTCTTTCACTCCAAGAGTTTGGTTTCATGTCCATCTAGTACACACCTATGCGTCACCGTTGTAAAACCCCCCAGCTTAACAAGGCTGCTGATCAGCGCAAAGCTCTCCTAAGGGCTTTGACCACTGAGTTAATCCTCAGAGGCGAAATTAAGACAACCAGAGCTAAGGCTGATGCTGTTCGTTCCAATGTTGATCATATGATCACTTTGGCTAAAGACGGCTCTCTGCACGCTCGTCGTCAAGCGATCGCCTATTTATACGATATTTCGGTCAAAGATGGCGAACCCGTTAGCGATCGTCCTCAGACCAAGACCAAGCAAGAACAACTACCCGAAGAAGAGCGCGTAACTACCTTGGTTGACTTATTGTTCACCCAAGCGAAAGACCGCTATGCCGAGCGCAATGGTGGTTATACCCGTATCGTTCGCACAGTTAGCCGTCGCGGCGATAATGCCGAAATGGCAATCTTGCAACTTGTGTAAACATTAAGATGCCTGAAGATGTTCTCCGCTGATTCTGAGTCTCCCCGTCGTATTGCTTTAGTTATTCAATATCTAGGTACATACTTTTATGGGTGGCAAAGGCAGCCAAATCATCCAAGTGTGCAGCAAACGATTGAAGAAGCGATCGCTAAGATCTGCGGAAAACCAACCGTTTTGCATAGTGCAGGTAGAACTGATACTGGCGTTCATGCTGCGGCTCAAGTAGCCCATTTTGATACGTCAAGTTTGATCCCTCCCCATCGTTGGGCAAAGGTACTTAATAGTTATTTGCCCGAAGGTATCTTGATCTGTGGATCAACTGAAGTGGCTGCTGACTGGCATGCAAGATTTTCGGCAACATGGCGGCGTTATCGTTACACGATTTACACTGCCTCGATTCCGAATTTATTTGTAAAGCCGTTTAGCTGGCACTACTACCATGATCGCCTTGATGAAAAGCTAATCCATCAAGCCTTGCAACCGATGTTAGGTGAGCAAGACATGGCTGCATTCCAAAGAGCAGGTTCAAGTCGTCCCCATAGTCGTCTTGAGCTTCAAGAAGCGATATGTTGGCGGGATGGCAATTTTGTCCATGTGGAGGTCCAAGCAAGTGGATTTCTGTACGGCATGATTCGTTTGTTAGTGGGGCAATTAGTTGATGTTGGGCGCTCGCGCCTAAGTGTCGAATCCTTTACGAGCATATGGCAAGAAAAACGCCGTATTGAAGTTAAGTATGCGGCTCCACCGCAAGGACTGTGCTTATTGGCGATCGGTTATGCCGATCATCCATTTGCTGGGTTCGCATCGCGCAAGCAAACACTAGGCTTAAATGACAACCATGTAATTACATTGGCTTGAAGTTTAAAGGCTAATGTGCTCCAAAATTACAAGTTTGACAGAAATATTTCACAGATAAATCTCATAGATAAATCTCGTTTGTAGAGAAACTAATGACTACAACTACACTTACTCCGAATAAAAGCTACTTACCTAAAGATCCTGATCGCAAATGGTATGTCATTGATGCGGAAGGTCAACGCCTAGGAAGACTTGCTAGCGCGATCGCGATCATTTTGCGTGGCAAAAATAAGCCCATCTATACGCCCCACCTAGATACTGGTGATTTTGTCGTTGTCATCAACGCCGAAAAAATTGCTGTTACTGGCAAAAAATCCACCCAAAAGTTATACAGAAGACATTCTGGTCGCCCAGGTGGTATGAAGGAAGAAACCTTTGACAAGGTAATCGCTCGCGTTCCTGAACGTATTCTTGAACATGCCATTAAGGGTATGTTGCCCAAGAATACCCTCGGTCGTCAGCTTTTCACTAAGCTCAAGGTTTATAAGGGTGCAAGCCATCCCCATGAGGCTCAGCAGCCTGAAACCTTGGTAATTAATACCATCCCATCGCAGAAGTAGGAGAAATAACCGATGTCAGATACTGAACGTTCTAATCGTGCTGTTTACTGGGGAACTGGTCGTCGTAAAAAAGCGATCGCCCGTGTCCGTCTTGTTCCAGGGGAAGGCAAAGTCGTCATCAATGGTAAAGCAGGCGATTTGTACTTGCAATTTAACCCTACATACATTGCTGGCGTTAAAGCTCCTTTGGAAACCTTGGGCTTGGAAAATGAGTACGATGTTTTGGTCAATGCTCATGGTGGCGGTGTAACAGGTCAAGCTGATGCAATCCGCTTGGGTGTTGCTCGTGCGCTGTGCGAACTTGCTCCCGAAAATCGTAAACCTCTCAAGGTTGAAGGCTACATGACTCGCGATCCCCGTTGTAAGGAACGTAAGAAGTATGGTCTTAAGAAAGCTCGTAAAGCTCCTCAATACTCGAAACGGTAATCAATCATCGATTACATACAAAAAGAGAGACGGTACTAAGTACTGTCTCTCTTTTTGTGACCAAGAAGGTAGCGGCGCGAAGCGCTGCCTTCTCGTTTTTTAGCGACTATTAGAATGAGAAAGTGGTGCGAATTACGCCAACAGTCGCAGTACCGTTACGGGAGTCGCTACCTTGGTTAAATACAAAGAATACCCCAGGGGTAATGCTGATGTTCTTGGTGACAGGGATGCGGTAAAAAGTTTCGAGTTGATAAGGAGTAGTCGGACTAGTCAAACTGACAAAATTTGGAATTGTACCCACAATTGCTCCACTGGCACTTGAGGTAAAGAGGGGTTGACCAAAGCTGATAGCCGCCAAGTCTCCTTCAGCGAAAAAGTCTTTGCCAGAGATAGAAGCTAACCAACTAGTGTTAGTTGTTGAAAGCTGTGAAACACTAGCTACTTTGCCATCAATAAATGTTGCAGAACCCCAAAGATTGAAAGTAAATTTCTTGGTGACATCCCAAATCAAACTACCAACAATTGTATTACTGTTGAACTCAGAACTTGCAAACTCAGGAGTGGTGCTTGAATTTAAGCCTGCGCCAAGACTACCACCTGTAGTGAAAGCGTTAGCATAGGTGATACCAAAAGTCAGGGTTTCGGCAGGCTTTAAGACTAACTGAGCGATAATCTTGGTATCACCACCAGTGACTCCACCTCGACCAGTGGCAAGAGCCGCGTTGGATGCGCTATAGTCGGCTTGGAAGCTAACTTTGTCAGAAATCTTCCAGTCAAAACCTGCGATCGCAGGATTTCCACCCGATGCGATACGAATCGCAGGATTGAAGCGACCAAAGCGAGAAATTGTTCCTTGGCTATCGCTTTCAAGAGGATTAAGGGGATTAATGATATCTTCTGTTTGACCAATTGGGGCTATGTAGGCTGTGAAAGAATCACCAATTGGGAATTTGTAATACAGACGGTTAATTTCAAATGTATTGTTGGGAGTACCGCTTTCAAAAGACAAACGGCTAGCATTGGCAACACCTAAGGCATCGCCGAGGTTAGGCGTATTGCTTGCTTGCAGACGAGTTCTCAGCAAGTCCTTGCCAGTGAAGCTGGTATCAAGATTCAAACGTGCACGGTAGCTGAAGATAGTATTAGTTCTATCAGCTCCACCAGCAGCCAGTAATGTCCCATTTGAACCAACAACACCATCAGAAGAAGAAGCAAGACCGAAAATAGCTTCGCCGCGCAGCTTGGTAGTGGTGGAGAATTGTTGAGCTTCGAGCTTAGCTGTCTTAGCATCAAGAGCATCTACACGACCGCGAAGGGTGGCGAGTTCTGTTGCAAACTCTTCTTGGAGTTTTTGTAAAGTAGCTAGGTCTTCTTTGCTAACTTTGTCAGATAGCCCTGCGGAGATAATTTCGTTGATATTGTCCAAGCAAGCGTTTAAACCAGCGGCAAATTCGTAGCGGCTAGTTGCTTGTTTACCACGGAAGGTGCGATCGGGATATCCAGCGATACAACCATAGCGCTCCACTAAGGATTGTAATGCGGTGAATGCCCAATCAGTAGGCTTAACGTCACTGAGTTGAGATACTGAAGTACCGTTTTGAGCAATAGTGCTTGAAGAAGCTTGTATTTCTGCTCTAGAAGCACTACTAATAAGGGTAGATGCAACAACGGCGGCTGAAATTACGACTGGAGTAACTAAGCTGTAGTTTTTTCTATAAACCTTAAACATTTTAACTACCATTCCTCACAATGGAGTTAGTTTTACATTTAGTTGGACAAAATGTAATATTGATTACATTTTTCAATTGAGTAGCGTTTAATACATTGTAAATATGTATAGTTACCATAGATAAAGACTGACATTGGCTATGTATAAAAAGCTTGACAAAGTTTAGAACTTGCTCATGTATAGCAATGAAAGTAATTTATAGCTTTTCCCAATCGGTTCAGATCCAAAAAACTAAAGATGAGAGGCAACGCTTCGCGCCGCCTCTCATCTTTAGTTTTTTGTTTTGGTATAACTTAAAGCAATTCACGATCAAGCGAACCACAATAAACCCCTTAAAAACTTTACAACGCTTTTAAGGAGTTTATTGGTTCAGATTAGAGCGCAAAATGCTGTAGGTAGCGATAGCTATAAATATCAATATTTACTAGATAAAAATCTTTGCAGTAAAGTCAAAATTAATAACCCCTTTATTCTGGATTAATGCGCTCATTTCCGAGATCTAGAACCTCGTAATAAAGAGGCAAATATCCCGATTTGATGCCGCCGTCTTCTTTGGCTTTATCTAAACTGCCTCGTAAGGTATGGCTATTGTGCACGCTGTAAATTTCATAACGATCGCCTATAAATACATAATCAGCAACATCGGTAAACTCTTCACCTTTAACTAGTTGCCAGAGATCATTCACGTAAACAAAATGATAATCTGCTAGATCAGGACTTGCGGAGGGGCGCTCCACAGCCGCCGAAATTTCGGCGGTATAGTGAGGGTTATTATTTGTTGGGGGGATAACTTTACTAGTGACGTTGCGATAGAAACAGCTTTCGTTATAGCAAAATCTGAGTTTTGCCATTTTGTTTTTAATATTTTCAAAGCGCTCAACGATCTGAGACGAGGAAGGTTCAGTTGCCGCTGATACTTTGGGTGTACAAGCATTTGAGAATGTTATGCCAAGGCAAATTAGGCAGATAAAAAAAATATTGGCAAGTGATCGCCATTGTTTGCTGGTCATAAAGCGCATTGTTATTAAATCTATATAGCAATCCTAATTCATTTGCAGTTTTCCGTGTTTGAGAGCAGCAATTCGCATTATGAAACCGATTTTGGTGTTTCCAGCCCCTTTGGCGCTGGAAACACCAGAATCGGTTTTTTTAAAGCCTACCTTCGCTGTGCTTTCAAAAAAAACGATTTTTATAATGAGAATTGCTGGTTTGAGAGGGATCTCACACTTTGGCGACGATATTCGTCGGAAAATTTATATCAGTAAAAGAATTCGCTAGGACAAATCAAAACCCTAAATAAAAGTGGCGGCGCAAAGTACCGCCACTTTTATTTAGGGTTTTATGTCCTAAGCAAATCTTTTATTGCTATAAAACCACAATTGTCTATAGCTATGGCGTTTTGCATATTTGCAACCAAAAAATAACTACAGTAAAACAAAAGACAAGTGGTGGATTGCCCCACCATTTGTCTTTTGTTTTTTGTCTAAGATGACAATGTTGCTGACTTTTCGGCTATGAATAGTTCAACTTCTTTCAACCTCAAAAACATTTCGTCAATAAGCCCCAAAGCTTTTTCTGAATCTTGAGATTGATTTAACACTTCAAGTTGTAGGGCTAATGTCTGTACTTGAAAAGCACCAACATTGCTACTAGCACCTTTAAGGTGATGAGCCTCGCCCATAATTTGAGACCATTTATTGCCAATGATCTCGGCTCTAATTTTGTCTAAACGTTGCGAAATATCTTCAACATAAACCTGTAAAACCTCAATCTCAAACTCTATATCTCCTTCAGATATCTGATGAAGTTGCTCTAAGTTAACAGGTGATTCTGGTTGATGAGTCATATAGGTAGAAGCCTTACAGCAGTTAACTAAGCTAGTTCAAGTTTGCTTCAGGCTAAATTACCATGTATATAATCCAAAAAAACAATAAGCAAAAAAAGCATTTACATCAAAGCTGATGCTTATACCAATTCACAAAAGTATGACAACGCTTTTGTGAATTAAATAGGACTTACGCAAAAGAACGAGCCGTAGGGGCAATTCAGGAATTGCCCCTACGGCAAAATGAGGCTTTCAGGGCATTTTTGCGTAAGTCATATTAAAAATTAAACTCACTATTAATTCCAAACTCCTCTCTTCCCCGTGAATAACTATACGTTGCGGCGCGAAGCGCCGCAACGTATAGTTATTGGTCTTTGATGTATATTTCTTTGGTGGGAAGGGACTAAGAAATGGCGTAGCCATTTCTTAGTTTGGAACTAATAGTGAGAATTGCCTGAGTATTTCAAAGGCAATTCAAGCGATCGCAATATTGATGTTAGAATGAGAGATAATTGTAAAGATTTGCAAAGCAATCTATTTATTCAAAAATTTATTAGGCTGTATAGAGCAAAGCGATGTTCAGCCTAGTCTCATCAAAATTTAAACAAGACGAGTCATATCGACCATGCGTATTATCTTAATGACAGGAAAAGGCGGAGTTGGCAAAACCTCTGTCGCCGCAGCTACAGGTTTACGCTGTGCTGAATTGGGCTATAGAACTTTGGTTTTGAGTACCGATCCTGCTCACTCCCTTGCCGATAGCTTTATGGTCGAATTGGGCCATGATCCTAAAGAAGTTCGTCCAAATCTTTGGGGAGCAGAGCTAGATGCATTACGTGAACTAGAAGGTAACTGGGGTGCGGTCAAGCGTTATATTAGTGAAGTTCTCCAAGCCAGAGGATTGGAAGGAGTTCAGGCAGAAGAGTTGGCTATCTTGCCAGGGATGGATGAGATTTTTGGTTTAGTGCGTGTCAAGCGTCACTATGATGAAAAAGAATACGATGTATTAGTAATCGACTCTGCACCTACAGGGACAGCTCTTCGACTGCTTTCTCTTCCTGAGGTGGCAGGTTGGTATATGCGGAAGTTTTATAAGCCTTTGCAGGGGATTGCCCAAGTTCTCAGTCCTGTATTTCAGCCAATTTTTAAGCAGGTGACTGGTTTCTCTCTTCCCAATAAAGAGGTAATGGATGCGCCCTATGAGTTTTACGAAGAACTGGAAGCTTTAGAAAAAATCCTCACGGACAATACGACCACAACGGTCAGACTGGTTACTAATCCAGAGAAGATGGTGATCAATGAGTCTTTGAGAGCGCATTCCTATCTCAGTCTCTACAATGTGGCAACTGATATGGTGATTGCCAATCGCATCATTCCTGCGGAAGTTCAAGATCCTTTTTTCAAGACTTGGAAGGACAATCAGAAGCAGTATTGTGAACAAATTCACCGTGATTTTCATCCTCTGCCAATTAAGGAGATTCCTCTCTACGCAGAAGAAATGTGTGGAATTGCTGCTCTAGAAAGGCTAAAAGAGACTCTCTATGGTAATGAAGATCCATCTCAGGTATATTACAAGGAAAACACGATGCGTGTAGTTCAAGAGAACAAGCAGTATCGTTTAGAATTGTATTTGCCAGGAGTACCGAAAGAGAAGATTGAGCTATCCAAGACTGGTGATGAGTTGAATATCCGTATTGGCAACCACCGCCGTAATTTAGTTTTACCTCAAGCTCTATCGGTTCTGCAAACTGCTGGTGCGAAAATGGAAGATGACTATCTAAAAATTCGCTTTTCAACGCCAGTTTAAGATTATATCAATTACATTGGTTCAAGGCGAATAAGTTGCCCTGCTTGTTCATCGGTCAGAATATAGATAAATCCATCTTTTCCTTGACGTACATCTCTTACTCTCTGACCGACAGGAATAGTTTCTTGAACTATTGTTTTATTGCCTTCTATTTTGATGCGCACAATTGATTTAGATACTAATCCACCAGCAAATAAATTACCTTCCCAATTTGGAAAGATATTGCCACGATATAGTAACAGTCCAGATGGTGCGATCGCAGGAGTCCACACCAATTTAGGATCGACCATATTGGGACGAGATACTTCCTTGGAAATTTTACCTCCAGTATATTCTTGGCTAAAGGTTACGACTGGCCAGCCATAGTTTTTCTCAGCTTCGATGAGGTTTAGTTCATCGCCACCCCTTGAGCCATGCTCGGTTGACCATACTTGCTTGGAGATGGGATCGGCAAATAACCCTTGAATATTGCGATGTCCATAACTCCAAATCGCTGGATTAGCACTAGCTGTTTTCACAAAGGGATTATCAGAGGGAATAGAGCCGTCATCTTTAAGTCGTAGGACTTTGCCAAGCTGACTATTCAGCTTTTGGGCTTGATTGCGAATCAACTCACCATCCAGTTGTAATGGAGGATTGCCTCCATCACCGATCGCAATCAGCATTGTGTCATCTGGTAACCAAACAATACGCGAACCGAAGTGTTGATTCCCTGATTTTGATGGTTTAACCTCAAAAATTACTTGTGGTTCCACCAGAGCTTTACCGTCAAATTTTGCTCTCAAAATACTGGTGTGATTAGATTGGGAATTGCCACTGGAGTATGTGAGATAAACCAAATTATTTTGAGCAAAGCGTGGATGGAGCGAGATATCCATCAAACCTGCTTGTCCAGATACAAATAAATTGGGAATTTCAGCGATCGCAATTTGCTCTAATGATCCATTTCGGAAAATTTTGACTCGACCCACTCGCTCGGTAATTAGAATTGCGCCATCGGGCAACCATGCCATTCCCCAAGGTCTTTCTAAATCTTTGGCTACCGTAACTTGCTTGAAACTTTTTGGAGTAAGTTTTTTGTTAGTCGCGATCTCTGATGTTGTAGGTTGCGCAACAATTGATGGATTGTTTGTTTCTGGGACAGTACAACTTCCTACGATCAGCGCAATCGCGCCAATTAAAAGGGTGAATGGACGGTGCAAATTCTTCATCGCTTTTGGTTGGTAATTTATAAATGATTATTGTGAATGGCGATCGCTTGTTTGCGATCGCTTACTTCTAATTTATGCAAAATCGTATGAATATGCACCCGCACTGTCCCTGATGAGATGTACAGCAGATCGGCAATCTGTTGATTGGTTTTCTGCTCAGACATCAAAAGGAGAATTTCTTTTTCGCGTCGCGTCAAAGTATCAACTTTTGACCCAGATAAATTCTCAGGTGTAATTTCGGAAGATTGATTTTGAAAAATATTATGGATTTCGGCAGTGGCAGTGGCATCCCACCAAGATGCTCCTGCGATCACCGATCGCATCGCAAGAATTAAGGTTTCGGCAGCAACCCCTTTGAGGCAATAGCCCTGTGCACCTGCGGTAACTAAACGCGAGATGAGCGATCGCTCATTGCGTGAAGTGAGTACTAAAATCGGTAAGTTCGGATGATTGAGCTTGAGTTGGCGACAGGTTTCTAGCCCACCAAGCCCTGGCAAACCGATATCAAGCAGGACAAGATCAAAGGGTTGCTGTTTGGCAAGATCGATCGCCGTTTCTCCATCGTTAGCCTCTGCTAAAACTGCGATTTTGGTTTCCTGTTGCAAACGCACTTGTAAACCGAGACGAAATAGTTCGTCGTCTTCAACTAATAGGATTTTAAGGTGATCTAAGGTCATTTTTTCCAATAAACTTCGGTATGGCAGGATAGGTGGCGTTCTGTGCCACCTATCCTGCCGTTTAGGTTATGTCATGCGAAGAATAGGGCAAAGTGGGTAAACGAAAGCCGAATATTGCGCCATGGGGAATACGATTTTCTGCCCAAATTGTACCGCCATGAGCTTCGATAATTTGGCGGGTTAGATATAAACCTAGCCCAGAACCAGTAGCTAAGCGATCGCTTTGTCCTTGATAAAACCGATCAAATAAGTATGGCTTTTCATCAATCTTAATACCTGAACCAACATCGAGTACTTGCACAACCTGATATGAAGATTGGATTTCTAGCACAACTTCTACTTTTGCTCCTCGTGGAGAATGATTAATCGCATTGGTTAGTAAATTTGTAAAAACTCGCCGCAATTGGAAAGCGTCACCATTCACCCACAGGAATTTGCGAAAGTCCGACTCACCATAATGCAGGTTCAGATAAACGCTGCGGCTTGTAGATAGCCTCAAAAGCGAGGTTGCTACATCTTCCGCTAATATTGCAAGATTAATTGGCTCTAATTGCAATTGCAAACCTTCCGTTTCATTGCGATAGACATCAAGGAGGGTTTCCACTAATCGCAAACTATTCTGATGACTACGGATCATCGTTGCGACTACAGTTTTTTGTTTGGCATGAATAGTCCCAAACTGTTCGCGGTCAAAAGCTTGAAGCGTTTCGATCGCACCAAGTAACGGAGTTCGCAAATCATGGGTCAAAGTGGAAGCAAAGTCTTCGCGGACATTCATGATTTTTTCTTGGGATTGAAGTTGGGTCTGTTGCTGTACCAAAATTTGTTGTGTTTGTCGATCGCGATCGCTTAAGAAACTAGTTACGATTAAGGCAAAAATCGTGACTAGCCGATTCACAATCATTGAAATTTGCACTTCTCCTTGTTTGGGAATCCATATATTTAATAGGGTGAGAATTACGGCTACTAAGGTGAGTTGAAAAGTGCTACGGCGACCCAATTGTGAATTGGCGATGAGGATTGGGCTGATGTAGAGATAACCCATGACATATTCTGGAGGTGTGGAAAATTCCAAAATAATCACTAGCCCAAATAATCCCACAATTATCCAAAATAAATGCGATCGCCAAGTTTGTTCTAGATGTCTCATATTTTTTAAAAGGCGATCGCTACTTTTTCAAACGCAGAAATCTGTAGATTAGATAGAATTTATGCAGCGCAAAGTGTTGTAAAATCATGAAGAATACTGAAGGTCAAAGAGATCGAGTTGTTTATTCACCTCATTTTGAGAATCATTTTTGAGGACATTTTCACTTCTTGGGATTACAAATGTTACAAATTTGTAGTTGTTTTTTTTCTCTATTAATCCCGCAGCAATAAGCCAAGAAGTAAGTCTACACCTATAGGATCTAACCGTGTCTCCTTTTAATTCTGAACTATGAGAATGGAATTTTCTAATAATATTGTCTAGCCCCAACACAGTTATGGATTGCCTCAATTCAATTTCTTTGAGTATCTCTTGTACAAGAAGACTATCCCGTAAAACCATTGATAGATAATTAGATATATCCTCTGTTTTAGAACCCAACAAATCCTGATTGATACACACCATACCTATTTTATTTGTGTAAGCCATGAGGAAATTTTCTAAATCCCAAATGATGCTTTGTGTAGTTTGAGCAGTG
This sequence comes from Pseudanabaena sp. M085S1SP2A07QC, assembly GCA_020404895.1. Taxonomy (GTDB): domain Bacteria; phylum Cyanobacteriota; class Cyanobacteriia; order Pseudanabaenales; family Pseudanabaenaceae; genus Pseudanabaena. The sequence continues at coordinate 861 of JADBWK010000143.1, read as the reverse complement.
CGCTTTAACTCTGAACTTAGGGCTTCTGGAGTTATACCAGTATTTCCTACTGTTTTGAGTACATTCAGAGCTTCTACAATTACTTTTGCGGTATTTCTAATCACTTCTTTTGATGAAGATGGTTCTGTTGGAAAAAAACATAGTTGTGATTCCCTACTACGAACAGGAATACGAACAGGAATTGAATTTAGGCTAAGAATATTTGATAGCTGATCAACATACCAAATTTTGATTGGATAGGTTTGCTTTCCATATTTATCTGGTTCTTCTGAGATGATTGCAGTAACCCCTTCTGCAAAACCATATTCTAATTCAAGTGCTGCTTCAATTTTTAAATCAGACCATTGACGTGCTTTTTGTTGAATTTCTCTAGATATAGAACAAATGTTAAATCTGCTAAATTCATACTTTGAAAGATCAATCTTATCTTCGGGATCAAAAATATTGTTTCTACATCTTCTAGTAATATAGATTTTTAATTCTGGATGACGAAAAATGATTTGCATAAGTCTTTCGGCATAAAGATATCTTCTATTATTACGTTGCAAAAAGTACTCTTCGATTAAGTCTGAATCAACCAAAATTTTAATAGGTTTCATTAGTTAGCCTCCTCAAAATTCTGACATTCAGACTTAGCGCTATTAATATTGTTCTTAATAGTCTTGGCTTGTTTACCATTACCTAAATCTTCGCGCAATTCCTCCATTGATTTTAGCTTAGGTAACCTAAGTTGCTACCCATAGATTAACGCTAAAAGCAAGGACAAAGAGCATGACTTTAAGCTCAAAACCTTTTGCAGTAATAGCATGAATAGATTTAGGTAAAAGCTGGGATATCAAACTACCAGAGGTTTCGACTACT
>JADBWK010000142.1 GCA_020404895.1 Pseudanabaena sp. M085S1SP2A07QC | reverse complement strand
CTTTAGCTAGTTCCGTAAAGTGACCAAAGGAAGCTTCTACTTGCCATTCACTACCGAGGATGGCTTGGATGGTTTTGCACTTAGATGGAGATTCAACGAGTAACAGCTTTTTCATATTTTTGTACCTGTGTAAACTTTATCTTGAATCTGGCTTAACTTTCATTTCTAGGATTGGGGTATAATGAATACACTGAACTAAAATTTAATTTATAAATCTTCCTATCAACTTTAGGAATATAAGGGTAAGGACTATGGCTACTGCACATGATGTTGCGGCTTACATTCTAAATAAGCAAGGCGAATTACCTGCAATGAAACTGCAAAAGCTTGTGTACTACGCTCAAGCTTGGTCATTGGTTTGGGATGAAGAACCTTTGTTTAATGATCGTATTGAGGCTTGGGCAAATGGACCAGTTGTGAAAACTTTGTACGATAGCCATCGCGGTCAGTTTAAGGTATCGACAATTTTAGGCAATCCTGATAACTTGACGGTATCGCAATTAGATACAATTGATAAAGTTTTAGGGTTTTACACTGATAAGTCTTCTCAATGGCTTAGTGATCTGACGCATAAGGAAGATCCTTGGCTTGATGCAAGACAAGGGTTAGCAATGGGGCAGCGTGGTAATGAGGAGATTACTCATGCTGCGATGGCGGAATATTACAGCAGTCTTTAGATATGGCAAAAAACAAACAACCGAAGGCTAGAGAAATTCCATCTACTAGCAAGCAGCCGAAAGTGGCAGGGGATCCTCAAGATTATTACCAGAAAAAACCTGCGTGGCGAATCTCCAAGATGGAATTTTCTGCCCCTTTTGGTTGGCATATTCTGGATGCAAATGGAATTGCTTCCATCCTTGAGAAGTTGGCAAATTTTGAGACGATGACATGGAGAGAGATTCTACTAGATGCAAAGAAACAAAATCATAATGTTTCGGTGGATAAGTTGATTAAGGAAGCCCAAGATCGTCTTACTGAAATTAGCTTAGATGATTTAGATGAGCTTACTTCTTTACATTTAACAGGCAAGGGAAGAGTTTGGGGCATTATCGATCAAGGTGTGATGAATTTACTTTGGTGGGATCCTGAGCATCAGGTTTGTCCATCGCATAAGAAGCATACTTAATTTGCTCATAAGCGCTCACGTTGAAAGATCTGCTTGAAACTAGCCAAATCCTCTGGAGTCATTGACTGAGAAGTGATTTGTCCTTTGTCAGTCCGCAGAATGTTTTCCCCTGTATCGTTAGCGATCGCGATATCACCGTCTTCATTCTTTTGCAAGGTATAGTTCTCGCCCTTAAAAGTCTCTCTTCCCGTCTGACTGAGAAAATTATCGACAACGACAACACCTCTAGAGCCAGCAGGAGCTAGATCTCCCATCTTGGCGATCGCGGCAGGATAACCTTGCTTTTGAGTTAGGTCAGCCAGATCGATATTGGTGGTCTGCACAGCAGAGTGCAATATTTAAGTCGTATCGTATCGAAAATAGCATTACAATTAGGCTAATATTTTCTAATTTCTTTATAAGTGTGTAAAAATCTATGAATATTGCGCTTAGATGTATTTTTTTTGGATTGTCAATTCACCTGATTTTTTGTGATACTGCTCAAGCTCTACCAGATATGACTTCAGACCAAGTTATTACTTGGTTTAGTCAGAACAGCCCAATTAATTCTTTGCGTCCAACGAAAAAATATGAACCAGATATGTCAGATTTTGATTCATCAACTAAGATGAAAGATGGAACTGTTAACTTGACCATTTTTCTTGACAGACAGAAATATGTCGAAACAGAGACCATTGATTATCGTCCAAATTGCTATTATTCTTCTGATTGCTATGGAACAATAAGGTTTGAGAAAGCCTCACTTTCTAGTGGTCACAATCTAATTAAAGCAGTTTGGAATCAAAAAGTTTTAGATGACTTTAAGTCTTCAACACTTGTTGACTCTTATTCTGGCATGGGTACGAAAAGATGGTATCAGGGAAGTCTATACAACTACGAGACTGGGCATTACAACAACTATACAATTGCCCATTTTACCGTAGTTTCAAAGCGAGTCTCTATATCCAAACGCATTGCGCGATACATATACTGTGCTAAAAAGAGTTGTTAAATTGAATAATTAAAAGGAACTTTAAATTCAAGTTAATATCAGTAAAAATTAAAAGATATAGTCATGTCAAGATTAGAATTTGAGGATTTACCATTTGATGAGAGACCAGATCTTACCCCTTACTTAATTCACTTGACAAAGCGGACTAAAAATCAAGATGGTTGCTATGATGCTTTTGAGAATCTTGTCAGGATACTAAAAACTGGAAAGATTTGGGGTAGTACTTCAGGTTCTGGCTTCATAAAGGGGACAAATTCGGCAACTTGTTTTATGGATGTTCCTTTCTCTGCCCTCAAGTACATTTTGAATAAAAAAAACGCTGATCCGCAGAATCCTCGTTATGAACCATTTGGTATAATAGTTACAAAACAATATGCTTATGGTGAGGGTTGTAGACCTGTATTGTATCTTTCAAATAAAGAGTTGAGTGTAATTAAGCTTCCTAAGGATGAACTATGGCGTGTCGTCAGACTTGATGTTAATGACGAGGGATGGATTAGCTGGTTGCATGAACGCGAATGGCGATGTAAGGGTGATTTTTTCTTACCTTACAAGTTAATTGCTGTATTGGTCAAAAACACTAACTATGCTTCAAGACTTCAAACTATTCTTGCTGACAAACACGTTGATTTTGAGTCACTTCCTAAAAGCATTGTTCCGTTGACAGTTATTTGTCAGGGTTTGCCATACCTTTAGAATTCTCTTAGAAATCACGACTCACAGTAATAGCGATCGCTTTTAGAAGATTGATTTATGATGCGATCGCCCCATAAATCATTTGAAAGCACTAAAGAGTGATATTTTGGTTGTAATCGAAAGATATTCTCAGTCGCTTAATTCAGTCTTTAGGCAGAAAAAGTAAATGATCGTCGTTGGAACCACCTTTGAAGATGCGCTTGTCGAGACTTTCGTTGACCCTGACGTTTCTCGTCTGCGGGTTCGACCACTTCATGAGGAGCTTCCGTCCGATTGGCGGGTCGAGTTTCCAACAACTCTCAGAGTAAAAAATCCGATTGGAACGCGATTCCGATGTAACCTTCTAGTGTGCCAAAAGCGCAATAAAGACGATGATTCGGTTCGAGGTCAGCCCTATCTCCGTGCTGATAAATCATCTATTGTGCGAATTGAAGACTACACGCCTGAGAGGGCTATTCATGCCATACTCAATTCTAGCTCCATCAGCGAAAGATCATACAGCTACATTGATCTGGGGGAGTTGACTGGAAACGATCTCGAATCCATCCGCCAAAGTGCCCTCAAGGTAAGCTCTGAGTCCCATGTAACCGAGAGCGAAACAAATCGTTATTCTCGGAGTGATAGGGTCAAGGCATACGTTCGGTTCCGTGCGAATGGAATTTGTGAGTGTTGCGATGAGATTGCGCCGTTTATCAGCCGTAACGGAGAACCTTACCTCGAAGTTCACCATATCAATGATCTCAGCAAAGGAGGCGAAGACTCAATCTTTAATACAGCCGCCATTTGCCCAAACTGCCACTCCGAAATTACTCATGGGGTCGAGGGTTCACTCCGCAATGAATCCCTTCGATCACGAATCAAGAAGAAAGAAAGTAATGCCGATAGAACGTCAATCAAACCACTCACAGGCTAATGGCTGTTCGGCAACTTCCGTAATCATGACAACTCCTGTCACATATTTAATCCAATACCGAGAAAATGAGAAATATTAAACTAGCTAAAGAAAGTAAACTTAATGCGATGAGAGCAAGTTATTTGTATAATATTAATATATGTGATGTTACGGAGTGATTAGAATTACATACAATAAAAACTATTGTGGTTATAACATGAAAAAGAGTACGCATTATTCAATCTTACAAAAGTCTTTAACGTTTGTTTTAGTGGTCACTAGTTGTTGCAATTTGGTATTGGCAAATAAAGCATATGGTGAAATATCAGTATCTCAGGTAAACTCCGACAAATTTCTTTTAGTTCAGGCAAGATCTGTAATATCTGAAGATGTCGATGTGATTATTTCTCTTAGTGGTCTGCCATCTCAATGGAACAAAGCGGCTGCTCCGTTTATTCGTGATTACCTAGATCCAAATATATCTTCTGAGCAATGGGTAAAAGAAGCATCTTTCCATATAGGAAAACTTCGTTCTATATATCTTGAAATGAATGCTCTCACATTAATGCTCCAAGACGCTGGCATTAGAAATATATTTGAAGAATTTGTTGACAACTATAAGGCTAAGCTCATCGCTGTAACAGATTTACACTTCGCAGTTGCACATGGAGATCCAACAGCGGAAAAGCAAGCATCTCAAGCTATATCAAAAGCCGCCTCAAAAGGTAATCAACTTGCTCAGTCCTTTCTACAAAAGCTAAGACCACACATTGATAATAAGACATTGATATATGAATTACAAAAACGAGGTAGAAGTATAGATGAGTTAATGAAGCCTAATCGATAATTTTATAGGCTCAATAGAAAATAGAAACTTAGGTTGGCTAGTTTTGCTCTATATCTGTAGTCTAAATTTTCTTTCTCATTCATCACCAAAAACTTCTTATACAGAATGATATTCTCGCGAAAAGGAAGCTAATCCTTTGTATGGATCTTTCAGCGAATCCATGTAAGCGGTACGTGCTTCCTGCTCGTCGGGGTTATTTGCCACCACTCCAAGCTGGATATATAGCAACGTAAGAGATAGATAGGACAATTCAAAACCCAAAAGATGGCAGAGCGAAGCTCTGCCATCTTTTGGGTTTTATGTCCTAAGCAAAGCTTACATTGCTATAGCTGGGGAAGAACCGCACAAAGGTATAAATCCCGCCATCATCCAGTAACCATTGCGAGTAAATCGATTCCCGTTTGGGGTAAAAGCGCTCCTCCGCATTCTGAGCAATCACGGCTCTGGGATATTTGAGGATGCTGACAAAGCTATCCACTGCCGAGGGTTGAATTCTGCCAATTAATCTCGTCGATAGATTTTGGAGGATCTTGGAGGCTGATGGCGATCTGGCGATCGTGTCAGGGTCTTGAGCGGAAATAATCACCTTGATACCTGCCTTAGCTCCATTGGCACAGAGCCGCGCTACCATTTCTGAAATCGTTGGATATTCAAACAGAATTGGGGCTTCATCAATAAACAAAATACTGGCTGGCGATGATAAAGCGCGTCTGAGGGCGGCTGAGTATGCCGACAAAGCTAGAATTGCTGCATCTTCCGCTTCCGATAAGTTTCGCAGTGCGAATACCAATAGTCGCGCATCACTGCGAAACGTAGATGGACGCGAAATCGCTTGCCCAATGCGAGAGTTCAGCCAAAACCGTAATTGAATCGTAATTTGATTGGTAGCCTGATCGATCTGTTCGCTGCTTGCCACATCTGCTTCAATCTCCGATTTTCCTTGATGTAGAAAATAATCCAAGAAGTCTGACAGGGTAGGCATCTGACTCCATGCTTCAGTGCCGAACCCATCGGCGATCGCCCGATCGTATCTGGATTTAATCTGCTCATCATCAAAGAAGGCATTGACCACAGGCACTAACAGCGCCCTTATCAATTGCCGCAGTTGTCTTTCCGAGGAGGACAGGTCATGCTGACTTGCTCCGAACACCATCGTCATTAGCGCTGATTCCACAAAGGATTTGAAATCTCGTAGGCGCTCTTCCGCTTGTTCGGGGGCGAATGCTCTTAAATCTGGTAGTTCGAGCAGATTTGATGACTCTTTACTGATGTCAAAATATGCGCCTATATCGCCAATAAAACGGGTGTAGTCCGTAAACGTACTCGTACCATCAGGTTTCGGGAAATCAAGCGCGACAATTTGCTGATTGTTGCAGAGGGCTTGCGATATAAAGGCTGATACCAATACCGACTTACCCGCACGGGTTGTCGCAAAAATACCGATATTCCGATGCTTGCGTACATCCAGATACAGAGGCATCCCGCCTTCTTCGGTAATCAATTCAAACCCAGTCTCATCGACCGATCTGGGCATGACACAACCCGTAAAGGCAACTGCTTCATCAGACAAGTAAACATGACGGCGGGGAAAGGGTTGAGCTAGCAAATTGCCAACCGTAATTGGTAAGGTTTGCTTCCACATCAACCACGCATATTCAGTTTCCCGCTCTACCCATGCAGGACGTTGGAAACAACTGCAAAAATAACGACAGGCATCATCAAGGGCATTGGGACTAGGACGGCGAATTAAAATAGCTACCGCCACGTTGATTGGAATTGCGCCCTCATAGAGGGCTTCTTGGGCTTTGACCGCTCTTTGTTGTTTCAATGATGCATTGACATTGATGTTATTCAAAGAAGCGGATTGCTCTTGCGAAACAATGCTCTGCTTGGTCACGCGCTGCATATTCGCTTTGACAATCGTTTCATTTGCCCTTGTGAACTGGCAAAAAACTTCAGTGTTTGATATGGCATCACGGGCGATCGCTTCCCAGAGATAGCATCTGTTTACCCTATTATCGCGGCATACTTGTAAAGTAGTTCGCAAAATAGAGATGATTTTTCATGTCAGGAAATTTGAATGGCAAAGTTGCCTTGGTAACGGGTGCATCAAGGGGAATTGGTAAAGGTATTGCTATTGCTTTAGGTGAAGCAGGTGCGCTAGTTTATATCACTGGGCGCAGTGTAAATCAGACAAGTTCAACAGATTCTATTTCGGGCAGCTTACTAGAGACTAAATCCGCAGTCGAAAAAGCAGGTGGGATTTGTATTGCTGTTCCCGTTGATCATAGTGATGATGAGCAAATTAAATCTCTATTTGAGCAAATCGATCGCGAACAAAATGGAAAATTGGATCTCTTGGTGAATAACGCCTATGGTGGCGTGCGATCGCTAATCTCTTCCAATGGCAAACCATTTTGGGAAGCAGATATAAATCTTTGGGATGCTTGCAATCAAGTCGGTTTGCGAAGTCACTATATAGCAAGTCATTTTGCCGCGAAGATGATGACTCAACGCAAACAAGGCTTGATCGTGACGATTTCTTCTTGGGGTGGCTTAGCTCCTATCTTTGGAGTAGCCTATGGTACTGGTAAATCTGCTTGCGATCGCCTTGCGGCTGATATGGCAATCGAACTCAAGCCTTTTAATATTGCATCAATTTCACTTTGGCCGGGGATTGTCGGCACTGAGCAGTTTCATCAGTTGGCTGATGAAAACGTTGAGGGTACTACGAGTAATGTTGGTGTCGCGGCGATCGCGGATAAGTTTAATTGGGAAACTCCTTTATTTGTCGGTAGAGTAATTGCTGCCTTATGTAACGATCCAAATCTGATGAGGCGGACTGGCAAAGTTCAGATTGTGGCGGAACTGGCTACTTGTTACGGAATAGTTGATGAGTTTCAGCATCATCCTGTTTCTTTACGCTCTCGTAGGTTTTTATTGGCGCAAGCTTTCCCGACTCTTAAAAGTAGAGCTAAGTTCGTTCCCGATCTGCGAGTGCCTTGGTGAATTTTCTTGTTAACTGTTCTCAAGTCTCCCAAAATTTGATCATGGTTCTAATTGCTACTTGATTTTTTAATCAATGATGATTTTGCTGTAAATCTGCTATAAACAGAAAGATTTTTTAAAACATTTAGATAATGTTCAAGGGTTCTTTCTGTCTTATTTTTAGACGGAAAGCAATTTTTAATAGTCAACAGAAAAAATAAATTCTATAAACTAACAATGGCTCATTTTTCTCTCACAAAAACAAATTGGCTGGTTGGATTCGGTAAAATGCCCACAAAAAATGCTGTTTGGCACGATCAAGACTTGTTTGCTACATTCGGTTCTCCATCTTCTGTTGCTTTTAGTGCATCTAAAAGATTCGTAATTGTCGGAGAAAGAACAAAAGGACTTAGCCTAAATGATATTGTCCAAATGTGGGAGAAAGATGGTCGTGAATGTTTAAGAGATATTTACAGCTTTTTTGCTTTTGTTATTTGGGACTGTGAGAAACATCAGCTACATTTGTGCAGAGATGGAGTGGGTGGCAAGACTCTGTATTACACAACCGACCATTCATCATGGTGGATAGCCCCTTGCTTGCAGTCTTTACGCCCCTATCATCAAGCAGAAATAGACCCCATTGCTCTCAGAGATTATCTATGTTGTGCTTTTGTTCCAGGAGAACGAACAATGTGGAAAGGAGTAAAAGAATTATCGTCTGGAACTGTTTTAACGCTGCCTCAAGTAGAAACAAACGTCTTTTGGAGAATAGTAGATAAGAGTAAGTCGGAAATAGAAGATATGGGTTACTATGCCGATCGCTTACGCAACCTATTGCTACAAGTTGTTCGAGAAAACTTGCCTGAACATGAAAAAGTAGGGGTGTTTTTGTCGGGCGGGCTAGACTCCAGTGCCGTAGCCGCGTTGAGTGCCAAGATTCATCAACAGGAAGTTATTGCCTATTCTATTCACTTTGGGAAGGACTTGCCCAACGAGTTAGAGTTTTCTAGTTTGGTAGCCCAACATTGCGGTTTAGAACATCAACTTTTAGAAATTTCCTTTAGGGATATGTGGAAGTTTTTACCAGAAACAATGGCGCTTTTAGACGATCCGATCGGCGATCCTTTAACAGTTCCAAATTTACTATTGGCTAAATTAGCAAAGCAATCAGTTTCAATCATTCTCAATGGCGAAGGCGGTGATCCTTGTTTTGGTGGTCCCAAGAATCAGCCAATGCTACTTAATCAAGTTTATGGAGGAAATTTAAACACAAGTTATTTGCGTTCATTTCAAAAATGTGCAGATGATTTACCCCAACTGCTCAAACCAGAGATTTGGGAATTAGTTAAAGATAAGCCATTCTTTTTTGAATCCGATCTATAGCAAAGTAAGGTTAAGATAGGACATAATATAGCAATAGAAGAGACAGAAAAAGAACCGAAAATGACAGCAGCTTACAGCATAGATTTACGAGAGAAAGCAGTATCAGCCATCGACAGAGGAGAAAAAAAGAGTCATG
>JADBWK010000141.1 GCA_020404895.1 Pseudanabaena sp. M085S1SP2A07QC | reverse complement strand
TTCTGAACAGCTTTTCCGTCTTGGTGATAATCTTTGCCGTTCTTGACTATCTTTTTGCTTTGGCAGTGTGGACATTCCATGCCTTTCTCCTTGTCTCTGCCTCTTTATTTTACTTCTCACGTCTTATCTGACCAGTGCCTATACATGCTCAAAGACTGACAGAAATTTATGAATTTGCGATCGCCAAGTTTCATAAGTAATAATAAAAGTCTGCCCTCGGCAGACTTTTATTATTATGCTTGTTTAGATTCTGAACCGTCAATGATGCGCTGGAATAGATAGCCTGTACCACGCGCAGTCAATATTAACTCAGGGTTACTAGGATCTTCTTCTAGCTTCGCACGTAGTCGCGAAATGTGAACATCGACTACACGAGTATCCACATGGCGCTCTGGCGTGTAGCCCCAAACTTCTTGCAAGATTTCGGCCCTTGAGAAAGCTTCACCCGATCGCCCAACTAATAGCTCTAACAAACTAAACTCCATCCCCGTTAAGCGAATACGCTCATCGGATTTATAGACTTGGCGCTTGTTGGTATCAATTTTGATCGTATTGATATGAATTACCCCAGAGCTAGGTATGCCTGACGTGCCATTGCGATCAAAACGTCGCAATACTGAACGAATTCGAGCTTCTAATTCCTTAGGCGAAAAAGGCTTAACAACATAATCATCTGCACCTAATTCAAGCCCAGTAATGCGATCAGCAACATCGCCTAACGCAGTCAGCATGATAATCGGAATGTCAGATTCTTTGCGAAGCTCTTGACATACTCCGTAGCCGTCGAGCTTTGGCATCATGACATCAAGAACCACCAAATCGGGATTCTCTTTATGAAAAACTTCGATCGCTTCTTCGCCATCTGCGGCGGTGACAACCTCGTAACCGATCATCGACAGACGTGTCTCCAGAATTCGGCGAATACTTGCTTCGTCGTCTACAACTAAAATTTTTTCCTTATGGTTTTCCAAGCCAGTTTACACTCCACTATGTTGCTAGCTGCAATTCAGTAAAATTTTATAGTTTTACATATTTATTTAGTTAAGTTTACAAGAAATTGGTCGTTACAATCCGAAAACAAAACTTAAAGTTTCAGAACAGGCTAAATCTGAATTTTGCATAGCTGGCAAGATTTTTTTGGGATATAAAACGATGCGTTAAATTGAGTAAGCGCTAAATCTCAAACCATGGAGAGCGAATTACGATGTCTCTGTTTTCTCGATTTTATGTGGGTGATTGCGATAAAATCATATTAAATTTTATGCAAAATGAGGATTTTTTCGATCATGACTGAACCAACTCAAGTACCACAGGCTACTGATCCGACAATGGGATTTAACACTTATGCAGAAAGATTAAATGGTCGAGCTGCGATGATTGGCTTTATCCTCGCGGTAGGGATCGAGTTTGTCACTGGTAAGGGTTTATTGGCATGGCTAGGTATTATTAATCCATAAATATCTGTACAGCGCTTTGCGCTAAATTAAACAACAAATAATTTTTTAAAAAGCTTGTAAAACAAGCCTTTTAAAAAATTATTTGTTTCTCTGATTTCTACAAGTTTTAGTGAAATTTCTAATATGACATCTGGCAAAATCGAGAACTCTCTATACTGGACTGCGGCAATTTTGGGATTAGTTCTCGATCAAGCCTCTAAGTATTTAGTCGTACAATATCTAAAGGGATTGAAATCAGTTCCCTTGATTAATGGTGTTTTTCATTTTACCTATGCAACCAATACGGGTGCAGCATTTAGCTTGTTTAGTGGTCAGATTGATTGGCTCAAATGGGTGTCGATGGTTGTGAGTTTAGGGTTAGTTGCCTTTGGTTTTTTTGGTAAAAACTTAAATCGATGGGAACAGGTTGGCTATGGCTGTATTTTAGCAGGAGCAGCAGGTAATGGCATCGATCGCTTTGTAGCTGGTTATGTGGTTGATTTTATCGATATACGGGTTATTAGATTTGCGATTTTCAATATTGCTGATGTCTTCATCAATGTTGGTCTAGTTTGTTTAGCGATCGCGGTTTTATTTTTCAGTAAGTCATCAAAGCCCAAAAAACTAGAATGATTGTTTTGTGATCACTCTAGGAATTTTGATTATAAAATAGTTGCGATGAAAGTTAGCCTAGGCTAACTTTCATCGCAACTATTTTTGGGCTTTAGAGCGTGAAGCGCTATATTTCTAATTAGAAGTTATTAAGAGTCTTAGCAGTATGGCAAAATCCCCAAAAATTGTAGTCGTCACCAATGGCAAGGGGGGAGTAGGTAAAACAACAACAGCGATCGCCTTGGCAGGTATCTTGGCACAGGAAACTAAAGTATTAGTTGTAGATGCGGACGTACAAGGAAGCTTGTCTTGGTGGGTTGGACGTAGTGAGAAGGGCATGGGCTTTGATATTGCCAAAGAAATCGATCCGACACATCTAAGAAAATTGCCGAAACTTAGCAGTTACGATCTAGTATTGGTAGATACACCGCCTGCACTACATTCCCATGCATTAGCTACAGTTGTAGCGATCGCTGATTATTTGGTTTTGCCCAGTCCACCTGCTCCGATGGATTTAACTGCCCTCATCGATACTGTCAAAAGTACCGTAAGACCTGCCCAAGTTCCCCATCGAGTTCTGTTAACCCGTGTTGATCCTCGCTGCCTCAATGAAGCACTTGAGGCTCAAAATACTTTGCAAGAAGTTGGAGTACCTGTTTTTCATGCTTTTGTGAGAGCTTATAAAGCTCATGAACGCGCTGCTCTAGATGGGAAATTAGTTACAGAATGGAAAGGGAAAAATGCGAGAGAAGCAGAAGCAGACTATAGACGTGTGGTTGATGAACTGAGGCGAGATATTTTAAGGTAAAGCATTATGAGATTCCAAGTCGGCGGACTCTCATAATGAAAATAGCTGTTTTATAGAACTAAATACAAAATAATGTCAATCAAAAAGAAAGTCGGAATTTCAGATTTATTGCGCGATGAAGTCCAGAAAGAAACTGAAACTCCAGCTAATAGCGATTCAACTGAACAAACTATCGAAGTAAAGGCAGAAACCATTGCTGAGCCAGTCAGTAAAGCTTCTATTCGTCCTGAACTAAATGCAGCAGCAAAATCTCCAAGTTTGGACGATCGCACAAAAGCAAAAGTTTCTGATCTAGAGCTATCACTCGCTCAGTCTCGACAAAGAGAAACTGAACTGTCACAAACTGTAGCTGATTTGCAAAAGGATTTGAAATTTAGCCATACCAATATCGAGCTTTTACAGAAATCACTGGTAGCGATCGAGAGTCTCAAAAATGAATTAGATCAACAACTCGTGGAAGTCAAACGCGATAATTTGCGCTTAGCCGAAGCGAATATTCAACTTTCGGAGCAGATTAAGACCTTAGAATCAACCAAAGAGTTAGCTCAGCCCCCTGTAGTTGAGGTTGCTAGTTCTTCGCAATTGGTGTCGCAAAGCCCTCAGAACAATAGAGCAACTCCTCGTAAACAGCCTGTTGAACAACCCTATCCCCATCGCGATCGTAATCCCTATGCGCGTCCAACTGGCTCTAACGAACAGTTACAGCGCATAAACAATAAAAATATCGGCTGGATGGACTAAATATCAAAAAGTAGTACCAAATCAAGAAATGGCTACGCCATTTCTTGATTTTAAAACCCTTACTGGGTTTAGTTTTTAATTCACAAAAGTGTTGTCACACTTTTGTGAATTGGTATAAAGGGGAGGGGCTTGGTGCTAATTCTACTTTTGGCGGAATGGTATTTGCTCAAAACCAAAACCCCAAAGTAGAGTTGCGCCGCAACTCTACTTTGGGGTTTTGGTTTGTTTGGGTTAATTGTTGCAAAATAAATTAAATGTAACATTATGCCCAAATTTAAATCATATGCGCTAAACTATTTACCGTAAGGTAAAAGTATTTATCGGTTGTAGTAATTGTTTTCTGTACTGGCAGTTTTTTTCTGTTTCATCGTGACAAGCTTCTCTCCGACATCTCTATCTCTACATACTTATTGAATTCTTGGAGAAAGCATAATGTCTATTTACGTTGGTAACTTGTCCTATGAAGTTACTCAAGACCATTTAAAGCCAGTTTTTGAAGACTACGGCAAGGTCACACGTGTTCATTTCCCTACTGATCGTGAAACTGGTCGCGCTCGCGGCTTTGCATTTGTAGAAATGAGTGCAGATGCTGAGGAAGATGCAGCCATCACAGCGCTAGACGGTGCTGAGTGGATGGGTCGCGTACTCAAAGTCAACAAGGCTAAGCCTCGCGAGAATAATGACTCGTTTGGCGGCGGCGGTCGCGGCGGCGGTCGCGGCGGCTATAACAAGTCTGGCGGTGGCGGTGGTCGTTACTAAATCATTTTTTTAGAGCGTATAGCGTTCTAAAAAATATTAGTATTCAACTGCAAGCAAAAAATAGAGGAGAAAACTTAGTTTTCTCCTCTATTTTGTTATGCTATGCAAAAGTATGCAGACTCAATGCAGGTTTGGCATGGATTTATTGCAACCATTAGGAATTGTTGTTCAGGGTTCTTTAAGCGACGGCTTAGAAGTTCGACTAAATGGCGAGATTTCCGTCGAAGATATGCGCGTCGGGAAGTTTCTGGTGGTGCATGGTCGGCATACGCGCTTTTTTTGCATCCTCACCGATGTCACTCTAGGTACGGCTAGTCCCCGTATTCTCATGAATCCGCCTGATCCTGAGAATACTTTTTTAACCGAAATTTTGGCAGGTACTGGGACTTTTGGCACGATCAATTTAACGCCAATGTTAATGTTTTTTCCTGCAAATCCTTTTGACCTCATTACTCAGCGAGCTACTAGTCAAAATAGCGATCGTGTTAAGAAAACAAAGCGGAAGAAATCACAAGCTTATGAAACTGTCGAAGAAATAAGTGATTTTCAACTTTTGCCAGTAAAGACAATTCCAAGCCATTTCTCGCAGGTGTTTGATGCGACTGAGAGGGATTTTCGGATTGTATTTGGTTGGGAAGATGATCCCCATAAACGTAACTTTGCGATCGGGCAGCCAATTGATATGCCTGTGCCAATTTGTCTTGATCTCGATCGCTTTGTAGAGCGCAGTAACGGCATCTTTGGTAAATCAGGAACTGGTAAATCTTTTTTGACACGACTATTACTATCAGGAATTATCCGTAAGCAAGCGGCGGTGAATCTGATTTTTGACATGCATTCAGAATATGGGTGGGAAGCTGCAACTGAAGGCAAAAGATTTAGCACAGTTAAAGGTTTACGACAGCTATTTCCTGCACAGGTACAGATTTATACCCTCGATCCAGACTCAACGAAGCGGCGGGGAGTGCGAGATGCTCAGGAGCTTTACATCAGCTACGACCAAATCGATGTCGAAGATTTGATGCTAATCCGTGAAGAATTAAATCTCTCCGAAGCTAGTTTAGAAAATGCGATTATTCTACGGAATGAATTTGGAAAAAGTTGGATTTCGCGATTACTTGCCATGACCAATTCGGAAATTCAAGAATTTTGCGAACAGAAAATGGGGAGTAAGTCATCAATTATGGCGCTCCAACGTAAACTCACACGTCTAGATGATCTCAAGTATTTACGCTCAACCTCCCCCGAAAACTACATTAAGCGTATTCTCGATTCGATCGCGGCTGGGAAACATATCGTCATTGAGTTTGGTTCGCAATCAAATCTACTTTCCTATATGTTGGCGACAAATATCATTACGAGGCGGATTCACCATTCTTATGTGCAACAGGCTGAGCGATTTTTGCAGACTAAAAATATTTGCGATCGCCCGCAGCAGTTAACAATCACCATCGAAGAAGCCCATCGTTTTCTGGCTCCAAATACGGCTAGACAGACTATATTTGGGACGATTGCTCGCGAGATGCGGAAATATTTTGTGACTTTGCTAATCGTCGATCAACGCCCGTCAGGAATTGATAACGAGGTAATGTCCCAAATTGGAACCAGAATTACGGCGTTGCTCAATGATGAGAAAGATATCGACGCAATTTTTACTGGCGTAGCTGGCAGTGGCAATTTACGAACAATTTTGTCAAAACTAGATTCTAAGCAGCAAGCTTTAGTTCTCGGTCATGCAGTGCCAATGCCTGTCGTGGTGCAAACTCGTCCCTATGATGAAACTTTCTATCGCGAGATCGGTGAAGTGCCTTGGGAAGAAATTTCAACTCCAGAAGTTTTGCGGGTTGCAGAGGCGGCTAAAGCAGATTTAGGATTTTGAACCGACTTAAGCGCAATGTAGACAATCAAAGAGTTATCTCGTCTTTGGCTCCTACTTTCTGCTTATAGCGCTTTGCGATCAAACGAGCCGCAATTGCTGTATGGCAACGTAAGAGATAGATAGGACAATTCAAAACCCAAAAGATGGCAGAGCGAAGCTCTGCCATCTTTTGGGTTTTATGTCCTAAGCAAAGCTTACATTGCTATAGGTACTTTTGCAGCAAGCCCTATTTGTACCCAGCAATTCTCATTATAAAAATCGGTTTGTTGAAAGCACGCCACAGGCGTGCTTTCAACAAACCGATTTTGGTATTTCCAGCACCTTTGGCGCTGGAAATACCAAAATCCGTTTCATAATGAGAATTGCTGATTTATACCAAAACACAAAACGGCTATGCCATTTTGTGAATTAAAAACCCTTACAGGATTAGATTTTTAATGCACAGAAGTGTTGCAACACTTCTGTGCATTGGTATAAGGCTTATTCTTTTGTGTGTACACTGTCGATCGCAAAGTGGGAGAAATTATTTAGAAAAATACGACACGACTATCAAAACCTTGACGACGAATAGTTTGACTCAAAGTCTCGGCACTACCTCGATCAGGATAGCCCTGTACTTCGATATAAGTGCCACGGTAGGAAGATCTTAGTTGAGCATTGGGGGCGATCGCTTGCACTCGTTGCAACTCAGATACTAAGCCTGTAGGAATAATCACGAAATAGCGTAGCTGTGTGCCAGCAGGTACGCTTTGAGATGGGATTGCTGGAATGCCTTGTGATTGAATTGACTGATTTGGTGGGGGTAGTGGCTGAGGCGATCGCACAATTTCGATTGCATTACTATTAGGAAACTCTGAACCAGGTACATTCGGTAATGGCTCATTTGTCCGTGTTGTCTGAATTGGAATTGATTCTACTGGAATCGGGGCAGATGTTGATGGTGGGTTATTGTTGGGGATAGTAGGAATAGAATTTATAGACGCAGATGGCATAGTGGAAAATTTACTCTGCACAGTTTTGATCTGTGGATTTAGCCCTGCCTGACTAAACTGAGCAGCGCGGCGTTGAGCTAGATTTAAGTTATTGAAGCGACCTAACTGTACAACCTGTTCGCCTGTATCTAATCGGCTAGCAAATGCATCTGGAGCCAATATCTTTGCCTGTTTGATATTTGCCACATTGGGTAAATATACGAGGTACTGTGTACTACTAGTATTGGGGGGAACTGCTGGAAGGGAGTCATTCGGGAAAGATTGGGCGTTAGCAGGGCAACTAATGTTGGCTATGGTGCTAACACTCAAAAGAGATACTAGTCCAAGAGCCGCGTTACGAAGGGTGTTTTGTGTGAGGGGTCTCATATGCTTGTGCTGAAGGTAGCAAAAAATGAAATTGGCCGAGATTGTACCATACTCTACAAGACTGACATAAGCTCTTTTAGTTTCAAATTGTCTACATACAGCGCCTTGTGCTTAAACCAGAAGCAAGAAATATTTTAAAAGTGTCGCTTTGCAACACTTTTAAAACCAATTCACAGAAGTGTCGGTACACTTTTGTGAATTGGTAAGCTAATCGGCATTCAAGTTGCATGAAAGTGGTCGTGAAGCCCTTATGTTAAGGGATATAGCTTGAAAGATAAATGCCGATTAGCTTATTAAACATTTCTTTCTTAATAAAAAAGGTGGCGCGAAGCGCCACCTTTATTTATTGTTATAAATCACGATGGGTAAAAGCTTTAGCATTAGTCCCAGCGTAATCAGCCACAATGTGACCGTTGCCCACAAGTCGATATTTATAAGTAACTAGCCCTTCCAAACCAACGGGACCACGCGGTGGCATCTTGTTAGTGCTGATGCCCACCTCAGCCCCAAACCCGTATCGAAAACCGTCAGCAAATCTGGTTGAACAATTTTGATATACACCAGATGCATCGATATCACTCGTAAAGATATCAGCGATCGCTTGATCCTCAGCAACGATCGCTTCAGTATGTTTAGAGCCATAGGTAGTGATATGGGTCATTGCTTCTTCTAGAGAATCAACAATTTTGATAGACAAAATTAAGTCGCAGTATTCCATGCCCCAATCTGATTCATTAGCAGGATTGATCGCAATAATTTTTTGAGTGCGATCGCATCCTCTCAGTTCAACACCTCGTTCTTGTAAGGCTGCTAAAGCTAATGGTAAGAATTGGGATGAGATCGCACTATGTACCAACATTGTTTCGATCGCATTACAAGCCGATGGATATTGGGTTTTGCTATCAACTGCAATCGCTACTGCTTTATCTAAATCTGCCGACTCGTCTACATACAAATGGCAGACTCCGTCAGCATGACCGAGAACTGGAATATGGGTATTATTTTGGATATAGCGGACAAACTGATTGGAACCTCTAGGAATAATCAGATCGATAAGTTTATCCATCTTTAAAATTGCCGAAGTTTCGGCGCGGGTGGTCAATAGCTGAACCACATGGGGCGATACACCGCCATGTTTTGTAAATAGCTCTTCTAATGCTTTATACATGACAAAAGCGATCGCTTCACAGGAATGTACAGCTTCACTACCGCCTTTGAGAATTACGCCATTACCTGACTTAATACCTAGCGCGGCAATTTGGGTAACAGCATCAGGACGCGCTTCAAAAATCACGCCTATTACGCCCAAAGGACAAGACAAACGCTCTAATACTAGCCCTGTATCTAGTTCACGATGAATCTGGCGATCACCGCTCGGATCATCAAGGCGGATTACATCGCGCACACCTGCGGCCATGCTTTTCAGTTTATTTGCATCCAACTTGAGACGGGCAATCAAGGCGATGGGTAATTTGTTCGCATTGGCAGCAGCGACATCCTTGTGAT
Source organism: Pseudanabaena sp. M085S1SP2A07QC (assembly GCA_020404895.1). Classification (GTDB taxonomy): domain Bacteria; phylum Cyanobacteriota; class Cyanobacteriia; order Pseudanabaenales; family Pseudanabaenaceae; genus Pseudanabaena. The sequence continues at coordinate 760 of JADBWK010000141.1, read as the reverse complement.
TGGCTACCAAAATCATTTCAGATTGTTGTTCTAAGGCAACTGCGATCGATTTTAATGCATTATTCTTTGCCTCGCTTGGTAGTTTCGCCAAGGCGATCGCAGCGGTGCGAGTACGTTGGATCGACTCTAATAAATCTTGTGGCAAATCTTGTGGCAAATCTTGTGGCAAATCTTGTGGCAAATCTATAGATACATTCCCAGACACGTTAATCTCTATTACTTTTCGTAGATTGAAATTTTTGAGTAGAGATTTAGTTAACCAAGACTAGCAAATCTCTACTGTTTTTCTATCTTAATACGAAAAGATCAAAGGTAGAGTGGGCAACGCCCACCCTACGATATTCTTAACAACTCATTTACTGTATTCACTAATTCCTCTGGGTGGAAAGGTTTGTCAATATAGAAAACCCATTTGGTATCTTAGAAAGCGATAGCAAGGCGCTTAAGCATAAGCCTGATGAAGCAAAGGTGAATTCTGGCATTAGCATTATCTAAAGTTCTGTTGCATTACAGGTGTTTTTGGTAGCCTGTGAATCGACGATGATTAAGGTTGTCCACTTAGGCTTTTTTTCTGCTTGTTCTCTCACCTGCTCGTGCAATGCAGTCATGATTTCCCTCAGTACTCCTGATGCTCGCCATTGCTTGTAATGCCAGTAAACTGTGGAGTATGGGGGCAAATCTTTGGGTAAGTCTGCCCAATTACATCCATTCTTGAGTTGGTAAAATACTCCATCTAATATTTGCCGTTTTGTCCATGTTG
>JADBWK010000140.1 GCA_020404895.1 Pseudanabaena sp. M085S1SP2A07QC | reverse complement strand
GGAAAACCCTTTTTAACTTTAATTCTTTTTCTTGGCATTTTCCTAGTAGACAGTCAAAGTATTATCCCCTTCCTCTTTACCCACTACTTTCCGCGTAGTCCCTTTTTCAGCAAGCCCTAACTAAAGGTATAAAATAGGAGATGTCAAATATTACTGACTGTCTAAGATCATGACTCTTGCAAACATCCCCCAAACAGTCATCACGATAGAGCCAGCAAATCTCAAGCGTTGGACAGTACAGGATTATCATCGCATGAGTGATTTGGGGCTTCTCAGTGGTGATCGCACAGAACTAATTACTGGACAAATCACCCTGATGGCTGCCAAAGGAACTCCCCATGTCACCTCATTACATTTACTTGCCAATGTTTTGCGCGATCGCCTCGGTAATTTGGCATTAGTTCGCACCCAAGACCCCATTCATTTAGATGATTTCTCAGAACCAGAACCAGATTTAGCGATCGCCCAAGGGACAGTTTTAGATTATGTTGAACAACATCCTCGTCCTGAGCAAATTTATCTTGTCGTAGAAGTTGCCGACTCCACGCTAAAACAGGATTGTGAAATCAAAGATCAACTCTATGCCAAGGCTGGTATCGCTGACTACTGGGTTCTGGCTCCCCAAAAACGTCAACTGCATATCTTTCGTAAACCAACGCCAACAGGTTACACCGAGCAGCTTATTCTTACTGAGCCAAACCAAGCCTCGCCTTTAGCATTTCCTGATTTTGCGATCGCATTAACTTCGATACTCCCTCCCGGCTCATGAGATAAATTATGATTGCCACACCAGGGTTTAATTACATAACTCCCGACGAATATCTCGAAATGGAGGAAATAAGCGAAATTAAACATGAATATATCGATGGATATGTTTATGCAATGGCCGGCGCAAACGATCCTCATGTCACGATCGCAAGCAATGCTTTTACGATGATCCGTAGCCATTTGCGTGGCTCTAATTGCCGTGTTTATATCTCTGACATGAAAGCGAGAATCGATTCATTAAATCGTTTTTATTATCCAGATGTCATGGTAACTTGCGATCCTAGTGATGCCCAAACTCCAAATCATAAGCGATTCCCAAAACTAATTATAGACGTTCTATCTAAATCTACTGAGGGATTTGATCGCGGCGATAAATTTGCTGATTATCAACAAATAGAAACTCTAGAAGAGTACGTTCTAGTTAGCACCAAACGCCAGAGTCTTGAATGCTTTCGCCGCAATGAAGAGGGATTATGGGTGTTAAAGTCATATTCTGGAGAGCAAGATAAATTCCAATTATCGAGCATCAACTTTGAAGGGAAGTTTGACAATCTTTACGAAGATGTCAGTTTTTAGAAAAAATGATCGCCTAAGATACAAAGCCAGAGCGATCGCTAAGAGCATGTTTGAGAAGTCAATATACACAATTTTTTTATCTAAAGCCAATGTTTTTGCCCCCTAACTCCCCCAATTCTGGGATAATCTTGTTCCCCCCAGAATTGGGGCAGGGCTATTTCAAAAATGAGTAAATCAGAGTAAGGGATTGATAAATAGCTTTTAATGTTAATTATTCTAGTATTTACTATTATAGCAACGTAAGAGATAGATAGGACAATTCAAAACCCAAAAGATGGCAGAGCTTCGCTCTGCCATCTTTTGGGTTTTATGTCCTAAGCAAAGCTTACATTGCTATATTTGACTAAATTTAGTCTTTAACTTTTGATTAAAGTATCAGACTTTAAACGAGATTTAGCCATTTGAGTCATTGATTAGCACTAACGCCGATCAGAGAAATTAGCTAAATTTAGTTGTTTTGAGTCAAATAGTATAAAGAAAATATTGAAAAGTATATTTACTCTTATTATCTTCAATTACCTAGTTTTTGAAATAGCCCTGCTTTTTAAGGGCTACCGTGTACACACAAGTCGGACTTACCCCCTTTAATTCCCCCTTGCAAAGGGGGAAGACTAGAAATCTTGTTCTCTCCCCTTGTAAAGGGGAGGGTTAGGGTGGGGTAATTTCTTTGATTTCACGCACAAACTGACTTGTGTGTACACCGTAGCTTTTTAAGGGGGGCTGGGTGGATCTAGACAATTCTTAAATGGTTTCTAAATGCGTGTGCGTAAGGCGTGCAAAGCACGCCTTATTAAAGATTAGCCAATCAACTGCTTGGCGCGATCACAAATAGCATCAGCATTCATGCCATTGAAATCAAACAACTGACCAGCAGATGCAGTTGTTTCACCACGCTTCCATGAGAAGACATCGCGCTTGCTATTGCTGCGGAGCATTACAGGCTCTAGCATCGCAGAAGCACCACCGACGACACCAATCAGAGCATCACCACCAAAGAAAGTCTCAAAATCAGCATCACTCAAGAACTTTCCATCTGGCTCTGAGCAAGTATCCCAGGCAACATCGGTTGGACGATAGAGGCGACGAGGGCTGATAATAGAGACGATTTTGGAACCAATTCCTTGTTCTGCGAGTTTTTGGGCTGCTTCATACACAGGGATCAACATCATGTCACCGATGACAGCGAAGATCACTTTTTTATTACCTGCGGTTTCTTGCAAAGTAATTGCGCCATCTTCAAGAGCCTGACGGTTCTGCTCAAAGGTAGTACGGATTGGCAAAGGGGATTTGCTGGCGGTAATCACGACACCCTTATTCACGGCCTTCAACGCCCATTCATAGCAAACTTGAATGCTATTCGCATCAAGAGGGAAGAGTGGGAATATATTTCCGTTACGCATCATTGAGGCAAAGTAGCCTTCAATTTCAGGGCGTTGGTGTGTCCAGCCATTGCGACCTTGCTCCAAAGCTCCTGCGGTAAATAAGCATACAGTGGCAGGAGTAGGGCGGCGCAGCTCTGCCATCGCCTGAGTAACTGTTTGCCAAATCGGAAGTCCATTAATCGCAAAGGATTCGTAGGAACACCAAAGGGTACGGCTACCCATTAGTGCCAAGCCAACCGCTAAGCCTGCACAAGCATCTTCGCTCAATGGTTCGTAGACTTGTCCACCTGGTCCTTGATTATAAAGTGCATCCTCAGTGGGGTGATTGATTTTCAGAGCTTGGTTGATATTGGCAATCCCTGAAGCTTCATTTCCATCAGCATTAGTGACGATGTAGCGTTTATCGGTTTGTCCGACATAGCCCACTAAGCGCCCCATCGCTGTTGTGGAAATCTTTGCTTCCCCAGCCGCATATTCTTCTAATGGCAAAGTTCCCAAATCGGTTAATGCTAGAACTGATTCTGTAACCGCAGTTTTAGAAGAAGAACCACCGCCAGCCCATTCTAAATTAGTGCGAACAGTTTGCCATGCTTCAGGATTGAGTGCACGGGATTTCAAGCCAGCTACTACATCAGGATTCTCAAGGGTGTGATGAGCATAGAGGTTATGGGATTTTGCACCGAGTGCATGAACTCCAGCGCCCTTAAGTTGTTTGATGATAAATACAGTCAGCTTGCCCCCAAAGGCTAGTTTTGCGGCTTTGTCTACACCGACAAGAACTGCTTCTGTAAAAGCTAGTCGTTGCTTGAAAGAGAAAGCGGTGCTATCAACATAGGCTTCTGGTTGATTCTGATCATCAAAATCCTTCGCGTCGATCAAAATTACTTCATCAAAGCCGTTCCCTTTCCAGAAAGCAACCATTTCCGCATTGGTCTTTGTCGAAACCATGCTGTGATGTTCTTGACTATAGCCATTCCAAACCAGAATCGGAATAAAATTGGTGACTTCAGGATAGGCTGTATGAAAGTGAGCGATTGAGCTAATTGGATAGGGTTCACCCATGCCACCATCGCCCATCGTCACTGGGAAAAGCTTGTCGCGATGCAACAGGGCTGCTGCCATCGCAAAATGTTGTCCTTGTCCAAGGGGACCAGCAGGAGCGAGAATCCCTGGGATGAATCCTGATAAGTGACCAAGCAAGCCATGTTTTTCACGATAGCGATCGCGCATTTGCGTTACTGTGTTGATGCCCATGTCTTCGAGAGAGCGATCGAGAAACATGGCGCTGTAGTAACCAGGGGCGTGGTGTCCAACTTCGGTGGGCATGTTCTTGTGACCCAGCATATAAAAGGCTGCGACGGCTTCAGCGCTACTCGCAAATCCACCTGGGTGTCCTGATGCTTTGCTTGCTGTGACTTGTAGGGTGAGATAGCGTAAAGCATCGGCAGCGAGTAAGGTTTGAAATACGGCGGCGCGATCGCTAGGGTCAGTAACGCCAGATTTTTCTGGGCTGAGTACAGGTACAAGTCCTAGCTCGTCGAACCCCTCCAACGGTTCGCCAAAGTACTGAATGCCTTCAGTAAAGGCGGGAGTGGCTGCGTTTGTGGTTTCAGGGGTTGCGACCATAGATTTTTTGACCTTGGGTTTGTCTAGAATATAAATTTAATGATGGGATACATAGAGATCAAGAAATATTGAAATTTCTTCTCAGAGCCATTTTAGTATGTCTAGGGTTACATCAAGTCTTGATTTACTAGCTAAAGTTAAACTGTCGGGCGTGGATCAAGTGGATCAAATGGTTGTTGTTAGTTGGGGCAATAATAGGGAGTCAATGCAGCGCGATCTCCTATCATCAAATCTACAATGTGATCGCTCAAACAAAGTCTTCTATCTAAACTAATTAGTTTTGGAAAAGGTTCTGAAATGGTTGGTTGTTTTTCCAGCGATAGGTATTGAAATCTCGATAGTCAACGGATAAAATGCGCCCATGACCTAGCTCTTTGGCAAAGATAACGAGGGAGGCATCGGCTAAATCCATTGGGAGATTGGCATATTGCTGCATGAGTTGAGCAATCCTTGGTGCGTGCTGGGATTGGAGATCGAACAACTCAAATGCATTATTTGAGATCGAGGTCATGAAAGCCGCTTGTGCTGGTACTCCTTTTCGTTTGAGCAGCATATAGCAGGTTTCTGTGACTACACACCATGTTGTAATCAGTTGTTCGTCAACCTGTTGGAGTGTGCGTTTAGCTGATTTGTGGTAAGTGTCTTGTCGATCTGCTAGGGCTAACCAGAAGCCTGTGTCAACGATTACCATATTTCGCCTCAAGTTCGTTTGCTAGGGCTTGTTTGTAGTTAACTGATAGGTCGCTTTCTACTGAGCAGCAACCAATAAATCCTGATTCTTCTAGCAGTTGAAAGGGTGTCTTTTGCTTTTTTTGCTTGAGCTTTTGGTAGTAGTCGTTAATGGCAGCGCGAAGGATTTCAGGCAGTTCTTGATTTGTTTGCTGCTGAATATAGGTGAGTTTGTCGGTTGTTTCGAGGTCGATCTGGGTGGTGATTTGTGACATTGGATGTTTTCCTAATGCGATCTCAATTAATTATCGCTCATGGCGATCGCCTATCAGCACATCTACAATGCGATCGCTCTAAAGGATCTGGAATCCTGCTTGTGCAAAATGTTGATCGAAGGTGAGAACTTCTCGAATATGACGATCTTGCATGACTATAAATGAGTCGCAATCCACTAAGCCCCATTCTTTGTCTGGGCGGGTTTTGTATAGCTCAAAGGCGCGGTCAAATATTTCAGGTGTGAGGCGAATAACTTCAACATCTTCTGAATTGAGAAATTGTTCGATTACTTCTATTGCTTCATTTTTGTATCTACGGGCTAGGGAGTTGGCGATTTCGAGAAGTATTGCATCGGTGATGGCTAAGGTTTGATCGATGTAGCGATCGCTTAAATCTAGGGCTTGGGTGTGATATTGATCGCGTTCGTTGATGAGGGCAATGATGAATGAAGTATCAATGAATATTGTCAAGGTTCTTTTCTCCATTCATGTACTGGTCAGGCTTGGATGGATCCTCACTGCCATAAACTTAAGCATGATTCAGGATTTGCGAAGGTTTTACTTGCCGAGATGGAAATTATCCAACCGAAACGAGTTTCTAAATCTGTTCTTGAAGGATTCCATGATGCCATTACTTATTTTCGCAATCATCATCACCAAATGCATTATGTTGAAGCTATCGCAGCCAATTTACCCATTGGTTCGGGGATCACCGAGGCAGCCTGTAAAGTAATTATCAAAGCTCGATTGT
>JADBWK010000014.1 GCA_020404895.1 Pseudanabaena sp. M085S1SP2A07QC | reverse complement strand
TCGCCTCTTCTAACCACAAATTAAGATCGCGATCGCACAGCGTTGTTTTTTGTTCGATAGTCTGTGTCATGGTTTTAGTTACCGATCTTCAAAACAATGGCTAAGGCTTGGCTAATTTCTTGCATTGTCTCATCGTCCAGAGTTCCTACTTGCTTGATTAGTCGTTGTTGAGAAACAGAGCGAATTTGAAATGTATCTGCGGTCGATAATTTGCTCAGTCTATTTTCTGTTGTGGGTTCAAGCTTCACCATCCAAGGGACTTGGGCAAATGTTGGGTTCCATCCTGTAATCGGAACAATGACTTTTAGTCGTAGCACGCCGATTTCGTCACTACTAACAATTATACAGGGGCGAGTTTTTCCAATTTCATCGCCGATGCTAGGATCGGCACTATACAGCCAAATTTGACCTCTAAGCATAGTCTTGGTACTCATAGAAGTCTTCGTTATTGGTATCGACAAATTCAGTCAGGTTGCTATTTTCAGCATAGAAGGGGCGCATGATTTCAGCAGCCTCTCTTAAGCTAAGTTTTTCTGGTCTGTTTATGTCTTGTCGTAGCAGCTTTAAGGCAAATTCGATTACCTCTAAGCGATCGCTATTCGGCATTTGTTTGATTGCTTCTAAAATTTGAGTTTTGATCATAGTTTTTTGAATAAGCTAGAGTAAAAAATCGCCTCCTCTAACCACCAATTAATCCTAACACCAGGGATTCTCTATGAGCTTTTCCAGCTTCGGCAAAATCGGTGGTAAATTTCTGTGAATTGTTTGCCAAACAATAGAAAGATTTACTTGAAAATACTCATGAGCCATCACGTTACGCATATCGTTCATTTTACGCCAAGGAATTGTGGGATCGAGTGATTGGATTTCATCAGGTATGTTAGCGGATGCTTCACCGATAATCACGAAGTTGTAAAGTACGGATTGGACAACCATCTTATTCTTCCTAAATTCTTCAAAGGTCATCTCCTGTGTGAATTGCTCGATATCTTGGACGGCTTGCAAAATATCTGTGATTCTTAATTTCCAATGTCTAGAGGGCATTGATCACATCCTTGAGTACTGGTTCTCTTAAATGTTCTTTTAATGATTCTTCCATCCCTAAGTCAATTTTACAATGGAATAAATCTTCAAGAAAATACTGCACTTCAAACAGTTCAAAGAATGATGGATCACTAACAAATTCAACTAAAAAATCAATATCACTGTCAGGTCTTGCCTCGTCTCTGGCGACAGAGCCAAATAATCGCAAAGATTTTACGCCGAGTCTTTTTAGTTCATGGCGATGCATGGAGAGGGTTTGCATAACGTCTGAACGGGCGAGTGATTTTATTTTTTGTTCAATATTTTGTGACATTAGATTACCTCCAATACATCGCTATTCGGCATTTGTTTGATTGCTTCTAAAATTTGAGTTTTAATCATAGTTTTTTGAGTAAGCTAGGGTAAAAAACGCCTCTATCTATTTTTCTGCTCACATTCCCAAAGTGCATAAATCCAATGCGGAATATGATATGGGATATTTGAAATTTCAGCCTCAGATGGGTAGGGAGTCCGATCACTATAGAACTTGCCAATTTCTAAAATCAGACTATCTCGCAAAGCCTGTTCACTTGATACCTGATATTGATGGGTAATGGTAATTTTTTTGTTCATCTTATTCTCCCAATAAGGTTTAGCTTTACCAATAGTTAGCAAACAGTCAATAAGCTTTCTTTTTGCTGTCGAATCGGTTGTAGAAATACATTGATTGAAAGATTCAAGCCACATTTCAGATAATTCGTCTGGATTATTTGCAGGATTTTTAAAACAAGACGAGATCCGTCTAAATGCACGGTGGAAATATATTTTTAGATCTCCATTTTTTAAATCCCTGTTATCTATCGGTAAATCCTTGGCTATTTGTTGATAGATATCATCAGCAATCAAAGTATCTTGATCCCAATACAATGTATATTCACTTTCTGCTTGTAGATGGGATAGTAAATCTGGCTCTAAAAAATAGGATTCTTTGTGACTCCAGCCAGTAACTAAGATATGTGAGTCCCAAATAGCTTCTTTACATACTCGATAGTTTTGATAAGTTGCATAGTATAGATCCTCAATATCAGGATATTGATCGCAAAAATTCAATAATGGACATGGCTGTAAATCTAGATCAACCAGTGCAAAAAGCTTATCTGGATTGAGGTAAGAGTTTTCTGGATCACTAATGTGGATAGCTTTTAACTGGGCATAAACTGATAAAACTGAGCTTCGTCCACCACAAGGTATAAACTTAGGCTGCTTTCGATTCCACCATTTAGGAATAGTTGATTTCCAAAAGTTTGCATCGGGAATACGTTCAAGTTTACTAATTTGTTGGGGATTATATAAGTTTTCAAAAGTTGGATTGCCTTCACACAAAACAACAATATAGCCAAGAATATCGCGCCTTTTGATAATTTTAGAGCAAAATTTTTCTTGCTCTTGTTCAGTAAAAGTCATAGATTTATTTGTTCAAAATTGGCTGGCTCATTTTTGGGGCTAACTCTTTAACATGTCGTGGTGTTAGAGCTTCACATAAATAAAATGAATGCGTTGCAAGAATATATTGATTGTCACCCCATTCTTGTAAATCTTTTACGATTTGATATTGCCAATCTGGATGTAATCCATTTTCAATTTCATCAATTAAAACAATAGATTGTGATGCTTTATTATGTCGAATCCACGAATACAAGCAGACCCTCTTAAGTTCGCCATGACTTAAATCACCTAAACTTAGTTCTTTATAATTTTTATCATCAAGATAGTAACGAACTGTTAATCCATCGCGTTCGGGTGTAGGTATAATTTCTTTGTTACCACCTAGAAGCAATTTTAATTCTTTTGATAGCTCAGAAAAATTACTGCCATAGTAGCCACTTTTAATCATAGATTTAGTATCTTCTTCAATGGCTATTTTAAAAGCATCTATGATCTCGTAAATAGCAAAAGCATTAAAGTTGTACAAATTCCCAATTTCTAATCTGGCATTTTCTAGGGTTTGTTCGTAACTTTTATCACTGTTGAACATATCTCCAATACTGTCATTGCTTAGAAAAATGTATGGCTGTGTAGTTTGACCCGCCAATAAAATATGTTTAGACAGATTAGTCAATATATCATTTCCATTTAAAGAGGAATTGCTTTTGAGTTTACAACAAAGACAATAATCCGATACTTTATCAAAACTTGGAAGTTTTAGAAAAAGTAAAAGTTCTAAATCTTCTTTGAGTAAAATTTGATTGTATTCATTTATTGGTATATCCCCCAACATATCTTGAAGAATACTAAGCTCTTCTCTTATAGGTTTTAAGCTAGCCTGAAGTTCTTGCTTTCGATTTCTGTCTTCAATATTACTAACAACAAAACCCTTCAGATTGCTTTCAATAGTTTTCTTCTTTAACTGTAAAGAAATTATTTGCTTTTTTAATAATTCTGCTTTAAACAATAAATGAATTGCATCATAAATAGACAAATTCTCAGGATTCTCTGGCTCTTGTGAACTTACTGGATAAAGTAAGTACGAGATTGAAATAGTTTTGCCATCTTTATCAAGCAAATCAATATCAATAATTTGATGGATTTTCTCTTCCCAGTACTCAAGAGTGCTTTTCATATGCTGAATAGCGTTTATCGCAAACTTGTGTAATTTAGAATGTGGGGTACAATGTAAAAAAGTAAAAATTAGTTGTAATAAGGTGCTTTTCCCACCACCATTTTCGCTGCCGATCGCAAAAACTTGTGGATATAAATCTGGCTCAAAGGTTAGTGAAACATCCTTGAGATGACGATAGTTGTGGACATGAACTTTGAGTAATTTCATGGCAAAGCCCCAAACAATAAAGTTGTCAACATTCTAACTAAAATATAGACCAATGTAAATGTAGTTAACCGTTCGCAACGGTCAGCACCTTGGAAATATTTACTTTATTTCGATTTATACAGCCTATTGAGGCATTGAGTAGTACAGAAAATTTTTTGAGAGCGCAAAGCGCTCAACACTCTTTTACCGCTCTCACTTCTACTTCCTGCCACAGAATGTTCTATACCCTGCCATCCCCCGTTTCGTCAATGTAGATTTTTGCTCAATAGTATGGATCATAGGTTTAGGCGATACAGCTTTTACAAAGTATATCCAAAAAAACAAGGGGCTTAAGCCCCTTGCCTGAATCTAACTATTCAATCCCGTCAAGAGGTGCAAAGCCTTGACGCTGAGTATTTTCGGTGATTGACCTTGGCTCTAGGAACTGCAATAGATAATCGCGTCCGCCAGCTTTGGAACCGATACCGCTTAACTTGAAACCGCCGAAGGGATGGCGATCTACCAATGCGCCTGTGATGCCGCGATTGATGTAGAGATTGCCAACTTCAAACTCGCGATAGGCGCGTTCGATATGGGAAGGAGTGCGCGAATATAAACCGCCAGTCAGCGCGAAGTTCGTACCATTAGCGATCGCCAGAGCCTCATCAAAACTATTCGCCTTGATTACCGCCAACACGGGACCAAAGATTTCCTCTTGGGCGATCTCACTGTCAGGATCGACATCGCCAAAGATAGTTGGACTGACATAGAAACCATGATTGGGAACTTCGCCTTCATAGGTGAGCTTGGCGGTTTCTTTACCTTTCGCGATGTATTTCTGGATATTGCGTTGAGCAGCAGCGTCAATCACAGCACTGAGTTTGGTGTCTGGAAGGTGAGCTTCACCGACAATTAGAGAACGGGTGGCTTCTACTAATCTCTCCATGAAGTTGTCGTAAACAGGAGCGAGGACGATCGCTCTCGAACAAGCGGAACATTTTTGACCTGCGAAACCAAAGGCGGAATTCATTACGCCCACTACGGCTTGATCGAGGTCGGCGCTTTCATCAATGATGATGCCATTTTTACCTCCCATTTCCGCAATGACGCGCTTCATGTGTTTTTGTTTAGGACGCAAAATTGAGGCTTCCGTAACGATTTGACAGCCGACTTGTTGGGAACCTGTGAAGGCAATTAGATGCACATCGGGATGTTTGACCAAGTGAGCGCCGACGGTCGAACCCTTAGCAGGAAGATAGGTAAATACGCCTGTGGGTAATCCTGCGGCTTGGAGAACTTCGGCAATTTTTGCACCAATTACTGAGGACTGCTCAGCGGGTTTGAGGATGACAGTATTACCTGCGGCGATCGCAGCTACACTCATACCCAAGGCGATCGCAAAGGGAAAGTTCCAAGGCGAAATCACGACGACCACGCCGCGAGGCTGATAGATGTAAGTATTATCTTCCCCAGGGATATTGCGCTGTACGCCCGACTCGAGGCGCTCCATTTCTTTGGCATAGTAGCGGCAGAAATCGATCGCTTCGGAAACTTCGCCATTACCTTCACGGATCGGTTTAGCCACTTCCCAACAAATCCACGCAATCAATTCTTCGCGTTTCTCTTCCATGATGTCGGCAGCTTTACGGAGAATATCGCCCCGTTCTTTAGCGCTGAGTTTTTTCCATGATGCAAAGGCGGATTTAGCGGATTTAACGGCAGCTTCGGCTTGATCGATGCTGGCTAGTCCGATTTTACCGACTACTTGCGAAGAGTTCGCAGGATTGACAGATTCAATATAGGTTTCCGTTTCTACCGCTTGACCATTGATGATCGGTAAATAGGTTTTCCCAAGTTGGCAGCGAACCTGTTGTAAAGCAGTTTGGGCAGCTTTACGCTCTTGATCAATCGCGTAATCGTGATCGCTAGAATTGACAAAACCATCAAAAATATTCAGCGCAGGTGCGCCGTTGTAGTTCGCATCCCGTTCCGTCATCAAAGGCGCAGCAATTAATTTATTGACATCAATACCTTCACCACTGATTCTTAAAAATGAACTATTGGCGGTATTTTCCAACAAGCGGCGAATTAGATAAGACATTCCGGGAATCAAATCACCGAAGGGACAATACACGCGCACACGATAACCCATATCCGCGATCGCCTTAGCAAACTTGTCACCCATACCATAGAGACATTGGGCTTCAAAGGCGCGGCTAGGGATATTGAGAGTTTGAACAATCGCGATCGCCTTTGCAAGAGAACGCGCATTATGACTACCGATCGCCGCATAGAGATATTGATGATTTTCTAAGAGAATCTGAACCAAGCGCTCATAGTTGGCATCGGTGGATACTTTATCGGAAAATACGGGAATTGCCCAACCCTGTTGATAGGAACGAATCGTTTCCCGATCCCAGTAGGCTCCCTTGACTAGGCGCACAGTCACAGGCTTACCGCGCAATTTTGCCCATTCCACAAGTTCATACAAATCCTGCTCACTATCGCGAAGGTAGCCTTGCAGTGTAATGCCAACATCAGTGCGATCGCGGAATTCTGGTTCCATTAGAACTTGCTTGAGAATTTGCAAGGTGAGCGACTTGAATTCATACTGCTCCATATCAAAATGGATTCCACAACCTAAAGCCTGAGCTTTACGCAATAAAACTCTCGCTGGTTCGCTGACTTTCTCGGTAGTTTTTACTGGATCAAGAGGATCGAACTGAGAATAGAAAGCGCTCAATTTCACGGAAACTTGAACCCGTTTTAGTTCTTCACCATCCGCCTTGTCAATTTGATCGATCAAGCCCCAAGCCTTCGCTTTACCAGACAAATCCTCCATCATCGCAATGTAGCGATTGAGATATTCGACTGCCTCCACTTCGCTAATCACTGCTTCACCGAGCAAGTCCATCGTAAAGGCAAAGCGATCGCGCCGCAGTTTCTCAATGGATTTTGTCGCTTCTGATAAGTTTTCACCGCAGATGTAGCGCTTAGCCAGAGTTCCTACGGCTGTTGAGAGAGTTGTTGCAGCAGCCGTAGCTGTGATCGAATTAGGATTATCAGTACTGAAATTCAACAAAGCACGCAGCGCAGGAACTTCTACGGCATCACTGGCGAGATATTCTTGCATATGCCGCGCAATTTCAGCTTTACTTTGTAATGCTGGCAAGCAATCGATCAATCGGAATAATTGCACTCGCAAGCCTTTATTTTCCATCGTCCAAGCCATGAGCTTGTCATCAAGGCGCAATTCATCCTTAATTTGCGATAATTTTGACCAAAAGGAACCTTTCTCATTGCCACTTAAAATCTTCTTGGCGATTTCCTCTGTCTTCGCTTCATATTTAGAGACATCTAGGGAAGCGTCAAAACTTCTACCTGCTTGCTGCGTTTGGCTAACCACGACTTTTATCCATAATCCTTGCAATCAATTAGTATAGCTAGCAACTATCCTGAACTTATTTTAAGCTTTTTTAGTTGAAGTTAGAACCTTAGAGGTATTGATTCGCTCTCTACAAGGGTTAGCAGCGATCGCTATAGTCTAAAATTTCATGTCAATTGTAGACAAGTCATGACAAAAATCGGTGCGTGATGGTGATCGTGAATTTGCTTATGGAAACTATATAGCCTTGTAATTAATCAAAAAATTGATGATAATTGGTTTAGTCAGATAATATTTACCTTTATGACCGATCCTTTAGCCGAAAAACTTGGTATTAACGTTCAAGAAGGAAGAGGATTTTTTCAACAGAGACTTTACAAACAAAATGATGGAGATAATGATGGAGCTATTGAGGAATATATAGCAACGTAAGAGATAGATAGGACAATTCAAAACCCAAAAGATGGCAGAGCGAAGCTCTGCCATCTTTTGGGTTTTATGTCCTAAGCAAAGCTTACATTGCTATAGCAGAGCAGTTCAGATCGAACCTGATCTAGCTGAGGCGTATTACAATAGAGCAATTGCAAAGAAGTTACTAGCAAGATGACGTTGGGGCGATCAAAGACTATAGCAAGGCAATTGCAATCCTTTCCCAAAAACGAGAAAAGAATCATCTCACTCAATAGAATACGATTACGAATACCGTGGGCATCTTTCTCTCAAATATTGGTGATGAAGCTAGAAAAATTACCATGACTGAGCGAATGCCTGTCTCAGAATTGGAGAAGGTAAAAATTAAAGTAGTTCAGGATGAACCCAGCGATCGCATTCAACCCGATACCAACAGTTTTTGCAATTGGAATTTGCATCTCCCACCCTATTCCCAATCCAAAGTAATCCTAGTCTACAAAATTGCTGCTGCTCCAGATGTTGAAGGTCTATAAATTCAAAGATTATCGACATCTTCTACTTTACTGGTTGAAATGATGTGAATATCCACATTTTTGAGTACTCGTAAAATCCTTTGCGTGAGCGATCCCTTAAACAGGATTTGCCAGCGTGACTTCTGGCTTTCACCCATTACAATTTGCGTAATTCGATAATTTTTTGCCGTATCCACGATCGCTTCTAAAGGCTGACTATTCCGCACTCGAATAAAAGCTCCTGCAAACTCTTTACAGAGACGTTCACAGGTCTCAATATGTAGACTTTCGGCTTTGGTTAAAAAGCGATCAGGATCATCCACAAATAAAACATAGAGTTGGGCGTGCATATATCCCGCGATTCTTGCTCCTCTTCGCAATAATTGGAGTGAATTGGGATAGGTGGAAACGCAGACTAAAACCCGTTCATGAATATTACAGATAATAGTTGTTGCGGAACCTGACTGATCATGAGATTCAAGATCATCTTCGATATTGTCAGCGATTTCGCGCAGAGCCAACTCTCGTAAAGCAATCAAATGGCGACGCTGAAAGAAGTTGTTAAGAGATTGTTCGATCTTTTCGGGGGCATAAATTTTTCCGTCACGCAGACGTTCCTGTAAAGTTTCTGGTGTAACATCGACAACCACAATTTCATCGGCGGCTTCTAAAATGCGATCGGGAATGCGTTCACGCACAATCACTCCCGTAATTTTTGCTACGGTATCATTAAGGCTCTCAATATGTTGAATATTTACAGTTGAATAGACATCAATTCCAGCTTCGAGCAAGATCTCTACATCTTGATAGCGTTTTTCACGTTCTGCATTAGGGACGTTGGTATGAGCTAATTCATCTACTAGAGCTAATTGAGGCTGTCGCTTAACGATCGCCTCAGTATCCATTTCCGTGAGCGTTACCGATTCGCACTTAATCTGTTGGCGTGGGATAAGTTCTAAGCCGATTGCTTTTTCCTCAGTCTCAGCCCGATTATGAGTTTCCAGTAAGCCAATTACTACGTCAATTCCTTCCGCTCTAAGGCGATGTCCTTCTTCTAGCATCCGATAGGTTTTGCCAACCCCAGGACTCATGCCGATAAATATTTTATGCTTACCTCGACGATGGGTCTTAATCATAAAGAGTCTAAAGCCAAATTTAATTTCAAGACATTCACGCCATCCTCACCAAAGACACCGAGAAAGCGGCGATCGCAATTTTGATCGATTAGCTTTTCAAGTTGGCTAGGTTCAACTTTACGGACTTGAGCAATTCTGGCAACTTGCGCCTTCGCTGATTCAGGCGTGATATGGGGATCAAGACTAGAGACAGAAGCATAGACCAAATCAGCAGTTGCCGAGATTCCTGATTGTTGGAGTTTCGATATATCCGTTTTAATTCTCTTTAGCAAGTCAGGATTGCTTGGCGCGAGATTGCTTGCACCTGAAACTCCTGTCTTGAGAATGCCCACATCATCTTTTTTAGGATCGGCGCTGCTGTAGTTAGTGGTGCTGGGGCGGCTGTTAAAATAGCGATCGCTAGTAAATGGTTGTCCAATCAGTGCTGAACCAACAACTTGCCCTTGAGGATTGCGAATTAGGCTGCCATTGGCTTGATAGGAGAGAAAAGGTAGTTGCGCGATCGCTAATATTCCCAAAGGATAAATCACAGCAACGAGAACCCAGAGAACAAGAGTGATGCGAATAGCTTTAATAATTTCGTTCATAGATTTTGAGTGATTTGTAATTCGTAATTCGTAATTAATTTAAAATTTCTCAGGTTGAAACATGACAACAAATAGATAAATCGAGAAGCTCAAAGTAACGATTCCCAATAATCCTAAGGCGTAGGCTTGAAAGCGGGTAAAACTATCAGCATTAGCGGCATAGAGGGCAGGGGCAACGATGAGATTTAGGCAGAGTGTGAGAAATAGATATTTTGGATATTTCTTTTTGTTTGATAATTCCCAAAGCCTTTTTAGGGATTCGATAGGAAAATCGCTGGAAATGTGGGAGAGAGATTTTTTCATGATGATTGGAGAATAAAAAATCAGAATCACAGATTAGATGGATTGCGCGGATTACACGGATTTTTGGATTTGAGTGTTAGATTTTAAATGATCGAAATATTATAAAATCCGTGAAATCCATTAATCCGTTTAATCCGTGTTCAAGTGATTGGCAGTAAAACATCAATGAATTTGATCGCAATGAATGGAGCGATTACGCCGCCTAGTCCATAAAGCAAAATATTTCGCTGTAAAAGCTGATCGGCAGTGAGCGGTCTAAACTTTACTCCTTTTAGAGCTAGAGGAATTAGTGCAGGAATGATAAGGGCGTTGTAGATCAAAGCCGAGAGAATTGCTGATTGTGGACTTTTGAGACCCATAATATTTAGCGAACCAATACCTGCGGCGGCAAATATGGTGGGGATAATCGCGAAGTATTTAGCGATGTCATTCGCTATCGAGAAAGTGGTTAATGCGCCACGAGTAATCAATAATTGCTTACCGATCGCAACTAAATCAATCAACTTAGTCGGATCGCTATCTAAATCCACCATATTTGCGGCTTCCTTAGCAGCTTGTGTGCCCGAATTCATCGCAACCCCAACGTTGGCTTGTGCAAGTGCTGGCGCGTCATTTGTGCCATCTCCTGTCATGGCGACTAATTTGCCCTGAGACTGTTCGCGACGAATGACTTCGATTTTATCTTCGGGTGTTGCTTCCGCGATGAAGTCATCGACTCCTGCTTCCTCGGCAATTACTGAAGCAGTGATTTGGTTATCGCCTGTGAGCATGATCGTGCGCACACCCATTCGACGCAATTGATCGAATCTTTCTCGCAGTCCTGATTTGACAATATCTTTGAGATAAATTACCCCATATAGATCGCCGCCCTGACATATACCCAAAGGCGTGCCACCAAGTTTTGAGACTTTCTCATAGGCAGCTTCAAATTCTTCAGGTACTTCACCTGATCGCGATCGCACAAATCCACGAATCGCATCTACTGCACCTTTACGAACTTCGATCTCATTTGGTAAATCAGTCCCACTCATGCGAGTACGTGCGGAGAAATCAATACCTTTAGCTTGGTCGCGATCAAAAGTAGCGATCGCTCCTAATTGTTCGGCTAGCTGAACGATGGAGCGCCCTTCAGGAGTTTCATCAAAGATGCTTGCGGCAAGAGCCACAGTGGCTACTTCTGAAAGTGAATGTCCATTAACTGGGATAAATTCATCAGCTAGGCGGTTGCCAAGCGTAATCGTTCCAGTTTTATCAAGTACTAAGGTATTAATATCACCGCAGGCTTCGACTGCTCGACCCGATGTAGCAATAACATTAAATTGCGCGACGCGATCCATACCTGCAATACCGATCGCACTGAGCAAACCTCCTATTGTGGTGGGAATTAGAGCAACCAATAGAGAAACTAAAATCGCGATCGTTGTGGGTGTATTCACATAATTGGCGATCGGAGTGATGGTTGCGACCACAATTAGAAACACCTGTGTAAGCACTGTTAGCAGCACCGTCAAGGCAATTTCATTAGGAGTTTTCGTGCGTTCTGCACCTTCGACAAGAGCTATCATGCGATCGATAAATCCTTGCCCAGGATCAGCCGAAATCTTGATCGTCAGCTCATCGGAAACCACGCGAGTACCACCTGTGACGGAACTCGAAATATCTGTGCCTGGCTGTTTGAGGACGGGAGCAGATTCCCCTGTGATGGCTGATTCATCCACTGAGGCTAAACCTGCAATCACTTCGCCATCGGCGGGAATCATTTCGCCAATCTTAACCTTGACTAAATCACCACGGCGCAATTCTGTAGAGCTGATTGGTTGAATAGAGCCATCAGGTAATACTTTGCTAGCGATCATGTCCGATCGCGTAGTTCGTAATGAGTCTGCTTGGGCTTTACCACGTCCTTCTGCGATCGCCTCAGCAAAGTTGGCAAATACCACTGTCAAAAAGAGAATCAGGGTAATCGAGCCATTAAGAATACGCTGTTGATTGGGATCGGCTTGGACATTGCCAAAAAGATTTGGATCAATAGTGACAAGTAAAGTGACAATTGTGCCGACCCAGACCATAAACATGACAGGGTTACGAACGGCAATACGTGGATTCAGTTTACGGAAGGCATCACGAATGGCGCGTGGATAGAGTCCTGCCATCGATGCTTTAGGCGTATGTCTACGAGACTCGCGAGTTCCGCTTGGTACATGAGATGAAGTTTTATTCATAGTTTTAGCCACCTCTAGCAATCAAAAAAGCTTCAGCAACAGAGCCGAGAGCCAACACAGGGAAGAAAGTCAATGCACTCATAATCAAAATCACGCCAGCCGTAACACTAGTAAATAGAACAGTATCAGTTCGTAATGTGCCTGTCGTCATTGCCACAGGTTGCTTACGGGATATACCATCAGCCAACAGCAACAGAGCAATTAAAGGAATATAACGACCACCCAGCAAGCTAACGGAAGTGCTAAGGTTCCACCATAGACCTGTTGCTGCGGGTTGACTATCGGCTAAACCTTCAAAGCCAGAACCGTTATTTGCTGCTGCCGAAGCATATTCATAAACCACTTGAGAAAGTCCATGAAATCCTGCATTGCTAATTCCTGCTAACTGATCGGGAAATGCTAAAGCGATCGCACTGGGAATCAGAATAAAAATTGGATGAATTAATAAAATCAAGAAACTAGTCAACACCACTTCATTCTTCTCAATCTTGCGTCCCAGAAATTCTGGAGTTCTTCCGACCATTAATCCAGTCACAAATACTGCCAAAATCGAATAGGAGAACAAGTAAGCAGTTCCAGTTCCCTGTCCACCCCAAATTATTTGCAGGAACATATTTGACAAAGTGATAAAGCCACCACTGGGCATCAGCGAATCGTGCATTGAATTAACCGCGCCAGTCATCGTTCCTGTCGTGGTCACAGCAAATAAGGCAGATTGCGCCCAACCAAATCGTACTTCTTTACCCTCTAGATTTGGACTCTGTGAACCGAGCAACGCATTTACAAGGGGATTACCTTGATATTCACCAATTCCTACGATGATAATGAAGGCAACATAAAGAATGAATACCATTCCAAACACTAGCCATGCTTGCTTACGGCTATTGGCAATTTCTCCGTAGGTAAAGATTAGCGCTGTAGGTATGGAAATCATCGTCAAAATCTGAATTAGATTTGTAAAGCCATTGGGATTCTCAAAAGGATGTGCTGAATTAGAACCAAAAAAGCCACCACCATTTTCACCAAGTTGCTTAATGCTCTCGAAATGCGCCACAGGGCCGATCGCGATCGCCTGACTAATATTTCCATCTTCTAAAGTTGGCACAATCACAGGCGCTGACAAGGTTTCAGGTACACCTGCGGCAATAAATATTATTGCCCCAATAATGCTGATCGGCAACAAGATTCTGGTAATGGCAAGTGTTAAATCTCCATAGAAATTACCCAGAGATCGCCCAGTCAAGCCACGAATAAATGCGATCGCTACCGCAATACCTGTCGCTGCCGAGGTGAAAAACAGAAATCCTAAACCCAACATCTGTGTAAAGTAACTGAGGGTAGTTTCACCAGAATAATGCTGTTGATTGGTATTGGTAATAAACGAAATCGTCGTATGTAGCGCTGTATCCCAACTGGGAGCGCTCAGTCCCGTTGGGTTAAGTGGCAATATGCCCTGAAAGATGATTATCAGGAATAGCAATATCGCCATGATAAAGTTGCTATATAGAACTGCACGAATATATTGCCAAACTGTCATTTGCATTTGAGACTGAATGCCACTGAACTTAAAAATCAGTCTTTCAATCGGGTTTAAAGCCTTGTCTAGCAATGTCTTTTTCCCTAAGAACACTCGTGCGATGTAACCACCAAAGATCGGCGCGATCACCACAATCAGCACTAGCGTTATTCCTATCTGAATCCATCCTTGTATCATGGTGGAGATTCTTCTCTTAATGTCGATGAAGTGTTAGGAAACTGCTCCCAACAGTCAAATCATCGATCCATTTTCTCAGCTTGACAAGGTATATCTTTGCGTTTAGAGCGTTCTTCCTCACTAACATCTAGTTTCTACGCCTAAGAAAATTGATCAGTTTAGACTGTGTTTAGAATTTGTTTAGATGGCGATCGCACATTTATACAAGTATCATGATTTTTTAGTCTCAAACAAATATCAGACATTTGTACTTTCAAATATGATTGACAAAATGTCTGACACGATCTATATTCATATCTAGTTATCTTGTAAAACAAAGTTAGGTCAGGACTTGGCTAAGGTTAAATCCTTCAAAATTGATGGCTTAGATCTGTTTTTTAATTCTAACGATCATAGACCAGAACATTTTCATGCTCGCAAGTCTGGAGCATGGGAGATTCGTGTTTACTTCGTGTTAAGTAGTCAGGAAAATGGGTTGATCTTTGACTGTAAATATCCTCCCAATCCTCAAATATCAAGTAAGGAAAAAAATACAATTTTAAAACTAGTTTTAGAAAATCGTTCTAAGCTTCTTGACGAATGGAAGCAAAAAGTATGTATCAAGGAGGAACAGTAATGTCCAGCAAACAAACAATGACTGTTTTAGTTCAAGATCAAGAAAATGAACATCTTACATTACCCTCTAAGTCAGTGCAGTTTTTGCATTCATCTGATGTAAAGGGCTTAGACGCTGCTTTAAATTTGTTTGTACTAACTTCAGCAACAGGATTGCCAGAAATCGCTGATATCGTGCGAAATGCAAATCAAAAGCATCATCTGAAAGCGCTGTTCATTAGAGAAGATATCGATTCTAAATGGTTACCACAAATGTTCGATCGCGCAAATCTTCGAGTTATGCGAAATACTCTCGTTCATGCCACTTCAGAACTACCCAAAAGAGTAATTAATGCTTGGGCTATGGAAGCGCAGGAACAATTAATTGCTGAAGCAACTGTGATTGGAGATCGCTTGTTGGTTTTTAGTTGTAGCATGGAGAAATTTGAAGTTTCCTTTTCTTCGTTACCAGCTTTAAAGCGTATTCCCATCAATGAACGTAGCAACTTTGTGATCGCTGGTGATGGTAGTTATCTTTATTGGGAAAGTGCAGATATTCATCTCGATCTTGACGCTTTCCGTTATGTGACCGATCCTAAATGGAAGCAAAAGTTTGATGCTCTCAAGTCAACTCACAATCAAGTATTTGGCAAAGCGATCGCGACTTTACGCAAAAAATATAAATTGCGTCAGTCAGATATTATCGGTTTGTCAGAGCGTCAGGTCAGTCGGATTGAGAAGGGTGAGGGTAGCACTAAGGTGGATACGCTGAGGTTGTTTGCTAAGGCGCATGGAATGGAGTTTGATGCTTATCTTGATGCGGTTGCCAATGCGATCGTACATATTCCAGAAGAATTTACTTTGACATCAAATAACGAATTGAGTGTACCTAACCCAAGTTGCTACCTATAGTAACAAGAAAAAAAAGCTGCTACAAAGGACAAGAGCCGAGTAGCAGCAAGAAAAATGAATGATGAAATTGTAGCGATTTATTGCCTATGTGACGACATTCTCCGAGCGATGAATC
>JADBWK010000139.1 GCA_020404895.1 Pseudanabaena sp. M085S1SP2A07QC | reverse complement strand
TCTGGACGATGAGACAATGCAAGAAATTAGCCAAGCCTTAGCCATTGTTTTGAAGATCGGTAACTAAAACCATGACACAGACTATCGAACAAAAAACAACGCTGTGCGATCGCGATCTTAATTTGTGGTTAGAAGAGGCGATCGCAAGTATCTACGACAATTTTTAGAACCATTGTTTTAAGATGATTGTGCATCTAATCTCGATCTTCTTCGATGCGGCTTGCGCCTTTTTCATAGAGTTTACAAATCCCGCGACGACTGTTCTTAATAAAATTGCAGAACAATTGAATATCAGGATTGTTCGCAAATTCAGGATCTGACTCTAGAAATGCGATCGCTTGAGTCCGATTGCGAGCAGAATTATAAATCACCTCATATGCTGCAAAAATTGTCCGTCGGCGATCATGTCCAAAGCCATTGCGACGTAACCCAAGGCGGTTTAGACCATATACCATATTTGTATCAACAGCCATGCAATAGGGCGGCACATCCATCCCAAGACGAGTTTGTCCGCGAATCATCGCATAGGAACCGATGCGCGTGAACTGATGTACAACTGAGTCCCCACCCATAAAAGCATAGTCATGCACTTCCACATAGCCCGCCAACAACACATTATTTACTAAAATTACGCGATCGCCGATCGTGCAGTTGTGAGCCACATGTGCACCAGTAAACAATAGATTATCATTACCAATTTTAGTTGCTGAGCCTTCCTTTGTGCCACGATTGACCGTTACATACTCCCGCAATACATTGCGATCGCCGATCTCCACAAAACTAATTGCACCCTTGTAGGAAGTATCCTGCGGCTCAGAGCCAACGATTGCCCCATAGCCAATTTGGTTGTCATTGCCAATCTTGGTATGCCCCGTGATAATGGCTCTTGCCCTAATCTCGCAGCGATCGCCGATTTCTACAAACTCGTCAACAATGACATCGGCTCCAATGGATGTGCCTTCGCCAATCTTTGCCTTGGGATGCACGATGGCACGGGGATGAATTGTGATATTAGTATTTGGATTGGTGTTTGGCATGGAAATAGCGGTCTATAGTCTCTGGGCGCTAGAAAACAACCAATAGTTTATCGCAATCATGAGTTAGCTTTTTTAGTTTTTATAGCAAAGTAAGGGTTATTTACAGCGCTTTGCGCTCAAACGAGCCACAAGAAAAGTGGCGGTGCTTTGCACCGCCACTTTTCTTGTGGGATTTGATTGGTTGCCAAGACCCCTAATTTATATAGTCGGCGCACGATTTCTTCGAGTAGTTGCGGGTAACTGTAATTAGTTTTTTGTAGAATTTTTTGTGCCGAGCCACTGAGACGAGTGCAGTCTTCATTCGTCAAATCTTTTGCTGTAATGATAATAATTGGAATTGATGGAGTATCTTGCCTCAACCTCAGCAAATGCATAAACTCAAAGCCATCGATATTAGGCATCATCAAATCGAGCATAATTAATTGCGGAATTTTCTGCGTCATCACATCCAAAGCATCATGTCCGTCTTGAGCCTCAGAGACAATACAATTCTCCTTTTCTAGCATCCGTTTCAACATTGCTCTAATATTAGAATCATCTTCGATCACTAACACTGAAAGCTCAGACTGTTGCTCAGCACGATATTTCTCTATGATCGTAACAAGGCGATCGCGATCAATTGGCTTAAACAAATAGTCATTTGCTCCAACCTCATAGTTCTCATGCTTTTCATCATTTATGGTTAGCAAAATAATGGGAATTCCAGAAGTTAAAGGCTGTGCCTTTAATTCTTTAAGTACTTCCCATCCACACATTGAGGGTGTTTGCATATCTAAGATAATGGCATCGGGTAAAATTTGATAGACTAATTGCATTCCCTCTTCTGCATTTGGGGATGAGTAGATCGAAACTCCAAGATGATTGAGATAAGAATGAGTAGATTGATGGAGCATTAAATCGCTAGCAATCACTAAGATGGAAGGATGTTGCTTTGGGTCGTCTATTTCCTGCTGTGGCTGTTTAGTCAATGTCGATAAATTAGATGAAGAACTTTGCCCTTGCTTTGGCGATTTTTTAGACGCGCTTTCGCAGTCAATTGGTAAACAGATCGTGAAAGTAGAGCCTATTCCCAATTCACTAATTACGCTAATATCACCACTCATCATTTGGCAAAGACGATGACTAATGGCAAGCCCTAAACCTGTTCCACCATATTGTCTCGTCGTGGAACTATCAGCTTGGTTAAATGGCTGAAACAGTTTTTGCAGATTTTCAGGACTAATTCCTATGCCTGTATCGCTAATCGTGAAGCAAAAAATTTCTCCTAGAACCGATTTTTTGCGGTTTACCTGAAATTTAATCACACCAGATTTCGTGAATTTACAGGCATTACTTAAAACATTTAAGAGAACTTGTCTGACTCGCGTCATATCTGCCCTAATTTCCCCAAGTTGCTGATCGCATTCTATCTCTAGATGATTATTGTTTTTGATTAACAAGGGTTGGATTGTTTGACTTGCATCCCGTACCAGCATTGGTACATCAAAATCCTCATAATAAATTTCTAATTTACCCGCTTCAATTTTGGTCATATCTAAAATGTCGTTAATCAAATCCAGTAGATGCCTGCCTGAGCGATAAATTTTTTGGAGATCATCTTCAAAATCATCCAATCCCAGCAAAGCAGCATCTTCTTGCAACATCTCGCTATAGCCGATAATCGCATTAAGTGGTGTGCGTAATTCATGACTCATATTCGCAACAAAGGTGCTTTTCGTATGATTAGCTTCTAGGGCACGATCGCGTGCTAGTGCTAATTCATCATTCATCAAGCGAAGGGTTTCTTCGTCTCGTTTGCGACGCATCAATATACCTAACTGCATAGCGATCGCGCTGATTAATCCCACTAATTGCTGATCGCGGTCGTTCGGAGATCTGGTAAAAAAAGCCATGATCGCCACAACATTGGTATCGGCACTGACAGGAATCGCCAGTCCTGAGCGCAACCCACATTCTAAGGCAGGATATTTGCGTAAGAAGTGTGATTCAGATTCAAGAGAAATATCCCAAATCCATTCTGGTCGCTGATTTTCCCAAACCCTCCCTGGAAAGCCCATTCCTGCGGGAAATGAGATTCTTTCACTAAATTTACGAAACTCTTCTAATCCCTCAATGCTGCTATACCATGCAGGGCTACATATCAAAATCTGTCCACACCCAGAAGGTATCCATGCTTCGCCATAGTCCCATCCTGTAAATTGACAAATCTTGCTGAGCGCGATTTCTAAAGCTGTTTGAAAATCACTAGCAGCACTAATTTCAAGGGTCAAGCATTGCAATAATTGCGATTCTGCCTCAGCTCTTTTACGCTGAGAAATATCCTGTACAGTACCTTCAAACCCAGCTAAAGTTCCGTCAATCTCACGTATTGCACGCACATTTTCTGAAATCCAGATTTTTGTGCCATCACGTCGATAGACCTGAGACTCAAAATTAGAGACTGTGTCATTGGTGAGCAAAATATTAATGAATTCTTGGCGACGTAATGGATTGACATAAATCTGATTGGCAATATTGGTAACATTACTAATTAGAGATTCAGCAGAAGGATAGCCATAAATCTGGGCTAGCATCGAATTAGCAATTAGATAACGACCATCAATCGTCGTTTGAAAAATACCCTCGATCGCATTCTCGAAAATACTTTTATACCTAGCTTCTGCACTTTCGAGATCGTTACGAAGTTTAGAAGTTCTTAATTGTAATAGTTTATGGATTTCGGTCGCTTGTTGTACGATTTCTACTAGCTCTTCTATCTTGTAGGGTTTCGTAATGTATTTAAAAACTTGTGATTGATTAATCGCTTCCACCAAATCCCGCACATCAGTATGGGCGGTCAAAATAATCCGCAACGTGTCAGGATAACTTTCAGCTACTTTGCTCAAAAACTCAGTACCCGACATCATCGGCATTCGCTGATCGGAGACAATCACAGCAACATCTGGCTCCGTCGCTAAAAGTGCCAACGCCTCAAATCCATTTTTAGCCCGCAGAATGTGATGACTTCGATAGAAAATACGCTGAAGTAGATCTAAATTATCTTCCTCATCATCGACTAGCAGTAATTTACTTTTGAGTTTGCTTGTGAGTTTATTCTCTGGTGATCTATGCATGGATGTGGTTACAAATGGGTTTTCGCATTAAAATAGGCGACTAAGTAGGTTGGCATAAAACTCTAAAACTTGTACCGTCCGCTGCGCTGGCGGTACAAGTTTTGGCTCGGATTTTCAAATTATGCCAAGGTACTCATGTATTGTCCTGATATCTCTAAATAATTTAAGCAAAATATATTATGAAAATTGTAATGACGGGTGCTACTGGGTTTGTTGGTGGGAAATTAGTTGAGCGGTTACATGCTTTAGGCGATCGCATTGTCGTCTTAGCCCGTAATTCCCAAAAAGCAACTCGTCAATTCCCTCAAGATATTTTCCCCAATGTTGAAGTAATTGGCTACACACCTTTTGAATTGGGAGATTGGGCTCAGGTGATATCAGGTAGCGATGCGGTAATTAATCTGGCTGGTGAACCCCTCGCTGGCGTACGTTGGACTGATAAACGTAAGCAAGAGATTCGTGATAGTCGTATTTTAACCACAAAAGTGTTGGTTGAGGCGATCGCTAAGGCTGACGTAAAACCACAGGCCTTAATTAGCGGCTCAGCGATCGGTTATTACAGCACCAGTCTTGATAAATCCTTTGATGAATATAGTAATGCGGGTGATGACTTCTTGGCTAATGTTTGCAAAGACTGGGAAGCTGCTGCTGAGGCAGTTACAAGTTTAGGCTTGCGCTTAGTTAAGCTGAGAACAGGAATTGTTTTAGGAATGGGTGGGGCGATCGCCAAAATGTTACCGATATTTCAAGTTGGTGGCGGCGGCAAAATTGGCTCTGGCAAGCAATGGTTTTCATGGATTCATCGCGATGATCTCGTGGAACTCATCATCTATGCTTTGAAGAATGAGCAGATCACTGGAGCACTTAATGCTACAGCGCCCAAAGCAGTTACTAATGAAGATTTTACCGTGGCTTTTGCAAAAGCAATTAAACGTCCAGCCTTTTTGCCTGTTCCTGCGGCAGCGTTGATTTTGATATTTGGCGAGGGTGCAACGGTATTGCTAGATGGTCAGAGAGTTTTGCCACACAAAGCCGAAATTTATAAATTTACGTTCCAATATCCAGATATTGACGCAGCACTAGCGCAAATCCTTGCTTAACTAAAAAAGAGAGTGAACTAAGTTCACTCTCTTTTTTTAAGATGGGCCGAGATGGATTTGAACCAACGTAGCTTACGCAGCGGATTTACAGTCCGCCCCCATTAACCACTCGGGCATCGACCCTTTCCTTGGTTGTTTTCCAAGCAAATCTAATTATATACACTTATTGCGCCACTGGCAATAGGTAATTTCAAAAAAATCAAAGGTGCTTAGCACCTTTGATTTTTTTGAAATTACGAAATCCGATCGCGATCGCACTTAAAAAAATAATTCCCATCACACCTGCGATCGGATTGCCACTAATACCCGTTACCCACTCAGGCACAACGCCTGTTGGTTTTAACCAATGGGTCGTATTGACGATGTAATAACACCAAACTAAGCCACCATGTAAGCCTACTGAGATCCCTAACCTGCCATCACATCTACGTCGAGCTAGGACTAGGGCAACACTGAGCATCACTAAACCGAGAAATTGACTCCATGTAGCTAGAATCACGTCTAGGGGCTTGATAAAGTGCAAAATCGCAAATACGAAACTGCAACCTAGTAATGCTGTATTTTTGGAATAATCGCGCTCTAGCTCTGATAGCATCCAACCGCGAAACAACATTTCCTCAGCAAATCCCACCCCAACAGAAGTCAACAGCCCTGGCAATATCGCCCCTTGCCAATCGACAAAATACACGCCGATCGCTGGTAGAAGATTATCTGGTAAGGGTTGCTGCCAAGTGACAGTTTGCACTGATAGCCAACCTAGACTCACCTGTAATCCAAAGAAAATAATTAGGGTTACACATCCTAGTCCCAAGCCGAATAAAAAATCGCTGCCATTTTGGCGAGTAAATGACAAACCGTAATAGCGATAGGGATGCGAATATTTAGCGATTTTGCGCCCCCAGAACCAAATTAATCCCAAAAATCCGCAATACAACAAAATAGTTAGCCCAACCCCAACCGTCTCACCCCAAATTAAATACATCGGTGCTGCGATCGGTAGCCATAGCAACAATAAAGTTAGTAAAAATAGAATGATGCGGGCTGGTGCTGGATAGGAATTTAAGCGATCGAGATTCACAATAAAAGAACAGGTAGGATTTTGTTAATAACAATCCTACCTGTTCTCTAGATCAAGCGCTTGGCGCTACGATCTTAAAAAGTGAGCGCAAAATGATTACTTTTTACTTATGACTCTGGCTCCATCGTGCTGGTTAAACCCTTACTTTGCAGCCCTTCACAATAAAACTCAGCATGTTCTTGTACGCAGGTAATTACTAAAGCACAGCCACTAGCATGAGCTGCCATCATGATATCCACAGCTTGTGGCTGCGTAAGCCCATTTACGACTTGCATTAAGGTTTCAACGACATACTCCATTGAGTTGTAATCGTCGTTATGTAATAAAACTCGATATCTTGGTGCGATTTTGCGTATGGTTTCTGGACGTTTAATAGTTTCGGTAGACATATATTTAGGTTTCCTCCGATAGGGATTTGCAATAAGGGGAAAATTTAGAGAAAAAATTTATGGCGTTTGATAATGGCGATATGAGTTGCATTAAGCAGAATTAAAGTGCTTACAGATCTGCGTTATAGATAAGACAGTAATAATACTTAAGACTCACTTACATTATAATTATGAACCCAAAAAATGTGAAGTGGGTAGTTTTTGCACCAGTAATTCTTGCAAAAAATCGATTTTTAAAATGAGAATTGCTACTTTTACATAAAAAAGAGAGGGGCGCATTGCGTCCCTCTCTTTAATCATTTTCAAACAGTTTACTAATCGCGATAATAAACTTCACTGCCTGTGTCAGGAACAAATTGACAGGCTTTTTGAGAAGCGAAGAAAGATTTCCAGATGGGAACTTTGGATACTCGGTAATATGAGCCTAAAACTGGCTTGATTGCTTCCGTGGCAGTCTTGAGATGATAGTGAGGAATACCAATAAAGATATGGTGCGCAACGTGAGTACCAATATTGTGATGGATATCGTTGAAGATTCCATAATCACGATCAATGGTGGAAAGCGCTCCCTTTAGGAAATACCAATCTTTACCACGATACCAAGGGATATCAGCTTCGGTATGGTGCAGATAGGTGACGAGATCAAGCCATACTACAAAGATTAGGTAAGGAACTATATAAAACTTAAATAGAAATAGGAAACCATAGGTAAAACCCAACCATCCTAAAAAGCCAACCATCGCTGTAAAAAGGATGCTGCTGGTGAGAATATCAGTAGTTTCCGATTCGCGAAATAGATCGTTATTGGGAACGAAATGGGAAGCGGTAGGACGAGCAGGCGATCGCTTAAATAAGTACAGAGGATAAGCAAATAAGAGGGCATCAAAGCGGATGAATTTACCAATCCAGTCCATAGACTTGTATTGGCTTTCGGTGACAGGATACCAACTTTCATCGGTGTCAATATTACCTGTGTTTTGGTGATGGGTGCGGTGACTGATGCGCCAGCCGTGATATGGAACCAGTATGGGGATATGGGTGAGATGTCCAACTAAGTTATTGAGCCATTTAATCCGTGAAAAAGACCCATGTCCGCAGTCATGACCAACTACGAAGAAAGCCCAAAACATAGTTCCCGTTGCAAACCAAAAAATTGGATAAAACCACCAAGCATCAAGGTAAGCAGCAGTGGCGTACAAGCCCACAATAATCGCAGTATCGGCAAAAAAATAGACGAGCGATCGCCATACGTTAGGAGCAAAACATTCATTAGGAATAGCAGCTTTTACATCTTGAAAAGTAAACGGAAGCTCAGTTTGAGATGTCGAAGATGTATCGGTAAGTGGGTTGTCGAGATTGATCCGATGAATAGTCGTAGACGACACGTATTATTTCCCTGTTGTTAAGAAAAATTAAGTTAATACTTAAATATTAGCAGGGACTTAGCTTATTCTTCAAAACCAAAGGTATTGAGTAAAAATTTCCAGCGATCGCCTCTCGTATGAATAAAAGCTTGCATTTGAGCGATCGCACGCTGATCCCCAGATTGTTGTTTTAGTTGTTGTTGGTTAGGCAAGCGATGAATCTCATAAACAAATGGCGTATGCCATGTGAGATTGCCTGAACGATGCAATAACCCCAGAGCGATCGCAGCATCGGGATATAACTTGGCTACTTCAGCAAAATTACCTTGGCGTGGTAGTTTTGGTAAAATGCCTAGCGCTTGTTGTTGAAGTTTTTGTTGTTGCTGTAAGAAAAAATCTACTCTTTGTCGATCACTATCATCAAGTAGCCCAGTCGGTTCACTGACTAACATCAAAGCCTCCGCAGGTTTGTCATCCCGACCTGCTCGACCAATTTCTTGGATATATTCCGAGAGTGTCAAAGGCGCATGAAAATGCAATACCCAACGGGTGTCAGGTTTATTAATGCCGAGCCCAAAAGCTGAGGTGCAGATTACAAAAGGATATTGATTAGTCAGCCACTGTTGCTCGATATGGCGACGCTCTTGAGGTGGCAAGCCTGCATGGTAAGAGGCTGTTTTAAAAGAATTTTCTTGTAACCAACTAACAAGCATCTCGGCATCATTGCGGCTGCGAACATAGATTAAGCCCGATTGTCCCTTGCGATCGCGGATAAATTTAAGGGTGCGCGATTTACGTCCCGCAGGTGTCCATGCGATCGCCACCTGCAAGCTCAAATGGGGACGATAGGGACTGGTACGCACAATACTGGGATTTTCTAATTTTAAACAAGCTTGCAATTCAGCCGTTGTATCGCGATCGGCAGTCGCGGTAAAGGCGGCTAGAGCAATACGTGGATAATGTTCAGGCTTTTGCGCCATTAACGCTGAGCGTACTGCTCCTAATCGGCGGTAACTGGGACGGAATGAGTCGCCCCATTGCACTAGGCAATGGGCTTCATCAAGCATTAAACCTATGATTTTTAAGTTGCGATCGCTAAGTTTTTCCCAAACGGGCTGACTTAAGAGAGTTTCTGGAGAAACATAAAGCAATCTGATGTTTTTGAGATTGCGTAAGACTTCGCGGCGTTCTATTTGCGATAAATTACTATGCAAACAAGCGGCGGGGAGATTCCGAGATTTACAATCTCGGACTTGATCTTCCATAAGGGCAAGCAAAGGAGAAACGACCAATGTCAAGCCTTCATTAAGGATTGCTGGTAACTGAAAGCAAATAGACTTCCCACCACCTGTAGCCATAATCGCTAGGCTATCTTGCCCTTGCAACAAGCTCGTAACGACCTCTCGCTGAGATGGACGTAAATCTGCGTATCCCCAAATTTTCTGAAATGTTTGCTGAACTGCCGACCATTCTTTATATGTTTTTGACATTGGCTGTATTAATATTTCCTGATACGGGTGACGATGGCTATGAGAGCAAGAAAATTTTTTATTAAAAACCTTATTTTGATTAGAGCTTTAATAAAAATCTAATGATTTATCTAAAATCTCGAAACAATCACTTGAAAAGTGGCAAAATTACTAGTATTTACATAGCAAACGCTAGATGTGTTTTATAACCGTAAGTTTAGACGACTGTTTTCTCCTAATAAATTTATATAATTAAGATTAAATAGCAATCCCAATACATCTGTGTTATTAAATGATTTGAGAGAAAGTAACTCTTCGAGTAGCAATCTCTCTCAAACCATTTAGGATTCCTATATAGTTAAAGCTAAAAATTGTCGAAAGCAAAAGAAATCCTTAGACCAGAAATCAGGTGCTTACATCGGTTTTCGAGCAAGGGAATCACGAACTTTTGTTAAAGCCATCGCTTAGTGCTACTTTTAACAAGGATCTAATAGTTTATATAATCGTAAAATCTTTGCAAAGCTCGTTTTAAAGGGACATTATTCAGGTGAGACCAGAAGAGTCATCTACTCTTGCGATTAAAGAGATGCTTCATCATGTACTTACGGTTGAAGATCCACAAGGGTTTCGTGATTTTCTCTTGAATAATATGACTTATTCTCTAGGACGCAGCTTGGGGAATTCGATAATTCTGCGTTCTAATCTCGTATCTCGACAACATGCCACTTTGTTAGCTGTAGCTTCAAAGAAATCTTCTTGTTTCTTCCGAATAATTGACGGCAGTGCGGAAGGTAGGCGCAGCACAAATGGAATTTTAATTAACGGCAAAAAACGATTTTCGCATATATTGTCGCATGGCGATGAAATTCTCTTTAGCAAAGATACTAAGGCTGTATATCAGGTGATCAGTGCAATTACCAATATACCCAAAATTAATAGCTCTCAAAATCAGACTTCTGAAAGCAGCTATCCTAAGCTTAATAACCAGTCTTTTGAAGAGACCAAGCCTTTTCAATTTTCTCCTTTACAGGCTATTCCCGAACAAGATTTATCTGCGTATGTCCATAAAACTATTAACCAATTCATTGCTTCACCAGAGCTAAACCCACAGCCAATTATCGAGTTAAATCTCGTTGGCAAAATCTTATACCTTAATCCTGCGGCGTTATCTCAATTCCCTAATCTTGAAGAGATGAGAATCGATCATCCTCTGCTTGAAGAGCTGTTGGTTCAATTGTTGCCATTAGTCAATCCTGATCGTAAATTTTTTATGCGAGAGGTATCAATTAATGACAAGGTATTTGAAGAAATTATCCATTTCATGACTTGGAATGAAGTAATTCGGCTGCATATAGCTGATGTTACAAATCAAAAGCAAGCAGAAGCAATAATCTCCTATCAAATTCATCACGATGCATTGACAGGACTACCAAATCGAAAATATTTACATGAGCATCTAGTTGAAGTAATCGAAAAATTAGAAGATAAAGAAAAGCTATTTGCCGTTTTATTTCTAGATATTGATCGATTTAAGTTAATTAATGATTCTCTAGGGCATAACGTTGGTGATCTATTACTAAAGGCTGTGAGCGATCGCTTAAAAAGTTTGCTCAAACAGGGAGATGTAATGGTGCGTTGGGGTGCAGATGAGTTTGCGATCGTCGCTAAGGATATCAATTGTGCTGATGTCGTTGTCCAAATTGCTGAAGCTATGATTCAAGCTTTGACTTTACCTTTTAATTGTGATGGACATGAACTTCATATCACAACCTGCATTGGTGCAAGTATTTATCCATCTCATAATACTGAAGTCGATGCACTAATTCGGAATGCAGATATGGCAATGTATCGAGCTAAAGCAGAAGGGCAGAATAGCTTTCAGTTTTATATTCCAAATATGCAGGAGCAAAGTTTTCAACGATTATCCATGGAAAACAATCTGCGAAGAGCGCTAGAAAACAATGAACTGCTGACATACTACCAACCTCAAATCGATTTAATCACAGGTAAAATTGTTGGATTAGAAGTCTTGCTACGATGGAAACATGTTTCTTTAGGTTCAATTCCGCCGAGCCAATTTATTCCTTTAGCTGAGGAGACAGGGCTAATTACAGCGATTGGGATTTGGGTGCTACGGCAGACCTGTTTACAAGCGAGCACATGGTTAAATATGGGATTACCACCAATTCAAATTGGCGTAAATTTATCGATTAAGCAACTTCAACAAAAGGATTTTTTATCTTGTTTACAGCAAATTCTCGAAGACACAGATCTTGATCCTCATTTCCTAGAGTTAGAAATTACCGAAGGAATCATGATGGATAATGTGGATGAGAAGATTGTCTTGTTAAATGAATTTCGTCAGATGGGGATTCAGTTGTCAATCGATGATTTTGGCACTGGTTACTCAGCTCTGAGCTATCTGAAGAATTTGCCAATTGATACGCTGAAGATAGACCGTACTTTTATTGAATATATTGCTCATAATGCCCACGATCGCGCAATTGTGGCTTCGATTATTAGTTTGTCCCATAGCCTAGGTCTAAATGTAATTGCTGAAGGTGTCGAGACCCAAGAGCAAGTTGATGTCTTGCGATCGCTAGGCTGCGATCAGATTCAAGGTTATTTTTATTACAAGGCACTATCCCCAGATGAAATCGAGACTTTATTAAGGGCGCAAGGAGTAACTAGACCAAATCAGCTCTAACGATAAAAAATTTTAAAAGTGTTGCTTTGCAACACTTTTAGGACTTACGCAAAAAGACTTCAAACCCGCATTTTATCGTAGGGGCAATTCATGAATTGCCCCTACGATAAAATGCTTTTGCGTAAGTCCTAACTTTTACAATTTTTTATCGTTAGGATTGGCGATAGCCCTAGTTACTGAGCCATAATCTAAGATTTAGCTCTTGGTTTGGCGACGCATTAGTAATTTGGACTAGTTCAAATTGGTTACAGATTGGTTCTATTAAAGTCACTTCCACCGTGCGTAATAAGTCTTGCTGGAAGATGGTCACCGAGATCGCATCGCCAGCCGCAAAATCTCGCAGGCGATCATTAAAGCTTTCGGTGGTGACGCGAATTCCTGCGATCGCGATTATCATGTCACCTGTACTAATACCAGCTTTTTGGGCAGGTGAACCAAACTCAATTTTCTCAACTTCAGGAATTCCATTTTTAGATTTGAGTGTCATCCCGATAAATGGGATATCTTGACGAGAGGTTCGTAATTCGATGCCAAAGGGTTCAAGATAGTAGTTATAGTCTAGTTCTTTATTGCCATAGAGATAATCATTCCAGAATGCTGATAGGTCAAAACCTGCCACAGTCTCGATTACTTCATACAATTCAGCTTCACTAAAGCCAATCTCATCTTTACCAAAACGTTCCCACATAATCTGCATGACTCGATCAAGCGATCGCAGATTATTGGTCTTAACTCGAATTAGTAAATCCAGCAGCATCGATACCATTT
This sequence comes from Pseudanabaena sp. M085S1SP2A07QC, assembly GCA_020404895.1. GTDB lineage: Bacteria > Cyanobacteriota > Cyanobacteriia > Pseudanabaenales > Pseudanabaenaceae > Pseudanabaena. Next base: position 10,268 of record JADBWK010000139.1, on the reverse strand, counting down.
CCCCTTTGAGATAGTAGGAAATCTGGTTGTTATGAGTGTTTGGATCGGGGCGATAGAGCTTGATCCATGTATCAAAACTAGACTCATACAGAGATTGGACATTGCGTCCAAAGGTATTTTGTAGACGGGTGATCGCCTTGCTGACTAGTTTGAGATAGTGATTTGAGTCATAGAGTCCGGCCCGAAGCGGAAAGATCTGGTCATAGTAACTAGTAGTTCCTTCACTAAACCAAAGAGAACTAGTGTAATTTTCTTGGTCATAATCAAATTTTTCTAGCGCTTTGGGGCGAATCCGTTTTACATTCCAAGTATGGAAAAATTCATGGGCAACCAGATTCATAAATTGGAGATAGCTCTCTTCTTTGCGAAATCCTAATCGGTTGTAGAGAAGGACTGTGCTGTTTTTATGCTCTAATCCTCCAAATCCGTTACTAGTATGGAGGATAAAGTCATAGCGATCGTAAGGCAACCCGCCAAACATTTCCGCTTCCACGGCGACGATCTCCGCCGTATCTTTGACAATGCGCTGCATATCCGCATTATGCTCGCCCCACACCACAAAGCTATGGGGTTTGTCCTGAACTGTAAATTCATAGCGATTATGAATTCCAATCTCAAAAGGACTATCAACTAAAGTGTCAAAGTCCTTGGCATAGAAAAGATTATCTTCTGTATTCGCAACTTTGGGCAAAGGCGTTGCAATTTGCCAATTCTCTTTGATTTCGCTAATCTCGACGGTATAAGGCTGCTGCTGATATTCAGGAACATACATAAATACTGCTGCACCCGTTAAAAAAGCGTGGGTGAGATCAATATGATTAGTACGCACGGTCAGCTCATTACAGAAAATTCTATAACGAATTTTAATAATCGAATTATTGCTTCCACATTTTATCTGCCAATGATTTTTACTGATTTTTTGCCATGACAGAGGTTGCCCCGTTTCATTTGCTGCCTCAAAGTCTTGCAGATGTTTGGCATATTCACGCACCAAATAGGAACCAGGTGTCCAGACTGGCATCTTCAGATCGATAAATTCATCTTGCCAATTAGCGATCGCTAGTTCGACCTCTAACAGATGATTTTCTGGCTCTGGGATCGATAGACGGTAGTTAAATTGGCTACTAGTGAGATCTTTCATGGTTTTTAATTTATCGTTAGCATCGTCGGCGCTTTGCGCCGACTAGATCAAATCATCAAGTTCTGCATAATCGGGCAAAGTCGTATCGATCGCCATACCATTTCTAAACACGGTGCGATCGCTTTGCGGACGAGATAGCAATTCATTATAGCTACGCGCCTTAAATAGAACTAAGTCGGCAGTCTGTCCAATTCCAATTTTACCAACATTAGGTAAGCCCATAAGTTTTGCAGGGCGAGAAGTCACTGCCTCGATCCAGTTGTCATAGGGAGTATCTAAATGCGAAATCTTTGTCCCCATGCTGAAAACTTCTAATAAATCATGATCCCCAAACCCATAGAAAGGATCGCGGCAATTGTCGCTGGATAGCGCCACGCTGACACCCGCCGCATCAAATTCCCGAACTAAGGTAACACCCCGCCAGCGAGGAGTTCGCTCCGCAACACGATCTTGTAAATACAAATTGCACATGGGTAAACTCACGATGCCAATATTTGCTTCTTTAACAAGGGCGATCGTCGTATTGGCGATATCTTCATCTTGTACTGCCAAACTACAGCAATGACCGCAGACTACTTGCGAACTAAAATTATTGCGTAAACTAGCTTCGGCAATATGATGCAATGTGCGCGATTGCGGATCATTATTCTCATCAGCATGGAAATCAGCACTGAGATTGCGTTCGGCAGCTAAGATAAAAATCCGATCTAAGTATTGATCTAGTCCTGTAACCATATGGGCAATGCCGCCAATAATGCCGCCTAAATCAGCGATCGCATCAGCAAATAGTTCTCCTTCGTGAGTTGAGAAATAAGGTAGCTGCACTAGTGACACAGCTTGAAGGGTGATTTTTCCCTTCCATTTTTCCCGCAGTTCTTTAAATACTTTAAATGTAGTCTCCACTTGATGCGGTGGGCAATCTAAATGAGTCCTTATTGCTTTTGTGCCGTGGGCATAGCTGCACTTTAATCCAAATTCCATGCGGCGATAGAGGTCGTCATAGTTCCAATTGCCTTGCTCTGTGCAATCGCGATAAATGCCTGTGAGTGCACCTTGAAATGTGCCATCTAAATTCGGATTGCGTTCCCAAATATGTCCTTTGTCAAGATGAGTATGTAAGTCAGCAAAGCAAGGAATCATGATCCCCTGTTTGCCATCGATGATTGGTAAACTCTCTGTAGGAATTTCTGAAATTTGATACCTCGGTAAAATTTCCGCTATTTGACCATTACGGATTTCGAGATGACAAGGAAATAGGCGATCGCGCTGCAATGTCGGCGTGAGGTGAGTTTCTGGATTTTGCCCAATAATTTCACTGTCGATAAAACAATTCGGAATCCGAACATTAACAATCCAATAATGCGAAGGTTCTAGCATAGGACTAACGTATATTTAGCTTAATATACCGCGATGTGCAACTATTTCTAGCTATAAGTAATTCCTTACTAAACTGCGATCGCAGCACTGATCGATTAAAAAACTATTTGTTTTTGCGGCGGGAAGCATCCTGAAAGGAATCGCCGATAACTTTTCCGAACTAAACAACGAAGTCAACCGTTTTTGATGGCACAATCTCAGATAGAAACGGACAACTTTAACGGGTATATCGCTTCGGTATAACGGGGTAGTTGAACCGCATTAGCTACGCCCAGCGGTTAACAGGGGTTCGTTTTCATGTCGGTTCCAACGAGCTTGTTCTATCTGCCGCGTTTCTTGATTTTTATCATATACTGTCAAGTTCTATTTAAGCGGCGATAGAACTTTTGAATTAACCGACCGCAGTCACGGCGGGCTTGCGGAAGCGAGAAAGACCGTATTCTGCGGTCTGATTGAATGATGTGTTAGGCGGCTCTTTCAATGCCACCCCTTGAGTTTAGCCGCTTTAGCCTCGCTAATCTTCTGCAAGTTTGCCAGATTGGCTTCGTTCAGCTTTGCGAAGTCATTATGGAGTGCAAAGTATGGTCCTAGCCATCCATCTTCATGCGTGAATGCCATTGTCCAGGCTAGATTTGACGGAAAAACGTAGTAGTCTAACAAAGAGCACTTCTCAGGTCTGGAGTCTATTGCAAATGCGAACTTGCGATCATTCGAGAGAATAACATACTCAGGTGCCACATGCATGGCGTATTGCGCCAATGCCGCAGACCCCGAGACGCACGAATATCGCTCAGCGCTGAAGATGTGCCACAAAAAAGCTTTAGAGTTGACACCTTGGCGATTCATTCCAAATGCTTCCAGCCATCGTGTCACGAGGCACACAGCCTCTTCTTCAGAGTACTGGCGCGTGATACTGCCTGGCTGAAATTGGATTTCTGCACGCTTGCTGACCATGTCTGCCGACTAACTATAATTATCTTGCAGATTACAGGATAACTACCTATACAAGATGAATATCACACAACTTGTTATATAAAGCAACCAATAGGTGTAATAACAAGATTTTTGCAGGGTAATATACCCTAATAGAGTTTTATCGATCAAGATGCAGCATAACATTCCTAAACCTGTGCTGAAAATAATGCGCCTATCCCCCCACAACCGATCAAATTGAGCCACCGACTAGAAAGCTGCTTGATTGCGTTAGTGATGCAGTTCGGGTCAAGCATTACTCCTATCAAACTGAAAAGTCTTATGTGCAATGGGTTAGGCGATTTATCCTGTTTCACAATAAACGACATCCAAGTGAAATGGGTGGTATTGCATTTACAGGACTTAGAACGTGGACATGGCGAAGTTCATCTTCCATCGCTGAACTAAGTATCCCAGAACCCCGATTTTTAAATCTTTTTAATTATCTTGAAGCGGTTAAATAAGACGCTAGCGCTCGTAATCCCAAACGGTAGCTCTCAGCGCCAAAACCGCTAATTTGCCCGATCTCAATTGGTGCAATAAATGAATGATGACGAAATTCTTCGCGTTTATACACATTACTCAGATGCACTTCCACAGTAAGTATATTTACTTAAATGATCGCATTATCCAAAAAATATTCAGCGATCGCCTTAGATAAAGGAATATGCGATCGCTCTTAGAATAACTAAAATGTTATTAGTACCACCAGATAATATAAATATATGATCTTCATCAATCCCAAAATCGACTTTGCTTTCAAAAAGATTTTTGGCTCTGAAGATAGCAAAGATATCTTGATTAGCTTCCTAAATTCTCTAATTTATGAAGCACAGCCAGTTATTTATGACTTAGAAATTCTCAATCCCTACCTTGCGCCCAAAATTCGCGGTGTTAAAGATACTTATCTCGATATCAAAGCAAAAATTACTGATAGTGAAACAGGTGAACAGCGCACCGTCATCATTGAGATGCAAGTCCTGAATATAGAAGGATTTGAAAAAAGAATTTTATACAATGCGGCAAAATCCTATTCTGTCCAACTGACTACTGGACAGGGCTATAACCTTCTCAATCCAGTCATTGCCTTAACAATTACTGATTTTGTGATGTTTGCGGATCTTCCTAATGTCACCTCTCGTTTTGTCCTAAAAGAAAAAGATTTTCTAATTGACTATCCTATTTATGACATTGAATTAATCTTTGTGGAATTGCCAAAGTTCAAAAAGAATTTGCCAGAACTAAAAACCATTATCGATAAATGGCTATTTTTCTTAAACAACGCTCGTAAACTGCAAAATATTCCTGCAACGATGGATACTATACCTGAAATTAAAAAAGCTTTTTATATCGCCAATCAAGCAAACCTTACTCTTGATGAGTTAGAAGATCAAGAAAAAAGCGAGATTTTCATTCAAGATCAGCGTGGGGCAATTACAAAAGCGACTAAGGAAAGCTTAGAACAAGGAAGACAAGAAGGTCAACGGCAAAAAGCCTATGAGATTGCAAAAAAAATGTTAGGTAATTTTGATGAACAAGCGATCGCCGATATGACAGGGCTAACTCTGGAAGATCTGCGATCTTTACAGGACTAACCAAAAAATTGCCTCTTGATCTCAATTTCCCTGTTGAGTTCGGAGTAAATGATTAACTAATGCACGTAATCCTAAGCGATAGCTCTCAGCGCCAAAACCGCTAATTTGCCCGATCGCAATTGGTGCAATAAATGAATGATGGCGAAATTCTTCGCGTTTATACACATTACTGAGATGCACTTCTACCGTAGGTATATTTACAGAAGCGATCGCATCTCTCAGCGCCACACTGGTATGTGTAAAAGCGGCGGGATTGATCAAGATTCCTTGCTGTACCTGAAAAGCAGCATGAATCGCATCAACCAATACGCCCTCATGATTTGATTGTAAAAAGCCTAATTCTGCGCCTAACTCCAATGCATCTTGAGCTAGGCGATCGTTAATTTGCGCCAATGTAGTGCTGCCATATACCTCTGGCTCTCGCAAGCCAAGCATATTGAGGTTTGGCCCATGCAAAACCAGAATTTTCATTCTTAAAAATCTTATTTTTTCCTTTTTCCTTTTTCCCTTTTCCTTGATTAACGGAATTGTCCAAGGGCTTCGCTAAATTGCATGGTCTTGGTAATCACTTCAAGATTGGCATGAGGACGAGGAATCACAGTTGCCGATAGAAATAGAGCCTTGTCTTTAGAACTCAAGACTTCAATTTTTTTAGCAGCTTCGACACCAGCGGCAACAGCTTTTTGGACATCACCAACTGGCCCACGGATGATAATGGTTAGGCGTGCACCGCTTACTTTCTCATAGCCCACAAAAGTTACATTTGCAGCTTTAACCATTGTGTCAGCGACGGACAATGCAGGAGGATGCCCCAGCACCTCAACCAAACCAACTGCGATTCCCATAAAATTTCCTTGAGCTTGTAAAAAAAGCTAATTAATCAAATAACGGTGTTTTTATCAAACTCAATCATAAATCTCAATGGTATCGATTGATTGATACGTATCGATTATTTGTCTCATAACCAAATATAAAGAGCGCATAAATTAAGTATGGCGGCACTTTGCGCCGCCATACTTGATTTATGCAAGGTGAGCGCGGATGGCTTCAACGCGATCGCGGTTAACGCCAAGATCGGACTTACCTAAACGAGAAGCCGAGCGCACCTCAATGATGCCCTTGTCCGCATTTATATAAAACTCAACGTCATCGACATAACCCATTAGAGCGCTGGTAAACTCGGCATAGAGATAGTTGCCTTCAGCGGTAATGATTTTGGTGCGAGGCATACTCGAAATCACCGCTTTAAGATCTTCTAAGGCTTTGGCGGGATCGCCTGTATAGGTCAAAGGTGCGATTTTATGCTCTGCGTCATTGCTTTGGCTAGAGACACAATTAGGAGAATCGGGGCAATCGAGGAGTTTGCCATTGGTTACACCGATATTAGCGGGGCGTGTGCCCGCAAAAGAAAAAAGAGCCATAGGTGTTGCGATCGCAGAATTTAGTGAATAGTTAAGGGAATGAGCAGAAGCGGCAGGAACAAATCCGAAATAAGCAAGCGTAACAAAATATAAGCTCGCGGCGATCGCGACAAGTTTTGACATATTGATATAGCTAGTTTCTCTGAGTATTTATACGCAATTGATTATGGCATTTATATTCTCTTTCCATCTATCCATCAATGGAAGGGGCTTTCACCCCTTGTTTGATATCGCTTTTTTGATCGCAAGTTTAACCCGCAAAAAACAATCCACGGACTAAGTTAAAAAGTGTGCCAAACATAAGAACAAGAGTTGCTAAAGATGCGATCGCATTACCTGCGGCGCGTTTACTCGCTTCGACATAATATCCCCAAGCATAGGCAATGCGCCCCACAACCCAGACCGAGCCTAAGATCGCGCCCACATTTGGGCTAACGAAAATACTGAACAGCCATAAGCAAGGTAAAAAGATCACGATTTGTTCAAGGGTGTTTTGATGAGCACGAAAGACTCTCTCAAAATTTTCGTTGCCAGTGATTTGTGGTGGCATGACTTTATACTTAACACGAGCTACAGCCACACCGATACCTAAGCCAAAGTAAACAAGCAATGCGCAGATAGTGACGATCGCAGGAAATACGAGAGTTTTGATGTCCATTTGGTAATTAATTGGTAATTGGTGATTGGATAATTATGAATTACGAATTACGAGTTGATAATTCGTAATTCGTAATTCATAAGCAGAAGGGTTACTTTTCGTCCCCCTTGTTACTAAGCATTATGATGATTGCTATATCTCGTTTTATGTTATGCCAAAGTTTCACGCCTATATCGGAATTGCTGCGATCGCATTAGTTAGCTGTCAGCAGACTCCATCAAATAACTCCACAGCGCTAGCTAATAATCTTGCTACCGAAAAAGCAATCAGTTATTTGCGATCGCAGCTCAAGCTACCGCCAACTATGGCAATCGTGGCGGAGTCGCAAAAGACGCAGCCAGCTAATACCAATGATTTATGTCAAACGACGGCTCCGACGCAAGCAGGGTTTGAAATCGCACTGGTTGCTGAAGATATGCGCTATACCTTACAAACTAATCAAGATGCTAGCAAAATCGAGATTTGTCGATCTGAGGATGCCAAGCCTGAAACTACAGGCAAGTATACGGGTGCGGGCTATATGCTGCGCTATCCTGCGGACTGGAAAGCGATCGATCTAGGTTTAGAGCCTTCGGGCGCGAGTACAGTAATTTTTACACCTAGTCGTGAGCTCCCAGTGGGCGAAGATAAAAGTGATCTAGTTAAAAAGCTACAACAAAGTCAGCAAGTTTATACGGTGGTGTCGCGACAACCAATTGATGGAAAGGCGATCGCCTCCGATGGCTCTGACAAGGCAAAAGATCTCGTAAAAATTCCTTTTGATCCCAAAGTTAAAGGCGCAAAGTCTGGCTCTAAGGAGGAATTTACAACTGCGATCGCTACTGGTGATGCTTCTAATAAACCCACAAACTGGAAGGTCAAAGTATTAACCTTGGAAGCCGAAAAATTTATCTATACAGTTCGCTATTACCAGCCTGATTCTCAGAATGCTGTCAATAGCCCAAATTCATCAGCATTCGATCAATTTGCTAATAGCTTCGCCCTCATTCCCTAAAACCGAAAAGAGATGTTCCGCGCGAAGCGCGGAACATCTCTTTTCGGTCTCGCTACATAGGCAATGCCAATTCACAAAAGTGTGGCCACACTTTTGTGAATTAAAAACCAAACCCAGTAAGGGTTTTAAAAGCACAAAATGGCTACGCCATTTTGTGCTTGGGTATATTGCGATCGCGGCGAATTGGCGCGATAAAGTGAGAGACTAATTCTTGGTGAATTGCAAACATTTGAGCTACGAGTTTGGAAATAAAATCTTCTGGGAAATCTTCAAAGCGCTCTTCCTACTGGCAGATACGAGATTACGTCTACCCCCAGCGTTTTCTGATTGGCAAAGCATTTTTATGTACTTTAGTCTTTATTGGTACAATGCCCCTCCTTGCCGAACTACTAGGACGGGTTGCCAAAGCACTTGGCAAGGGTGATGTCACCGCCATTTTGCAGATCGCGGCTTTCACTGTAATTATGTTTGTGTTTCGGGGATTGGGTCAGTATGGACAGGATTCAATGATGGCGCAAGCCGCACTGAATGCGGCGAGAGATTTGCGCGTAGATGTGTACTCACATTTGCAGACTTTAGATCTAGATTATTTTGCAGAGTCTCGTACAGGTGATTTATCCTATCGCTTGACTGAAGATATCGATCGCATTGGCGAGGTGATCGGCAAATTTTTTCATCAATTCATTCCATCAGTACTGCAATTGATTTTTGTACTGGCGTACATGATTTATTTGAATTGGATCTTAACTCTCACTACTCTTGCCGTTGCGCCTTTGATTGCCATATTAATCGCTTGGTTTGGCGATCGCATGTTGAAGCTCAGTCGCCGTAGCCAAGATCAAGTTTCCAACTTAGCCGCGTTACTATCCGAGATTTTTAGCGGTATTCGGTTAGTTCGCGCCTTTGCCACAGAATCCTATGAAATCGAGCGTTTCAAGCAAGAATCCGAACAAAATAGCCGCCGTAAATATGCAGCCGATCGCGTTAGAGCCATTCAATATCCTGTAATTGGCTTTTTGGAAGCCGCAGGGATTTGTTTTCTGTTTCTACTTGGGGGTTGGCTGATTTCTAATAAATGGTTGCTTCCTGAGCAGTTTGTTGCCTTTGGCGCAGGGGTTGCACTATTGATTGACCCGATCGCCAACACCACTGGTAGCTATAACGAAATCAAACAAGCCGAAGCTTCAATTGATCGCATTTTCGAGATTTTTGAGATTAAGCCCGTTGTAATCGAAAGACCCGATGCGATCGCGCTTCCTGAGGTCACAGGCAAAGTCGAATACATAAATGTTAGCTTCCACTATCAAGGCGATCGCCCTGTTCTCACCGATATTAATCTAGTCGCAAATAAAGGCGAATCGATTGCCCTTGTCGGCATGTCGGGTGCAGGAAAATCCACCTTGATGAATCTGCTGATGCGTTTCCATGATGTCAAGTCTGGCAAAATTCTCATCGATGGTTATGACATTCGTGATGTCCAAATCAAAAGCCTCCGCCAACAATTAGCTCTAGTTCCGCAAGAGAACATTCTCTTTTCGGGAACTGTTGCTTCTAATATTGCCTTTGGTCAGAAGGACTATGACACTGAAGCAGTGGAAAAAGCAGCACGAATCGCTAATGCCCATGATTTTATTATGGAACTTCCCCAAGGTTACGATACATGGGTGGGCGAGCGTGGTGTGAATCTGTCAGGAGGTCAGCGTCAACGCATTTCCATCGCTCGCGCTGTTCTGTACAATCCCAAAATCCTGATTCTTGATGAAGCAACTTCAGCGCTTGATACCGAATCGGAAAGCCTCGTGCAAGAAGCCTTACAGCGCCTAATGCAGGGTCGCACTACATTTATTATTGCTCACCGCTTAGCGACCATTAGAAATAGCGATCGCATTATCGTTTTGGAGCAAGGTCAAATTGTCGAATCGGGAACTCACGACGAACTGCTCCAAAAAGCAGGTCGTTACTCTCAATTACATTCTCGCCAGTTTGATACAATAACCCAAGTTGCTACCTATAGTAACAAGAAAAAAAAGCTGCTATAGCAATGTAAGCTTTGCTTAGGACATAAAACCCAAAAGATGGCAGAGCGAAGCTCTGCCATCTTTTGGGTTTT
>JADBWK010000138.1 GCA_020404895.1 Pseudanabaena sp. M085S1SP2A07QC | reverse complement strand
TTGCTGATGTTATTGCCGCATCCTCGCTATTTTGAGGAGTTTCACGCACAAAACAAGCATCAATTTTAACCTTGCTAACGGGTAGTAGCCGTAAATAACTCAGAGAAGAATAACCAGTGCCAAAATCATCGATCGATACATGCATACCCAAGGACTGTAATTGGCGCAGTATTTTGATGACTGTATTCTGGTCTTGCATCACCAAGCTTTCGGTAATCTCTAGTTCTAGATACTGTGGCTCTAAATCTGTTTCTGCAAGAATTTGCATAATGCGATCGCACAAATCTGGTGACTGGAACTGTTTGACCGAAAAATTCACAGCAACTCGAATATATGGCAAACCATTTTGTTGCCAAAAGCGAGTTTGCTTACTGGCAGTCCGCAAAATCCATTCTCCCAACCTCACAATCAGACCATGCTCCTCTGCGGCAGGAATAAATTGATTGGGAGGAACCCAACCTAATTCAGGATGTAGCCACCTCACTAAAGCTTCTACGCAATCAATTTCTCCCGTCACTAGATTAATCTGAGGTTGATAAAAAACTTGAAATTCGGAGCGTTCTAGGGCTTGACGAATGCCATTCTTGATTGCCACATATTCCATGACTTGAGCGCTGATCGCATGGTTATACAATTGATAATGATTGCGACCGCGTTCTTTTGCACGAAACATTGCCGTATCTGCATGTTTCATTAAGGTATCCTCATCCATACCATCACTGGGATAAAGACTAATGCCGATACTTGTCCCAATATATAGTGCCATCTCTTCCACAAAGAACGTAACTTCAAAGGACTTTAAGATTAACTGGGCGAATTGCTTAATTGACTCTACGTTTTGCAAATCGGACACAAAGATCATAAATTCATCGCCGCCCATTCTGGCTAAGAAAGTACTTTCAGATATGTACTCACTCAGCCTTTTGGTAACTTCAATTAAGAGGCGATCGCCTGCGGCATGACCCATTGTGTCATTGACTAATTTAAAGCGGTCTAGATCTAGAAATAAAACCGCAAGTAAAGGAGGAATTAGTTTAACTTCTACCTCCTGCATCTGATCTAAGTATGAATGTAACTTCTCATAAGCATTATTCAGGGCTTTAGAAAGGCGATCGCGGAATAAAACTCGATTTGGTAAATTGGTTAGCGAGTCATGGAAGGCAAGATGTTCAATCTCTGCTTTTGCAATTTTGCTGGCAGTAATATCCTCAACTGTTCCTTCAAAATAAAGAACATTGCCTGCAACATCATGAATAGCATATACATTTTCCGAAGTCCAAATGATCGTACCATCCTTACGATAGACCTTAGACTCAAATGATTTCACATCCTCTTGTTCTTTCAAAAGGTTAATTAGTTCTAGTCTTCGTTGGGGATCAACATATAATTGGCTGCCAATATCAGTCAAATTCTCAATTAAATCTTCAGATGATGCATAGCCATAGATTTTCGCAAGCATTGGATTGGCAATTAAGAAACGTCCATCCACTGATGATTGAAAAATGCCTTCTATAGCATTCTCAAAAATGCTGCGATACTTAGCTTCTGCTCTTTTGAGTGCTTCCTCAGCTTGCATCTTTTGCGTCACATCATTAATTAAAATCAGTTCGCATTTACGATTGTTATAGGTTAGAGTATGCGCTGAAACTGATACGATGATATGGCTGCCATCTTTTTTGCAATGTCGCCATACATCAGGTTCAGTGAAGCCTACTGATACCTTAGAGATCGCTTCCAGTAAACGCGGAACATCCTCAGGTGGACGAATATCCTGCACAGTCATCGATAGAAATTCGGCTTCACTATAACCGTAGTGATTAATAGCAGCTTGATTGACCGCTAAAAACTGCAATGTCTCAATATCATAAATCCACATCGGATTGGGATTATTTTCAAATAGATAGCGCGTTCGATTATCAGCATCATGTTGATTCTTGGCAGTTTGTTCCCAATCCGTTATATCCTCAAAGCGATTAAAAAAACTAGGTTCCTTCGTATTATCCAAAGATAGATCAGTACTTTGTAATACTTGGACAATTTGGCCATCTTCGCGGATATAGCGCACATTCAGATAGCAATGATCGATTTCTCTGGATAACAATCTCTCCTTGAGGAAGTAGTAAGCTGATAGGTCATCGGGATGGCAGATTTGCTCGTATTTGAGTTGAGAGATTTGTGAAGTGCTATAACCTAACAAATCACAAAAGGAGATGCTTACATCAAGAATTTGATCATCTAACGTGGTCTCAAAAACTCCAACCGTACTATTTTCGATACATTTAGCAATACGCATCAAGTTCTTAAGACGCTCTTCTTTGAGAATCTCTTGATAGATCGGGTTCAGATTTTGGTATCTTTCAGCCAACTTTTTTACCTTGTCGGTCTTACAAAATTATTCTAAGTAGCTCAACTTGATTACAACCCAAACCGAGAATTTTGTTCCACCCGCTACGCGGGCGGAACAAAATTCTCGGGTTTTAGTTTACTTATGTCTAGCTACTTATGTACTAAATCATACTTAAAGCTAAATTTACAAGCTGCTCATTTGATAATGCGACTGGCAACTGTCGAATCTGCACTCGATCGCGATAGTGTTGTAATTTATGCGCGATCGCTTCTGTAATACCACCTTCCGTTAGAAAATATGGTAATACATTGATGCGATCAATGCCTTGAGTAATCAGATGCTCGATCTGAGTTTCGATTTTGGGTTCAATTCCCCAATAAGCCGCGATCGATTGACTCGACTTAGCTAGATTCTCTACTACTTGGTTCGCATCAGCTCGACGACTACCATGGGAAACTAAAATTCTGGCTTGTTTTTCAGGGGAATGCTGATCCGAATATTTCTCAAACTGATGCGCTAGTAAATCAGGAATTTGCGAATGGGTTCCTAAGTGGGGAAGTATCCGCAGTGTGATGCAATTTTGGAGATTACTTTGGGCGATCGCTACCTCATTGGGAATATCTTCACTGACATGAATCCCTTCCAATAGCAATAATGGCAAAATCACAATTGTCGAAACCCCATACTCGACGATTTCATTGGCAAATTTTTCTAATTGCTGAGCCAATGTGAGGGTCTGCCCCTCTAGACAGCCTCCACTAATGTATAGATTGCTTTGCGATCTCGCTACGGTTACGAGATCTTGTAATGTTGACCACGAACGGCGATCGCTACTACCATGCGTTACCAGAAAAAGCGCTGTGGCGTTCATCGTCTTTTGATTATAATGATAAACACTGCCTTGGATCTCACAGCCAATCAAGAGCCAAGCTGTTGTGGAGCGTTCCAAAACACTTGGATTTTTGATGAAATTGCGGAACCCTTAGCATTATTTACCATTATATCGAGTAACGCATATCGAAACTATTTACGGAAAAACTCAAGGACTCAAGGCTCATCAATT
>JADBWK010000137.1 GCA_020404895.1 Pseudanabaena sp. M085S1SP2A07QC | reverse complement strand
TGTGCCACCAATGAAACAGTCGATAGCTCCTCTTCAGTAATGCTGTGCCGATTTCCTGTGATGCTCCTGTTCTTTCCGCCATAGCCTGAAAGTCTCTCAGTAAATGAGACCAGCATATTTGTCTCAATTCTGGCTTGACCCAGTTGTAGCTGCCATAACGGTCACTCCCCAATTATCCTGTGAATGTCTCACCAATTAACTGTTTTGCTACTTCTTGACCACGACTTAAGGTGACTAGAAATACGCTAATCAATGGTGTCACTAGCACCCACAACCATGCTTTCTTCTCGGTTGGGTTGTTGCCATCTCGATTTTGCTGGCTAAATCCTGTCTCATCACTGTTCACCACTGGCTGCTGCTTCACATATTCTTTGGCTTCTTCGCTGGCGGCGGCAATCGCCTCACTTACTTCCTGTCTGATGTTGTTGATTGTCCCTCTACTTATTTCGATACCAAATACTTCTCTTAGTAATCCTTGCGTTTGACGGTGGCTCTGTCTTGCTTGAACGCTCAGGATTCCCACTAGCGCGGTTAGCCTTGCCCCATAGCTTTTCTCGCTAACTCCTGTGGGCAGTTTTGCTCGACTTTTTTCGCCGCAGTGTTCGCACTCTAACGTATGTAGTCTATATTCGGTTACTTGCGGCTTGAGTATAGGTAATTCTACGATTTGATGTCGGTGCGGTTGCAGATCTTCTGCTTTTAATTCGTACCCACATTTGCTGCAATTACTTGGCTTTTCTTCTTGGATTATTTCGCATTCTTCCACTGCGTATAGTTTCCGCTCTACCTTTGCTCTTTTTACTGTCACCTTTAATGGCTTTTTCTTCGCTTTTCCTTCTTTATCCGCTTTTAGACCAAATCCATTCTTCGATGGCGTTATCGATGAGTTTTTCGAGTTTTTGTTGAGCTTTTCTTCTAGCTCTTCAATTCTTTGTTTTATCTCTTTTCTCTCTTCCAGCAGGAGCTTCAGCACCTGTTTGATGCTCTCAGGCGTTGTTTCTAAGTCTCTTAATGGGACTTTTACCCCACCTAGCTCAATTTCTTCAATCATGTTTTTTAACCTACATTATCTTGCCCTTTCTGATCTTTAATTTTCGTTAACCCCTTGGACGGTTACGATAAATAAGTCCTTTTTTCAATGGCATTGAAAGTATGGTTATAAGAGATGTTTGATTCGTTTTACACCAGTGTTCGATCAAACTCGCCAAAAGAAGGGTCGCATGGCAAAGCTCCGCAATGGATTTATAGTCTTAATCGCAGCGGTTTTGAAAGCAAATTGCTGTATATTTGACCCCATGTTAATGGGATTGACTAAAATTAATTGTTAGAACTGGCGTAAAAATCGTAAGTCACTAGTAAATAGACGACGGATATCGTCTATTTTATGTAAAACCATAGCAACACGATCTACCCCAAATCCCCAAGCAAAGCCAGTGACTAGTTCAGGATCGTAGCCCACAGCCTTGAAAACATTTGGATCAACCATACCACAGCCACCAAGTTCGAGCCATCGTCCATTCCACATCACATCAACTTCTGCGGATGGTTCGGTGAAAGGGAAGTAGCTTGGGCGAAAACGAATTGGGCATTCACCTAAAAGTTCCTCGACAAAGGTTTTGACCGTACCTTTGAGATCCCCAAAAGTTAGTCCTTCTTCTACAGCTAAAAGCTCAATCTGATGGAAAATTGGTGAGTGGGTAGCATCAATGTCATCTTTACGGTAAACACGGCCCGGGCAAGCAATTCTTAGAGGAGGATCGTTTTCTTCCATATAGCGAATTTGCACTGAAGAAGTTTGCGATCGCAACAATTTACCATCGCTCAAATATAGAGTGTCTGCCATGTCGCGAGCTGGATGATCGGCAGGAGTATTAAGAGCTTCAAAGTTATAATAATCTGTCTCGATTTCTGGTCCTTGAGCAACTGTAAATCCCAAGCCCACAAGAATGTCCAACATACGGTCAATTGTGCTTTGGATCGGGTGTTGTCTACCTTGATAAGAATGCAGTATTCCTGGCATTGTCACATCAAGAGTTTCTGCGTCTAGACGCTTGGCGATTAATAATTGCTGGATTGTGGTTTTGCGTTCTTCTAGTTGCGTTTGTAGTGTTTGCTTAACCTGATTGGCGATCGCACCAACTTGAGGACGTTCTTCAGGGGATAATTTACCCATCGCTCCAAGAACCTGAGAAAGAGTCCCCTTCTTCCCTAAATACTCAACTCTTAACTGCTCTAATTCTTCAGGAGTTTGCACATTTCCAACTAATTTTGTTGCGAGTTCTGCTAGAGATTGCAATTGAGCGGTTAAGCCCTCTAAGTCCGTTGCCATCAACGCTTCCTATTTGTTTGTGAAGAATTTTTCTCTCCTAACTTTAGCAGAAAAAATACAAACTCTACAGTGATCACTAAATTTTCTTGGTATTGCTCTATAGCTTCTATAAAAAAACAAAATAGAGTTGTGGCGCTTTACGCCGCAACTCTATTTTGTTTTTCACTCAAATTTACGATCAAACTTTATCTTTTTGCACTAGCCAAGAATGCCATTGGATCGATCGCACTGCCACCGTTTGGACGTATTTCAAAGTGGAGGTGAGGTCCAGTACTAAAACCAGTGCTTCCCATTGCGCCAATGGTTTGACCTTGGCTAACAGTTTGACCTTCTTTGACATAGAGCTCATTCATGTGAGCATATCTGGTGATTGTGCCATCAGCATGACGAATATCGATCATATTGCCGTAGCCACCATCATTCCAAGAGGCATACTCAATTACTCCTGATGCTGCGGCTAAAATTGGTGTGCCAACAGGTGCAGCAATGTCTATACCTGCATGGATTCTTCCCCAACGCCAACCGTATCCGGAGGTAAATACTCCATCGGCGGGCCAGATAAACCCAGTCGATAGTCCATAGTCTTGAACATCAGGCAAGTAAGCACTAGCCGTAAGTTGTGGCAACTGCGGAGAAATACCTGAGCGATCTCCTGGATTTGCGATCGCACTACGATTACTATCGAAATTGCGATCAGGATTAGGTGAGGTATTTAAATTTGCTGCTGCAATTTTAGCGGCTTCAGCTTTACGAGCTGCTTCCTTGATTTCAGCATCACGAACTTTAGCGTTAAGTTGATCAACTTCTGATTCTAGACGCTTTACTTCTAGAGAAGTCATCCTTGCCTCAGGCTCAGGTAATAGAGCAACTTGATTTGGCTGTGCAATGATTCCAGTCTGTTGATCAACAGATGCTGATGCAGGCACTTTCGGAGCAAGGCTAGCCGCTAACCTTGAAGGGATCTGAACGTTTGGCTCAGATGCAGGTTGGGGTATAACAGATGCAGGCTCAGAGTTAGAGCTACCGCTTTGTTCAATCGCTCGATTTGCAGGAATAGTCGGAACCGATATTGCGGCTACTGGCGAAGACTTTGTAACTGGCTCAGCCGCTGGTTGGTTTATAGTTTCCAGAGGAGCAGTGCCAAGACTGACTCTTTGCTCCTTAATCAGGGTCGTAGGAATCTGTGGTAATGATAACGCTGCCGCAATTCTAGGAGAGAATTGAATCTTAGGTTCAGCTACTGGCTGAGAAGAGTTGGCTTCAATGGGAACTCGATTACTACTGAACTGCTCGGCTGCACTTGCAGAAGGGATAGCTGGTGTGGCGATCGATCTAGCTGGCAAATTAAGTGCCGTTGGAGACATCGCAGGACTTTTCTTACTATTTGGAGCGTTTAATTCACCAAATAGCTGATTGGGCGCAAAGGGGAAAAGCGCAACTGCAACTTTAAGCACTGGTTCGCCAGCTACAGGTAGGCTAGGTTGTATGGTTGACACTTTAGCTTTCAGGCTAGGTGACTGCTCTTTTGCGGGAGCAATTGGCAGATTTTGTGAAGCCTCAGCTCCAGTTAGTTGGATTAACCCGCCCCAAGGTGAAATTCGATTAGCTGCGGCAACATTTATGGCATCTTTAGGCAAAACCATTGGTGTAGCAGCAGTAACTCTAACAGCTTCAACTCTAGTAGTCTCTGACAATGCCCCTACTGGCGATGGAATCTGCTTAATCGGTTTTTCATTAGTAGATGCAATCGTCTGGGTTAAAGGAAGATTGCGATCTTGAGGAAGCTTTAACTCTTGATTAAGCTCCAACCATTGGGGGGTTTCCAGCTTATTTGCTTCGATAATTGACTTTTGAGTAATCCCGTATCGACGAGCAACAGTCTCAATGGTGTCGCCATTCTGAACTCGGTAGGAAATATACTTTGGCTGCTTAGCAATGTCATTCTCAGCCATAGTTGACCTAGAACTAGTGCTAGCTAATGTAGCTACTGCTTTTTTACCTTCTAATTCCTGTAAACGCTGCATTAAGCGCTCTTTTTCAGCAACTAACTGTCTCTTAACATGACCTTCTTTAACTTGCATTAAAGTCGATACATTTCCTGGAATCACTAGAGACTGGTCAATAGCCAAAAAGTCGCCAGAACTTAAAGACGTAAACTTAATAATTTCACTCTTGGGAACGTTGTAGTAACTGGAAATAGCCTCCAGAGTGTCCCCAGATTTAACCTTGTGCACCAATCCGTTAACAGGAGGAATTAGTAGCTTAGTGCCAGGTTGTAACTCAGTATTTGCACTGATGTTATTTGAAGCTGCGATCGCTGCCGCGTCAACTTGATAAACTTGAGTTAGTTTCCATAGGGTTTCATCTTCTCGAACCTCATGGACAATAACTCCTTGGGAGTTGTCCCATATACCTGAGGCGATCGCAGTTCTTGCCATTTCATATTTGCGATCCTGATTTTGAGACATCACGTCAGTCAAGGTGCGAGGTGACGCAGCAACAGGTGAAGCTTTAAAATTATTATTTGCTGTTTGTTGGTTGACCAACACTCCCACAGTTCCAGCGGATAGAGCAAATCCTAAAACTGCAAGCGAACGACGAACCTTCAAAGAGGACATCTTTTCGCCCAACGTCAGGGAAACATTGGTTGTTAGATCCTCGTCTTTGGAAGATATCTTTTTCAAAAAACTGTCTCCTCTTAACTAGCTTTGCTCCTGATAAATCAAGTGTGAGAATAAAGCGAGTTAAATAATTAAGCTTAAAAATGCTGAACTATTAACTCAACTCAAGGAGCAATTACAGGTAATAAGTTACCTTGCTTTTTTCCTTAAAACAAGTTCATTGCGAACAGTAAAAAAACAAATTATATGCATTGAAGTCGCTCTTCTTCCTTAATGCATATAAATTATGTTTCTGTCAACCATCAGTTTGGTAAAATAATCTTGCAAAATCTTTAAAAAATCAATTTGCACTTAACTATACCTAAAGATAGTTTTTGTTAAAAACCTTATTTATGAATCAATCCCTTTTTTGAGTCTAGAAGAAGATTTTGCTTAATTCGAGTTCTTAAGGTATCTCTCATCTCCACACATAGCAATAGCAGTAATTATAGTTTTTCATAGTAATTAGCTCTTACTATCTCCATTTTACTCCTATTTACTACATTTAACGATTAAAACTAATTTATTTCATTGTGTAATCATTTTTTAACAATTTGCTAGAAAAAATTTACAAAATAAAGCTCACGCAAGTTATTTACAGATTTTTTTATCTTTTGGTTAGAATTTTCAGATAAGACTGGCTCATCTAAATTCCATAGAGACCGCTTTATACCAATTCATGGAAGTGTGACAACACTTGTATGAATTAAAAACCAAACCCAGTAAGGTTTTTTAAATTAAGAAATGGCGTAGCCGTTTCTTAATTTGGTATTACTTATTTTCCGGCAAGGCGATCAATCAAACAAACCCCAAAGAGAGTTGCACCGTGAAGCGATACAACTCTCTTTGGGATGCCCCTGATAAAAATCGTTTTTTTGAAAACCCACCTATGGTGAGCTTTCAAAAAACTGATTTTGGTGTTTCCAGTGCCTTTGGCACTGGAAACACCAAAATCGGTTTCATAATGAGAATTGCTGGTCAAGATGTATACATAATCACATTGGGTACAGGAATAGCTTAAAATTACTTTAAAAATGCCTTAAAAAATGAAATCACATTTGTAGATAGCAGCTTTCATCAGCATCACCAAGGTACTGAGCCCCTACCCACATTTAAATTTAGGGTAGACAAGCTCTAAATGTACTTATACTTGTTGCTTGAAAATTGTTGTCAGACTAATGAGTAGATTTCAATATCAAGATAGGCAACATATAGCGTTGTCAGTTGTGATACTGAAATTCTGCCATTTTTAGCACTATCGGCTAATTTAAAGACTTTTTAGGAAAAGAAGATCTATGAGCATTGGATATCTCGCGCTGGTCTTACACGCTCACTTGCCTTACGTCCGCCACCCCGAAAGCGACTACGTACTTGAAGAAGAATGGCTATATGAGGCGATCACCGAGACTTATATTCCCCTCATCAAAGTCTACGAGGGACTTAGGCGAGATGGCATTGATTTCAAGATGACCATGAGCATGACACCGCCGCTTGTCTCAATGCTGCGTGATCCACTTCTGCAAGAACGGTATGACAAGCATCTAGCGATGCTACAGCAATTGGTTGAACTTGAAGTAATTCGCAATGAGCATAATGGTCATGTCAAGTATCTTGCTGAATACTACGTTAAAGAATTTGCAGAAACCCGCGAAACTTGGGAAAAATATGGTGGCGATCTTATAACTGCATTCAAACAGTTCCAAGATACAAATAACCTTGAGATCATCACCTGTGGTGCAACGCATGGCTATCTGCCACTAATGAAAATGTATCCAGAGGCAGTTTGGGCACAATTAGAAGTTGCCGTTGAACATTACACGCAAGAGTTTGGACGAGCACCTAATGGAATTTGGTTGCCAGAATGTGCGTATTACGATGGGCTAGAGAGATTATTGGCGGATGTAGGATTGCGCTATTTCCTCACCGATGGACATGGTCTTTTGTATGGTCAGCCCCGACCTCGTTTTGGGACATATGCGCCTATTTTTACTGAGACAGGCGTAGCTGCATTTGCCCGTGATCATGAGTCTTCACAGCAAGTATGGTCATCAAAAGTTGGCTATCCTGGTAATGCTGTTTATCGAGAATTTTATAAAGACCTAGGATGGGAGGCGGAGTATGAATATATCAAGCCGTTTATCATGCCTAACGGTCAGCGCAAAAATACAGGTGTCAAGTATCACCGCATTACAGGAAGTGATTTTGGGTTAGATGCAAAGCAGCTTTATGATCCATATTGGGCAAAGGAAAAAGCTGCCGAACATGCCACTAATTTCATGCAAAATCGTGAAAGTCAGATTGGCTATCTCCATAACATGATGGGTCGCCCACCGCTCGTGGTATCTCCCTACGATGCAGAATTATTTGGGCATTGGTGGTATGAAGGACCTTGGTTTATTGATTTTCTAATTCGTAAGTCTCATTACGATCAAACAACTTTTGAGATGACGCATCTTGCCGACTATCTACGTGGCAATCCAACTCAACAAGTATCTCGTCCTGCTCAATCTAGTTGGGGTTATAAGGGCTTCCATGAATATTGGCTAAATGAGACAAATGCTTGGGTTTATCAACATTTACATAAAGGTGCAGAGAGGATGATTCATTTGTCCTATCGTGAGCCTGTGGATGAGCTAGAGTGGCGAGCGCTTAATCAAGCGGCACGTGAGTTGCTTTTAGCGCAGTCTTCTGATTGGGCTTTCATCATGCGCACTGGCACGATGGTTCCGTATGCAATTAGAAGGACGCGATCGCATTTAATGCGGTTAGAAAAACTATTTGATGATATTGAAGCTGGCACAATTGATGCTGGTTGGCTGGAAAAAATTGAATATATTGACAATATATTTCCCGATATCAATTACAGAACTTATCGTCCATTGACGGCTGGCTGCAATTAGTTAGATTGATACAGAAATTAAGCAGCCTTAAAACCCTGCATAAAAAACATAGCGTTGCACCGCAACGCTATGTTTTTTATGGGTAATTTTCATAATCTTTAGGATGTTTTTCTTAAACTTTTTTTAATAAATTTTTAGTATTATATGTTACCGTTTAGATAATTATATGTTATGGTAGATATATGTAAACAATATGTAATTTATAAGGATATTAGTGATGAACACTATGCAAAGAAAGGCTGAAGCAGCAGCAAATCATAAAGCTAATCTATCAGCTTCAATTAAACGTCGTATGGAAGTTGCGCGTACTAACAATGATGCTGGATTACTAAATGTCCTTGAACAAGAAATGAAGCAACTAGGCTTGAATTAGAAAAGAGGTGCGCTTCGCGCCCTTCTTCTTTTAGGTAAGTACCTCAGCATAGTTAAAAAGGCAGAGTATGTATCGTCCGCGCTGCGGACGATACATACTCTGCCTTTTTATTGTAAGTAGCTAATTAGCACCGCCAAAGACTTCAATATTTGTAAATAAGCAAATAGGCGAAGCATGTCCTACCCGAATTACTTGATTAGGTTCACCCTTGCCGCAGAAAGGGGAGCCATAGGCTTCAACGGTGTGATGATTGCCTACTTTGGCAAGACTATTCCAGAATTGATTAGTAATGCCGCGATAATTAGGATTGCGGAGAGTTTTAGTTAATTTGCCATTTTCGATGAGTTTCGCGTATTCACAGCCAAATTGGAACTTGTTGCGATAATCATCAATTGACCATGAGCGATTTGATTCCATATATACGCCGCGTTCAATATCGGCGATCATCTCCTGAAAAGCATATTCTCCCGACTCAAGATTAATATTTGCCATGCGATCAATTGCAGGACGGTTCCATGAAGTGGCTCTAGCATTAGCCACGCCTGCAATGCCTGATCGCACTTGACTCTCAGAACTGCCTAAACCGCGCAATAATTTACCTTCTTTAATTAAATATTCTTTGGTGGCTGGAATCCCAGCGTCATCAAAGGCATAACTAGCAAATTCACCAGCCATCGTGGGGTCAAAGGAGACATTCATCAGCGATGAGCCATACTGCATATTGCCAAAGTCTTCAAGCTTAATAAAGCTGCCGCCTGCGTAGTTGCGCTCATCGCCTAAGATGCGATCAATTTCTAAGGGATGTCCGATGCTTTCATGGATTTGTAGCAACATTTGATCTGGTGCTAAAACT
This sequence comes from Pseudanabaena sp. M085S1SP2A07QC, assembly GCA_020404895.1. Classification (GTDB taxonomy): domain Bacteria; phylum Cyanobacteriota; class Cyanobacteriia; order Pseudanabaenales; family Pseudanabaenaceae; genus Pseudanabaena. The sequence goes on along the minus strand of JADBWK010000137.1, from coordinate 18,770 downwards.
AGTGCTGTAGTTTCCGTGGGACATTCTACAGCGGTGAGTAACTCAACGGCTTGTTCCCCGACAACTTGAGCCCTTTGCAAGATTGCCTCACGATCAAATACTTCCATCCCGATCTGATTGCAACGGGCAAGCTGTCCATTATCGCCACGTTTTTGAATAATAGTGCCGTCTTGAGCAGTAGCAGCATAATCTGTAGCAATGGTGAGAAATTTTTGATAAATATCAGAGCCATTGCTACTGGCAAATTTTGTCTCGATTTCGGTAATTACGGCATAAGCACTAGTTTTGACGATTTGATCAGAAACCTTTAGGGTCTTGCAGATCTCGATCAGGAGTTCATTAATTTCTTTGGGTGTGATCGCGTCCGATGGTTTTAGAAATGGGGAAAAATACTGCCCGATCGCCCTTGGTCTTTGAGCGATCGTAAAGTGATGCACGGCCCACTGCGCCGATATTTTCGCTTGTTGATAAGCTTTCTGGGCTGTTAATTGAATATTTGCGAGGTCTAGGTGATTGGTGCTGGCATAGCCGAATTGACCATCAGCTAGCACTTCGATCATTACGCCATGGGATTGGCTACGTCCATTTGATTGTGGTTTACGATCGCGCACATACCGAGTTGTATTAATTTCTTTGACTTCACGCAAACCGATCCATTCGGCAAATGGCAGATCAATATGAGATAAGACAGCTTTTAAATCAAATTGCATCAGGGAAAATCCATAAAGTACAAGGGACGCGATGCGTCCCTTGTACTTTATCAATTATTAAGCGGGTGATGGGATTCGAACCCACGACATTCTCCTTGGCAAGGAGATGCTCTACCACTGAGCCACACCCGCATTTCGCAATTGCTTGCGTTTAGCGCTTTACTAATATGACAAACATTGAAAAAAATGTCAACTACTTTTTTAATTCTAAAGCCTACAAAATAAAGGCAGCGCAAAGCGCCGCCTTTATTTAGTACTTGAAACCATTTTTGCGTGTGTGGATAGCGGATTCGCCTTCACGGAGACGCTCACCTGCGTTAATAGTTGCCAAAATTACTATGTGGTCACCTGCATCCAGACTGCCTGCAACAGTTGCATCAAGATAGGCGATCGTGTCGGTTAGATATGGCTGACCGCTTGGCGCAATAGCAGTTTCAATACCATCAAACGGATCAATATCAGGAGCAAAACCCTTAGCAAAATGTCCGATGATTTTGCCCTGTCCCTTTTCGGCAATATTAACGACGACTGGACTGCCGACTGTTAAGAAAGACTCAATTGGTCTACCTTTGGCAACGATAATCGTTACAGAAGGAGGAGCAAACCCAGACTGTTGTACCCATGATGCTAGCATGGTGGCAGTTTTGCCATTTTGTTGAGATGTAACAATAAACAACCCACTGGGGATCGCGCCAATTGCAGCTCCGAGATGTTCATCTTGAGGGGTGGTAACGGTCATTATTCACTAAAATTGTAAAAGAGTTGTCTTAGCTTAACTGCAAATAAAAAGCGGCGCAATGCGCCGCTTTTTATTTTAAATAGCAGCCTAGACGTAAGCAGTCTGGAATCCCCACCAGAGTAAGAATCCGATCGCACTCAAAACAACAACGCTAGAAAGCACAATTGACAAAGGGCTGTCAGCATTCTCAAACTTCATGATGCCGCGATTAAAATCTGTCATACAAGCACAACCTAACTAAATGATTTAGATTACCTAAGCAAAACACTCTAGTTATAGCTCAACTTTTATAGCGATCGCGCAAAAGTAATCAAATCTCTGGGAATAAGCACACTAGGATAGCAAATTACCTATGACTGAATGGCTTCGTATTTTTTGGCTACCATCTAAACCCGTAAAGAAGTTAAAGGAATTACCCCAAGATGCTGGTGTATATTACATTACGGCTCTGTGGATTGTGCTATATATTGGCAAAGCCAAAAATTTACGCAGTCGCTGGAAAACTGCCCATCATCGCTATCAACAATTTAAACTACTGCATCCGTTTGGAAGACTGCATTACAAGGTATTGACTCCGAATCAAATCCATTCCTACGAAAAAGATGAGATTGCACGATTTCGACCTACATGGAATGGCACAGCAAGAGCAACCTTTTGGGATCTAATCTGTCTATCTGTGGCAGTCTGGGGACGCGTGATCATTTACGTTTTGTTGCTAATGCTGGCGATCGCTGCTCTTATCTATTTGCTGTCTCAATAATTTTTTGGTGGCGCGGCTTCGCCACGCCACCAAGAAAACTGGTTCTTTATCAAATCGCGGCTTCCTTATGTTGATCACAGAGAAATCTTTAAAAAGTCGATTTAGCGCTATTTTTACAAGTATTTTGTTGATTGCCCCACCAAATTATGCCGATCGCCTAAGAGCCCTAGCAAGCTCTGTAATTAATGACTCAGTGAGCAATCTAGAACTAATAGACACTATTGGTACAACTATAGTGGCGATTACAATCGGCGCATATTGGCATCAAGATTTGCAAGAAATGCGATCGCGAATATTAGGATTACAGTCCCATAGCAATGCCGATATTCAAGAATTGGTGTTAGCCTATGCGATCGCCTTGGCGTGTCGAGATGAGCTAAAACCTCAATCATTTATTGCTCAGATTTGTCATGACTTTAATAAAAGAAGATCTCTCAGTCGTAATCTAAAATCCCAACAAAAGTGCTTAGATCAACTACATCTGACACAAGAACTGGTTAACCAAGGTGCAAGTGCGATTACAGCTCATAGAGCTAATAGACTATCTGAAGACATCTCTAGTAGTTTGTATTATTTTCTTAGTACACCCCACAGTTGGTACTTAATCACTGAACGAGCTCAAAGGCATCCACAATCAAATAATCCAAACAATCTCCAAATCGCTCTCCAAGCTGCGGCGATCGCCTCAGCTTATTTTGGTGATGTTGGAAATATAATGAATCAAAAGCAGGAAATTTTGAGCAAAGGAGCAATAATAGGCGAACAGCTATGGGCGGAATGGTCTGGAGTTTTTGATGTTAAATTAGATAACTAAGTAAGGAGAAATTGATATATGTCAAAGCTAATTATAATTTTGGTATTAATCGCCTATGTATTTGGTGTAGTGAAATTTTTGCAAGGTTTTCGTCGTACCGATTTTGAAGGTAATCAGATCGGACTAGCATTGCTATGGCCAGTTTTATTTGCCATGAATGGCAACTACCGCAAAAATTTCTTTAAAGCACTTAAAGGCTCCTAATGACTTGGTGGAAGCGACTCAGAGCCAATCCTCTTGCTTGGATTGGTATTGTAATTTTAACGACTTTCTATGGCTTAGCTCTATTTGCTAATTTTGTAACGCCCTATGGGGTTAATGAATCAGCTAAAAATGGTGCATTACTCCCACCTACCCAAATTCATTGGCGTGATCATCAAGGGCAATATATTGGTGCTCATGTCTATCCAACCACTCAGGGAAAAGTCGATATGGAAACAGGCGATCGCGCCCTAATCGTTGACTACAGCAAACCCTCGCAGATTCAGCTCTTTCATGGTGGACATTTGTTTAGTACCACTAGCAATGCCCAACTAAACCTACTTGGCACTGACGAGCAAGGGCGGGATCAGTTGACCCGCCTATTGTATGGCGGTAGAATTAGCCTCCTAATTGGTTTTATTGGTACAATTATTTCCTACACTGTAGGCTGTCTTGTCGGTGGTATTTCTGGCTATGTTGGAGGCTGGCTGGATGTGGTATTAATGCGTTTTGTTGAAGTTCTGATGTCAGTTCCTTCTATTTATTTGTTAGTAGCATTAACTGCAATTTTGCCACCTGAAATCAGTAATACTGAGCGATTCGCGTTAATCATTGCGATCATTTCATTTGTATCATGGGCAGGACTAGCAAGAATTATTCGAGGACAGGTACTGTCCATCAAAGAGCAGACTTTTATTTTGGCTGCTCGTGCATCAGGAGCAAGCCCATTAAGGATCATTGTCAATCACGTCTTACCACAAACCATCACATTTATTATTATCTCGGCAACCCTCGATATCCCCCGATTTATCGTTGTAGAAGCAGTTTTAAGTCTTGTAGGATTGGGCATCCAGCCTCCTGATCCCTCATGGGGTAATATGCTGTCTGTGTCTACAAATGCCTCGATTGTAATTCAGCAACCTTGGCTTGTATGGGTTCCTGCATTAGCGATCGTATTGACGGTGCTATCATTTAATCTCTTAGGTGATAGTTTACGTGATGCCCTTGACCCAAAAAACATTAGGCAATAGACTTTTTTTTAAATTCCCATCAGTCTTAAAATATGTCGCCAAAATGCATAGGCAATTAGGTAGTATGAGACTAGGATTTAGGCTATTTTGTATTGTTTGTGACGGGTTTTTTGCTCTTTCGTCATGTCAATCTGAAAGTTAGCATCAGCAAAATAGGAGTATATTTAGCGTGCAGTATTTAGCGGAACTTCAAATATCGAAAGCAGCTTTTGGATTAGGCGGTAACTCGTCAGTCCGTTTATTAGCACGTAATACTGGTGAAAACGTTTGGCAACCGATTACTAACGAGCAAGTTTTACCAGTTCAAGATGCGGCGCAGGTAAAAGAATTTAAAGATGGTCAAATGGTAATTGCCGAGATAACTGGCAGTAACCAAGTGCAAAGTGTCCAAGATGCTTCTAAAAAAATTGTCAATATCTTGCAGGCTTTTTCTCGATCGCAAGATAAATATAAATCCGCCGAAGAAGAAGTCGAACAGTGGAAGCAATCTCTTAATTTTCAGAGCCAAGAGTTGCATCGGCGTGAGCAGGAATTAGAACAAAAGGAACTAGAGCTAGAACATCTTGACACTAGAAAACAAGAAATTGAGGAATTAGAATCCAAGTTTAGTAAAGAGCGTAATGAACTTGAGCACTTACGTAAAAATATTGACGCAGAACGCGGACAGTTTGAGGCTAAAGCCGCAGCCTTAACTGTCGATCAGGCTGAGCATATCAAATCCCTGATTAGTCAATTATCAACAAGTTTTACAAATCCAGATTCTCTTAGAAACAGAATTCATAGCGCTATTGATCTGCTCAACCAACGCCAAGAAATACTTACAGGGTTTTGGCAAAATTTAGATAGACTAAAAAATGAAGCCGAAAAGCAAAAAGGTAGTTTAAGCAAATCAACAGAAGACCTTAATGCTCGTAAGAATCAGTGGCAGCAGACACAAATAGCTCTTGCTGATGCTCAAGCTGAACTTAAAGCTCAGCGAGGTATTCTGAAGCTACAAGAAAATAATATGGCGTTGTTTAGGATTCAGCTTGATGCTCAGATTGATCTCTATCAACAGACATATAAGGCGATCGAGGAGTTTGGTGGACCTGGAAGCATGGATTTGCTCAGCCCCGAAGAAGAAAGCCGCTTACAGTCAATGTCTATTGAAGAGCTAGAGTCAACAATTAACGCCTTGCAAGCAGATTTTGATAAACAAGCTAATTATGTAGGTGCTCAAGAAGATGAACTTGCTGGACTAGAAGGTGAAATTGCAGACTTACAAAATCAAGTTGAAAATGCTGATCAATTTGATCGTATTGAACTGGAGAGTAATAAGGAGTTTGCCGAAGAGCAGTATAAGTATCTTGAAGAAAGTGTGATGGGTTCAAGGTTGGTTATGCAACAGCGCCTTGCAGTTCTAAGCAAACAAAAGGCAATTTTAGATCGCCGTAAAGGACTTTCTGTTGATTCAAATCCAGTCCATAGCTTGTTGCCTTTGTTATCGCAAATTGAATCTCAAAAGAACCGCCAAGAACAAGAGCTGCGGAAGATGGAAAGCCAAATTGAGGCAGTCAGAAACTATACGCAACAGCAGCAAGATGTTCTTGCTAAGCAAACTCACGAACATCAGCAACAAGATTATTCAATTCGCGCAGCCGAAGCTCAACAGCAAGATCAGATTAGAGTTGTGGCTGAGTTGTTAGGACAAATTAGCGCTCAAGAGCAGCTTTTACGTCCTGTGCAAGATATTGTGGACACGTTACGTCCACAGTTAGAGTCTGCGGTTCAGGATTTGGGATCTATGTCAAATGGTAATAGCTCCTCACAAGTTCTTACTGACTTACAATCTGTTATTCAGAGTTTAGTTTCTTCTTAAGAAAACTAAAAGCCAGCAAAGCGATCGCGTGGCGATCGCTTTGCTGGCTTTTACAGCAATCAATGGCTATGCCATTTTGTGTTTTTACTCCCTTCCCACCAAAGAAATAGCTATATAAAACCAAGAATTAGCGTTGCGGCGCGAAGCGCTGCAACGTCTAATTTTTCACTGGGAAGGGAGTAAAACCCTTATAGGTTTGGTTTTTAATTCACAGAAGTGTTGCCACACTTTTGTGAATTGGTATTACAGAGCAAATGAACCACAAGAAAGTTTTTGAAAATGTTGCAAAGCAACACTTTCAAAAACTTTCTTGGTTTGGGTTTGAGAGCAAAGCACTGTAGATTTTATTCTTCAACTTTAATTGAGAGGATTTTGTCACCACGACGAATTGCTTGAGCAACTTCGGTATCTTCCGTATACCCAAAAGCTGCATATTGACCATCTAAAAATGATGCATCACCAAGGGTAATAAAAAATTGGCTGGTAGCACTATTAGGGTCATTAGTACGAGCCATAGAGAAAACCCCTGCTTTGTTATGCTTAATCACAGGCTTTTTGCCACCAGTTAAGATGTTACCAATAGTCGCTTCGGTATCACCCTCAGCCCAGATTTCAAGTTTGATGCGATCTCCTGATCCACCAGTACCATTACCAAGAGGATCGCCGCCTTGAATTACAAACCCTGGTTCGACACGATGAAAAGTTAATCCATCATAAAAACCATGCTTAGCTAGGTCTACGAAATTTTTGACAGTGATTGGGGCGTGTTGATCGTCAAACTCAGCACGGATAGTTCCCTTAGCGGTCTCGATTACAGCACGGATCATAAGTAGACTTACCTAAAAGTTTTTGAAATTTAAATCAGCTTAAAGTATAGCAACCGCTAAGGCGGTTAAGATCTAAAACTCCAAAGCAAGGGCAATTCATGAATTGCCCCTGCTTTTGTTTAGTATGATGGAGGGATAGATCGCTTTTGAGGATCAAATATAGTTATGGATAGCAATAATTTGCTCAAGCAGTTACTCATGCTTGGTGTTGGCACAACTTCGATGGTGCTAGAAAAAATAAAAGAAGCTAGTGAAGACTGGGTCAAAGATGGCAAAATCGATCCTGAACAGGCTTCGGATATCCTTAATGATATTGCGAGCCGACTCAAGTCAGAGCAAGGAAATTTGGAGACTTTGATTCAGCGGCAGATTCGTAATGTGATGCAAGATTTGGGCGTACCACGTCAAAATGAAATGGATGAATTGCGTGGAAGGATTGATCGCCTAGAGCGGCAACTTCGCGAATTAGAAAATAAACAGTGGCGCTAATTAATGGAAGGTTCAGGAATTCTGTATTTGGTGGGAACGCCGATCGGTAATTTGGAGGATATGACTTTCAGGGCGATCGCAACACTGAAACAGGTAGATTTAATTGCGGCGGAGGATACCAGACATACTGGCAAACTGCTACATCATTTTGGGATTGAGACTCCACAGACAAGCTATCACGAACATAATGCTTTTAAGCGTGCCCCCGAACTGGTAGAAAAGTTGTTGCAAGGTATGGCGATTGCCTTAGTCACCGATGCAGGAATGCCCGCGATTTCTGACCCTGGGGTAGAGCTTGTGCAGGGCTGTATTGCGACAGGAATTCGAATTGTACCGATTCCTGTCGTCACCGCAGGAATTGCTGCTTTAACCGCTTCGGGTTTTGCGACTCAACATTTTGGGTTTGATGGATTTTTGCCAACTGACAAAAAAGAAAAACGCGATCGCCTCGATATTTTGCGATTAGAAACTCGCACAATGATTCTCTATGAATCGCCACATCGGTTATTAAGAACGCTTGAAGAGCTTGCCGAGAGCTTGGGAAAAGAACGTCGAATCGCGATCGCTAGAGAGCTAACCAAGTTGCATGAGGAATTTTGGCGCGGTTCCATAGAAGATGCGATCGCTTATTTTACAATTCAGGCTCCTCGCGGCGAATTTACGTTGGTATTAGAAGGAGCTAAAGCCAGTCTAAAGCCAGTTTGGACAGAGGAAGTAATCTTAAAAGAGTTGCAAAATTTGATTGATTCTGGTGTTTCGCGCTCAGATGCAAGTCGTCAACTGGCAGAATTAGCCGATTTACCGCGTCGCCAAATATATCAGTTAGCACTGACTCTACAACCCACATTCCGCTCTCAAAATAAGTAAAGAAGAATTCTGAGTACAGGACAAAAGCACAAAATGACATAGCCATTTTGTGCTTTTGTATTAGTAATCGTATGGGTTTTTAGGTTCCGCGATCGCAGTGATATTACTAGCGATAATAACCACTTGGCGATTGCCGTTGGAGCTGTCCACATCGGCTTGACCTTCTATTTGTAACCAGCTATCGGAGGGATAGATAGAACGGCTTTCAGTAATCTTTACGGGCAAGCTGACAGGATATACATCAGCTGCACAGCATGTAATCACAAATCTCGTAATTAGAAACATGTTATCTGGTTGATCAGGTGCATGGACGACGAAGCCTGTAAGCTTTACCTTCTGTCCTTTATAAGCATCAGGTTCAGGATAGGCGCTGATTGTACGAACCCATTCTACGAGAGTGCGCTCTTCAGGACGGTTACTAGCGCGAAAAGATTTGGGAATGGTTCTAGCATCGGCAATATTATCAATTACGCCACGATGAATTGCTTTTTCGCTGGTGAAAGGGCGAGGATTAATGCATAAAGCGACGATCGCTACTATTAAAAGTAAACTACTACTCAAGGATGGTTTGATCAATGCCACATGTTGCTGAGTATTGGTATAGCCTCGTCGCCGTTTGGCTACGCGCCAAGCTTCTGCTATTCCCACTACAGTTAGCCCTATACCTGCAATTATGGTTAGTGGAATATAGTTAGGATGGATTAAGAGATATAGCTGTCCAGCAAGCCATAGCTTCAGCAATGTGATTCCCCAAGCGGTGATCGCACAAGATTCTATCCAAGGTAAGAACTTTTGCCAGTAATTGTTTATAAATGATGAATTTGCAGATCGGGATGGCATGGAGAAAGACTGCTAAATAGTTACTAGTTTGTATATTATACTAATTCTCAAAATGGCAATGCCGTTTTGAGAATTATTTACTCCTTTCCCAGACAAGAAATAGCGATCGCTATTTCTTGTCTGGGAAAGGAGTATGACAGCGATTTACGCTGAGATAAACGCAAAAAATAGCACCGCCCACTGCGTAGACGGTGCTATTTTTGAGATAATGATTAGATTTTATTCAAAAGAATAACTTGTTGCTTTTGAAGCGATCGCACATCTTCTAAACTTGCATCAACTGACTGTAAAATCTCAGCAACAGTTTGCTGTCTAGTTTGGTTCTCGTCACAAGCTCGCAAGAACTTCCACGCAGCATCACCGATTTTTACTAGTTGATAATTATAGTCAAAGAAGTTAGGGCTATCTTTCCAGCCATAGATACAGGGACTAGGTTCAGGGACTGCTACTAGTAAGTCCGCATCAGTTTCCCAAGTTTGTTTAGGAATTGGAGGACGTGCCAAAAAGAACTCATAATGAGAGATTGTCTGGGGATCGAGAACTTCAATGAGTCGGTAGCGCTGACGTTCAGAGAGATGTTGCGATCGCTCAACTAAGTTTGGAACTTTCCCAATTAGGCGATCTAAATCCCACACATGAGGATTTGAAAAACCGAGAAATTCCAAACCCGATGCATCAATTAATTCAAATAGAGTATTAACGTTGTAATCAATTTCTTGGGGATGCACATACATATCTGCGAAACAAGCATCCTGCGTGTTTTCCATTTCCCAGCGTTCTTTTTCACGGCGACGTAGAGCATTATTCTCAGGCAGATTGGCAAATATCTCTCTACCAATTTTTACGCCATCAACATAATCACCGCGCTTGTCACCTTGCAATAAGGCGATCGCCTCTTGCATCAGTCTGATTTCCCATCGCCCTAATTCACCATAAACAAAGATATGTAGCAATCCCCCAGGGGCGAGCTTATTTGCCAAAGCTTGGATTCCTCGAATGGGATCGGATGTATGGTGTAGTACTCCTACTGAGTTGATTAAATCAAATTCTCCTTCGAGTTGATCGGCATCAAATAAGCTGAGATGATGGAATTCTACTCTGGTTGCTCCCGATCTTTGGCAACGTTCCTTGGCTACGGCAAGAGTTCCTTCACTGAGATCAATTCCAATTACGGTGGCTTCAGGATTCAAGTGGACTAGATATTCTGTACTAACTCCTGATCCACAACCAGCATCAAGAATCCGAATATTGTCTATTGTAGGCTTTTGCCCAGTACAAAAACTATAGGCTGCTTGCCAATTCCAGCGCCAGTTATATCCAGGTGGTGGTTCATCCAAGATTGGTTCTGGGGGAAAAGGATAAGTATTATAGAGACTGGCTACGGCGGCGCTAACTTTGGGATCAGACATGGTATTCGGGAGATTTTCCTTCAAAAAAGACTGCTAGCATATTAACCTAAGCTTGTCCTCTCTTAAAACCCGCCATCATTTCTAGTCTTGAGAATGCACTATTAGCAGTCTCGCGTACATAGGAATCCGCAGACTCATCATTAATAATTGCTTGTAACACATCAATGCCACGGCTATCACCAATTGAAGCGATCGCATTGACTAGAGAAACTGCCAAAGCAGGATTATCGGTCTCCGTCAAAGCCTCAATCAAAATATCCACAACAGGCTTACCGATCTCGCCCATCGCCATTACCGCTGCAATATTGACGACGGGATTAGGATCTTGCAATGCTGTTTTTAAACCTTGAACGCCTTCTGGTGACAATGGCTGCTCAGGATGGCAAATCACCACTTGCGCGATCGCCTTTGCAGCACTGCCTCTGACGGTTACATTGTCACTATGAAGCATTGCTTGCACCAATTGAGGCACTGTCGCATGACCGATTTCGCCCAGTGTTTTAACTGCTGCTCGCCGATAGTTAGTATCCAGTTCATCAAGTGCCCTCATTAACTTGGTGATGATTTCTTCATCATAGTTTTCGGCTATTTCCCACATCGCTTGATTCCGAAGATTAGGATTGGGATGTTTGAGTTGTTGGAATAGAGTTTCGGTAGACATTGTTAATCAAGGAAAAGGGTAAAAGGAAAAAGGAAAAATGGTAATTCAAAAAGCCTTGATAATGGGAGCAAAGCCCCATTATCAAGGCTTTTGGGTTTTGGTCTTTTCGCGAATTAATAGGTCGCTGTCGTTGGCGAGAATTTTGTAGGCGCTGCAATCACCGAATTTTTCTAAAGCCATTAGGGATGCATATTTGAGATCCCAAATGGGCGTATCTAGACAAGCCTTAATTTCTGGGATAGCTCTTTCATCACCGATTTCGGCAAGGGCGATTGCGGCGGCAGCGCGTGATTTTTGGAACTGTGGTTGCTTATTGTGCAAAGCAGTCAGCAATAAATCATAAGCGGGAGCATATTTCAGCCGACCGAAAAGTTTCATCACATGGAAGTGCGCACCATAGTCATTGTGAGCCTCTTCTGCATATGTTCCAAAAAGTGCTTCAGGAGCCACATCAGCATAATTTTCTAAGATTGTTTTGATGGCAAGATAACAACGTCCAAAATCTGTCTCATACAGCTCGCGTAGTAAAAAAGAAAGTTCAGGCAAAGTATCGTATCTATGCACTAAAATCAAATCTTCTGGATGGTCGCGCAAGGATTTTTCTAAATAAGGTTCCACATCGGCGAAGGCGATCGCGCCCGATTTAATCCCTTCTTCGCCTAACATTCTAATTCCGCGCAATCGAAACACTAGGGATACTGGACAAGTCGAAATGTTGGGAATCGCGGCGTGATAATTTGCATCAATTAAATCTTGAATTGATAAGCGTCTGGCAATCACACTAGCGTTATGCAGTAGATCGACTACTTGCTCCATTTGCGAATAGTCTCTTGTCAGACGACAAAGTGCAGTAATGGCAGCGCTAGCTAAGGGCAGGTCACTTTCAGTTGTAAATTTGCGAATCCGATCTAATGCTGGTTTGTAATCTAGTTTGGCTAAAGTCTGAATAATAGCGCGATAGGATTGCCCTGATCTATCTAATAACTGAGCAACTTCTTCTAATATCTGTGCATTATCAGTGCCAATTTCGCCGATCGCCCAAACTGCATTTTCCACTAAGAAGCAATCAGTCTCATTTAAACATTCACGAATCACAGGTAAAGCTTGTGATGCTCGTAGTCTTCCTAATGTTTCGACAGACTTCCGCCGCACGATCCGATTATCTATCGCATCGTCTGTTTGTTGAATGGCTCTATTAAGAGCGGCGATCGATTTATCAGTTGAGAAATTTATTAAATGAGAAGCGGCAATATAGCGAGAATCCTCCTCACCTATTTGATCCTGAGGTGTATCTAAAAGAGCGATCGCTTGATCTTCTGTCAAATTAAAAAAACTATTAAAGCGTTTATCCATAATCTTAAAATTATATCAATCGCTAACCAACTTATACCAAAGCATGAAGTAGTGTAGTCACTTTGTGCTTTTAAAACCCTTGCTGGGTTTGGCTTTTAATTCAAAAAAGTGTGACAACACTTTTTTGAATTAGTATTAACTAGCAACTCCAAAAAAGAAGAGGAAGCGCTAAGCGCTTCCTCTTCTTTTTTTTTCTCAAGAGCTAAGCGAAGCACAGCCCTTATCAAATCAATTGATTAGGAGAGTGAGTTGATTGCATAGTCGAGCAATGCATTGTACTCAGTCAATGCTTGTGCTGACATGTCACGAGGTGTGCAACCACGGTTACGAGCATAGCTCAAAGCTTCTACATAAGGAGCGGTAGGCAAGCTCAATGCACGATATACTTCGCGTTGACCTGCAATACCCCATTCGTCCAAAGGCCCTGTACCACCAACAACAAGGCTGTACTGAATCAAACGCAAGTAGTGCTTGATGTCGCGAGCACACTTGGATTTGAAGGTGTCGGTGGAGTTTGCTTCACCAGCATTGTTCAAGTAAGGATACTTCTTGATACAAGCATTGTAAGCTTCAGTAGCTACGTTATCAAGGTTAGCAGCTAGCTTTTCAGCAGCTTCCAAACGTGCTGCTGCACGTTGGATAGAACCTTGTACTGATTCTAAGTCAGAGGTGCTAGGGAAACGGCCAGCTGCATCAGCAGAGGCAATAACGGTAGTAACAACGGATTTCATTTATTAAATCTCCAAACTGGATTTCTTTTTATACTAGTGAGGTTAGTTTTAGTCTGGCTGAGCAAGTCTCAATCAGTAAATCGCAATCAGCAATCAATTAGCTAAGGGCTGCGATTACGCGATCGAAGTAGCTGGAAGCTTCAGCAACCAAGCTAGCGCAACGATCTTCAACAACAGGAGTTCCCATCTTGCGGAGCTTAGCACCTGCACTAGCTTCGCTAGGATTGTCTTGGATGTGAGCAACTGCTTGTGCCTTCATGATTTGGACAGCACGTACTGTAGAGGTTGTAGGTACGCCCAAAGCGGAGTAGGTTTCTTTCAAACCGTTCAAGCAACGATCATCCAATACTGAAGAATCACCAGCCAACAAAGCATAGGTGACATAACGTAGAATGATTTCAGCGTCACGCAAGCAAGCTGCCATGCGGCGGTTAGGGTAGCAGTTACCACCAGCTTGAATCAAGCCTTGGTTTTCGCAAATCATACCTGCTGCTGCATCGGAAACCATGCAACTTGCATTGCTGGCGATCGCGTTTACAGCATCTAAACGACGATTGCCGCTAGCTACGAATGCCTTAAGAGCATTAATATCACCTACTACAGAGGTGCTAGCATCGGCTGAAACTACAGCTCTAGAAAAAGCGTCAAGCATTTCGCTCTCCTTAAAAAAAATTGGTTATCTTATTAAAACGTGGTTCGCTTGTTTGATTTACAAGACACATAGAACATAAAAGATAGAGGTACGCATAGTCTCATCTATTGAAAACAAAGTAACATTCCTTAATAAACTAATTAAGAAGCCATTTGTTGGGGGCGCAGCTTTGCCTCGCCCCCAACAAATGGCTTCTTTTACTGAGGGATTTCGAGATAAAATCGTTCAGGCTAATTTTAAGGATATTTTGCGATGGCTCCCGTTCGTTTGTGTGGTATTACCAAGAAATTTGGACAAAATATAGTTCTTCGAGAGATTGATCTAGAAGTGCGAGATCGGGAGTTTATGGTATTAGTGGGACCATCGGGCTGTGGCAAAAGTACTTTGTTACGGCTGATTGCAGGATTGGAGGAAGTAAGTGACGGCTCTATATATTTGGGAGATCGCCAAATTAATCATTTGCAGCCTAAGGTGCGTGATATCGCGATGGTTTTTCAAAGTTATGCGCTTTATCCGCACATGACTGTATATAACAATATTGCTTTTGGACTGAGGCGACAGCGATCGCGTCAATTAGCTGCATGGTTTATGCCTCTGTCCAAAGAACAACGCACCGAAATTGATCAGAGGGTGCAGGAGGTTGCCAAGTCTTTGCAAATCTCTCATTTGCTTGAACGCAAGCCCAAAGAATTATCAGGCGGACAAAAACAACGGGTCGCTCTAGGTCGGGCGATCGCCAGAAATCCACAAGTTTTTCTGATGGATGAGCCGCTATCCAATCTTGATGCTCAGTTGCGCAGTGATACGCGATCGCAAATTGTGCAGTTACAAAAGCAATTGCAGGTTACGACTATTTATGTAACCCACGATCAAGTTGAAGCGATGACGATGGGGGATCGGATTGTGATTTTAAATAAGGGAGACATTCAGCAAGTGGATACACCTCTGAATATTTATCGTAAACCTGCCAATCAATTTGTAGCTGGATTTATGGGTTCTCCACCGATGAATTTTTTGCCTGTGAAAGTTAATACAAATGGATGTTTACATGGAGAAAGTCTGTTGAAGCCGATTTCTATTAACGAGTTCTCAATTAGAGAAATTGGTTGTAATCATCCGTTTATATTGGGATTCCGACCAGAAGATTTGCAACCTTCAACATCTGACATGGCACATATTGAAGGAACTGTAGAATTAGTGGAAGCTCTTGGTTCGGAAATAATTGTGCTATTAAGACTGCAAGGTAGTGAATTAAGAGCGCGAGTTTCAGCGGATATTGGTCTAGAAAATCATTGGCAAATTGGCGATCGCAGTTTCTGGCGATTTGATTTAAATAAGATCTATGGATTTGATGCAGATTCAGGCTTTACTTTGCATCATCCCTACAGCAAGATTTAGCTATTACCAAATGGATACTAAATCTAGAACAAAGTCTGGCAATACAGTTTCGCCAGAGAGCGCAGTTGGAGCTTGGAGAACTTCTATAGGTTGTCCAATGCGATAAATTTCTACTTGGCGATCGCGACGATTAATTAGCCAGCCTAGTCTTGCGCCATTGTCTTGATATTCTTGCAATGTAGGTTTTAGAGATGGAGTACCGATGCTTTTACCATCCGAAGTTGAGATGTCTAGCTTTTCTAAATATATTTTTTGCTTCTATAGCAATGTAAGCTTTGCTTAGGACATAAAACCCAAAAGATGGCAGAGCTTCGCTCTGCCATCTTTTGGGTTTTGAATTGTCCTATCTATCTCTTACGTTGCTATATTTCTTGAGAGGTAGACATTGATTCCTAAATTTTTTGGTGTAAATTAGTTGAGCATAACGGTTGAACTCACCCGCCGCCATTAATTTCGGATAAATAACACTAGCCTAGTATACGGTCGGGTGCAGTGATTTGTTATGCCTCTGTATACAAACAGTTTTTATCTCCCACATTCTGGAGCTATTTCATGATAGATATGCTTATCTTTCGTTAATCTAGCATCTAATTGAATTAATGGACGATAAAACTGACACAATCTTTTTTCGTTTTCTAGTAACTCGGTCTGAAAATCCTTACTATTTGGGTAATGGTAATCTGCGGACTGCCTAGTGCCACGAAAAGACCATACTTTACCGTCCCATGAAAAACTTTCTCTCTTACCAAAATATGCAAGAAATGTAAAAGAAAAAACATAAAGAAAAAATAGTAATAAGAACACTTTTCCTGTGAAGTAAATCCATTTCTTATAGCTCATTTGTTAAAAAGTCACAGTTACACCTTTGTATATGTTCCCAGCGAGTGTATCACCAAAATCAGGACAAAAAGTGAGGCAAAAACAGCTATTTGCACCACTGCTGTTCGCAGGGAATTCCATCATTGTTCCCATCCATCTTAACGTTTGGACAGTTTTTCAAGAAAAAGGTTGCTTCCGACTTGTGATCGATTAAAAAAATCACTGGCTTTTTGCTGCTCGTTTAGCTTTACGCGCTTGCAGTTTCTGCCAAGCAGATGCATATTCAGGCTTTGGCGGTAACTTAGAAATATAAGCAATGCGTTCTTTGTTGCGTTCTTCCCAATATTGACGAATTTCTAATGTCCGTCCTCGGCATCTTACACCTGCTGACCGCGCCGATCATTTTGAACATCCTCCAGCATATGAAGGTTTTTGTGAAGGCGGTGGTATTTAATAAAAAAGCAGTCTAACGGTCTAGTTGAGCCGCCGCCGTCAAACTTTGGCTGTTAAAGATCGCTTTTAAGAGGTCTACTCCAACGCAGTGTTAGACCGTCTTCACCGATAACTTTTGGCTGAGTCATAGCGGTTCAACTCTCACAACCCCACTCTCGATCGCATCTATCCGCAGCCCATACTTATAGATACGATTTTGCCTGTATTGCCAAATTCTACTTGCTGGCGGATGCTAGATTCATAGAGTTCTTGTCCACGTTGAGCTAATTCTTCTTTGCTGTAACGCCGTTGACGAACTGCCATAGGTTTGACCTCGTTGCTACTTGACCCATCTATTTTAGCTTGGAGCATCTTGCACTTGGTACTTCCAACAAAAGAAGGTGAGTTACATTTCATTAACGCACGCTAAAAGATCGGCGATCGCACTTTTATGCAGATACGAGAGTGCATAGCTCAACGAGCGTTCCATCCGGTGCACGCAAATATGAGACAACTTGACCCCATGGCTTTTGGGATGGTGCTGACAATTCAGTAGCCCCGTGAGTCAGTCCGCTTTTATGCGCGGTATGCACGTCAGAAGTGACAAAGCCGATTTCCACCCCTAAGGGTTGCTTGGATTCGCTAGCTCGTACATGACCTTCGGGAAAGTTTATCTCTCCAAGCTCATGAGCGGCGAATGCGAGAGTAGTCTCTCCAGTGCTCAGTTCGCCGTAATCACCTGACTCATGCAGAAACTTCTGCTCTAGACCAAAGGCTTGCTTGAAGAAGTGGAGTGAATCTACCACGCTTGGAACATAGATGATCGTGTAGCCGAGTTTCATGATGACTTTTAAGCGAGTAGTGGATAGTAAATGCGGGGAAAATTATAACTTTCGACTCCGATGGCAACTAAATGTAGGAAGGCTAACGCTGCGGTTCAGCGGCGGCGGTACGCCGTCCGCTGTAACCGTTTGTTAGCTTCGAGTATTATTCAAAAGTGACCTACAACATGAATATTACAATTCTTTTCGTAACACCCAGTAACGAAGCCCGCTTTCAGGTACTATGTTGGCGTGGATTTTCTTAAAGCCAAAATGTTCGTAAAGAGAAACATTTCTTTGGGACTCAGTTTTAAGTAGGCAGGCTGAATGGCCGCGACTTCGCATAGCGGTTAGGGCAGTTTGCATCAGATGCCCACCGAAACCCTTTCCAGTAGACTTTGGAGAAACACCCAAAGACCATATATAGGCAAATCCATCTGGTGATAATTTTTTTATTTCATGCTCACAATACGTTTCATGACCTTGAAGGCGCTTAAAGGCAGCTAAACCAATATCTAAAGGAGTCAAGATCATCCCGCTCCAAACTAATTCGGGCAGGCGTAAAGGGAAATACTCACCTGAAAGCCAGGTAAGCGCACCTTCACCTCCCGAAGTGACTTCGACACCTCCATAACGATGACTACAACGCACC
Source organism: Pseudanabaena sp. M085S1SP2A07QC (assembly GCA_020404895.1). Classification (GTDB taxonomy): domain Bacteria; phylum Cyanobacteriota; class Cyanobacteriia; order Pseudanabaenales; family Pseudanabaenaceae; genus Pseudanabaena. The sequence continues at coordinate 706 of JADBWK010000137.1, read as the reverse complement.
GTAGGTAGAAAAAGTTTTCTGAGAAGTTTAATACGTGTAATGGGGTCTGGAAACACATAGGTCATTAGTGGATCCTGCGAAAAAGCATCCCCAAGCAATTCGGATACAACCTTCCGCTGTCCGAGTGCAAAAGAATCATTTGGTCTGTTTATCATGTTACCGCCATAAATTAGAAGCTAACGCTTCGCATCAGCGGCGCGGCTTGTCCGCGTCCGCTGCATGCGATGGTTAGGCTCATTTGTCATTTTCATAACGTTCGGTAACAAAGCCTCTCTCGAATAGCCGATTCACGACCTCATCATCTGACAGAAGTCTATTGAGTACTGACGGCAAAATGCCATCACTGATGACGCTGTACGTTTTCCCGCAAACAAGTAGCAGGTGCTCTGTTGTTTTTAGGGAGGGCCGGTATCGAAAGCGGTGGTCTGGGGTCTCCCACAGAGTGTCTTGTGAAAACCCTGGGACGATTGGATGTGCTCCAAGCTGGACGTCTTCTGTCCGCTCCGTAAGTTGCAGCGTGATCTTGCTATTCTTCTCAATGGCGACAATGTCCATGTTCTTCAGCCTAACTAGTAAGTTGAACCGCAGCAGCTACGCTACGCGGTTAACGGGTTTTCGTTTTGTCGGTTCCAACGAAAAGTTCTTTTGCTGCACTTTTAGGATTTTATCATATGATGTCAAGACCTTATTGAAGTGCTGTCAATAG
>JADBWK010000136.1 GCA_020404895.1 Pseudanabaena sp. M085S1SP2A07QC | reverse complement strand
GGTTGCTTGTGCTCAACGCCTTTCGGCATCAGAGATTCGACACGAGGCGCTCAACGCGATCGCGTTTACAATATTAGGTGCTCAACGCCTTTCGGCATCAGAGATTCGACACCGCTTACGTTGCTTTTTGGCTTTCGGCTTTGCAAGTGCTCAACGCCTTTCGGCATCAGAGATTCGACACAGTTTTAATCCATTTTTGCGATCCTGTGTTTACCGTGCTCAACGCCTTTCGGCATCAGAGATTCGACACGTCATAAATTTGGTGCACTCCGTGAGGGGGGTCTCCGTGCTCAACGCCTTTCGGCATCAGAGATTCGACACATGGGTACTTCGTTGGGCAAAAGGTTTACCACAAGGTGCTCAACGCCTTTCGGCATCAGAGATTCGACACAGTATCGCTTTCTACGAGGCAAGCTCACCCGAAAGTGCTCAACGCCTTTCGGCATCAGAGATTCGACACATTGCATCAGGTATTTTATCCCTTCAAGGGAAACCGTGCTCAACGCCTTTCGGCATCAGAGATTCGACACACCTCAGAGGGATTTCCCTCTAAATCTGTCACTTTGTGCTCAACGCCTTTCGGCATCAGAGATTCGACACCTTCACGATCGTCAAGAATAGCTAGATAAGCAGTTTGTGCTCAACGCCTTTCGGCATCAGAGATTCGACACCAATACATCAAGTCGGGCGGTGTACTTGGTTACATCTTGTGCTCAACGCCTTTCGGCATCAGAGATTCGACACAGCCAATTTGAAACAACTGGCAACACTGGTCTAATGTGCTCAACGCCTTTCGGCATCAGAGATTCGACACAGTTTTGAGGTAGTGCGGGTTGAGATGGGGCTAACTGTGCTCAACGCCTTTCGGCATCAGAGATTCGACACGCAAGCTCGATTTTATCTGCTTCGCCCCTTGTCTGTGCTCAACGCCTTTCGGCATCAGAGATTCGACACTGATTACCCAGATTTTAATTTAACCCCATTCAATGTGCTCAACGCCTTTCGGCATCAGAGATTCGACACAGCGACAGCCAAAACCCTTATAGAGTTTATAACGGAAGCCAATCTTGCAAGCACTTCATAAGAATAGTATAAATCGCCACTAAAGCTAACAACTTTTTCTAAGCCAAACACCCTTAAACTCATACCTAGCATGACAAACAAACAATACAAGCACCTCAGTTCCCCAAAGATATATTGAAACAACTACACATAAGGGCATTGAGGTCTGATGGACAAGCCGAAGCCCAAAACAGACGGTGATCCATGCTAAAAAATCCGATGATGATCGCAGGTCGTTGTCCAAGACTCAGAACGATTGCAAGAAATCATTCTTGACACACAGCGATCGCACATTCCAGCTAATAGCAAACTATCATCAGCCGTCAGGATTTTCTCAAGCTCCCATCTCAACTTTTCGCGATCGCGCATATTCAACGCACAACGAAAAATTGAATATTGAACCCGATCGCCATAGCCTTGCAAAAGCTTATAAGCCTTGCGCCATCTTTTCGGATCGCGAATGTCATAGCAAATTAAATACCAGTTCTTAGTTTCAGCCACTGGACTACCTCAAAACCAACTGAGCAAATAGACCTTCTTCTCCATTCCATTCTTTCTCTAGTAAGCGAACTTCCAATTCAAACAAACGGCGATAGGTTAGCGAATATCCCAAAACAGGATGTTTCCAACTTTCCTGCTTACGCTTCTCATAGATATCAATAAACTTACGCCGCCCCGAATCGCTTAGCCATACCTGACCTCCACGCACCTCAAAATCAGCCTGAATATCCCACTGACCACGATTAATCGAGCCAACGATGGGCATATCAACCAAAGGCACACGAAAAATTTCGATTAGATCTAGCGCTAGAGGAGGGGCTTGTGTTCTTGGCTGATGATAAAAACCAAGGGCTGGCTCTAAACCCACAGATAGAATTGCACTCATCACATCCTTCAATAAAAGTGCATACCCAAATCCCAACAACGCATTAAAACGGTCTTTAGGAGGACGACGATTGCGATCGCTAAACTGCATTTCCATTGGTACATCAGCACCCAAAAGTTTAGGCAAAGCCCCAAAATACAAAGCCGCTAAATTGCCTTCTAGCCCCAACAACGAAGGAATAGAATTTACCTCTGGAATTTGCTTTAGGATAATTTGCATTTGTTTAATCGCCTTTTCAAACTCCTCTGGAACTTGCTCAAGTCCACGTTGCCCACGCATCAAAAATTTGCGTTGTCCTTTGCCGCGACAAGTCACCAGTTTCTTAGCCAAATCCAGACACTGATCAGGATTACTCAAAGCACCATATTGGCGAATGCGTCTCTGGATACTGCCATTACGCGGATCGAAACTGCCGACATAGCGCCCACCACCCGACACAAAATGTACCCCAATATCCTGTGAAACACAAAGATGTAGAGCTTGAGTCGAGATTTGTGAGTAACTGTGTAAAACCAACTGTCCTATTTGCTTAGCTGGGACAATTTCATCAGACCGATCGCGTTTTACGATTTTGATTTGTTCGCCTTTCTTGCCAACGCTTGTACCAGCCTCAAGTACATGAATCACCTCGCGTTCGTCATCTTTGGGGAATAACCTCACAGGTTGCCATTCGCGATCGTGGGCTAATCTGGCTTCTTCAGGTAAGCACACAGGAGCAAGAGAGCATCGCCCACAAAGCCTTTCATTATCGGTAACTGGTGGTCGGCATGGTGAAGCCCGTAAATATTTTGATCTAGCGATCGCATCTCGTACTAATTTTCTACCCTCATCATCAAGTTGCACATGAACTAAAACATTGTCGGCATGGTAACGAATCCTTCCCTCTTGAATCGAAAGACCTAAAGACATCTCCAGTAGATAGGCATAGGCAAGAATTTGCAAGCGATCGCTTTCCCATGCGATCGGCTGTTTGTTTTTGTCTCGCGCCGCTTTACCCCGTTTATGTTCATAGGGAATTGTCTGACCATTGCGGGTACGCAGAGCATCAACCTTGCCACGCAAACCCAGTTCAGCACTTTCTAAAAAAAGTTCATCCCAGTCTTCATCTTCTTGCTTCTCAAGTTCAGCATGGAGCCGTCGCCCTGCAAAGACTGCGGCATCTTGGGTATAGAGTTCTTCAACTTCTTCGAGATAAAACAGTCGTTCGCAGTAGGCTAGTGCATGGAGAGCCGAAACACGGATCGTATCTTGTGCGGTATCGCCAGTTTCTGCCAATTGCAAATCAGGTGTATCAAGTGCCAGTGCCAACATATTTCATTACCTCCATACATATAAGTGCAAAAACGATAAAAGTTAACCTTGAGTCAAATTTCACGCCTAGCGGCATCAGAGGTATAAAAACAATCAGCTATTTTGAGTCTGTTCTCGTAGCAATTTCTCGTTCGAGAATGGGAATCAATTTAGGCAATTCTTTCTGAATTACCCGCCAAACAACGTCCAAATCAATATCATCGTATTCGTGAGCCAGTATATTTCTCATGCCAATGATCTGATGCCAAGCAATATCAGGTATTTCTGAGCGTGTTTTTTCAGAGATGCGCCGTGCGGCTTCTCCCAAAATTTCAATTCGCCTTGTCACAGCATCTTGCAAAAGCTGATCTTCTTCTAAATCTTGCTGTGTTTTATGAGATGTATAGTCTTGGATCAACTGAATTGCTGTCAACATATCAAGCAGATAGCTTGTCTCTCTTTCCATAAATTATCACCGCCCTCGATAAAATATTTTGTTTACGCAAATAATTGCGACTAGCTTCAATTCCTTTCCGACTAATCAGATCGACCTTACGCCCAAAGATTGCTTGTAATTCTTCTTGCATCGTAACTACATCAAATAATGTATGGGTTGCTTGATCTGAAAAAATGTAAAGTACATCAATGTCGCTATCGGGGCGAAAGTCATCCCGTAGCACTGAGCCAAATAGGGCAAATTCGACAATCTGCCAGCGATCGCAAAATTTGCCTATTTCAGTCAGGGGCAGATCAATATTTTGTTGGACTTGGAGCGGGAGTTGGGCGATCGGCATTGTTTTAGTCCATAATCAGCTAGTTTTAGTTAGGGGCTTTTGGTGTCCAGATCTGTATATCGCTTAGAGCCATAATCCAGCAAATAAGATCTTAAAATGAGAAAATATAATTTCATAAAACGATGATGAACCGTAAAACACAAGTCGATAGTGACGAAATAGAAGATGAATACGATTTTTCTAAGGGAGTTCGAGGGAAATATTTTGAGGCATATAAACAGTCTCAAATCATTGTTATTAGTCAAGATACAAGCGAACTAAATTGTAACTTGATCAACTCTAATCCTATGGAGAAATCGGAACCCAAATGTCAGAATCCCGATTCAGTAGGTTAGCTTCAGGAGAAGGAACAAGTCGAAATAAAAGACTCTTAGAATTTGTACTATTTTGATAATCAGTCCATACTGACAAGTAGTAAAGTCTTTGATTCTGTGGTGAAACACTAGCTCTTAATAGGCTAAACCATTGGCATTCTCTAACTTCTTGAACTATATCAAGCTTCTCGACAAAGAAATTGTTATCCCCCATAAATGGCAGTCCCCAATAGTTAATACTTTGAGGATTATTAATTCCCTGTGTAATCAGTGGCTCTAGTTCATGATTGTCTAAGCCAATATAGCCTTCTAAACCATCGTAGAGTAACTCTTTCCAGAAAATATCAATCTTGGGTTTTCTACCTTTTGCTCGTTCAGTATCTTCACCACTAGGCTTACCTTTGTGCAATTGTTGTAAAACCCTTCCTTTTCTTGGAAGATTGAAAGTCCCCAAAGCAATACGAGTATTGATATAGGCTGACTTTACTCGTGGATCTCTACTATTAATACCAGCTAAGCCAAGTAAAAACCCATAAGCAGCAGAATAGGTCATAAACTCAACTGTAGCCAACATCTCCACGCTCTGAAAAGGCTTGAATGCTCCAAATGGTGCTTTGAAATAGATGAATAGCATTATGCCTCCAATCCTGCATCACGAATTAAAGTGTCAATTGCATCTTTCGACATCTCAAAAAGTTTAACTGGTTTGTCTCCTTGAGTTAATGCTGTTTTAAACTCATCATCCATTTTTTTGACAATGTTGCCGCCAAGATAAAATTCATCACGGGGCAAGCGATTGTGAAGGAGATCGTCTAATAGTTCGGAATGACTAGTTTTAAATCCATAGATATCGAAGTCGGGGGTGCGGCGCGATGTCAATCTCAAAACAATTGAAACTGGTGAGAATGGGAACATTGCTCTAGCATGATTGCCACCAACCCCATTGAGTTCACCAATAGCTTTGAGTAGTGCTGCTGTCCAAAGTTTTCCATTTTGCTCATATTCTTGCTTCTGCTGGTCTTCAAGATTTAAAGCTTTGTAAATATGATCTGGCACAAGCAGATCGTTCAAATTCAACCCAAAAGGATATTGATAAGGACTGACATGAACCTCTCTCTGAGTAATGGCTGATGAATCAGAATTTTTGAAGGCTCCAACTAACATTGGAGATTGATGCAAGGATTTATCATGTTTGAAAGGCTTTAGAGAAACAGCATAGTTAATTCGTAGAATTGAGTCTCGCTGGAATTCTGGAAAAGCTTTAATTTGTCTTAGCTGCTCTTGAAGCGCATTTTTCTCTTCATCAGACAACTCTTTTTTTGAGTCATCCGAAGAATCACCAGCCTTGTTACCTTTTCTTGTGGACTTAGGTTTCAATTTTTCCTCAATGCTTTTAAGATCATTGGGTTTATTCAATGCCAAAAAGCCAAACAAAAGATCGTCAATATACATCAAGGGATTAGGGTAACTCTCATATCTAACTGTCAATTGTCCCTGACTTGTCAAACGAGATCGATTTGATAGAAATCCATCTTCTCTCAACATATCTCGTAAGCGATTACGAATTGATTCAGCACTAAAGATTGTATGCTCACCATCTTCATACCGTAGTTTTTGTAAAACATTCAGATTGCCTTCAACACCTCCACGGTAGTTAGATGAAGGTGCTTCGGCAGTCAGTACAGAGCCAAAAATGTTATTTCTTGTTTTTTGTTGTTGAGCGTTCATTGCTTATTCATCCTCTGAGTTTTCATCGTTTTCAAAATCTACATCGTCCTCTTCAGCAGAGTCCGCGTCATTATTATCGCTAGAATTAAAGTTGCCTAAAGCCCCAGCCGCCGAAATTGCCATTAAGACAAGCCTTCTTCCGCTCTCCCAATCATCACCGCTTAAGAAAGGGCGAAGTTGCTCCATTTGTTCAGGCGAGACATAATACGGAGCGCGAAAGAATAGTTCACAAAAAGCATCAGCAAAGTTTGTTGGGTCACGCCGCCCACGAAAATTGATAAATAGATCGGCAGTGACATCAAGAACCTCTTTGTTGTAGTCTTTGCTCTTCAAATGCTTACCTTTCTCTTTTCGTAGTTTTTGGCGTTCGCTTTCTGGAATTTTAGCTCGTTCGCAAGCTCTCCATTCAACATAGTTTCTTACAATTCGCCATATCAAAGTCTCAATGCTCACATTTTTCATTCCTTTCTCCTTGTTTGAGTAAAACTGAAAATCATAATAGATGCTTTGCACCATCTGTAACGCTCTTCGATCAAATCTCCTTGTATCATCGGATTTAATTGCAATGAATAAATCGGGTGGATATCTTGCAACCAGTCGCTCAAAACCTTCATGCCATTTGCGATTATCAATCAGGTTTTGAACTCGCAAAGATCTATAGGAGAATGATTTTATTTTTGATAAATTTTTATACTCATCTACAAGGCTTTCATCAATTGAATCATAAGTAATCTCTTTGATAATTGCTTGCGAAGTGGGGGTTCTAGTATAAGCATAGACTACGACACCCTGAGAACCAATAATATCAGGACTAATTGACTTGAAATGAGCCATTCGAGAAGCAAAAAAATATAGTGATGCCTCAACAGGAATACTTATAAACTTATCCTTAAGATATGGTTTACCATTAGCCGTTTGAGTAGCCTCAGGTAATTGTTTTAGATCATTGATGAATCTATCAACAAATATTTGTGTATTAACTACTTCTGGTATTACAACTACAGGTAATTCATACACATCATTAAGTTCCATTTTATTTGTTATTTTAGATTTTTCGTACTTTATACCTCTTGGAATAAAGAATGTAACTACTAAAGCCCAAAAGTGCAAAAGAAAAGCATATTTTGCTTTTTGCTCAATCTCAACTGATTTTAAATCGGCTTTAAATGCATTAGGGTAGATAGACTTATCTACTCCTATGAACTTACCCTTGGTTAGAGATTTCCAAATTTCTATTGCTTTGTTTACTTTTCCTTGAGAAGTATAATCTTGAAATATGGGACGAGAACGATTGATACAGAAAAAAGTACTCCAAGTTGAATCTCTCGCATGATTTTGCCAAGCTTCTTCAATTTCAAAGATTCTATAAAAGTCAAGTAAAGGACGTATTTCTTCACAAGCAAATTTGCCATTCTTTAACTTTGTTTGATTGACAAGTCTACAAGTTGTATTCTGGGACTTTGGCTTGCTTCCCTTTTCTCGATAAAGCCATATACCTCGATATCTTTCTCTCATCAATGAATGAAAACTTTCTTCTGTGAGGTTAACAGTTAAAATTCGACCATTTTCAGATAAATTATGTTCTGGAATAATGTAGTTATCCTTTTGATTGTCATCTGCATCTTCTCGTAGTCTTTCCATAGCTTTGATTTGCAAATACAAACCAGCAATACCTGCACGATGCAAAACAGTTAGTGATGGTTCGAGAGGATCGTAATCAAGTCTTACAGAAAGACTTTTCTCTTGAGGTTTAGGCATATCTTCTGCAACTTGACTATTTTTGCTTACTAAAGCCGAAGCAAAGTCAATTTGAAGTTGTCGATCATCAGGTTTTGTTTTTTTAGACATCACTATTCCTCTCTTAATCCATATCTTTTACAATACTTGTACTTGATTGACTCAGTTTCATCTGGAACAATCGGCAACCAAATACCATTCTCTTTTTTATTAGCCCAACTTTTGGGAGCTTGCAAAATAATTCCTGCTGTGCTTTGTTTTGTCGCCTGTAATCGCTTATATTCTCCTACTTTGGATTCAAGTAGGGCAGACACAGTATGATTTTCAATGTCTCGGAAATCATTAGGGCTATACGCCTCCCAAGTTGCAGTAGTAAATAAGCAATTTTTTTCACGCTCCTTACTCAAGTTGATGGATTCTAGCACTTTAGAAAGCTCGGTCTGCCTAATTGGTTTACTCAGGTCTAATTTTGAAAGCATTTCCGAACCTGAGTTTATAGCCTCAGACGCATAAGGTAATTCAGCAATAGGATTGTAAATGTAAACCTTGCCAAATTTATTTGGATTAGCAGGTAACTGTTTGCGGTTACAACGTCCCATTCTTTGAATTAGCGAAGATGCAGGAGCAAGTTCTGTAATGAGAACGGCGGCATCTAAATCTAGGCTCATTTCACAGACTTGGGTTGTAACTGCGATCGCCCCTCCTGCCTTAGAAGATTGAAATGCTTCTACTACATCGCGATGCTGAGCTACACGATCTGTATACATAAATCGACTATGGTAACAATATACTCCTAAATGTTCGAGTAATCGTGCAATTAAGATACATCTAGCTACAGTATTGACAACCCATAGAATCTTGTAACCATCCCTATAAGCCTGTTGTGCAATTTGTAAAAGCTCTTCTGGATATGGGTTTTCCTTTGAAAGTTTCGAGTTGTTTCTTTCAAAATTGATCGAATATCTTTCTGCATCAGCCGATTCTTGGAGGTCATCCAAATCCTTCATATCTTCGTTGGTTGGGTAAACCTTAAGAGATGGAATTTTTTTCTTCAATAATTTCAAGCGTTCATTCTGGATTGATGCAGTCATGAGTAAAACGGGAATGTTAAACTTTTCTAAAAACTCAATCAGGGCTGAAAACATCCCAGCATCAAAACTATGGATCTCGTCAATAACGACTACACTTCTTACAAGTAAAGGCAGTAAACATAAAGATGAGTAGTTGTTCTGCATAAATCCTAGAAAAGCATCGGCAGTTGCGCTAAAGATGGCATCATGCCAATAACCAAGAGCAAATAGACGTTTATCAGCAAGAAAATCCTTTTCACTCCGTTCATCAGGATTCTTGAACATTCCTTTCAAGTCAAACTCTGCTCGTCCGTGAAGCAAAGCAGCATCGTCATCATGAGATGCATAGTCCTTAAATCCTTCTGTTGCTGTCCCTGTTGTAGGATATAGAAAAATTGCTTTCCATCCTGCATGGCTTTCAAGTTGTTTTTGAATCCATAGATAAGCAGCAATAGTTTTGCCAGATCCACAAGGTGCAAGCAATAAAGCGCGATCGCCAAGTGTTGCGGCTTGCGTTTGAAACTTTTGATACTCAAAGCTAAATCCTGTAATGCCTTGTTTTATTTTACGCTCAATGATTTGAGCTTTGCGCTTTTCTAAAAGAGATTCAATATCTTGAGCGGTTTTACCCTTCAACAGTCCCAAAGTAATCCAATCCTTTTGTGATACTTCTTTGCCTTTTTCAATAGAGGATGATTCTAAGTTAGAAATACGTCTTAAGCCAGAAGCTACTGCATCTGCTGATAAGACAACTACCCTAGCAGCCATAAACAAGCGTAGTCTGCTTTCATCTTTCGAGAGTTGCATTTCAATCTGACCAAACTCTGCAAGAATTCGATCTCTGAAATCGCGCACATAAATTCCTTTTTTGTTTTTAGAGAAAGTCCAGTTATCAGGAATCACAAATATTGGATCTGGCAAGTTAAATGGTTCTCTGCAAAGCCATTTTAATAATTTACTAAATTGTTGGTGGCTAGAAAATACAACAAAAGAATCATCATCTTTATCTTTGCTACAGAATTTACAAAACTCTGTATAAAAATCTGAGCGTTTCCTACTAACTGCTTTTAGATGATGTCCCAAAACCAAAAGTCTGACTAGTTCAAAGTCGGCTTTGGGTATACCTTCAGGAGAGTTTTGTAGCCATTGGCGTACTTCAGGTAAGCTGATCATTAAGGCTGATAGATGTTCATGTCTGATCACTTGATCTTTTCGCTTTTTTCTGACCATATCTTGAAATCCATTATTTGCCTTGCCCCAGTCATGACAAAACGCTGCAAGTCTGACGGTTGCCCATAATATTGGTATTTGTTCATCTGTCAGCTGAAAAAATCTCTTTAGGTCTGCACTAATAATCTCCAGAATACTTTCTGCGGCTCGAACCACATCAATAGTGTGGGCGATAAGATGACATCCAGCTTTAATCTTTGTGGAGTCTTGTCTTTTAATGGGATTCTTTGCCAGTAGGTATCCATCATCAGGTTCAAAATTCTTTTTTATGATTGATTGAGTCATTTCTTAAATCTCCTTCATCGGAACAAATACACCACAACCCATACGGCGCTTACCACCCAACCCGAAAATTTGTAACTTAATCGAGTCCTCTTCACTCAAACCCGAAACCTCAAGCCCAAAACCCACTACAGAATAAGTCTTAATTTTGATCGTCTTACGGTCTGGTTTACCCTCAACATCCAAAGGCACGATCGCCTCTCCGACAATGCCCAAAGCTTCTAACTGCAACCGAGCCGCCGCCAAAAAACTTTCAGCTTCTTGATGATTCTTGATCGTCACAATCCGAGCGCGTAAACGCTCCACAGGGCGCAACATATAAATCTGAGGAATCCCCAACCTTATCGAATGCGATCCGATACTTAACTGTTTACCCGCAAGGTGGTAGACCATCGGCATACATTCATAGGGCAATCGAATTCGCAAATGCGATCGCTCCGTCAAAAAAATCTTGCCTTGTCGATCGGGAATTCCTACGATTGTGAGAATACTCACACCCTCTCGCTCATGAACTTGAGGTGCTAAATGAGCGATCGCACTATACAAACCATAACCATGATCTGCTGGTAATGATTGCCCCGTAATGCTAAAGCTAAGCTCAACATAAATCTGATGTACTAATTCATTATCTATTTCTGTTTGAGTAGCTAGCATCTATATTTCTCCATAATTACGGTAAAGCAAAGTAACCTCATCTCTCACCATTTCCACCAACTCAGGCGGCGCGATCGCCTTAGCACCCTTACCATAAAATAAAATCCAGCGTTTTACTTCATTTAAACCTCTTGCCACAAAATGTAACATTAACGAACCATCAGAATTTTCATCAATCTGCTGTGTCGGATGCCAACGCCTCTCACGAATAAACGGTGCAGTAGCAGCATCAAACCAAATTGAGATTTGTGTAGGAATGCCACCCACCTCATGCTGAAAAGCCATCTCAAAATGCTCTTTAGCATCAAATGTCGGATCGATTTCAAATGTTTGCTCTAATATTTCAATAGATTTAATGCGATCGACCCGAAACCATCGGTTTTCCTGTCGCAAATGACAAAAGCCCGTTACATAGGGATTCGATCGCGAAAAATGTAAAACATAGGGATCGAATTGGCGATCAGAATGGGCATTGCGTCCAGCAGTGTAGTAACTCATTTGGATACTACGTTTTTGTTGGCAAGCTGTTTCTAGTTTGTGCCAAATCTCAGGATCGAGATTTAGTTCAGCACCTTCCCGAATCATCACGCGATCGCTAGCTAGCCCTTGCAAATCGACCCAAGTTTGTTCGGGAATACGTCGGCTTAACTGCTCGATCGCTGACTTTAGCTCTGGTTCATAGGCTGAGCCAGAATAGGATTGCAGCATCCTAGCTCCCAACGTCAAAGCAAAAAGCTCGCCTTTCGTAAGTGGGATGCCATCTAACCGCCAATTAGGATCGCTGTAGAAGTAACCTTTCTGGCGATCGCTTGCAATGGGAGCATTATAGCGATCGCGCATAAAATCCAGATCGTTCCGAACAGTGCGTTCGCTTACTTCTAAAGCTTCAGCAAGTGTATTTGCAGTGTGCCGTTCTGACAAACGAATCAGTCGGTCTAGCTCTAATAAGCGTTCTAGGTGTCGGGACATATCATCTGAATATCTACTAAAAACAGGTTACTCGACGTACCCTGCAAAAAACTTGCAGTCTCGAAAAATAAATTAAAAAGCTTTGATGGCACTTGTAAAAGATTGACAATTCTTCCTAGAACAATTTTTTTACAGCGCTTTGTGCTCAAACCAAATTATAAGCTCTACCGAGAAAATTACTTGACCACCGTACATCTTACGAAGTATTCTCTAGCTCATCAAAAATCGTTACACTTCAGGTTTGAATTGGCGTATTTTTAGTCAAAATTATGAATGAGATCGATGCGATCGCAGTTTTAGATAAGGTTTCATACATATATCCCAACGCGAAAGACACAGTATTAAAAGATATATCGCTAACGATTAAGAAAGGAGAATTTTTAGGCATAATTGGCGCGACAGGAGCAGGGAAAACTACACTATGTCTTGCCCTTACAGGTATCGTTCCCCAGTTTTATGGTGGACGTTTTTTTGGCAAAATTGCGATCGCAAGTTTAGATACCCTTGACCATCCCGTGAGCGAATTAGCGCGTCATGTGGGAATTGTTTTTGAAGATCCTGAAATCCAGATTACCGCCACATCTGTTGAAAATGAAATCGCCTTTGCCCTCGAAAATCTCTGCATTCCCCGTGAAGAAATTTTGCGGCGAATTCCTATTGTTTTAAAATCAGTTCGTCTCGAAGGATTTGAAAAGAAAAATCCGCAAGAGCTTTCAGGCGGTCAAAAACAACGTTTAGCGATCGCGGCTGCTCTCGCGCTACAACCAGATTTACTAATACTCGATGAACCAACCTCGCAACTCGATCCGATTGGTTCTCAAGAAGTCTTTGTGACAGTCAGGGAATTAAAAGAAGAACTGGGCGTAGCGATCGTGATGGTTTCTCATGCTGCCGAAGAAATGGCAGAATTTTGTGATCGCATTGCCTTGCTCTCACAGGGTAAATTAATCGCAGTTGGTACTCCCGATGAAATTTACTCGCAGGTGGATCTGCTCCAACAGAATAAACTGCGTCCTCCCGAAGTCGCTCAAGCTTTTAGCCAAATCCAGCAAAAGGGAATTAATATTCCCAAGATTCCTGTTACCTTGGAGGCTGGAATTAAAGCCTTAAGTGAACTGCGATCGCAAATTCAACCAATAGAGCCGCCCATATTTACCACTCCCATTCGGAGCAATAAACCGCCCGTTCTCTCAGTCCAAAACCTAAAACATACCTTCGATGACGGCACGGAAGCACTCAAAAATGTCTCGCTAGATATCCATGAAGGCGAATATGTGCTAATTGTTGGACAGAATGGGGCAGGAAAAAGTACCCTTGTTAAGCATTTTCTGAATTTACTAAAACCCACATCAGGGAAAGTATTAGTACGCGATCGCGATACCCAAGATCTATCCGTTAGCGATCTTGCTCAATCCATCGGCTATCTCGCTCAAAATCCCGACAACCAAATCTTTAATACTTCCGTCGAGAAAGAAGTTGCTTTTGCACTGCCTTTCCTTGGTTACGCACCCGATATCGTCAAGAAAGAAACCGAGCGCAGTCTTAAAGCCATGCAGCTATGGGAGCAGCGCCATGCTCATCCTTTGTCTTTACCAAAGGGAGAACGTGGTCGCATCGTGATTGCGGCGCTATTAGCGATGAATCCTGAGATCATCATTTTCGATGAACCGACTACAGGACAAGACTATCAAGGAGCTGCTTCGATTTTGGAAGTCAGTCGTCAGCTACACCAAATGGGTAAAACCGTGATTGTGATTACCCATCATTTATATCTCATGCCCGACTATGCCGATCGCGCGATCGTCATGGGCAAAGGCACGATTTTGCTAGATGCACCCTTGCGTCAAGCCTATCATCAAACTCATTTGCTAGAATCCACCTACCTCACGCCGCCGCAATCGGTGGAGCTATCGCAAAAACTCAGTGAAATATGCGATCGCGAATATTCTTTGATTACCCCAGCCGAATTTGCTAATTGTTTTACTCCTCCACAAATTTAGAATATGAAACTCCAAACAGTTAAGTATGATTCACTATTTACACGCTTAGATTTTCGCTCTAAGTTAGTGGTGATGCTTTCAGTCACAATTCTTGCTTTCCTATGGGAAAGCCCGATCGCAGGTGGGATTTTGACGCTGAGTGTAATTACTTCCTGCGTTCTCGCTGGAGTCAGACTCAATTATTTAGGAACTATTTTAAAAGTGATGATTCCTTTTTACATCTTTCTGATTTTGAGTATGGGATTTTTTAATGTGGAGCAAGTTAAATTACTGACGCATAAAACAGAACTCACAACCCTCTTGAGCTTGCCACAAACATGGTGGTTAGTAGGAAATGCAAAAATGAGTTTAGAAGGAACTCTCTATGGATTGAATATTGTCTTTAAGACTCTGACAATGATTTTGATCATTCCATTGGCAATTTTTACAACGGATGTAAATCAAATGACGGTAGGTATGGTACGCGCCAAAATCCCTTACAAAGTGGTGTTTATCTTTTCATCAACCTTGCGATTTGTGCCACTTTTATTAGAGGAAGTGCAATCAATTATTGAGTCACAGCGCCTACGTGGTTTGAATTTTGAGAAGATGGGATGGCTAAAAAAAGCAAGGGTTTATGCCAAGGTTGCCGTACCTTTAATCTTAAATTCACTCTCGAAATCACAAAAATTAGAAATAGTTTTGCAATCAAAAGGGTTTTCAGGTAGTTCTAATCGTACTTATTTACATGAGTCGGCGTTAACAACTCCTGATTACCTATTGATGATTGGTTCGAGTCTGATATTTGTAATTGCGATCGCCTTATATTTTGGTTGGGGAATTGGCAAATTTGCTTGGCTGCTCTATACCTAAAAGCGTCACTTGTAGGTATAGAGCGATTTTAAAACGATATTTGCAGAAATTTGCAAGCAATCGGCTTTTTTTGATTGGTATTCAAGAGATGCTAAAAGAGCATTTTATTTTTGGTAAAACTGGTATGCCTCATTAAATAATTCTAAATTGGTATGCGATCAACTTTTTTAGTAATAATTCAGGGACTTGTAAATGATCGTTAAAATGATATTGATAGCGATGGAGATTTCTGTGAATTGGGTTGCGATCGCTCTATTCGGGAATATCACCGAAAAGATCTCTGTATTTTTTTAACAATGCCTCCGCTTGTTGTTGAGCAGCCTCCGCTTCACGCCGAGCCTGTTGCTCATAAGAGCGCTCCAACTCTGCCTGATGCCTAGCATGTTCCGCCTCAGCATGAGACCTTAAAGTCTGCTTAGAAATCGGGTCATAAAAACGGAAAGTCTTATCAACAAAAAGATGCAAATCTAAACCCAACGTTTGACTATGCAAAGACAAAGTACCATCAGCTAAAGTTGAAACAGCGATCGGCACATACTTACCATTTTCTAGCCGCACCCCCTGCAAAGAATCAGGCTTCAGAGAAATTCCCGAGGGATCATATTGAAAATATTCCTTCACTCCCAAATCCCCATAAATTAATGGGTTTTCCTTACGGTCTTTCGTCACAGTTCCCTTAGAAGTTATTTCTAAAACAAAATCAGGAATCTTCCCATCTTCTTCCCAAACCGTATAACTCACCCGATCTTCTTTACTGGTTCCAAACACAACAAAAATATCAGGAGCAATTCTCTTTTCTGCGCCATCCTCTTCATAACGAATAAATAGATTTCCCGAAACATACACATCTGGTAATTTCTCAAACCACAGTTTCAAAGCTTCAGTCGCATAACTCAAATTACGGCGTTGTTTATCACCTTCGGGCATCGGCTCAAAGTCCTCTAAAGGAGAGTCAAGTGTTTTAATTAGCTTGCGATCGCCAGAAATAGTCATAAAGGCACTCCAAGTCAGATCCATAAGTTAACCTAGCATATTTGAAGGAGAAATAATATCTGTCGGATCAGGTATTAGCTCGGAGTGGTGAGTTTGGTAATCGCACTACCGTTAACAGAAGGATAGCTTCAGGATCTAGGCTTTTGGCAGATCGGGAAATGCTTCGGCAACCGCAGCATAAACAATATTTCCATTCTGGATATTTACGCCCTTTGCCAAAGCGCGATCGCGCTTAATCGCATCCAGCCCAAAATCCGCCAACGCGCAAGTATAAGGAAGCGTCGCATTAACCAAAGCTTGAGTCGCAGTCCAAGGCACTGCCCCTGGCATATTTGGCACACCATAATGTAAGACTCCTTCTTCTTCATAGACAGGATCAGTGTGGGAAGTGGGACGCACCGTTTCGATACAGCCACCTTGATCCACAGCAACATCGACAATCACGGAATGCGATCGCATTTTTTGGACAAGTTCACGGTTTACCAATGTCGGTGCGCGTTTGCCAGTGATTAATACTGCGCCAATGACCAGATCCGCCGACATCACCGCTTCGGAAATATTACTAGCAGTGCTATACAACAACTGTACTCGCGAACCAAACAGAGATTCTAATTCTCCCAGACGATTAAGATTGACATCTAAAATTGTCACCCTTGCTCCCAAACCGATCGCCATTCTTGCAGCTTCAGTACCGACTACGCCGCCGCCTAGCACCACCACATGTCCTGCTCTCACCCCAGGAATACCGCCTAGTAATACACCACTACCACCCTGTTGCTTGGTCAAATAATGCGCTCCAAATTGTACTGATAAACGACCAGCGATAATGCTCATCGGCACTAGTAAAGGCAATTGACCATTATCTAATTGCACAGTTTCATAGGCGATACAGGTTGCACCCGACTTGATTAAAGCAACCGTTAATTGGAGATCAGCGGCGAGATGGAGATAGGTAAAGAGAATTAATTCTGGGTGGAGCAAGTCATATTCGCTGGCCAGAGGCTCTTTAACCTTAACCACCATGTCTTGGGCATAAACTTCCTGTGGTGTTGCGACAATTTTTGCGCCAGCTTGGATATATTCCTGATCGCTAAAGCCAGAGCCAACTCCTGCATTTGTCTCTACAAAGACTTGATGAGATCGCGCCGTTAGGGTCGTTACCCCAGCAGGAGTCATTCCCACTCGAAATTCACGATCTTTAATTTCGCTCGGTACGCCGATCTTCACGGTTATTGCTCCTGAAAATTTAAGATTATGTTGAAAGTGCTGCGAAGCAGCACTTTCAACATAAAATTTATTTGATTTTACTTAAAAGTATCTTTCAAAACTGTACGGGCAGCTAATTGACTTCTAGTTGAAGATAAAATTTCAGCCTCTCGTCGCAAACGTCCAGCCGTATCAAGAGTTTCCAGTAATGATTGCTGTTCTAAACTTGCACCCTGAAAGTTGCTGGCGACCCAATAGGATAATTCGATTGGACCACGAGGAATCTTCGGCAACTCTATTTCTTGATCGGTGAGCTTTTGCGACAGACGGATTACGTCATTGAGTAACTCACGCACTTCTGTGGCTAATAAAAACGGTGCGTCGCTACCAGGCTCGTCTTCAATCCACTCGACTAAACCCACTCGATAGGGAGTTTCGCGCACATATTCCAACACTCGAAAGCGCTGCTGTCCCATTGTCAAAAGTTTAAAGCGATCATCTGGCAAGCGATGATACTGTACGATTTGAGCAACACAGCCGATATTTGCAGGTTTACCCGTCTCCGAGTCCCACATTACCACCCCAAACATACGATCGCTTTCCAGCACAGTATTGATCATCATGCGATAGCGGTACTCAAAAATATGAAGCGGTAGAGACTGCCCCGGAAATAGTACCAACTCAGGTAAAGGGAACAGCGGCAATTCACGAACTGAAATCGATGATGAAGTCATTGTTGCTAAACTTGGCACTAGTTAAGACGCTCTACCTAGTTTAGCTTGAGTTTTATAGCGATCGCCAAATAAATTAACGTGAGTTTGGGTAAAAATGGCTGAAGCCTATATCTATCGAGTAATATTCTCCAAATCGATGCTGGAATAATCAAAAAATGCTATTTTCACTTTTAATTCCTTATTAGAGAATTAATGGTTTTATAGCAAACTAGTACAAACCAAAACTCAAAAAGAGAGTGGCGGCGCGAAGCGCCGCCACTCTCTTTTTGCAAAAAACAGAAGATCAGTTGCGGCGCTTCGCGCCGCAACTGATCTTCTGTTTTTATGTCTTAAGCAAACCTTGCTTTGCCATACAAACAATTTGGATTGGGTTATTGCAGAAATGTGGAACCAACGGCGAAAAATATTTCTGGCGCAAGTCAGAACCTATTAAAGGTTTACACTGGAACTTCTGTAAAGAAACAACTTCTCGCGCCCGTGTGACAGGCAATATCGCCAATTTGCTCGATTTTGACCAAAATTACATCGCGATCGCAATCGTAATAGAGCTTTTTCAGCTTTTGAATATGTCCTGAAGTTGCACCCTTATGCCATAGTTCTTGACGCGAGCGACTCCAATAATGGACTTCCCCAATCGAAACCGTTAATTCTAAGGCATGACGATTCATCCAAGCCATCATCAAAATTGTGCCATCTTGATGATCTTGCGCGATCGCAGGGATTAATCCTCGCTCATCATATTTGAGTTTTTCAATCCAGTTGTCAGACATTTTTTAGATATTAGATAATTAGAGCAAATTATATAGCAACGTAAGAGATAGCTAGGACAAATCAAAACCCAAAAGATGAGTAGCGGCGCGAAGCGCCGCTACTCATCTTTTAGGTTTTATATCCTAAGCAAAATTTACATTGCTATACCAAGCATTCCTGTAATTGTTGTTGAAGCGACTGGGCATCAAGATTTCTGCCAATGAGAACTAATTGATTGTCAATCGGCTTCTTGCGATGATCATAGTTTAGCTCGTAGCGCTTTCCGCTCAATTGGAAAATAAAACGCATATCTTGAGCGGAAAAACTAAGAACCCCTTTAGCTCTAAATACATCAACGGGCATTACCTTATCAAGGAAATGGGTGAATTTGTCTAAATCAAATTGGCGATCGCTTTGAAATGAGACAGAGATAAAT
>JADBWK010000135.1 GCA_020404895.1 Pseudanabaena sp. M085S1SP2A07QC | reverse complement strand
CAAACTTAAGCCTAGAACTAGAGCGGATTTAGATGTTGCTGTTTCTACTTTCATTGCTTCTCTTCAGCAGAAAGACCTTCTTGGCTATTTCCTTGAGACTGAAGCCCGTACCGTATTCATCTGAAAACTGCAATATATCCTAGAAGAGGCAAATCTTCATTTAGGTAAAGCATACTAACGTTCTTCCCGATCGCTTCATTTTGCTTGTATAGCAATGTAAGCTTTGCTTAGGACATAAAACCCAAAAGATGGCAGAGCTTCGCTCTGCCATCTTTTGGGTTTTGAATTGTCCTATCTATCTCTTAAGTTGCTATATTCATAGAATTTCTCAGCCCCAATGTTCCAAGTTAGGATCGTGCCATCCAACGTAGTAGAGATTACCGAATCATGAATCTGCTCCAGCATTTGCGATTGCAATTGTATGGCTTGAGTGCGTTCTATGACTTTTGCTTCTAGAGTTTGATTGAGTTGGAGCAGTTCTTCCTCGGCTTGTTTGCGATCGCTAGTTATCCAATGGGCTAATTACTCCCCTTCCGACTCGATTCAGGACATGGGTATAAATCATGGTTGTTTTCACATCCTTATGCCCCGCCATTGAGACGGTATTTCCTAAAATCTTGGCGCAGTCATTGGGCGAATATTATCCCCTTCTTTGCTTTCCCAACTGAGATTCGCAGAGCGATTTACACCACCAATGCCATTGAGTCATATCATGGGATAAATTATTTAGTTAGTAAGAGGATTAACTATGGGCGAGTCAAAGCGCCGTAAGGAAGTCATGGGTGAAAAGTATGGAAGCTCAGAGCCGATCGCATCTTGGATACCTTTCTTAACAAAAGACAAGGCTGACACATTTGTGAAAGTTTCTACCCAAGCAGCTTGGTATGGCATTGGTGCAATGGTAGTCATTTGGGTGACGATTCGGTTTATTGGTCCCGCCTTTGGTTGGTGGCATCTTGCCGATTAACCTATGACCTGTCATTTATTAATTCCGGCGGCGGGTAGCGGCAAACGCATGGGAGCCGATCGCAATAAATTGCTGCTACCACTGCTAGGCAAACCAATTTTGCAATGGACTCTAGAAGCCGCGATCGCATCAGAAGCGATCGCTTGGATTGGTGTCATGGGACAACCCCATGACTATCCAGAATTTCAAAAGATTTTTAATGAGATTAGTCAACTTAAACCAATTTGTCTAATTCAAGGCGGAGCAACCCGTCAAGCTTCAGTATTTAATGGCTTAAAAGCTTTGCCAACAGACTGCGATCGCGTTTTAATTCATGATGGCGCAAGATGTCTAGCCACGCCTGAATTATTTGATCGCTGTGATGAAGCTTTGCAAAAGATACAAGGATTTATTGCGGCTGTCCCTGTCAAAGATACGATTAAAATCGTCGATGGTCTGACTATTGTCGATACCCCCAACCGCGATCATCTCTGGGCTGCTCAAACTCCCCAAGGTTTCCAACTAGAAGTGATCAAAAACGCTCATCTCACGGCAATAGAGTTAGGATGGGAAGTTACCGATGATGCGGCTTTATTAGAAAAAGTTGGCTTGGCAGTACAGATTGTGATGGGAGAAGAAACTAATCTCAAAATAACCACTCAACAGGATCTAGCGATCGCTGAATTTATTTTGAAGCAAAGAGATGCATAAAAAAAGATGGAGTGCTTCGCACTCCATCTTTTTTTATGCTTTGAGACTTCTTAATACGACCAAGAGTTCTGAATCTTCGCGTTTAAAAACTGGCAAAAACTCAATATGCTTATAACGGACGATGCCGTGAATATCGATGATGCAGTAGGCGCGTTTACTGCCAAACAAACCTGCAACCCCATATTTTTTACAAACATCTTGGTTGCGATCGCTGAGCAAGGGAAACTGTAAGCCCAACTTTTTGGAAAAAGCAATATGTTTTTCGATTGGGTCAGTACTAATACCTAAAATCTCTGCTCCAGCTTCACGAAACTTTGTCCAATCATCTGCAAAGCACTGCATTTCATTAGTACAAAGAGGCGAAAAATCCCCTGGGTAAAATGCTAGTACGACGTTTGTTTTGCCTTGGTAGCGACTGAGTGTAATATCACCGCGATCGCTAGGTAAAGTAAAATCTGGAGCTTTTTGACCAACTTCGACAGACATAGAATTTCCTGTATTACCTTTTGATTTGGGATTTAGACTGGAGCATAGTACTTATTCCGCAGCCAACCATAATCTTATCAAGAATACTCACCATGGAACATTCTAAACTTCAAAGCTCTAACCACCTAATGACGATTGAGCTATCTAGTGAACTTTATACAGCTTTGCTAAAACAAGTCAAAACAACTGGCAAAACCGAAACCGAGTTAGTTGTAGAGGGATTACGACAGGTTTTAAGTCAGCCTGATGACAAAAACACAGAAAAAGATCGTTTAGCGATTCTCGAAGCTAATTTAGAAAAAAAGCTCAAGCGATACGTAGACAGCTTAATCAAAGATCGCCACAGCAATGTTGCAGCAAACCCAGAAATAAGCGATCGCAAATCATTGGAGCGAGTTCTACCAATTCCCACAATTAGACCATTACAAGTAGGCGATCGCGTATTGATTCTTGAACCCGATAGTCCTTATTACATGGCAAAATTGTTAGTAATTCGCACTAGCTTAATTAGGGTGACAGTGGATACTGATACAGGCGAAAAAACATTCTTAAAAAGAGATTTACGTTTTGTTGAATCTAGTTCAGAAAAGTAAAAGCGACACTTTTAGGCAATTTCTTATTTAAAATTTACCCCACCCTAACCCTCCCCTTGCAAAGGGGAGGGAACAAGATTTCTAGTTTTCCCCTTTGCAAGGTGAAATTAAAAGGGGTAAATCCGACTTGTTTTTTGGCGAGGGGAGATTATTTACAAGAAAAGGACTTACTTCTTAACTTTGGGCGATCGCAGAACTTTGATGGCAGTGAATCCTGTAATTGCGCCATAGATTGCTCCTTGCAAAGCGCTAGCCAATATTGTGGATTTCGCCATATAGCCAAAATATAGCCCCACAGTACTTAGTGACAAAGCGATCGGGCTAGCAAGTAGCCATCCCCCTGCTGCCCGAAATGATTTAAGTAATTGCCATTGGCAAATACCAACAATAGTCCCAATAATTGCAAAATCAATCATCAAAATTGAGAGTGATGGCATGTTTTGCGCATGAGAACGTAGTGATAGGTTTGGCAGAAAAAATACAATCGCTAGCCCCAAGATCCACCCCCACAGAGTTAGCGGCAACCACCAGCCCTCCTTGGCAAAGCGATCGCGCAGCACTAAAGACTGAGCGATCGAAATCCCCACTCCATGCAGTATTTCATTCAGAAAAATACGCGATCTCATATCATAAGGGTCTTCCCAAACAAAGCTAGATAACAGCATATTGCCAATAACATTTGCAATCAGCCATAGCAACCAAAAGCTCCGTCCTACTTTTTTTGACATAGACTTTTGACATAGACTAAAGGAAAACAAATTAAATCATGACAGATACAGTATCAGGTAAATTAGCAGGCAAGAGAGTGATCGTTACTGGAGCAAGTAGCGGTATTGGTAAGGAAGTAGCATTACGACTGTTGCAATCGGGCGCACAGGTGAGTCTGGTTAGCCGTAATCCTGATCGCATTCTCCACGAATTACCCGCAGATATCAATGCTAAAGGCTATGCAATTGACCTTGGTGATATCTCTCAAGTCTCAGCAAAGATACAAGCAATCGTTGCCGATATGGGCGGCGTGGATATTTTAATTAACAACGCTGGTATGGCTTATATCGGCGAATTGATTGATATGCCTCTGACCGAATGGCAAAAATTATTTGATCTCAACCTAACCAGTATATTCCAGTGTTTACAAGCAACGTTACCGACTATGCGATCGCAAAAAAGTGGAAAGGTAATTA
The DNA here is from genome assembly GCA_020404895.1 of Pseudanabaena sp. M085S1SP2A07QC. GTDB lineage: Bacteria > Cyanobacteriota > Cyanobacteriia > Pseudanabaenales > Pseudanabaenaceae > Pseudanabaena. The sequence goes on along the minus strand of JADBWK010000135.1, from coordinate 19,732 downwards.
ACGTCGCCTCGATCGCTGCTAAGCAAGGGTTCCCTAATTGGGGCGCATATTGTGCCAGTAAATTTGCGCTACTGGGCTTAACTCAGGCGCTCATGTTAGAAGAGCAGCCGCACGGCATCAAAGTCATGTCTATCTGCCCTGGCTCTGTCGATACGCCCCTATGGGATACCCTCGGTGATAAAGTGCCCCCAAGTTTTAATCGTGCTGCCATGTTAAGCCCTGCGACAGTCGCCGATGCAATTATGACTTTGGTAAATCTTCCCGCCGATGCAATGATCAATGATTTTGTGATCATGCCTAACGCAGAAGCTTTTTGAGCATATGGCTCTTTGATGGGGGAATTATAGCTGTCGCCATTCTTGCTAGGACAAATTAAACCCCAAATAGTGTGAGGTGGCGCAAAGCGCCACCTCACACTATTTGGGGTTTAATTTGTCCTGATACGGGTGACTATAGCTATATATCTACTCCCTTCTAATACCAAAACACAAAGCCCAAAAGCTTGTCTAGCAGGCAATACAGGCTTTTTGGCTGTTGGGCTTTGTGTTTTGTTTTTTATAAAAATTTGAAGATAGATTAATTTTAGATAAACGTTCTTTATGTCAAGTAAATACTCTATCTGCTTCTATAAATTTTATGGATCACAAAAAATCAATAAGTATTTGCTTATAGATGATATTGCAACGTAAAGACTATCCACATCCAATTAGCCCTATAGAGGTTTTCAAATGAGTGTGCACTTGAAAACCAAAAAATCAATCCCAGTAGGGTTTTTAAGCTTTTGGGTTGCCTTAGAAAAACAAAGACCGCTATATCTATCTTACGGATGGAATTAACTGAAACTTAACCATAATCACTTATAGCAGCTAAGGAATAGTCTAGAATTATGAATGAATGTTAAATCAAGACAAAAAATTTCAATCTATTGAGAGAAACAATAACTCCCGCAGATCTGCGAGTATGGGAGAATATATTAAATTTTATAGTTTGAATTACTAGTTAAACACCTTTTTATGCTGGTGGAGTTAGTCTGATTCAAGCGCAAAATTTTGATGTTTAATTACTGTTTTCTCGGTATTTCTTCGGCTTCCTCACCTTTAAGTTAATTCACTGGATATCTAGTAAGTATCACACCATGACGATCAGTATTTCTCGCCCTGTCAGCAACACTTCTGAGAACGATTCAAAACTCGCCAAAGTCATTGAATCTCTACCCACTAGAAAAGCGATATCACAAATTATTCGCGATCGCGTAATCGCGGCTGGCGATCCTTTCTTTGCCAATGACACGATCGCTCATCACATCAGCGATATTGAACGCGAAGAGCTAAAAAAAGAAATTGAAGGAAAACTACAAGGAGTCTTTGACTCTTTGATTATTGATACCGCGAACGACCACAACACTAAAGAAACGGCTCGTCGCGTAGCCAAGATGTATGTAGATGAAGTGTTTAAGGGGCGTTATCATCCCATGCCTAAGGTTACAGATTTTCCTAATGCTAAAGAACTTGACGAAATCTATACTCTTGGTCCAATTACCGTCCGTTCAGCTTGCTCTCACCACTTTGTGCCAATCGTAGGTCAGGCATGGATTGGGATTGTTCCCAGCGATCGAGTAATTGGCATATCAAAATTTAATCGCATCGTGGACTGGGTGATGAGTCGTCCTCATATTCAAGAGGAAGCGGCGATTATGGTTGCTGATACCATTGAAGATTTGATCAAACCTAAAGGACTTGCCTTTGTGATCAAAGCGCAGCATATGTGCATGACTTGGCGTGGAGTCAAAGAACCTGAAACCAAGATGGTTAACTCGATCGTGCGCGGTTCTTTCAGACAAGATCCATCGATGAAAAAAGAATTCTTTGATCTTATTCGCGCCCACGGCTTTGGCGACTCATAAAGTGTTATTAAAAACCAAAGGGCATAAACGGCACATAGTGCCGTTTATGCCCTTTGGTTTTTAATTTGTTATGGCTAGCATCTATAGTGATTGGTAGCAGAATTTATATTGAAGATAATGAAAAATTGGCTAAAGCGATCTTTTGATGTGATTTTTTTGGTAGCGATCGCAAGTTGTATAAGCCTAAGTATATTGCTAGGAACTGTATTTGTTGATGCTCAACCCGTTCAAGCCAGACTAACCGATGATACCTATGACGGTAACATATTTGCTCTCTATGGGGGCAATGGCTCCATTGTGCCGACTCGGATTAGTTTAGCTCAATCTCTTGAGCTGGGTCGAGCCGCAATGTTAGTTTTTTATGTTGATGACAGCGCTGACTGTAAGCGCTTTTCGCCAATTCTCAACTTAGCTCAAGGATTTTATGGCAAAACGATTAGTCTAATTGCCGTTCCTGTCGATAGTTTGGATTTACAAACAAATAACTACACCCCCGCTGACGAAGCATACTATTACAAAGGTACAGTGCCCCAAACAGTGCTAATTTCTGGTGAAGGCAAAGTTGGCTTTGATCGCGAAGGGATATTTGGATTTGAAGAACTAGACTCAGCAATTCGCGACTTACTGCATCTGCCTGATGCTCCTCCCGAATTAAAATTCCGTAAAACCGATAAAGTCATCAATGAATTAAATCCTTAAATCTACTTAGGAATGAAAATTAATTAACTTGTGCAATTAAAACCAAAATTTGTTGGGGCGGGCAAAGCCCGCCCCAACAAATTTTGGTTTTAATTAATTTTCATTCCTAAATGGCAGAAATCAAATTACAACGCAAGCCAAAACGACGACGGTTACGATAAGGTAAAGAAAGATTTTTAAAAATCTTCAGACGGCGATTAACATGTTCAATAGTAATACGTTGACAAGCAAGTTGGCGATTAAACTGCTTATCCTCCTTCTCATGTAAGTTGATCAAGATTGTCGGTTGGGCTTCCATTCTTGACACTCTATCTGTAGCTGCTCTTTTGTGATTTGGTATTATATCTCCCAAAAGTTGTTTGAGAATCTCCATGAACAAGGTTTACAACTGATTACTAAGCGCAAGAAAAATATGAAAAACTGTTTGGTCAAGTTGACAGACTCAATAATTGCTGCGTAAACGCGCAATTATTGAGTCTGTCAATGATCAACTCAAAAACTTTTCTCAGATTGAGCATTCAAGACATCGCAGCTTTTTCAATTTCCTCGTTAACGTCCTCGTCGGGTTAGTTGCCTATACCTATCGCGAGACTAAACCTGCTTTAGATCTTCTCTTCAAAGGTTTACCTGCTCTTCCTCCTGCCATCTTTTAGTTCGTCGAACTCACGTTGATTAAAAAAACTAATACCAATTCACGAAAGTGTTGTCACACTTTCGTGAATTGGTATTAGTTTTCTGGAGACACAAAGGCGTAGTCCGAAACGATTTTACCGCCAATAATATGCTCTTGTAGCACTCGCTCTAGCACCTCTGCGGTTGCCGAATGATACCAAACCCCATCGGGATAGACTAATAAAATTGGTCCGCGATCACATAAGCGCAAGCAATTAGTTTTAGTCCGAAAGATTTTTGTCTCGAGATCGAGTTCTTTAATACGTCGCTTGAGATAATCCCATGCTTGTAAGCCAACTTCTTTTTGGCAACAGATGGGCTTAGTCTGATCAGCGCATAAAAACAAATGCTTCTCAATCTGGGGAATCGACAAATTTGCAGCACGAATTTTGAGCTGCTGTCTTACCAGATCTTGATCTAAAACTATCTCTGAGTCTGAGTTAATCATTTCGATAGCAGAGTCCATAAAGTTTTTTTGAGTAATAGAACAGGAAATAATCAAAGATACTTTCTTAATACTTTTGCTTATTTAATGAAAATTTTGTTGGTTGAAGATGATGATTGAATCACCGCCGCACTAACTAGAGGCTTTAACTGACTATCATTAAATTCGTCAGTATGGCTGCAAAGTCCCTGTATTTATACTGACCGAGAAGGATACTTACCATGACAAAGTGACAGGACTAGATGTAGGAGCAAATGATTATATGGTTAAACCTTTTGATTTAAACGAATTGTTGACAAGAATTAGGGCTCTATTACGAAGAGGATCGGCTGATCTGACAATGCTCTTAGAATGTGTAGATTTACAACTTAATCCGAATAATTACGAAGTGACCTATACGGGTAAAATGTTGCATTTAACACCTAAGGAATATCGCATTTTAGAGTTATTACTTCGCCACAATCGCACTAAGGTGAACTACCAGACGCTGACCGCTTAGGCGGTACAGGGCTGGCTTCCTGATTCAACGGGGATAGCGTCCAACAAAACGAGGAAATTGAAAAAGCTGCGATGTCTTGAATGCTCATGGTCATCACTTCACTCAGCTTCATTCTTGACCGACTTTTCATTTCTCCGACCATTGATGGCAACATTGGTTGCTCTTGCTAGTGTTTTTCAAAACTTTGGCAAAAATCATCCACTTCACAGAAGATTCGGGTGATATCCAAGTGCAATACGATATTGTTCATATTGCTGAGGCTTTTAGTTCTTCAAACCTAGTCTCAGCTTTTCTTTTGCTTTTGTCTACTCCGTCGAACTCACGTAAAAAAAAGGAAGGGGGATTAACACGCTTTCTTTTTTTGTTGGCAGAGTGCTAAATTATAGGTATAGTTTTGAAAACGATTATCATTGTTTGAGCATCAGCGTCTATGCTTGAAGTGCAAAATCTGTCTGTCAACTATCGCGAAGCTTCGGTTTTGTTAGATATTTCTTTTAGCCTCAAATCTTCATCATTAGTGGGATTGATTGGTCCCAATGGAGCAGGTAAAAGCACATTACTCAAGTCGATGCTCGCTCTGATTCCTTCTCAAAGCGGACAGATTTTTTATCAAAAAAGGTTACTTAAGCGGCAACGCCAAAAAATTGCCTATCTTCCCCAGCGATCGCAGATTGATTGGGACTATCCTGTGACTGTCTGGAATGTGGTGATGATGTCGCGCACTTTGTATAGTGGGTGGTTCGGGAAAACCAGCCGCCAATCCAAGGAAATTGTGCGTGAAGTATTGGAGCGTGTTGAACTTTATGAGTTGCGCGATCGCCCTATTAAACAGCTTTCAGGCGGACAACAGCAGCGTGTATTTTTAGCAAGAGCTTTAGCCCAACAGGCTGATATTTTGTTGCTAGATGAACCAATGACTGCAGTGGATAAAAAGACTGAGGCGTTAATGTGGAATATCTTTAATGAGCTAAAGCAGGAGGGTAAGACCTTACTGATTAGCTGTCATGAATGGGGTGATAGTCTTGATCGTTATGATCAGTTATTACTACTTAATCGCCATTTAGTGGCAAGTGGTACTCCTCGTCAAGTACTGACTCCTGCAAATATCCAAGCTGCTTATGGAGCATCAATTGAGCAAATCGATCATAGCGATCGCTCTGGCGAAGAATTATTATTTTGTTAATTAAGAAGTACACTTAAAATCCATATTGCCGTGCCGCTACGAGGGCGGGGCAATCAACTATGCTGAGCTATTTAAACTAAAAAAGTGAAGGTGGCGCTTTGATCCCACGCTTCTTTTATTATTTCACTATAAGATAAACATAATAGACAGATCGATTCGCTTTAGATAATTTCATGCTCCAAATCTCCAAACATAAATCTATTGCGATCGACGAAATTAGTATTACTGCCATCCGATCGCAAGGTGCTGGTGGTCAAAATGTTAATAAGGTTTCGACAGCGATTCATCTGCGCTTTGATATCAATGCATCTTCCCTGTCGCCTATTTACAAAGAACGCTTACTCAGCCTAAATGATCGACGCATTACCAAAGATGGCATTCTGATTATCAAAGCCCAACAGCATCGTACACAAGAGCAAAATAAAGAAGATGCTCTAAAACGTCTTCAGTTGTTAATCCAAAGTGTGGCGATCGTACCAACTAAACGTAAGCCAACAAAACCATCACGGAGTGCTCAAAATCGACGGATCGAAAATAAAACTAAGCGGGGCGAAATTAAGGCTTTAAGAGGCAACATTACCGACAAAACCACAAGCTAGTATTGCAAAATATTTACATCATTTATGCTATACTAAGGAATGCACGGCAGCTTGGCTCAGGTGGTTAGAGCGACGGTCTCATAATCCGTAGGTCCCGGGTTCAAATCCCGGAGCTGCTATATAGACTAAAAAGTATAGGTGAGGCTCTGCTTCACCTATACTTTTGTGGTGTTCATGATAGTATGTAAACAATTTACTCCCTAACGCAAAGGACAGGATTATGGGATTACTCGATCGCATTGGTATGGTGGTCAAGTCCAATGTAAATGCAATGGTTACGGCTGCTGAAGATCCAGAAAAAATTCTGGAGCAATCAATCATTGATATGCAAGAAGATTTGGTGCAATTGCGCCAAGCTGTCGCTCAATCAATGGCTGCCCTGAAGCGCCAAGAGCAACAATATAATCAAAGTGCTTCTCAGGCACAAGAATGGGAAAAACGGGCTATGCTAGCTCTCCAAAAAGGAGATGAAAACCTAGCAAGGGAAGCGCTTAGCCGCAAGAAAACCCACGGCGACTCGGCTGCAACCTTAAAAACTGGCTTAGATCAGCAGTCAGGTCAAGTTGATCTGCTCAAGAAAAATCTAATTGCGATCGAAGGCAAGATCTCTGAGGCAAAGACCAAGAAAGAGATGCTCAAGGCTCGTATGCAGTCTGCTAAGGCTCAAGAGAACCTCAACAATATGTTGGGCAAGGTTAATACCAACTCCGCCGCCGCTACTTTTGAGCGAATGGAAGAGCGTGTCCTCATGGCTGAAGCTAGGGCTGGGGCTAGTGCTGAACTTGGAATGGATAATCTGGAGTCTCAGTTTGCTCAGCTAGAAGCTGGCAGTGGGGTTGATGATGAATTAGCAGCACTCAAAGCCAAAATGATGACTGGTAGCCCTGCATCTCAGGGTGCTTTGCCTCCATCGGATGCTGCTAAGCCAACTGTTGGCGCTGCGATCGATGCTGAGCTTGAAGCTCTTCGTCGTCAAATGGGTTAATCGCTCGTACAAGATGTTTTTTAATTAACATCAACAAGAGTCACAACTAAAAAAATAAGAGTCAGCGCTTAGCGCTGACTCTTATTTTTTTAGTTGTGTTTTGGTATTATTGCTATAAAAAGAGAAAAAGCTAAAAACTTGCTCATGATATTATGTAGAGGATTCACTCTCTAGGACAAAGGAAAGGATTATGGGATTACCTGAACGCATTATTATGGTGCTCAAGTCCAATCTAAATGCAATTGTCTCGGCTGCCGAAGATCCTGAAAAGATTCTGGAGCAATTGATCTTTGATATGCAAGAAGATTTGGTGCAATTGCGCCAAGCTACCGCGCAGGCGATCGCATCATTAAAAATCCAAGAGCAGCAATACAACCAAAGTACAACAGAGGCTCAAGAATGGGAAAAACGAGCAATGTTGGCTATCCCAAAAGGGGATGATGCCCTAGCTAAGGAAGCGCTCAGCCGCAAAAAGACTCACACTGAATCAGCGAATGCTTTAAAAGCTGGCTTGCAACAACAAACAGGGCAAGTGGAGTTGCTCAAGAAAAATCTAACCGCGATCGCAGGTAAGATTGCTGAAGCTAAATCTAAGAAAGAATTGTTTAAAGTCCGTTTACAAACGAGTAAGTCTCAAGAAAAGCTCAATAATATTCTCGGCAGTGTAAATACTAATTCGGCAGAAGCTACTTTTGCCCGTATGGAAGAGAAGATTTTAAAAGCGGAAATTTTGGCAAGTGCTACTGCTGAGCTTAATGCTGATGAACTAGGGTCTAAGTTTGCACAGCTAGAATCAGGTAGCGATATTGATGACGAATTAGCAGCGCTCAAAGCCAAAATAATGATTGTGGGTTCTGCTTCACAGAGTGCCTTACTACTATAGCAACGTAAGAGATAGATAGGACAATTCAAAACCCAAAAGATGGCAGAGCTTCGCTCTGCCATCTTTTGGGTTTTATGTCCTAAGCAAAGCTTACATTGCTATATCGGATGCTACTAAGGAATGAAAATTAATTAACTTGTGCAATTAAAACCAAAATTTGTTGGGGTGGGCTTCGCCCACCCCAACAAATTTTGGTTTTAATTAATTTTCATTCCTTAGCTAATACAAAACTAAAAGTGCTCTTTGCTATTGCTTTTGATAAGAGTAAAAACGATATATTGTGTGATCTCAATTTTTTGTTTTCAGTAATTGAACTCTCTCTAAGTCTCGCTTAACTTCAAAACTAAGTTCGCGATTTTTAGGATCAGTATTGAGTGCTTTATTGAGATAGATTTCCGCTTCGCGTAACTTCCCATTTAAAATCAATTCACTACTCCATCGGTGGTAAGTTACAGCCTTCCAATGGATTACTTCTGGTGAGTTTGGAAATCTTTCGCTCATTCCCTCGACAACCGCGATCGCAACGACATATTTTTTTTGCTTCAGCAAATCCTGTACACGCCGTAACATATCCAATTTGAGCTTCAGTTCTGGATCGCTATTGATTGGATCAACTTGATTATTGACTTGTTTCACCTCAATCTTGATTTTTGGGTGAGGCTGAGGTGGTTTGTTGGGAGCTTTGGGTGGTGGTGGTGCAGGTTGCGATCGCGTTGTATTTGCAGCTTCTTTTTTAGCAAATAGCTCCTTATTCAAATCCTCTTTGTCTGAATCTTTGAGCATTTTGTATGCTTCCTGCACCAACCGAAACTTATCAGTTGCCGTGGGATCATTCTGATTAACATCAGGGTGATACTTCCGTGCCAGACGACGATAGGCAACCTTAATGTCATCTAAGGTAGCATTGCGGGGAACTCCTAAGAGTCGATAGCATTCAGATATATGCATGAAGAAAATAATTAAGCAGGCTTTGTGCGAATCGAGTACTTGCCATTCGCCGTAATGCGCGAATCCTTGTTTGCCTCCACCAACTTAATATACTTATTTAAAGCTTCTTCTTTAGTAGCATGTTCTGAAATAACATGCACTTTGCGACTGCCAACTAGCTCGAGGACAACTTGATGCATAAGTAAATATCTAGGAAATAGTCTTAAAACTGTAAAAAACAGTTTAGCAAATATAAACCCATAAAGTAAAAGGGGGCGCAAAGTGCCCCCTTTTACTTTATGGAAATTGCTAGAGTTTAGCGCTTAGCAAACTTTTTGGTGAGCTTGCGTAAACGAATTGATTCAGGTGTGACTTCAAGAATTTCATCGGGACCGATGTATTCCAACGCCCGTTCGAGACTCATCTCGATTGGTGCTTGCAACTGAACAATGTCATCGGCTCCAGCAGCACGCATGTTAGTAAGCTGTTTGCTCTTACATACGTTCAATTCCATATCTTGAGGACGGTTGTTTTCGCCAATAATCATCCCCTTATAAACCTTTGTCCCTGGCTTAATAAAGAACACGCCGCGATCTTCAGCATTCTTTAAGGAGAACTCAGTGGCTACGCCTTCTTCAAAGGAAATCAATACACCATTACGACGGGCACTAATTTCTCCAGCCGAAGGACGGTAATCGAGGAAACTGTGGTTCATGATGCCAGCGCCACGGGTTGCTCGCATGAAGTCACCACGGAAGCCAATCAGTCCGCGAGCAGGAACAACAAACTCTAACTGAGAGCGACCACTGCTGGACATTTGCATATCGACCATTTCAGCGCGACGTTGACCAAGTCGCTCGATACAACCGCCGACTGCATCTTCAGGAACGTCAAGTACCAGACATTCGTAGGGTTCGCATTGCTTGCCGTTGAGTTCACGGTAAATAACTTGAGGCTGGGTAACTTGGAATTCGTAACCTTCGCGGCGCATGGTTTCAATCAAAATGCCAAGGTGCAATTCGCCGCGTCCTGCTACGGCAAAGCGATCGGGGAATTCAGAGTTTTCTTGAACGCGCAAGGCTACGTTAGTTTCGAGTTCGCGCATCAGGCGATCGCGTACTTGACGAGTAGTAACTAGCTTGCCTTCTTGTCCAACAAATGGCGAATCGTTAACACAGAAAGTCATCTGCAAAGTGGGTTCATCCACTTTGATCATTGGCAAAGCTGTAGGCTCGTTAGGACAAGTGATGGTTTCACCGATGTTAGCTGTAGCAAATCCTGAAACCGCGACAATGTTACCTGCGGAAGAGCTTTGCAGTTCAACCCGCTTCAGTCCATCGAACCCTAAAAGCTTGGTGATTTTGCCTTTGACAATCGAACCATCTTCAGAGATCAGTGCGGCTTGTTGTCCAGCGGTAATCGTACCGTTGTGAATTTTACCAATCACAATTCGACCGAGATAATCGGAATAATCAAGGGTGGTAACTTGCAACTGTAAAGGCTTTTCGGGATCGCCAACGGGTGGTGAGAAATGATGCAAAATCGCCTCAAACAGCGGCTTCATATCCACACTTTCATCTTCTAGTTGCTCTTTGGCGAATCCACCCATGCCTGATGCGAATAGGTAAGGAAAATCACACTGATCGTCATCTGCACCAAGTTCAAGAAAAAGATCAAGTACTTTACTAACGGCAACATGGGGATCAGCAAATTCGCGATCAATCTTGTTGATTACCACCATTGGGCGTAACCCCTTTTCTAGCGCTTTTTTTAGCACAAAGCGTGTCTGGGGCATTGGACCTTCATTGGCATCAACGATCAGTAGACAGCCTTCGACCATGCCAAGTACACGCTCAACTTCGCCACCAAAGTCAGCGTGTCCAGGGGTGTCAACGATGTTGATTAGAGTGTCTTTATATTTAACGGCAGTATTTTTTGAAAGGATGGTAATGCCGCGCTCACGCTCTAAGTCGTTGGAGTCCATCACACATTCGACAAGGGCTTCACCTTCACGAAAAGCGCCTGACTGTCTGAGGAGTGCGTCTACTAGAGTGGTTTTGCCGTGATCGACGTGGGCGATGATGGCGACATTGCGGATAGGGAGAGACATGGGTGATGTATCGAGTTGATCGAAAAACTTATTATTTCTTTATCTATTATGCTTGAGTTTGTCAAAAAACTTTGTGTTTATGACCACTTGCAGTAATCATCAATACAAAAATAAAGGCAGCTCTAAGAGCTGCCTTTATTTTTGTTTGTGAAATGAGCGGTTTAAATTCTTTGCTATAAAGGACTTAAACCGCTTTGTTGAATTAAGTTAAATGAGTCTTTGAAAATCATCACTACGCCTAAACCTAGCAGAATTACTAATCCACCTTGCATGACATTATTTTGTAATTCTTCGGGTAAGGGCTTGCCGCCGCGTAAAGCTTCAATTAGCAAAAATACTAATTGACCTCCATCAAGAGCTGGCAAAGGCAAGATATTAATAATTGCGAGGTTAATACTAATAATTGCCGTGAAATCAAATAATGCTGCGGCATCAGACTTAACTAGCTCAGAACCCATTGCCACGATCGCTACGGGTCCAGATAGCTGAGAAGCCGTATTCTGAAAATTCGTAGCCAGTTGTTTTAGTCCTTGGACAGTCATCACTACTAAACGCTCAAAACTTTGAGTAGCATTGTCAAAGGCTTCGGCTAGGTTCTTCACAGCTCGACGGTGAGGCTTGCCAGTGAAGTCTAGTCTTACGCCGATGCGACCCTTACCTGATTCGCCATCTGGCAAGATTGGCACTTGCAACAATTTGCCATCACGCACTACTTGCAAATCAACGTTTTGATTGGCATTTTTAGAAATCAAAGTTTGAAAGCGATCGAGCGTTGTAAGGTTAGTGTCAAATGTTGTCCCATTTGCAGAGAGGACGATATCGCCAGCTTGCAAACCAGAAATCGCCGCGGGTGCATTTGGCTCAAGGATTTTTGTGATTCTTACTCCTGGTTGATCGACTGTGCCGATGCCAACACTCAAGGTCATTACTAATAAGACTAAGTATGCAAAGACAAAATTGGAAATTACTCCTGCGCTGATGACGATCGCTCGGTCTATAATCGGACGATTTTTCATCAAATTGGGATCGTCAGTAGGAATGACGCTCTCTTCATCGTCATCAGGAAAACCAACATAGCCGCCAAGGGGAATTGCTCGGAGCGCATATTCTGTTTGTTTGCCTTGATATTTCCATAGCACAGGCCCAAACCCAATCGAAAATCGATTGACGTGAATGCCCTGTAAACGAGCAGCCATAAAGTGACCGAGTTCATGTACCAAAATCAGAATCGCAAGAACGGCAATTGCAGGCAAGGCGGACATAGGCTTCGCTCTAATAGTTGAGAATTTCTTAGATTTTTAATGTTGTAAGTAGTTGGGCAAAATTAAATTCAAACTCTCAAAATCTGCACTGCCCGCTGCGCGGACGGTGCAGATTTTGGTTCTGATTTTTTATTGTGCCGAGTTACTTGAGGTATTTATGCAATACATAAAGATTGCTTAGTTTGCGATCGTAGCACAACGAAAAAGTCAAATGTTTAGTAAAGATTTTCGCTCGTCGCATAACCCAAAGAAGGGCAAGACCCTATGAGTCGCAATACTTTTTTAATTATTGGATGAGTTGCATTATAAAAAATTATGTTAAGATTGATGTATAAAAGTTATGAATTATTGCAATCTTTTAAGTTTTATTAACTAAACTATTATCTAATGCGCTGAAATGAACAACACAACTCGCATCGCCGCTTCAATTATTCGTTTAATCCTCGGTTCAGATTCTGCGCCTGTTTCGTTAACTCAAGCTTCACTTCTTTTGCTTAGGGTTGTGCTTGGGACGATGATGATCCACAACGGTTTCGATAAACTATCTGATATTTCTGGTTTTGCTGAAGCCTATGTCGAGGTGATCGGTTTGCCATTCCCGATTTTCTTTGCCTATTGTGCTGCTCTTACTGAAGTAGTTGCCTCGCCTCTACTAATCCTTGGTTTTTTAACTAGACCAGCGGCTCTGGGGTTGTTTGCAACTATGTTGGTAGCTAATTATCATCACATCTTAGTTGGTGGGTTCTCGATTCCATCCATTGAGTTATCTTCGATTTATGCTGTGTCTTTTGCATTTTTCGCAGTTTATGGCGCAGGAAACTATGCGATCGATACTCTAATTGCCAAATCATTAGATAAATTTTTGGCAGTTTCTTCAAACGTCGATGCGATCGCTCAATCAGTAAGAGTGACAGTTAACAAGTAGATTTTTAACTAAAACAGAAAAAGGGGCGCGGCGCCCCTTTTTTCTGTTTTCTAGATATTGATAATACCAATTCCCAAAAGTGAGACAACACTTTTGGGAATTAAGACCCAAACACAGTAAGGGTTTTAAAAACACAAAATGGCTATGCCATTTTGTGTTTTGGGATAAAAGCAAAATATGTGATGTAAATCACCTTTCTACTTATTCTTTAGTTACTCCCTTCCCGATGAAAAATTAGCGTTGCGGCGCGAAGCGCCACAACGCTAATTCTTGGTTTTATATGGCTATTTCTTTAGTGGGAAGCGAGTATGACAAGGAACTTAGTAGATATCATAAAAGCATGAGTATGCGGCGAATCCTACCACTCATGCTTTTATGATACGAATGGAGTAAAGTTGCTTTCGTAAAAGCGATCGCTTTTCGGATTTGAATGTGGTTCTTGAAATTCAGGTTAAACGGTATCACTCATTACGTTTTTATGTAAAAAAAGTAGGCAAAAATATTTTTGGATGGGGATTCTGAACAAACTTAAAATCAAAAAGCGTAGGTATTACTTCCTACTTTTTGTCTTTTGCCATGAGATTGCGTAAATATTTTCAAGATAAGCAACTAATTTAAGATGACTACGCTAGAATATGTGCGGATGAGTATTTCTAGATCGCATGTTTGTTTTCAGTATTGACAGTCGTCTTCTGTTTCATCGTGGCAGGCTTCTTTCCGAAATCTCTATCTCTACACATATCTGATTGTTGAAGCAAGTATTATGTCTATTTATGTTGGTAATCTCTCTTATGAGGTTACAGAAGATGATTTGAAAGCCGTATTTGCAGAATATGGCAAAATCACCCGCGTTCATCTACCGATTGATCGCGAGTCAGGTCGTCCACGCGGTTTCGCTTTTGTTGAAATGACTGATGAGAAGGAAGAAGATGCTGCGATCGAAGCATTAGACGAAGCTGAATGGATGGGACGTGCTCTCAAAGTGAATAAAGCTAAGCCTCGCGAAAGCTCTGACTCCTTTGGTGGTGGCAGAGGCGGCTTTAAAGGCGGTGGTGGTCGCCCATCTGGTGGGGGTGGCGGTCGTCGTTACTAAATAAAAAAGAAGGGGTGCTTCGCACCCCTTCTTTAAAAAGCTAAAAGAGGACGCAAAGCGTCCCCTTTTAGCTTTTTAAATTTATAGCACGCCGTAAGGCTGAACCATCGCCAATAATTCCTAAATTTTGAATGATTTGATGCTTTCGGGCTTCTTCGAGTTTGTTGAGGTCGTTGTAATTGACCCAAGCAATACAGTCAACTGGACAGGTATCGATCGCCTCTTGGACTAGATCCTCTTCATCCCCATCTTGAGCGATTACCCTAGCGCGTCCATAATCTTCTTCTAAAAAAAATGTGCTGCTTGCCGTATGAGCGCAGTGACCACAACCAATACATACCGTTTCATCAACAAACACAGCGTTTTGCCTCAGTTCGCCACCAAGTTCAGGTTCAAAGCCTGTGCGATCGCACATCTCTGAATCTGAACTAGTGGTTATCGCAGTATGTATCGACAAACTATCCATTCCAGCGCTGTAAAACTAGGCGAACTGAGCCATCTTCACGCACTTGCTTTTCGGATAGTGCAAATCCCTGTTCGCTAGATTCACCCATCACTGTGGCGATCGCATAGCCTTGAGTGACTTTTCTCAAGAAACTCTCTACAGTCCAAGGCTGTTGCCAAAACTGCATATCAGCAACTAGAGCATATTCAGAGCCATTCCACTGAAAGCCGACATCATAACCATTGTCTTGCTCAATTACCACCTCAGCCGATGTGGTTGTTCCTTCATGTCCACGCATGGGCGAAGCGCCAGATTTCCAGTTGACTCCTAAGTCAGTGAGCGCCTTTTGCAAAGGTTCTAGGCTGCGGAGTTGGGTTTTTACTTGGCTGAAATGTGACATAGGGTTTATCCTGACTTCGATCTAAATGGCTAATGGTCGAAAACTATAACTTTTGTATCTTATATATTTGCTATATCTGCGGAAACTGTGGATTTTTTCTATTTTACTACCATTGGCTAAAGTCCGATGCGTCTGTATCTGACAAGCGATCAAGTTGCATTGCCGACTGAGAGGTTACCTGCTGCTGAGCAAAGTTTTCGGAAGTAAGCTCTCTATGAGCAACTATCCCAAGCTTTGCTTCGAGCGCAGCGGTTACCTCAGCACAACTAGAACCGATAATGCCTGTTACACGCTCTTCGACTCGTCCATCTGGGTAAATAATGAATTCCAGAGTTTCCATGCTGGTTCTAGCTATTGAGTTAATAGACAGTTTGACGCAAAGTTCCTATAAACGTCAAGAAGTTAGATGGCAAAATCAAAATGCTTTTCTGATGCTTGTGATAGAGTGATCGCAATGCCCTGTAACTGTTTTCAGCTTTTGGTTAACTTCTTAAATTTAGTTTAAGTTTCTTGGCTTTACTTAAACTGCATAAAGACATGTCTTAAGACATAGCCTACTCAAACGGAAATTGTATATTAAGGATTTGGGCGATCTCGTAGGGACATTCTGAAGGCAGATCATCAATATCTAGAGGTGTTTCTCGCAACACTAAATTAACTCCCTGTCGAAATCCCTTTTGGACAGCCTCATCAAGATAAGGCTTTAAACTGGGATTTTCTTTTAAAATATCTAAAATTTCGTCTCTTTGCTCTCCAATGGTTGCCCTCCAGCTTTTGCCGCGTAACTCAGTCTGAAAGTGCCACTTCAACAAATGCCCGATTAAAACTCCTAGTCGATTGCGTAGTTCCTGCTTTTGCTGCTTACCCAAAGATGAAATCTCCTCCACCAAATTTTCGATATCTAAAGCCTGCCATGCCCCCAAACGCAATAACTCACACTGTTCTTGAGTCCAAGCATAAAAATCTTGTTCATATTGATTAGCCGATGGACTAGCTTGATCACTAGCGTGATTATGGCAATCGCCTTGCAAGTCTTGTTTCAATTCTGTTTTCAGCATCGATACTTCCTCATTACTAATCAGCTACCTTTACTGTGCCATATTTCATAACTGTTCTTATAGCTTATCAAGACGGATGTGTTGTCGGATGTACCCAACTTTATCCTAGCTTTTCCTCGGTGTCGATGAAGCGAATTTGGATTTTGAATGATTTATTTGTAGACGCACCTTACCGAAAGCAGGGAATTGCTAAATTGTTGATGAGTGCGGCTGAGCAATTTGCTCGAGAAACAGGAGCAATTCGACTTGTTTTATCAACTCAAATTTCTAATATATAGCAATGTAAGCTTTGCTTAGGACATAAACCCCAAAAGATGGCAGAGCTTCGCTCTGCCATCTTTTGGGGTTTGAATTGTCCTATCTATCTCTTACGTTGCTATAGCAACGCAGTCTCTGTATGAATCGCTTGGATACATCAAGGAGCAAGATTTTTACAACTATGAGTTGGCTGTGGCGGTGAAATAAAAAAGGCACTTGCAAAGCAAGTGCCTTTTTTATTAGGTTAATGGAATCGGGCAGAGTCGAACTGCCGTCCGCACTAGCGCCTAACCTCCCAGTCATTCACAGGTTTATCCGATTTGATCCTCACGGAGGGAATTACTAATTATCTCTAGTAGTCAAAGATGCACTGATAAAGTCTTGAGCAAATAACCTACCAGAGAAAGTTATAAGCAGCATCCGTTGGGGGTTGGAGTGAAGTATTTAACGGAGTCATACATCACACCTCGAAACCGAAAAGGTTCTTAGGCGGCTACAGGAGCTGCTTTACGAGAGAAAGATACAATGTTGTTCGCATGTACTTGTTTGAATCATTGATTTACGAGAGATAATTCGCTCTCGACCTGCATCAAAGGATAGTTTCTACTAACACGTCGAAACCCTTACGATCCCTTATGAATTTAATAATAGCATAATTAATGAAAATTGTTTTTGATGAAATTACGCCATCGGCGCAATTTTATCAATAGGGCTTACGCAAAAATGCCCTGAAAGCCTCATTTTGCCGTAGGGGCAATTCATGAATTGCCCCTACGGCTCGTTCTTTTGCGTAAGTCCTAATCAAAAACAATTTAAGAGGTAGCACCTGCGGCGCTGCCTCTCAAATTGGGATTACTGTTAAGTCTCGCTAGCTACGTCCTTTTGCTTGTAAAAGGGATAAAATTTTTTTGTTTTAGTACGATGTTGCTGTGTAGAAAATAACGATAAGGAGAGTCTGACAAAGTGGCTATTGCAATGGCAGAGACGGAATATATATCTTCTAAGGAACTCAAAGAGTTGCATGGTTTTACTGACTCGTCGATCAAAAGGTTTTTGGGTGAATGCGACATGACTCAGAGCAATCCCAAAAGCAAAAGTGCGGCTCCGATTAGAATGTATAGCATTGAACGGGTTAATGCAGTTTTAGCAGATCAGGCTTTCATCGCAGGGCAAAGCAAGAAACAGGCATCGACTTCAAAGCAAAAGCAAGCCGTTGTGAATATTGAGGTAGTCCCTAAGACTGAAGCTATTGATAATAGACAAGCCCCACGAATTGAAGCTTTTGATTTTGATGGGGGACTATCGGACTTAAAAACATCGGATTGGGATGATTTTCAATGGGAACATTTTCGAGATGATGGAAATAAGTTGTCAGAAGAGCAAAAATTACATGCTGTTATAACAGTTAAAAAGATGTTGGCTACTGCTTATTGGTTTACCCCTGAGGACTTTTTTAATGCGTTTAGTCAATATGGCAAGGGTGGTGTAGATAGCCCAGATTTAGTAAGTACATATAAGTCCAGCATATTAACAAATGGATGGATGGGAATTCCTCTTGTGAGTTTGATGATATGCGATCGCAAATCTTCTACTAAAATGATGTTAGATGCTGGACACCACCGATGGAATGCTCTCAAGGAATTATGGGAAGCGAAGGAACTTCCTACCGATTTTAAAATTCCTGTCTTTGATTTAAAGCGATTGCGTCTAATCGTGAGGGATCAATATAATCCAAGTCTGGAATTTGCTTTGCGTTATGCGGTTACAGGTGGCACATTAGGTCATGACTTCGCCCTGAGAGTAATCGCCAAAAATTGGTTTACAAGACTTTGTACAGGTGTTGATTGCTCTTACTGAGCTTGGCTTTATGTCCTAAGCAAATCCTACATTGATATATTTTTTGCTCAAAGGTATTATGATAATGATTATCATTATTTTAGCAGAGCCCAAAAATGCACTTAAATACATCTACAAAAACATCCTCAAAGGTAGGCTCCAAAAGATCTTCGAGCAAAGGATTTAAAATGTATTCGGCGGCGGTAGTAATCGCGATCGCAAGCAGTATTAATGCTTGTACTGTTACCACTCCCACCGCGACTACGACTACGCCAGCTACTACGACCGCAGCCACAACTCC
This sequence comes from Pseudanabaena sp. M085S1SP2A07QC, assembly GCA_020404895.1. Lineage (GTDB taxonomy): Bacteria > Cyanobacteriota > Cyanobacteriia > Pseudanabaenales > Pseudanabaenaceae > Pseudanabaena. Next base: position 1,249 of record JADBWK010000135.1, on the reverse strand, counting down.
TGCAAAAACTGAAAGCTTACCTCTAGTCGTGGCAACAAACTCTGTGGCATGTGCCTTGGCTAAGCAAATTGCAGGCGATACGATTGACCTGAAATGTCTGATTGAAGCGGGTACTGATCCTCATCTTTATCAACCTAAGCCCGATGATCGTAAAGCGATCGACTCTGCAAAGCTAGTTCTCTATGGTGGTTATAACTTTGAGCCAAGTCTGATCAAATTAATTAAAGCTAGTTCTAATACAGCGCCAAAAATTGCGGTTAACGAGGTTGCTGTGCCAAGTCCCTTGATGTCTGAAGAAGGGCATAGCCATGACCATGCTCATGATAAAGAAGAAAAAAAGGACGCTAAATCTGATAAAAAAGCTGCAAAAGAAGCTGATCCCCATGTTTGGAACAATGCTCAGAATGGCATCAAAATCACTCAGGCAATTAGTAAAAGCTTGAGTACGCTTCGTCCCGATCATGCGGACACTTATGCTAAAAACACAGCCAAAATCGTCAGCGAACTGGAACAAATTGATGTTTGGATTAAAGCTCAAATTGCTACAATTCCTGAAGCTTCACGTAAGTTAATTACGACTCATGATGCCCTTGGTTATTATGCACAAGCCTATGGCATTCCTGTTGAAGGTGCTTTGAATGGAATTAGCACTGATGAGCAACCAACGCCAACTAGAGTTAAAGAACTCGTTGAGGTGATTAAAACTAGCAAAGTTCCCACCATCTTTGCGGAAGTATCGATCAATCCAAAGTTGATTACGACCGTTGCGAAGGAAGCTAATGTCAAAGTTTCCGATCGCGAACTCTATGCCGATGGTTTGGGAGCAAAAGGTAGCGAAGCTGAAACCTATGCTGGGATGTTGATTGCAAATACTCGCACGATTGTCAAAGGATTGGGTGGCAAGTACACCGCATTTCAATTGAAAACGCCTTAGCGAAAAATCAATGCAAAGCGATCGCAAAACTAACTACTGAATGATGCTCTAATTGTTGATTTAGTCAGTGCGGGAGCAATGAGACTGTCAAGCATTTTGTGTAAAGTCTAGAATCTAGATGTGGAGACGATCCTCAAAGAGGATGGCAAAGCGATTAAGAGCAGGCTTCCAATCACGAATGGGCATCGTCCACTTCTTAGAAATATTCCGCATGGCAAGATAAACCAGCTTGAAAGCAGCCTCATCAGAGGGGAAAATCTGTTGAGATTTAATCACTTTCCGTAAACTGCTATTCATTGACTCAATTGCCTTGAT
>JADBWK010000134.1 GCA_020404895.1 Pseudanabaena sp. M085S1SP2A07QC | reverse complement strand
CAAGTTGCTACCTATCAAAAACCGTCTCAAAACAAGTTAAAAACAGCCTATCTAAGTGCTAAACAACGCTTTTTTTGTATAAAAATCCAGCATTTTTTATTTTGATTTTAGTTTTTGATGAATAGGTAGCAACTTGGGTTACATAATAAATCTTAGCCTTTTTCATGTTTAAGCAGAAATTTGATAAAGAGAGCGTGTAAAATTTAGAACCTGTTTCTGTCTTTCTTCTGGCAAGACTTCAAGCATAGCAGCAACCCGATCAGCCAAAGGAACCCAATCCTGAGTTTTACTCTTCCACACCACAATAAATTGGCTAGTCTTTACAGCAAGAAAGGCTAAAGTTTCTCCCATAGAATTAGAAAATTCAACTTCGTAAGCATTATCGTTATGCTTCTCTACAATCGTTCCTAACTGCCCTGCTTTTATATCTACTTGAGGTAAATCAGTCAAAAGCTCAATGACATCATATAGTTCAGGTTTAATCATTTGCGGCTCCGAATAAATACAGTAGTAAGTTTAGCAGTGTCATTATTAAAATCAACAAGCCAGCCTGTTCGCACAATCTCCTCCTGTCCCAATTCTACACCGACAATTAAAATGTCTACTCGATATCTTTGTCCGTATTCATCGGAATATCCTATAACTGCTTCAGCATCCATTGCTTTAGATTGAATTTGCTCTAAAAGCAATTGATAATTATCTTGAGTAAAACCAAGATGCTGCTCAAACATAATTGCTTTATCAACTCCATCTTTATGATGCTTATTTAGTGAATAGCTAATTAATTTGGATGGGTCAATAAAAACATAACTAACTATCTCCCCTAGTTTCATAGATTTAGCTCGTCCTTTTTTTGATAAGTATATTCACGCTTACCCCAACTTGAATACCAAACACATTATTCTTTGTTCCAGATAATTTTGGATTTTTTCTTACATTGCCTCCTAGATCAAAAATGTAGACCTGATCAAAATCATTCTCTAAATTTTTTCTAACTCCATCAAAAGCAAGATCGTTGATCAGGCTATTGTTGGTCACAAAAGCAACTATGCCTTCTTCATCTCCTATTCTATCAGAAGCCCATCGAATTGCTTTGACATAAGGATCAGAAAGAGCATTTTTATTTGTCGCCTTAGAATCCTTACTGTATGTCTCACTCACTCGCTTATCCATTGTCGGATATTTACGATTGCGATTATTCAAATCTTCTGATTGATAGGCATTGTAAGGAGGATTACCAATAATCACAAAAATCGGTGATTGCTTTTGCCTTTCAACACGCTTCGTATTTTCCGTAGAGAAAAGCGCCAAACTTAACTGCTTTGCTTCAGCAAGTTCAAAAGTATCAACCAAACAAATCCCCTCAAACGGCTCATACTTCCCAACCTGCTCAAAATACTCATGCTCAATATTCATCGAAGCAATGTAATAGGGCAGCAACATCACCTCATTGCAATGCAACTCATGCTCATACTTGTGAGGCAAAGCCGACTTTTGGATTTCCGCAATCTCGCGCATCACCCGCATGATGAAATTTCCCGTACCCACAAACGGATCGAGAATATGCACACCCTTATCCACCAGAGACTTGCCAAACTCTCGTTGCAAAATCTCCTCCACACTCTTCACCATGAAATTCACAATCGGCTGCGGCGTGTACACAATCCCATGCGTATCCGCCACCTTTGTCGAAAAGCCCTGAAAGAACTTCTCATAGACCGTATTCAAAAAGTCCTGCTTTTGCGAAAAATCATCAATCGTAGCCGCAGTCTCCTCGATCGCCCCATAAAACCGATCCAAACTACTCAAAAAATGAGCGCGACTGAAATGCTTAGAAGTCAGAGCATTGATTACCTTCTCAATCTCAACCGCAATAATATTTCTCTGAGCAAAATCAGGATTATTGAACACACTCCGAAAAATCCGTTCCGTTAGCAAATGCTGAATCAACATCTCCTCAACCGCCGACTCCGCCAGATTGGGATTAATCGACTGACGACAAAGCTCCATAAACGCCGCAAACGCATCGATAAATTTCTTGTTAGTCTTCTCCTGTGTACGAATTAGCTCCAGTAAAGCCGTAGCATGATCCTTCACCCGATCGCCAAATTCCTCAGCAGCCTTTTCCCATTGCGCGATCGCTGGCGCACGATATTCAAAAAACTGGCGGACGATATCGACTAACTCTTGCTCCTTAGTGAGATCCGCATCCATCACCAACTTGCCATCTTGATAGAGCATGGCGCGATCGGGACGCTGAAAAATAATATTGTCTTTGGGATAGCCCACCGCAAACTTTTTCTGAACTTCCTTTTTCAGATCATCCTTGCTATCCTTCGCTTCCCAATATGCACGCGGCAAATGATAAATATCTACTAATGCCCCATCAATGCGAATAGGTTGTTTTTGCGATCGCTTAATCGCAAATTGCTGCTCCAAAGTCCAATCAAACTGCCGTCCACAGGACTCAAGCAACTGCTGAAAAGCCGACAGCACCGCCCCCTCATGGACTATGCCCAACTTACCATAGCGATCCAAAGCTTCATAGTAATTTCTGATCGGCTTGTGCGATGGCTTGAGGCTAAGGCTGGGCATATTACGACTGCATGAGATTTTTATGTGATAACACTACTATAGACTGAGTAAGAAAATAAATGCGATCGCAAATGTTCTTCGAGAATTGGAAATCCGTTAACGAGGGGTTGGGGATATTGCTGCATTACTTGATTTAGCAAAGGTTCCGCTTTGTAATGCTAACAAGAAAAATCCTGAAATAATCAACCACAATGACAACCAGACTTCTTGATCCAGCCCAACCAATTGCGATGGCGGGTACGGGACATCATCACCGATCCCCATACAGTTGGCGTTGCCGATCCTCTGCCGATCGCCTTGACCTTTTTGGGAACAGAACTAAAACATCTCACGCGCCTCGATTCCATCCTTACAGTGATCGATGCGGAGACATTTACTGCCGATCATTTTGGTAGTGAAGCAGCACTTAGTCAGGTGCAATACGGTGATATTGTATTGCTAAACAAAACGGATTTAGTCCCAGAAGCACAAGTTGATCTATTGGAGGCATACCTTCGCCAGACTAAATCTAAGGCGAGAATTTTGCGATCGCAACATGGTGAAGTTCCCTTGCCTTTAATTTTAGATGTGGATCTAGCTCCAACTAGTGTTTATCAAAAAGTAGAGAACGAGGATGAGATTCATGAACATGATCATCACGAACACCATGAACATGAACATCATAAACATGAGCATCACGAACATCATCATCACCACTCTGACCATTTAGCCAATGATGGATTTATCTCTGTCTCATTTCAAAGCGATCGCCAATTTGATTTAGACAAATTCACCCATTTCCTTGATAAGGTAATGCCCGTTGATGTATTTAGAGCTAAAGGGGTTCTTAGT
>JADBWK010000133.1 GCA_020404895.1 Pseudanabaena sp. M085S1SP2A07QC | reverse complement strand
TTTTGACCTTGGTATGCGGATATTGTCACAAACGGGTATCGGAAAACTATCAATGCTGTAAACCGATTCGGTGTTCATCGGCTTTTGTCCTTTGTAGCAGCTTTTTTTTCTTGTTGCCATAGGTAGCAACTTGGGTTAAATTAATATTATTTTCACCCAAAGTCCAAAAAAATGAGGCGGCACTATGCGCCGCCTTCATTTTTTTTGGATGTCATGTTCAAATCACTACAGTATTGCTGGCTGGAATTGTGATAGTTGTCTTTAAGAAATTATGGTGGGTTACTTGACAATTGACAATCTTAAAATTGAGGAAGGGAATTTTGGAAGTCTTTTAGCGATCTATCGCTTGTTACCAAATTTTAAGCGAGAACTAGCAATTGATCGTGTGATCGCAGCTATTACCCTTGAACCCGAAGAAATTAATCTGGCTCTGCAACAATTTCAGCAACGCTATAAGTTAGTTTCGCAAGAAGCCATTCAAAATTATTGTCAGGCTTATAGTCTTACTGACGAGCAACTCAAGGCGATCGCTCTACGTGAGTTTAAGGTCGAAAAATTTAAGCATCAGACTTGGGCAAATCGTCTCGAATCAACTTTTTTAAATCGTAGAACCAGCTTAGATCGGGTGATCTATTCGCTGATTCGCCATAAAAATCCTGAGCTTTTGCAAGAACTATTCTTTCGGATTCAAGATGGTGAACAGACTTTTGCAGAGGTTGCATCTCAATATTCTCAGGGTGTAGAAGCGCAAACAGGTGGCATGATTGGACCATTATTGCTTAATAAACTGCCTCCCGTAATCGCGGAGAAATTGCGCCATAGCCTTCCCCAACAATTCCTTCCACCCTTTCCTTTAGAAGAATGGTTTGTGATTTTACGACTAGAAAAATTTGTGCCTGCTCAGTTTGATGATCAGACAACTCAGTTGCTTCTCAATCAACTGTTTGAAGAGCTTTTACAAGAGGAAAATTCGCTAAAAAAATCCTGATGATGATTAAACATCCTTATGGTTCTCTGTGAAAATCATTGTTTTTACAACCTTGCTTTTGCTCCTTAAGTTCTTTATTAGTTAACGACTATGTTTGCCAACAGTAATGCTATCCAAGATCTCATTGAGCGTATCCCCTTATTCCAAAATCTTGATCACTCGATCGTCAAAGAAATAAGCGATCGCCTTCAGCCATTGCGCTATCGGATGGGGCAAATAATCTTGCGTCGAGAGACTATGCCAGCGCAAGTATTATTTCTATGGGAAGGGCAAGCAAGGCTATTGGTGCAAATACCAAAGGCGACATCACCTAGGACTTTAGAAACCCTTAAAACTGGCGCGGTAATCGGATGGGCGAGTTTGATCCGTGAATTGCCCTGCGAAACGGCGATCGCTTCTGTTGAAAGTACTTTTTTATCCTTAGAAGCAACAGATTTTTTACAACTTTGCGATCGCTATCCTACTTTTAAGAAGGCTTTTATCTCCCAAGTTTCACCAGCAGAAGTATTTGATCTATTTGCGATCGAGATGGATCGCCGTGCTCAGTCCCCTAAAGATTTTATAGAGCAGGCTCGCAATGCATGGCAAGATGCGCGAGTTCTGACTTTACCTGCGGGGAAAAATTCAATCCCGCCGCTTGATCCTGATTTTGTGTGGCTCGTTAGCGGTGGACAAAATATCACAATTCCTCTGGGAACAAGAGTTGAACCAAATCGCACTGTTTTTGAGATTCCAGAGTCTAGCTATTTGCGTTTAATTGGCTTGCGCGATGATTTTGCCGTTGCTACGGAAATAGTAACCGAATTACTAGCCCATCCCACCGCCTTCGATATTCCCTATGCTCCTGATTTGCCGACTGTTAGCGATCGCGGCGATCATAAGCCTCAAGACTATCCATATATCTATGGGCGTGGTCCCATTGATGCGTCAGTGGCTTGTTTTGAGATGTTAGCTAAATATTGGAGTATGCCCTTTAATCGTCATGTGATCAAACGAGCGATCGTCAATCAATATGATCGTTCTCAAAGCATCTCTTTGCAGTTATGCGGCATGATCGCTGAGCTAATGGGACTAAATGGACAGTTGGCAACGATTCCTGCGAGTGCCATTAGTCAGGTTCCCACACCAGCTTTATTACCTTGGCAAGATACCTTTGCGGTACTTTACAAAACTAGCGATCGCGAACAGGTGCTAGGTATTCCTGAACAGGGAATTGTCATTAAGAAAACTGCTCAATTTGCCGATCTTTGGGGCGAATCGGGACAGATTCTGCTAATTCAACCGACTAAAGATACTCCCCAACAAAAATTTGGTCTATCTTGGTTTTTGCCATCCCTCAAGCGTTACCGCAATCCTTTAATTACTGTTTTGGTTGCCTCCTTCTTTGTGCAGTTATTGGGATTGGCAAATCCTCTAATCACCCAAGTAATTATTGATAAAGTAATTCTGCAAAACTCCCTGCCATCCTTAAATATTCTAGGCATCCTGCTCTTAACGATCGCTTTCTTTGAAGCCTTAATTACCGCACTGCGAACCTACTTGTTTGTAAATACAACTAATCGCATTGACTTAACCCTTGGTTCCGAAACCATTGATCATCTGGTCAGGTTACCTTTGCGATATTTTGAGAAACGATCGGTGGGAGAACTATCGAGCCGCATCGGTGAACTAGAAAATATTCGTCAATTTTTGACAGGAACAGCCCTTACCGTTGTCCTTGATGCAGTATTTTCCTTCGTCTATATCGTGGTGATGATTTGCTATAGCTGGTTGCTAACTCTTGTAGCTTTGGGAACCGTACCATTGTTTGCACTGCTAACCTTTATCGTTGCCCCCATCGTCAGGACACAACTTCGCAGTAAAGCTGAACGTAATGCTGCAACTCAGTCCTATTTAGTAGAAGTTGTTTCAGGTATTCAGACAGTTAAAGCGCAAAGTATCGAGTTGCAGTCACGTTGGGAATGGCAACGTCGTTATACTCGCTATGTTTCTGATGGATTTAAGACCGTAGTAACTTCCACAACTGCTGGTTCCATGAGTCAGTTTTTAAATCAGTTCTCTAACCTATTGCTGCTATGGGTTGGCGCTTTTTTGGTACTGGATGGCAAGCTATCTCTAGGACAACTAATCGCGTTTCGGATTATTGCGGGTTATACGACATCGCCTCTTTTACGTTTGATTCAACTTTGGCAAAACTTCCAAGAAACCGCCCTTTCATTGGAACGCCTCAGCGATATCATTAATCATCCCCAAGAGCAGGAAGAAGCAGGTCGGCGCAATATTCCTATGCCTGCAATTAAAGGAGCAGTGCGCTATGAGAATGTCAATTTCCGTTTTAATCCCAATGGACCTTTGCAGCTAAATAACGTCAATTTAGATGTTCCTAATGGTCAATTTGTCGGCGTTGTTGGTACTAGTGGAGCGGGTAAAAGCACCCTGACTAAGTTAATGTCGCGGCTCTATGAACCTGAGGCTGGCAGAATTTTTATCGATGAGTATGATATTGGCAAAGTAGAACTCTATTCATTGCGGCGACAGATAGGTGTTGTTTTGCAAGATACCTTGCTATTTGATGGCACGGTACAGCAAAACATTGCGTTGACCAATCCTGATGCTACGCCTGATGAGATTGTGGCTGCCGCACAAACTGCTTGCGCCCATGACTTCATTATGCAACTGCCGCAAGGTTATGAGTCACGGGTTGGTGAGCGAGGAGATTCTCTTTCGGGTGGACAAAGACAAAGGATTGCGATCGCTCGTACGATTTTGCAAAAACCGCAATTACTGATTCTTGATGAAGCGACTAGCGCTCTTGATTACAATACTGAGCGTCAAGTCTGTCTAAATCTTGCGGAGGAGTTTCGCGGACGCACGGTTTTCTTTATTACCCATCGCCTTGCTACGATCCATAGTGCTGACTTGATTTTGCTGATGGACAAAGGAAGGGTTGCTGAACAGGGAACTCATTTAGAGTTAATGGCTTTGCAAGATCGCTATTTCTGTTTATATCGCCAACAAGAAGCAGCAGGTGATTCTTAAAACCCATAAGTGAGTGGCGGCGCAAAGCGTCGCCACTCACTTATGGGTTTTAGCGCGTTGAGACTAACGATAAAATAAAGGTAAAAAGATCATGACAAATAATAACGGCAATCAACCAACTCCAAAATTAACCAAGATCTCTCCCGAAGATATAGTCTCTAATGATGGTCTGGAGAAATCTAGTAGCGCGATCGTCAAAAAAAGTGATTTCGATCAACCCTTAGCCTTGAGTCAGTCACCTAAATGGATTCCAGCAATTTTATGGACATTAGTTGGCTCAGTGACAGTGGCAATTATTTGGGCTTCTGTAGCAAAAATTGAAGAATCAATCCCTGCTCAGGGCAAACTCGAACCACAGGGAGCAGTTAAGGAAGTACGTATTCCTGCTAATGGTGTACTTAAGGAAGTATTGATTAAAGATGGACAGAAAGTCAAAGAAGGCGAAGTACTATTGCGGATTGATGAAACTGTAGCCAAGTCTCAGCTTGAATCATTGCAAAAATTACGCAAAAATCTCCAGCAAGAAAATCAGTTTTATCGAGAAGTCCTTAATGGAAAAACTTCAGAAATTGATGGAGCAACAGTGAGTGCTGTCCCTGTAGAATTTTTTGCCCTAGCTCGAAATCGCGAAGCCTTAATGACAGAAATGCAACTGTATCGGATGCAGGTTAAAGGGAGTGGTGCAAATTTAACAGGCGATCAGCAGGATCGTCTCATCGCTTCAAGAGCAGAACTAGACTCGCGATCGCAAGCTGCTGAAGCAAATATTGCTCAATCGCTCGAACAATTAAATCAAACTCGGATTAACCGCGCTAGTAAAGCAAACGCCTTAGAGATCGATACCAAAATTCTTGGCGATCTAGAAACTGCTGTTAAAGAAGGAGCGATTTCCCGTGTGCAATACCTCAAACAACAACAACAGGTAATCGCATTGGAGTCAGAAATTCAGCAGTTGTCACTGGAAGATCAGCGAATTCAGTCAGCGATCGCGGAGGGACAAGCGCGACTGAATAATACCTTTGACATTACCCGCAAGGAATTGACTAGCCAAATTGCCGACAATACAAAACGTATTGCTGAAATCGATAGTCAATTTACTAAAGCCCTAGTGGACAATACTAAGAGACTTGCAGAAATAGAAGGTCAAATCCAGCAAGCAGAAGTGATCCTCAAAAACCAAGAACTCCGCGCACCAGCATCTGGCACAGTATTTGACCTAAAAGCAGGACTTGGATATGTAGCAAACCCGAACGCTGGAGAAGTCGTCTTAAAAATCGTGCCAGATGAGATGCTCATAGTGAAGGTGTTTATTGGCAATCAAGACATTGGTTTTGTGAAAGAAGGAATGGCGGTAGATGTCAGAATTGACTCTTTCCCTTTCACCGAGTTTGGCGATGTGAAAGGAAAGTTAATCTCGATTGGTTCCGATGCTTTGCCACCTGACCAAAATAATCCAACCTATCGATTTCCTGCAAAGGTGCAGATTGAGAAGCAATACCTAGAGACTAATGGACGCAAAATCAATTTGCAGTCAGGCATGTCACTAACTGCAAACATCAAAATCCGCGATCGCACAGTCATGAGCCTATTTACAGATTTCTTTGTTACAAATACTGAAAAGCTTAAATTTGTCAGATAAAAGTACTTGAGAAGTTTGATTTTTCAAATACCCTGACTGCTGACGGCGGCACTGGTTACTAAAGAAGTGATAAATGGCTGTAAAGATTATCCAGAAAGGATTTATGGTGATTGGCTGCAAAACCGTGAAAAGCTTGACCAGAAATACTTTGAGCGACTCACCCTTCTTTAACAGACCAGTGTCTCCCTTTCACGTAACGTCATTACACAATAAAGAACATATTTGCTGTGTGTCAGAGAAAAGCTTATCTAAACTTTAAGTAGAACTTGTTCGATCACTGCATTTCTAGCCCATTTGTCAGCTTCAAGAATATCTTCAAGCTCTGGCTTAGAAACGCAATTGTGCCGATCGCACACATGTTTGATCAAATCAGCAATTTGGACATAACGAATTCGTTCTTGCAAAAACAGTTCTACTACTTGCTCATTAGCGGCATTCAACACCGCAGGCATAGTTCCACCTGCACGACCTGCGGCGTAAGCTAAGTCCATACAGGGATATTTTTGGTGATCTGGGGCGCGAAATGTGAGAGTACCGCATTTAACTAGATCGAGGCGTTCCCATTGAGTTGGAATACGATCGGGATAAGAGAGAGAATAAAGCAAAGGTAGACGCATATCGGGAATGCCGAGTTGCGCTAATACCGAAGTATCTTCTAGTTCGATCAGCGAATGAATAATACTTTGAGGATGAATCACAATCTCGATTTGGTCATAATCAACTCCGAAGAGATAATGGGCTTCGATTACTTCCAATCCCTTATTCATGAGAGTGGCTGAATCAATCGTGATCTTCTTACCCATCGCCCAATTAGGATGCTTCAATGCATCAGCAACAGTTACTGATGCGAGTTCCTCTGTGGGGCGATCGCGAAATGCTCCACCTGAAGCTGTGAGAATAACGCGTCTAAGCCCGCCTTCAGGTACTCCCTGCAAACATTGGAAAATCGCTGAATGCTCAGAATCCGCAGGCAACAACTTCACGCCATGCTTTTTCATCAATGGCACAACTACTTCACCTCCTGCGATTAAAGTCTCCTTATTTGCCAATGCAATATTTTTACCTGCTTTAATAGCTGCGATCGTTGGCAATAGTCCCGCACAGCCAACAATTCCCGTTACCACTACCTCTGAGTCCCCATAGGCTGCTACAGTTTCTACGCCTTCGGCTCCTGCTAGTAGGATTGGCTTTACAGCAAGATCGGCGATCGCCTCTTTTAGTTCTGAAATTTTACTTTCACTTGCGATCGCTACAATTTCGGGCTGAAACTGGCGGATTTGTTTTGCGAGGAGTTCGATGTTTCCCCCTGCGGTCATTCCCACAACCTGAAATTTTTCAGGATACTCAGCAACGATATCCAATGTTTGTGTGCCAATTGAGCCAGTGGAGCCAAGCAGAGTAATGCGTTTCATAGGAAAGATTTTATCAATATTTATTATTTAATTATTCGTTAGTATTTCGGGCTATTCGCGCCTGCAACACTAAGGAATAATTAAGTCTTGCATAATTTTTTGAGCGATCGCTTCAGATATTTGAAAATATAACTCCCATCACTCTTGAGTACGACTATAAACCCCAGATAAAGTTAAACGAAGCTAGATTCTGCCCCACTTCCCTAAATTTTGATCGACGAAATCTATATAAAATTCAAGATAAAAACTGGATTACAGCCTCAAATATTAATTTGTTTTAAGTTATCTCACAATCTAAGCATCGAATGTAAACCACTACGATAAACTTGGGTTTAAACATCCCGTGCCTATTTTTCTTTGTTAGATAGGTACATATATTGATTGGAGCAATAGCAATATGTCGCATGCAGTCAAAATTTATGACACCTGTATCGGCTGCACACAATGCGTGCGTGCCTGTCCTTGTGATGTTTTGGAAATGGTTCCTTGGGATGGATGTAAAGCGGCTCAAATCGCTTCTTCTCCCCGTACCGAGGACTGCATTGGTTGCAAACGTTGCGAAACTGCTTGCCCCACTGACTTCCTAAGCGTCCGTGTCTATCTTGGTGCTGAAACCAGCCGCAGCATGGGTCTAACTTATTAATTACGAATTATTCAATTACGAATTACAAATTTTTAATTCCTAATTTTTGATTCATGATTTTTAACTAAGCTAGATTCTTGTTTATTTTTCGTTAAGTGCAATTATTCTTTATCCTGCATTTAGATTTAGGCGTACCAATTGGTGCGCCTAAATTGTTTTTAGAAACAAAAGGCACGCTATGCGTGCCTTTTGTTTTAATAGAAACGGCGCTTAGCGCTGTCTCTATCTGAAATATATTTTCTATGCTTGATATTTTCGATCGCATACCCGATGGCTTACTAGATCTGGAATCTACTCAACTTTGGCAATTGCTAAAGCACCCCACACTGATCCACCTCGAAGGTGATCGCCAGCCAGCGTTATTTGTTTCGATTTTGTTACATGGCAATGAAACAACTAGCTGGTTAGCGATGCGGGAATTGCTTCGTAAATATCAAAACAAAAAGCTACCGCGATCGCTTTCTTTGTTTATCGGCAATATCGAAGGTGCTAGATATCGCCAAAGGCATTTATCCCATCAGCCTGACTACAATCGCATTTGGCAAGTCGGAGACTCCTCAGATCCTTTACCAGAGCAAATCTTGGCACAAAAAGTAATTACTGAAATGCGATCGCGGGGAGTATTCGCCAGCATCGATATTCACAATAATACGGGCAGAAACCCTCACTATGGCTGTATTACTCATTTAGATAAACATTCTCGACATTTAGCGCGGCTATTCGAGAAAACAGTGGTGTACTACACCAGCCCCAAGACGGTGCAATCCTATGCCTTTGGTAAGTTTTGTCCTGCGATCGTTTTGGAATGTGGTCAACCTGATAAACCTGATGGAACGGCTCATGCGATGGAATATGTAGAAACTTGTCTTAATCTCAATAGTTTTGATGATTTACCTGATTCCGCGATCGCCGATATTGATCTGTTTCACACAGTCGCGATCGTGAAAGTACCTGATCGAGTTAATTTCAGCTTTACGGACGAGCCTAATGATGACATTACTTTCCCCGCCGAGATGGATTGCTTAAATTTCTGTGAACTACCAATTGGGGCAAACTTTGGAGCAGCAAAAACTGAGAGAGCTTATTTATCAGCTTTAAATGAAGAAGGAGAAGAACAAGGCGATCGCTATTTCCAAATCGAAAATGGCGAAATTATTTTAAAAGTACCTGTGATGCCATCAATGCTCAGTCTCAATACTGATATCGTTCGTCAAGATTGTCTTTGCTACTTGATGGAACGTTTGCCAAACCCAGAATAAAAAAGCTGGTGCCAAGCACCAGCTTTTTTATTCTATTTTTTAGAGTGGAACTAACGCCCAAAGGGAAACTTAAATGGTAGAGGCTTGATCAATGCCAATTCGTCAACCATTTGCTTATGTAAATGTCCATTAGTAGCAAGTAATCTACCTGATTTGGGAATATGTTCGCTACCATCGTAGGCAGTGACAATGCCACCTGCCTCGCGCACGATAACCCCCCCCGCCGCCAAGTCCCACAGTGATAAACCACGCTCCCAATAGCCATCTAAACGACCACAGGCGACATAGGCTAAATCCATCGCCGCTGAACCTCCACGTCGCACGCCTTGAGTGATATGCGTGAAATGGCAAAACTCAGCGTAATTATTATCCTCAACGAGCGTGCGATCATAGGCAAAGCCAGTCACGAGTAAACTGCGGCTGAGTTCTGTAGTTTTAGAAACATGGATCGGTAGACGATTACGAGTTGCTCCTAAACCTGTGGCTGCTCGAAATATCTCATCGCGGAATGGATCGTAAATTGCTCCAACTGAGGGAATTCCATCAATCAATAAAGCGATCGATACCGATGAAAATGGATATTGATGGGCATAATTAGTTGTGCCATCTAGAGGATCAATCGCCCATAAATATCGACTTTCGGTATTCCCCAATACACCAGATTCTTCTGCCAAAATTCCATGATCAGGAAAATGTCTTTGCAAAATAGAGAGAACTATTGCTTCTGATTCTTTGTCAGCGATCGTTACCAAATCCCCTGGTCGTTTTTCTTCAATTTCCTTGAGATTTCCCCAATAGGATCTTAGAATTGCACCACCCGCGCAAGCTGCCTCAGTCGCAATATCCAAGAAGGTTTGTCGCTGTTCTTTACTAACAGTATCTAACGAATTTATCATGATCTTTAGGATGTGTATTGATTGATTAGTTTTTAATTGATTAGTTTTTGATTGATTTCAGATAAAGTGTAAGTTTATGATCACGATCGCTAAGGTCGCCAATCTAGAAAATTAGCAAATAACTCGCAAACATCTAAAATTTCACCAGATCGGTGGTGTTCATAAAGTGGCGATCGCTGCGAACATATTTAAGCATTTCTTTTGTGAAGATTCTTGTCGCAATTCTTCATCATTTGTTACTTTTTTATCAAATCACAAATTTAGTCTCTTACTGTTCCACATATTTTTCACACATATCTCAAGTAACACTCCATGAAGCCTTCTTGGAAAATATCCCTGCTCCCAGTTTTCATCGTCAGCGCGATCGCTAGTCTATTTCCCTCAGTCCTACTAGCGACTACTTCACCTCCATTAACCCCAATTGATCAAGCCAACTCAAAAGAGGCGGAAGATCTCTGTGGTAAGCCAACCCTCGACGATCTTGCTCAGCATAAGGTCAAGCAGGGCGAAACTCTAGAAGCGATCGCCAAGCAATACGAACTTAAAACTGCAACCCTGATGGGGCTAAACCCCGAAGTCCGTAGTGGTGAAGTCAAGGTGGGGCAAATCTTATCAATCCCGCCCCTAGATGGTTTAACCTACCGCTTTCAAAACGAAGAAAATTACACCACCGTTGCCAAAAAATTTAAGATTCGCGCCGATGTTCTTTTTGAGCGTAACGGCTGTCAACGCAAGCCTCAAGTCGTATTTGTACCAGGGGCAATCTGGAAGCCCGATCCTATTCCTTTCAATGCCGCGATCGCTTCTAGAGGCTCAAGCAATCCTGATGTCATCTTTCAAACAGGCGGATATCCTCTCCCCTACGCAGTCCCTGTCACCTCCAACTATGGCTGGCGCATGAATCCAGTTACAACCATCTGGTCATTTCATAGCGGCATCGACCTTGGCGCATCTTTCGGCACACCCGTACTTGCTGCCAAAGCAGGACGTGTTGAATTTGCAGGCTGGGGAGAAGGTTATGGCAACCTTGTCGAACTCGATCACGGCTCAACAGGTACTCGCTATGCACACCTTGAGGCAATTTATGTCTATCAGGGGCAGAATGTAGCTCAAGGTCAACAACTGGGTATTGTTGGTTCTACAGGACGTTCTACGGGGCCACATCTGCATTTTGAGATCATGGTTTCTTCGGGTGATGGCTGGGTCGCCCTTGATCCTGCCCCCTATCTCAATCGCATTGCATCCGTAATGACCAATTTATTTCTGCTCTAAATTTTATCCTTCAGTGCTTTAAATCCCACATCAAAATAAAGGCGGCGATCCGCGCCGCCTTTATTTTGATGTGGGAAGATGCCACGCTATGCGTGACCTCTTCCCATTTGTAAACTTGTGTAACCAAACTTTGGAGTTAGCACTTGCCTAGAAATACTGTTCGCTAGCATGGTCAATAGTATTTTTTATTCTCCTAGTTTTTAAAACTCGACATACAAATATGAATTTCTCCCCAAGTACTATTGCCTTGCTTGTATATGGAGTCATTGCGATTATTGGTGGCATCATCGGCTTTACCAAAAGTCAAAGCAAAGCATCCATCATCTCTGGCAGCATTAGTGGTGCAGGACTACTCATTGCAGGAGCCGCCGCCGCCCAAAATCAAGAGTGGGGCAAAATCGTTGGCATGGCAATCTCAGCCCTGCTAGTGATCGTCTTCATCGTGCGTCTAATCAAAACCAAAAAATTTATGCCAGCAGGACTAATGATCCTTGGAGGGGTCGGAACCCTAGGATTAGCAATACTTCCAAGTTAATTTATCGAAGCTTTCAACTCTAGTGCTAACATATGAAATGTTAAGAAGTGTGATGAAGAAAAGCTTGTAGACAACGCAATGCTTCAAAATGTTTTGGTAATCATTGCTTTGACAAAGAAACCTTCCATGTCAGAGAAGCCCCAACCTTTTTGCAATTGTCCCTAGGACGTAGCTAAAGCAAAGGAATTTCTGCATGGTACGGCATCACATCAATCGTTTTTATTCACATTTTTGATTGGAGAAAAAATTAAATGAGCGTAGTCACGAAGTCCATCGTGAATGCAGATGCTGAAGCACGTTACCTCAGCCCTGGTGAACTAGATCGCATTAAGGGCTTTGTAAGCTCTGGCGAGCGCCGTCTTCGCATTGCCCAAACATTGACCGAATCCCGCGAGCGCATCGTTAAGCAAGCTGGCGATCAACTTTTCCAAAAGCGTCCTGATGTTGTTTCTCCTGGCGGAAATGCATACGGTGAACAAATGACCGCAACTTGCTTACGTGACCTCGACTACTACCTCCGCCTAGTAACCTACGGAGTTGTATCTGGTGATGTCACACCTATCGAAGAGATCGGTCTAGTTGGCGTTAAGGAAATGTACAACTCTTTAGGCACTCCTATTCCTGGTGTTGTCGAAGGTGTACGTGGTCTTAAGAATGCAGCAGCTTCCTTGTTGTCTGGTGAAGATGCAGCCGAAGCTGGTTACTACTTTGACTATGTCATCGGTGCAATGCAGTAAGGCGATTTCCGAACTTTCTTAGATTGTTATCGGATTGTTCTCAAATCGATTGTATTTAAAAACAGAATTTAAGCTATTCAGAATTCTGAATCCGTAATTCAAAAAACTAATTGCAAACCTAAAAGATATACAAAAATGCAAGACGCAATTACTTCCGTCATCAATTCTTCTGATGTTCAAGGTAAGTACCTTGATGCCGCTTCTCTCGAAAAGCTAAAGGCATATTTCGCAACTGGCGAACTTCGTGTTCGGGCTTCCGCTGCTATCTCCGCTAACTCTGCAACCATCGTCAAAGAAGCTGTTGCTAAGTCCTTGTTGTACTCAGATGTCACCCGTCCCGGTGGCAATATGTACACCACCCGTCGTTATGCCGCATGTATCCGCGACCTCGACTACTACCTACGCTATGCAACCTATGCAATGCTTGCTGGTGATGCTTCGATCCTTGATGAGCGTGTTCTCAATGGCTTGAAAGAAACCTACAACTCTCTTGGAGTACCTGTAGTTTCTACTATTCAAGCTATTCAAGCAATTAAAGAAGTTGCTGCTAGCATCGTTGGGTCTGAAGCTGGTAAGGAGTTGGGTGTATATCTCGATTACATCAGCTCTGGCTTGAGCTAATTGCTTGATATGGCGTTAATTGCTATTTATTGATTTTTTAATAATTAATATTTACAAGGCGGCGGAGGTAGGTAGCTTGAGCTTCCTACCTTGCCGCCAACGCTTATATCAGTCTAGAAATATTTCTTTGAAATTAACTTCTAATTAATCTTTAAATAACTGGCTCTGAAGGAGATCGCCGCTATGCGGACTTTTAAAATCACTGCTTGTGTACCTAGTCAAACTCGCATTCGTACACAACGAGAGTTGCAAAATACCTATTTCACGAAGTTAGTGTCCTATGACAACTGGTTCGCTGAACAGCAACGCATTATGAAAATGGGCGGCAAGATTATAAAAGTTGAACTAGCTACAGGCAAGCAAGGCGCAAATACTGGCTTGCTTTAGTTTTTTTCTTATCCCCAAACCCAAAAAGCAGAAGATTCACATTGTGAGTCTTCTGCTTTTTGGGTTTAAATCGCTCAAAGCGCAGTAATACCAAAGCACAAAATGGCTAAGCATTGTGTGCTTTGGTATAGCCTTAGCCATTTGTATCAGAACAGAACCCAAATAGTGTGAGGCGGCGCGAAGTGCCGCCTCACACTGTTTGGGCTTTATGTCCTAACAAGAATGGTGACAGCTATATTATTGCTATAGACAGAAAACTCAGAAGATGGTTGAAGCGCAAAGCGCTTCAACCATCTTCTGAGTTTTAGATATATTGGCTTATAGCTGTCATAAGGAATACCTTTAGGATTTTTCATAGAAAATATTTCTTTGGGTATATCCAGAAAAAATGTTTATCATGATACGGTTTTTTTAATAACTTTGAAGTATTGTTACGTTATGTTGACACGGTAACTAATATCTAGTCTAAAGCAACTTCAAAGCGTTAGTTATTGTCATAGTTTGGTGTCATTGATTGATTTGTAAATGAGGTACTTATGAGTGACTTACCTGTCGAAAAGCAATTTACCCATATGATGTTTTGCCAACAGATCCAAAATATCGATATAGATGCAGCTAAGCAACTTCTCACTGAGCTACATATGCTTTATTTGGGTCAGCAAGCTCTTATGGTAAAAATTGCTAAACAAGAGTTTTTAGGGGGCTTGTAATCTGACACCTATAAATACAACAAAAGCAGTGCTTTGCACTGCTTTTGTTGTATTTATAAATCTACAACCTTATCTATTGCGCAAATTAAATTAGCAACAATTTGATTGGGCTTGTATTTTTCTAGTTGAGTGAGGTTACGGATGCCACTAAGTACAGCGATCGCTGGAACGTTATAAGTCTGAGCTGCAATAATATCAGCTTCAGTGTCGCCGATCATCCATTGCTGCTCTACCTTTGGCAGATTAGCTTGAGCAGTTTGCATTAATTTGGGTTTGTCTTGTGTATCAACTGTTTTTACATAGTCATCGTCCAGACAAAAAATGCGATCGCTAGGAAAAAAGCGTCTCAAATTATATTTATCAAGTACAGGCTCGAGTTCACTGCGGCGACGCATAGTCATCACGGCGAGTTCGATTCTTAAATGTTGGGCTTTCTCTAATGCTGGAATT
The DNA here is from genome assembly GCA_020404895.1 of Pseudanabaena sp. M085S1SP2A07QC. Lineage (GTDB taxonomy): Bacteria > Cyanobacteriota > Cyanobacteriia > Pseudanabaenales > Pseudanabaenaceae > Pseudanabaena. The sequence goes on along the minus strand of JADBWK010000133.1, from coordinate 18,425 downwards.
GCATTTTCGAGTAGACAATCATAGGAAAAATAGGGATTTGTATGCACTGTGGCGCGTCGCAAGTGAGCAAAAGCTACGGATTGTTTCTCATCTTCAAAGCCTGATAAACTTGCGATTTCTTTTTCAGTTACTTGCGATCGCTTTAATTCCCAAAACTCTGACTTTGATAAAGTCGTAACTACTTGTTCTGGCTTGCAAATTTTATCTAAGCAATATAAGTAAACTTGGTAATAGCGCTCAGACACGTCCATGATTGGACCGTCGAAATCAGTAAATATACGTCTTCTCATAATTTTTTAATCTAGAAAAAGTACGCAAAACGTTGATTTCTAATCTTTGGGATCAGAAGTCCAATATCCGTAATGGTTCAAGATATTTTTAATCAACAATTGGGATTGCTCAGATATTGATTGAGGGTAGGTAAGCCACATGCCCCCAATTTGACTACCTAAATAACTAAATTCAGTGCTTTCTTGCCAAAACAATTCAGCATTAACATTTTCAATTTGCTCAATGTGTGATGCTAACTCTCGATACATCGCTAAAGCAATATCGGGCTTGTAAACAATTTTGTAATGATTAATCGCTAACTCCGCGCTAGGCACTTTCTAATTCCTGTCCTAAATCTTTTACATCTAAAACACTACCAACTGTATGTGTGCCAATTATGCAACAGTTAACTTCGTCAATGCACACCTTGCCCCATTGCAAAGCCCAACGTACCAGTGAAACCCGATTATCGGTTTTCGTTTTCGTTAAAATGTTGCTGATGTGATTATCGACAGTGCGCTTGCTAATTTCTAGTTTGATTGCAATATCTTGGTTGGTTAAGCCACCAGCTACTAATTCAATCACTTGCAGCTCTCTTTCAGATAAAGCAATTGATGAGTTTGTAACTACAGTTTGATTGGATTCGGCAGGGTTGGTCATGGTAACGAAAGTGATTTGCGCCAATATTTCAGAACTATATGCGTTCTGGCGGTTAACTAATAAGTATAATTTCTTATTCGAGATTGTGTCAATTAATTAAGTTTTTCCAAAGATTGTCTCAGCCATGCTGATGACAAGAAGTAAAAATTCGTTTAAATACTTATTATTTGTTGTTTAAGCTAATAAAGATTCTATCCATTTTGGAGGGCTAGGTATAGGATTGCCAAGACGAACAAGCACAATCCAAGCGACTAAATGTACTAGTAATTGATAGGCAAAATTACTAAAGATAATAGCTGCGATCGCAAAAATTTGAATTGTCGCAAAATCTGGCTGTTCCAGTGACCCAAAAAGTTGCATTATCCAATTGAGTAGCCCTGTAATCTGTGCGATTGAATAGTTCCAGACGTTTTCACCCATCAAAACTGATAAAAAAGCAAACTGAAAAGCTGTGCCAACTGAGCCAATCATTGTCGCAATACTCAGCGAACCAGACCAAGGAAAATCTCGTTTCCATAGATATCCCAATGTGACTCCGACTAGACCATGGGGGACAATATACTGAATGCTACGGGTTGGTCCCATCAAGATCGCTAAAAGTAATGCTGTTACGACCATTGACATCCATGCAGCGCGACTATTCCATCGTAAGTAGGCTAAAGCTGTTGGCAATGGGAACAGCATTCTCAGCAATGGGCCTAGGGGAAAGTAAAAATTAATGAGAAACAACATAGCGGTGGTACTAGCAAGGAATGCTGTTTCCACCATTTCGCGAGGATCGCTATGGGGCAATTTGGTCATAGGTTTTCGGACGTTATTTCCTTAGGAGTGGTATCGGGAAACCTACGGCGCAATCCGTATAGCCAAATTAAGCCAAAGATACCTGCAACGATCGCAGCCAGACTAACCATCTGTGCTGTGCGAAGCCCACCTACCATTAAGCTGTCGGTGCGTAAACCCTCGATCCAAAATCTACCGAGGCTGTAAGCGATCGCATAAATCATCGTGATTGTGCCAGTCCGAAGCTTAGGAAAGCGCAGAAAGGCAAAGATTAAAATTGCAAATACACCGATGTTCCACAGGGATTCATATAAAAATGTGGGGTGAAAGTATGCCTCATTTACAAATTCGGGAGGCCGACGATTGCTGGGAATCAATAATTTCCAAGGCAAATCCGTAGGACTACCAAAGGCTTCGGAATTAAAAAAGTTACCCCAACGCCCGATCGCTTGTCCTAGGATCACTGCTGGCATGATGATATCAGCCATCAGCCATGTGGAAATTTTTTGGCGTTTGCAAAATATAGTTGCCGCGATCGCCCCACCAATAATAGCCCCATGGATAGCAATGCCGCCTTCCCAGATGGCAAAAACTTTGTACCATTCTTGATTCTGAAAGCGATGCCATTCAAACAGTACATAGTAAAAACGAGCAAAGGGAATCGCTCCAACCACGAGCCAAATCGCCAAATCCCCAACTAGTTCTGGATCAACATTGCGCTTTTCAGCAAGTTTTTGGGCTAAAACCGTCCCCAGAATAATCGCCGAAGCAATTAGCAATCCATACCAGCGGATCGAAAGTGGTCCAACCTCAAAAGCGATCGGTCCCGGAGATGTAAATTCAAAAGCTAGAGGCAACAGATTAGACACTTTTTCCTTTTTCCCTTTTCCTTTTTACTTGTAACGTATTCCAGATTGCTTGAGCCGATTCAGAGCTTCGCCAAGGCGATCGCAGTCGGCAATCAAACTGATTCTGACATAGCCTTCGCCGCCCTGACCAAAAGCACTGCCAGGGGTGAAGACTACGCCTGTACTTTCTAAAACTTTTAGAGCAAAGTCAGCGGATGTCATCCCCACAGGTACAGGAATCCAGAGATACATAGTGGCGTAGGTTTTGGGAATATCCCAACCGAGTTCAGCTAGCCCTGAAATCAAGAAATCACGGCGTTCTTTGTAGCGATCGCAGACAGCCTCTAAATAAGTATCAGGTAATTGCAAAGCAGTCTCCGCAGCCACTTGAATCGCCGAAAAGATCCCATAATCGAGGTTAGTTTTGAGGGTGCGCAAACCTTGAATAATATGACGATTGCCGACCACAAAGCCAACACGCCAGCCAGCCATATTATAGGTTTTCGAGAGAGTATGAAATTCTACACCCACATCTTTGCCGCCTTCGATTTCCAGCAAACTAGTAGGGGTATAGCCATCAAAAGCAAGTTCGGCATAGCAGAGATCATGTACTAATAAAATCTCGTATTTCTTGGCAAAGGCGACTACTTCTTCAAAAAATTCTCGTGGCGCAACTGCACCCGTTGGGTTTGCGGGATAGTTGAAGTACATCACCTTGGCGCGTTGGGCGATCTCTTCAGGAATTGCCGATAGATCGATCAACCAGTCTTGTTCAGGTTTGAGGATCATTTCATAGATCTCACCGCCAGCCAGTAAGGGTCCCCGAAAATGAGCAGGATAGGCGGGACTAGGGACAAGTACCAGATCGCCTGGATCGATATAGGCGATCGCTAAATGTCCTAAACCTTCTTTGGAGCCAATTAAAGGTAATGCTTCGCCTTCAGAATCTAGTTGTACATTGTAACGATGCTTGTACCAGTCAGTGATCGCCCGTCGGAAACTAGCTGTCCCTTCAAAGGGTGGATAGCCATGATTTTTAGGATTGCGTAAAGCGGCGATCGCGGCTTCGACTACTGGTTCAGGGGTGGGTCCGTCAGGGTTACCCATCCCGAGATCGATCAAATCTAGACCTTGCTCTTTCGCTCGCAACTTCAACTCGTCTAGACGCGCAAAAACGTATGGAGGGAGTTTTTCTAGTCTTTGAGCAGGTTTGAGCCAAGTCTTCATTAGTGTTGTGAGAACGTATAAGGTTTGTTTATTGACAAGAATCGTACTCACAGAGTGTAATTCTTGCGTAATTGCTATAGAAATTTGATCTTAATAGAAATTGTCTCGCGATCGCACTTGTTATAGAGAAACTCAGCAATTCTCATTATAAAAACCGATTTTTTGAAAGTCCGCCGTTAGATGGCTTTCAAAAAAACGATTTTGTTATTTCTAGCGCCAAAGGCACTAGAAATAACAAAATCGGTTTCAAAATGAGAATCCCTGAGAGGAATTAGAACGAATACGAATTGATATTTCCAGTTTTGACGCTTAACGATAGCAAAAAAGCAATGATATTCATTACTTGGATGACAATTTGTGTATGAATCCCAGACTATATCCTAAAAAATGGCTTCTGGTATAGCTTTAAGTCTATTTGAACGATTTGATCATTTGTTAACTTTTATGTCAAAAGACTTAACACAAGTTTACAAATTCTTAATACAATTAAATCAACAAGTAAGTATTTATCCCTATCATGTCTGTTGCAGAATTTCCTTGGCTTACCACTATCTTACTGTTACCACTTGTAGCAGCCTTCGCGATTCCTTTTATACCTGACAAGTACGGTAATGCCAAGAATGTGCGATCGTACTCAATGGCAGTAGGGTCTATTGAATTATCGTTAATGGTCTATGCATTCTGGAGCCAATACAATCTCCATGAAGCATCATTCCAGATGTCAGAAAATTATGCTTGGATTCCCCAACTTGGTTTGAACTGGGCTTTGGCGGTTGATGGTTTATCGATGCCGCTAATTTTATTGACAGGCTTGATTACAACCCTAGCCATTTTTGCAAGTTGGAATGTTACTAATAAATCTCGACTGTTCTATTTTTTGATGCTTTGCTTATATAGCGCTCAAATTGGCGTATTTGCAGCTCAAGATCTGTTATTGTTTTTCTTTATGTGGGAATTAGAACTGATTCCTGTGTATCTGTTGATCTCGATTTGGGGTGGTCCCAAACGTCTCTACGCGGCCACAAAGTTTATTCTCTACACAGCATTAGGTTCAATTTTTATTCTCGTCGCCGGTTTAGCAATGGCATTTTATGGAGATACGACGACATTTAATATGGCAGAGATGGGGATGAAGCAGTATCCGATCGCGTTTGAGTTACTAGCCTATGCAGGTTTCTTAATTGCTTTCGGTGTGAAGTTGCCGATTTTCCCGTTACATACTTGGTTACCAGATGCTCACGGCGAAGCCTCTGCACCAGTATCGATGGTATTAGCTGGTGTATTGCTGAAAATGGGTGGCTATGCACTAATTCGATTCAATATTGAAATGTTGCCCAATGCTCACGTTTACTTTGCGCCTTTGCTGGCAGTTTTGGGAGTAGTCGGCATTGTTTATGGTGCAATGGCAGCATTTGCTCAACAAAATCTCAAGCGTCGTCTCGCTTATTCTTCGATTTCACACATGGGCTTTATCCTTGTCGGACTAGCATCATTTAACGATCTTGGTGTAAGCGGCGCAGTATTGCAAATGCTCTCGCATGGATTAATTGCAGCAGCTTTGTTCTTCCTCGCTGGAGTTACTTACGATCGCACGCACACATTGATGATGGATGAAATGGGCGGTATCGCCAAAATCATGCCTAAGGCTTTTGCCCTAATGACGGCAGCGGCGATGGCATCTCTAGCCCTCCCTGGGATGAGCGGATTTGTGAGTGAGTTAAATATTTTTCTGGGAATCACTACTAGTGATGTTTACGCTTCTAACTTTAAGATTGTAATGATTGGTTTAGCTGCGGTTGGCGTAATTATCACACCTATCTATCTTCTCTCAACCTTGCGTCAAGTCTTTTATGGTCAGCCAAATCTCGCTTTGCATTTAGATAAATACGTTAGCGATGCTAAACCTCGTGAAGTATTTATTGCCGTTTGCTTGATTGTACCGATTGTCGCGATCGGGCTTTATCCTAAATTGGCAACTCAGACATACGACGTAAAAACTGTTGCAGTAACTGAACAAGCTCGTGATGCCTTTAGTTTATTGGCTCAGACCAATCCTAATCTCTATTCTTATAGATTGATTGCTCCGCAACCACCTCACTCAAAACCTCAAACTATTTTGGGAATTGTTGAATAAAACTAGAAATTCTGCAAACATGAAAAAGAGCGCTGTAGCGCTCTTTTTTTGTGGTCTATGCCATCTTCATAACGACATTCCTCTGGACATCAGTATTTAAATCTTGCAGCGCAAAAGTGCGATCGCAATCATTCATCTCTACATAGCTGGTATAACCTAGCTCTTGTAACAATTGCTTGAGCTTATCTCCTGTTGCCCCAGATGCTTTCAAACTGGTGGGATGAATCTCAATAATCAGAGTTGGCTTGAGCGCAGTAATCATTTTGCTTGCGCCTGAGAGAAAAGAACATTCACTACCTTCTACATCAAGTTTTAGTAAAACTTTGCCAGTAAACTTTTGCCAGTCTACTAAGTCATCAAATCGCCTAATTGGAACCTTAATCGCATTGAACTGATGAGTTGCAGAATGTTCTGGAAATACTCCCGCTGAACCAGATGTCCCAATTGGCACTAATAATTCTATTTCTCCATCGGTATCGCCAACGGCGAGTTTATAAATCTGGAATTTACAGAGCGCATTAGCCGTCAAAGATTTTTCTAAAGCCTTAGCTAAGCGGGGCTGAGGCTCAACAGCAAGTACAAAGCCATTCGCTCCAACCATCTTGCTCGCCACGATGGCAAAGCTCCCATGATTTGCGCCAATATCCAGAAAAGTATCACCTTCAGAAAGTAATTGAGATAAAACTCGCGTATCGGTATCTCCACTAGCTAGCTCATTCACTACTTGAAAGAGACGCATATCTGTTGGATTGAGAAATACTTGATAGCCAGCTAGCTTTAGTTCTAAATATTGATCTGGCGAAAGTCGATAAAAAATATTTGAGAGAAACCTAAATAATTCTCTGCCACCTTTGAGATAGCTTTTGCCTGTGAGACCAAAATACAACTTACAATACAAACTGAAGATGCGGTATAGAAATGGCAACTGTTTACTAAGGGACGGGTTGAGTACCCACCCTAAAACTGAGCGATCGTATAGCCAATCATCGGGTTGATCTAGTTTGCTCTCTAGTTTTGCCATAGAAGAATTTCTGACCATAAAAATTTTGTCTCTCTTGAAATCAAGAACGAGTTTATTTGTGACGCGGCAAAGCCGCGCCACAAATAAACTGGAATCTAAAGGCGGGAAGAATGCAGCGATCGCACAGGAATTTGGTTAGTACTTAGATAATCTTTAATCTCGGAGATCGTTAGTTCTCCATAATGAAGTAACGAAGCCAGTAAAGCCGCTTCAGCTCTACCTTCGGTCACTGCTTGCAGAATATGTTCACAGTTACCTGCACCACCTGAAGCTATTACAGGAACTTCCACTAAATCTGCGACTTGACGAGTTAGCTCCAGATCATAACCTGCCTTTGTCCCATCAGCATCCATGCTAGTAAGTAAAATTTCACCAGCGCCGCGCTTGACGACTTCTTGCGCCCACCAGAGCGCATCAATACCTGTATTTTCGCGTCCACCCCGTACATACACATCCCAGCCAAGATTATTGGGATCACACCTCCGTCTAGCATCGATCGCCACAACAATGCACTGATTACCAAAGCGATCGCTACTGCGATTAATTAAATCTGGATCATTTACTGCGGCTGAATTCATGCTCACCTTATCCGCACCTGCTCGTAAAAGCTCCCGAATATTGTCAAGATTTCGCACACCGCCGCCTACTGTGAGTGGAATAAATACTTGTTCAGCAGTGCGATAGACAACATCCAAAATAATACCGCGATCTTCGTGGGTGGCCGTGATATCTAGAAATACCAGTTCATCGGCTCCTGCGAGGTTATAAGCCTGCGCTAGTTCCACAGGATCTCCTGCATCCTTAAGATCGACAAAGTTGATCCCTTTGACGACTCGACCTGCTTTTACATCTAGACAAGGCAAAATGCGTTTCGCTAGCATAAGCTCTTCAAACTTCTCAAAATCACAGCAAGAGTGAATATTTTACAGCGCTTTGCGATCAGGATTCTTTAAACCCAAAAGATGAAAGACCTCGCTTCGCGCTGCCTTTAATCTTTTGGGTTTACTTGGCGATCGTCAGGGTTTTGATTTCAGGAAAAACGAGAGGCTCATTTAGCGTTTGACTCATATTGCCAATAATCGCTTGTAAATAAACACGTAACTGTTGGAATTTAGTCACATTGGGCTGATATGTACCATCAGTTTCCAACTCAAATAATCGACCAGCAAATAAGTCACTGCTAAGCGTCGGATCTTCTAAAATCACTGAGCCTTCTGGCTCCTGCCAAGGAAATAAGCCCTCTGGCAAATCACCTTGCAGGATGCTCAAAATGCGATCGCGGCAAGTTTTGATATTAATCCCGCGCATTTGTAATTGCTGAAGTAGTTGATTAGGATTAACCGATTGAGTGAGGTTGAGACGGCAAATCTCTTGTAAGAGAAAGTAATCAGAATATTGCTGACGTGCAACATCTTGCAAATTTGGGTAAAACGGCGATACAGCTAACCCATTTGCTAACGCCGAAGTAGCTAATGGGTCAATCTTCGCATTGGGTAGTTTTTGGGATAGCCAACGTGATAGCAAGGGAATATGCATGGTATTACCTAACAACAAAACTTGATGTACATCTTCCCCAAGCACTCCTGCATTACTGAGAATAGAATTTAGCTCGCGATTGAGTCGTTGGGTAAATGGTTGCAAAATCAGGTTTTCTAGCTCACGGCGCAGAACAACGATTGGTTGTCCCATTAGTTCCTCATTCCAACTATCGACACCAACATCTCTCCCGAATGTGACTTTGACACGATCAGCTAACTCCAACATCTGTTGCCCAAGATCAGAGCTTAACAAATATTGCTGAAGGAGAATTCTTTGCTGCGGAGCAGAAGCACCTATCTCTGGCAAGCTGAGATGATCCAAATTGCAGAGATGACGATTAGGATTGGTGATTAATTGCCAATGGGGATAGAACAATTGCACGACAATATCTTGACTGATACTAATCCCTGCATAGTCGAGGTTGCGAATATGTAGCTTAGATCGATCTTTAGTCTGACTAAGGGACTTAGTTAGACAGAGACTAGTCGTAATTGCACCTGCGTCCACTAAAAGCATAACTTCTGGAGAGATTTTTTGCTCGTGAAGCAAAGACAAAACGGGAGCGATCACCTGATCGACTGCCATCACCTGCTCCGCTTGACTAACTAATCCCGCTTTAAGGATTGCTTCACGGATATTGAGAATGTAAGTATCAGACCAGTTGGCAGGATATCCAAAAACAACGCCACTAAGCTTCAACAAAATCAAACCAACATCAGGAAGCTTAGGATGATTGGCTCTAGTTTGGATTTGCTCCAGTAGATTTTTAAGCGCCGCAATTAACCATCGCAAACTTACTTGACAGGGATCAGCCCATTGGATAATTGGCTGCCAAGTACTTACACCGCGATAGGGTAAGCCAAGTTTGAGAAACTGCTTGAAATGTACAAGGACAACTTCGCCCTCTTCTAATTCAGCATTCTGCGATCGCCTTGAGATCGTCCGAATATCTTTAGCGATCGGATCATCTAAGCTTTGATCTGTCTGCCAAACAATTTTGCAGGGCATTTCATCAGCATCATCCAGATATAGAGAATATACGCGACCAGTATCAGCATTAAGTAAGCTTGCCCTTATGGCGGTACTACCAAAATCAATACCTAAAACCCAAGTGTCATCAAGGCTATAAACTTCTTTTTCAGGTGGAGCAGGAATCAAAGACATGCTGCGCGATTCCAATACCAGTGAGTCAATATCTAAGACATTTTCGCTGGTGTCACTAATTGGCGCTACTGATGAAAGTCCAAGCTGCTCACGTATATCATCAAGTAATGGCTCATTAAAGTTGAATGAGTCTAGAAAATTTTCCCACTCATTATCAGCAATATTACTAGGAGGAGCACTCTGAGAATCTGCGAACTCATTGAGCAATAGATCCTCTTCTGTATCTTTAGGGATATCCTCTTCATCGATGAAATCGGCAATCACATCCATCAATGCTTCGTCTGAAGCTTTCGATAGCGTAGCTTTTTTGATTGTACTAGTGAAACCATCTAATTTGTCATATTCTAAAGAAGCAAAAAATTCATCTGCCGACAACTCTGATGATTCAGATCCTTCGGTTCTAGAATCAATACCATTTCTTATATTTAGCTGTACCAGATTAGATTCGAGCTTTTCTAGAGCTAAAGTCCAATCATCTTCGGCTTCTTCTTGCATAATAATATTGTTGGGAGTTACTGAATCTATGAGAACTTCTTCAATAATTTCAAGTTCTGTCAGTGCTGAAGAATCGCTGAAATCTATCAACTCTTCCTGTGCAAAACCTTGCATAATTGTATCTAACTGTTCTTCAATAGATTCCGTTGCTTCAGGAACAGCAAGGGGCTCATACATCGTCTTTACACCAACATCAATTCCTTCAGAATCTCCTTTGGTTATAGTTTGCATGACTGTATCAGACTCTTCTAATTCAGTTGCAGGATCAAATCCAAATAAAAGGGTGTCAAGCTCACTTTCATCATCTGAATTTGGATTTGCACTTATGATTGAGCCCTGATTGCTAAGTGCTAACGGTACAAACAATTCATCAAGTTCATCATTAGTTGTAAATGGTGTAATTGGAGAGTATTTAGCTGCGTTTTCAGCTATTACTTCTGCAAAAATTGCATCCATATCATCAGCATTGGATGTAACGGGATTAGATAACAAATCAGCAGAAGGAGCTAACTGTATTTCTGAAATCTGATCTTCCGTTTTTATATCAAACAGAGAATCGGGATTGTCAAAAATCTCAGGGATATCACTAGATTCAGTTGTAAATGGAGATAGCTGTAAATCGGCAATATCTGCATTAATCTCAGAAAGATCTCTACTCTCTGTGAATGATTCTGCAAATCGATCAATAAATAAGGCGTTGGGATTTTCTATAATTGGTGGGACTTCTAGTTCTTCAGTTTCTGGTTGACTGACATTTTTGCCATTTGATTCTTGGGCTGAAACCTCAATGATTGTGGGATAGGCTTGAGATTCTTCAGTTTCCCAATTGGTTAAAGCGTAGGGTGTATTGCGAATAAATTGATCAAGATTAGCTGCAATCTGTGGATCTGCTCCAACCCCAGCATCAAGACGCTCTAGATCGAAATTAAGATCATCAACCAGTGAATCCTCCCATTCTGGAAAAACTGAGTCATTAACATTTTTGCTAGTCAGTAGAATTAGAGACTCATCAGAATCATCAGCTTGATCGTTATTTGAATTATTTAAAAATTGTTCGATTTTGGATTCTATGCTATCTGGGTTATCCCTGTTTGTGTCTAAATTTATATCAACTGAGGAAACAGGAGAAATTGGAAAGGCATTAAAAGCGTCTAGTTCAGATGTCGAACTATTAAGCATTGGCGATTGATCTTCTCTTTGAGTAGATAGTTTAGCCATATCGAGAGCTTCGTTACCTAGCCACGACAGTAAATCCTCATCAGGGGAGACATCAGCAATATTAGTAGTTGAGATAGGGCGATTATTACTTTCCTCTAACCATTGCAAAAGTGCTGGATCATCAATCAGTTCTCCCGATTCGCTGACTACCTCCTCCACAGGAAAATTTAATGCTAGTACATCAAAATTATTCTCCTCTTCTTCATTCTCTTGCATCCGAGTACGTGGTGCATCAAATCTCTCAACTATTTGGGTCGCCGCCTCTAAATCAAAATCGGGATTTAATTCGCGAGCAGCGATCGCGCTCTGAGGGTCGAGTATAATACTGGTACCGAAGCCAGCTAGATCAATTAATGGAGCAGCTTGTATCTCAACAATTGGCTCCTCGACAGGGTAATCCTCGTCTACACTTAAGATTATGTCCAGATCATCTAAGGTATTTTCATCATCTTTTGTCACAATTTCAAGAAGCTCAGCCTCAATAGTTGATGTTGCAGTTGGTTCAACTTCATCAGCCTCTCCAAACCTATTACCCGCTAGTAGAGCATTAATTAATTCTTCATCAGCAGGTTCTGTAAAGGTTTCTAGATATCGGATTGGGATATCGTCTGGTAATTCAGGCAATATATTGATGCTAGACTGAGATATTTCAGCAGAGTTTTGTGGCTGTTGAACAGTCTGTTGGCTAATCCGATCAACTAAAGAACTGATCAAAGCTTCACCCTTTTGCTCAAGGGTTTCCATATTATTAAGCTTCGCTATGATCGATGTTTGATAGCCCTGTATTTCCTGCTCTAGCGATCGAAATGTGGTGTTAAACATTTCATCTAGATGCAGCAAAAAACGATTAGTTTGTTCCTGTACTTTATTTGCAAATTCTGTTTGTGGAGGCTCTGTGAATGGACTAGGAATAGAGGATATATTCGCTAAATTATCTTGAAGAGTCTGGGCAACAGTTTGGTTAACCCTATCAGCAACGGTAACCTCCATAGTCTGCTGCATAGTTTGTTGCAAAGAGTCAGAGATATGATCGCGCACGTATTTATTAACTGAGCTTAAAGATCGATCTATAGCTTCCTGTTGAGTTGTCTGAAACTCTTGAAACTGTTTCATCCAAGCTACGCGATCAGATTCTAGCTGCGAGATTTCAGCGTTTAGCTTTTGCTTTTGTTGATTTAAAGTAATTAATTCTTGGCTTATTTGCGATCGCTGCTGGGATTCAACGATTTTATTTAAACTCGCCGAAATTTCTCCTACCATGAGGGCTCTTTCGACGGCGAGAGTTTGACTGACTACTTCCTGCACCGATCGCTGTACTGACTCTTTAACAACCTGTTGCAATGTCTGCTGAATTGCTTGCTGGAGCGAAGCAATCATGCGATCGTTGACAAATGTAGAATTGGGTTCAGGTGTGCCATTCGTCATTGTGCTAGTCTCCTTTGTCAAGTAAGATTCAGCGCCAAATAAGTTGCTAACTACTGGGCTAACTAATAGGGGTGGCAATGCTTCTAGTTTATCTGTTTTAAATAGGTCTGTCTTGAATTCTGCTGTTTTTGAGTCATTTTGATTAGATTGTTCACTATCCAGATGCTTGACTAGGTCATTATGAGGCTTGTCTTTCGCTTGTAAGCGCGTTACTAAAGCTTGATATTGTTGCTCTAAATCATTCAAATGCGAATCGTCAGATAAGCATTCAAGATGCGATCGCATCTGTTTTAGCTGCTCCCTCTGGTGAATCATATCTGGAGATAGCTTCCTCGATACGGATCCTACTGGGCGACTCAACAATGTATTGATTTGATCGATCAAATTACTAATCAGAACTTTTGACATAACGCCCCCTGCAAGACCTCCATAATGACAAGATAAGGGATTGTCCTTGGATTTATAGTGCTTGGCGCTATTAAATCCAAAGATTACTAAAATTGGTAAGCAAATTGACTCTTAAATGAGCTAAACTCTAAAGCCAAATTTGTTAGCAGACAATAGCACACATCTTTCCCAGTTTTTTGCTAATATCTTGGCGATTTTCTATAAATTTTTTTGTGAGTTTCTGGCGAAGATGACTATGAAAAACAAATCGCATGTTTCTCCTACTTTTGTGATGGCTCTGCCATTTCGTAGATTAACTAACTACTTATTTTTCTCCGCGATCGCGACTTTATTAACTATGGCGATCGCAAGTAGTGCGGGGGCTGAGCGGCGTGAGGTCGATATAAGGTTACTGGTAAATCAAGATGAAGGGTTTACGGTGATGACCCGTAAAGCTGAAATACTAGCGCGATCGGCGGCTCAACGTACATTTGACCGTGATGTACTTGTCTCTGATGTATCAGTCAAAGTCACAGCTCAAAATCTCAACCAAGATCAAGCTGCCATTATCTTGCAATTGATCGTTTCCCGTCGCAACTGGGCAAGTCGCCCCGATCCTAAAATATGGGCAACTTACTTCCCGATGGCAAAATCACTCATTGGCATTAAATAAAAAAATAAGGCTAGCGCTTTGCGCTAGCCTTATTTTTTTAAAAGAGGTGTTGCAAAGCAGCGCCTCTTTTTTTATGAATTTAGAACGAGAATACAGTTCTCAAAGTACCAACGAAGATGGTGCTTCCAGATACGTTGTTAGGATTAAAAATAAACTGAACATCAGGAGTAATACGGATGTTGTTTGTTACTGGGAAGTTGTAGAACAATTCCAAGTTGGTTTGAGTTGCGTTGCCAACATTACCATCAATGAAAGGTTGACCAACAGCAATTGCAGCCATTGCGCCTTCCTTAAACAAATCAGGGAAAGCGAAACCAGCCATCCAAGTTTGAGGACTCAAATTACCTGCTGTGGTAGTAAACCCACCAGTGTATAGTCCTGATGTAAAAGCAGGAGCCGTAGCTGCATTAGCACCACGGTTGTCAATTGTACCAAATCCGTAGCGACCAAATACCGCAACACCCTTGGCAAACTTCCACTCAACATTTACACCAGCAGCGTTAATGTTGGCATTGTTTACAGCACCATTGGTGTATTGAAGCTTGATTGCAAAAGGCTTATCACCAGCTGCGTTCTTAGGAGCAAATTCCAACTCAGCTGTTGCTTGGTAAGCATCACCGAATAAACCACGGTTTACACCAGCAGCAGCTGTAGGGCTACTTGCATTACCTGCTAAGTAAAGACCACGCAAGGTGAAAGCGCTTTTGCCAAGATTCCAATCAAACGCAGCACCTGCTCCACCTGTTTGACCATTCACCAAGACCATCAAAGGGTTGTTGATGAAGAAAGTAGAAGCAAAGTCAACGGCTTCGTTGTTGGCATAGCTATTGGTGTCAATGTGATCATAAGCATGCATTACAGGACCAAGAGAGATGCGAGCATCACCAAGGTTGAAGTCGTAACGCAACTTACCTAGAACAAATGTTGAGCCACCAGTTAAACCTGTATAGTCTTGACCATAGGTTTGGAAACCGATGTTGCTGGAATTAGTATTTCCAGGAGCCGCAGACTGTGTAGTTGAACCCGCGCCAAAAGTCCCAGGAATGTTAGTGGTTCCATTACCGACTTCTAATCTGGTTTTCAACAGGTCGCTTCCTGTGAAGCTAGTATTGAGGTCTAGACGCACGCGGCTAGATACGAAGACGTTTGTGCTGTTTGGAGTTCCCGAATTACCACTAGCACCTTGGACGGACATAATAGCTTCGCCAGAAAGCTTGGTGGTGGTGGAGAACTGTTGAGCTTCGAGCTTAGCAACCTTGGCATCAAGGGCATCAACGCGACCACGAAGGGTTGCTAGTTCAGCAGCAAACTCTTCTTGAAGCTTTTGCAAGGTGGCGAGGTCTTCTTTGCTAACCTTGTCAGCCAAACCTGCGGAGATGATTTCGTTGATTTTGTCCAAACAAGCATTCAAGCCTGCCGCAAATTCGTAGCGGCTGGTTGCTTGTTTACCACGGAAAGTTCTGTCAGGATAGCCAGCGATACAACCGTAGCGCTCTACCAAAGATTGAAGTGCGGTGAAAGCCCAGTCAGTTGGCTTGACATCGCTAAGTTGAGATACTGAAGTTACGTTTTGAGCAACTGGATCGCTGCTCATAGCTTGGCTAACTTGGGAAACACTTGTAGTGGTTTCAGCAAATGCAGGGGTTGCGGCGACTGCACCAATAACACCTAATAGACTTAGGCTGCCAGCTAGATTCAAAGATACTTTTTTCATTATTCCACTCCTCACGAGAGTAAATTTTGGGTTTGTGTATTTGTCTACGTAGTCAAGAATGGGATTTATCGATAGATGTTTACACTATCGTCAAGTTGTCCTCACTTAACTAAATCTATGATACATAGATTTTATCTAAAATAGGAATCGTCAGCTTACTTGCTTCACTAAATTAGCTACAGTAGATTTCAATTTGAATGTATCATAGCATACTTAGTTTGCCTATTTTGTCATCCAATCGGGCTATATTGAGGATAATTTATTCATATATAGTTTGTTGGAATTGTAGATTTTTCCGTAAATGTCTGAGAAATCAAGCTTGGCAAAGCTTTACTAATCAATCAAGCTCAATCAAACTTAAAATCTCAAAATCTGTGCCAACAGAGTAGCAGGTTGGGCAGATTTAAAATCTTATTTTTAACTATGTTGAGCTACCCATAAAGGCTCGAAGCTCAAGCCCGAACCAATAAATTTAAAAAAATTATTGGTTCGTTGGGGAGAAAAGTACCAAAAACAGAAATTTCAAGTGATATGAAGCCTTGCCACTGGAGCTTCAGCTGATTTCAATCAAAGTGAGTGATCGCTATACTTAGAGTTTTAACATGAGCTTTTTATGTCTTCTACCAATCAGAACCTAGATTTAAGCAATATTTCCCAACAATTAGACAGTGACAATTCTCGCGATCGCCTTCGTGCTTTAGTGTCCTTACGAGATTTAACGCCCGATGAGGCTGTACCGCTAATTTTAAAAGTAATTGATGATGAGAACTTGCAGATTAGATCAATGGCTGTATTTGCTCTAGGTTTAAAGCATACAGAAGACTGCTTTCCAGTTTTGGCGAGAATTCTAGAAACGGAGAATGATTATGGGATTCGCGCTGATGCGGCTGGGGCAATGGGTTATCTACAAGACAATCGCGCTGTGGAGCCATTGTTACGCGCTTTTTATGAGGATACTGAGTGGCTTGTCCGTTTTAGCGCAGCAGTGTCGCTAGGAAATCTCGGCGATGTACGAGCCTACGATGCGCTCATTCAAGCCCTAGATAGTGAAGAAACGATGTTGCATCAAGCAGCGATCGCAGCTTTGGGCGAAGTGGGTGATTTGCGATGTGTCGATCAAATTTTACGGTTTGCTCAGTCTGATGATTGGCTAACCAGACAACGCTTGGCTGAAGCTTTAGGACATCTAAGATGTGATAAAAGTCTATCAGCTCTGAATTATCTGGTTAAGGATGCTCATCCTCAGGTATCGGCAGCAGCCCAATACGCGATCAATCAGCTTGCGAGCAATTAAATTAGTACAAATATCCGCAAAGCAGACCCTTAAATACTTTCTTCGATGATTTTGGGAAATAATAATGACGATGATTTTGGCTGGTGATATTGGTGGGACAAAGACCCTTTTGCGGGTTGCCGAAAAAAATTCTGATGGGTTTACAGTTTTATACGAGCAGCGCTTTGCTGGTGCTAGTTATGTCAGTTTCTCAGATGTCTTGCACGAATTTATTGAAACAGTCAAAATAAATTTAGGCGAATTGCCATTGCTATCAGCAGCTTGTTTTGGGATTGCTGGCCCCGTGCGCGATCGCAGATCGCAGTTAACTAACCTCGGTTGGTCTTTTGATAGTGATCGCCTTGCCGAGGAATTTAATATTGCCAACGTGAGCTTGATCAACGATTTTGTGGCGGTGGGCTATGGGGTTTTAGGACTACAGCCCCACGATTTGCACACTTTGCAAAAAGGCAAAGTGGTGGAGAGATCGCCAATTGGCGTAATTGGAGCGGGGACTGGTTTGGGTGAGGCTTTTTTAGGATGGAATGGAGATCGTTATGAGGTTTATCCTACTGAGGGTGGTCATACAGACTTTGCGCCTAGAAATGCTCTAGAAATCGAATTATTACAATATTTGCAAAAGCGTCATGATCGCGTATCGGTTGAGAGAGTGGCTTCGGGGACAGGGATTGTGGCAATTTATCAGTTTTTGCGCGATCGGCTAACCTCTCCAGAATCAGCAGAACTTGCTGAGAAAGTGAAGCTATGGGAAGCAGGTGATCTTAATGTCGATGTGGCAGCAGCGATCGCTAATGCGGCGTTAACAAATTTGGGAATTAATAGCGAAACTAATCTTGATCACATAGCCACACAAACGATGCAAATCTTCGTCGAGACCTATGCAGCCGAAGTGGGAAATTTAGCTTTGAAATTAATTCCTAATGGGGGCTTATATATTGCGGGTGGTATTGCTCCCAAAATATTGCCTTTGCTTCAGGATGGAACGTTTTTACAGATTTTAAAAAATAAGGGTCGAATTAGTCCAGTTTTAGAAGACATCCCGATCCATATTGTGCTTAATCCTGAAGTTGGACTAATTGGGGCAATGCTTTATGCTGCAAGCCTTATTTAAAAGTGTTGTCACATTTTTGTGAATTGGTATAGCTATAAAAGCGATAGCTAGGAAAAATCAAACCTCAAAAGATGAGTGGCGGCGCGAAGCGCCGCCACTCATCTTTTGAGGTTTAGACTCTAAGCAAAACTTGCATTGCTATAAAAGTGATCGCCTTCTGCAAAATCCACATCAATAAAAAAGCCCCTCATTATTGAGAGGGTTTTTTATTTCGAGATGACTAGATCAATCAGAAAAGATTAACCGTTGATAGCAGGAGCAGCCATTGCTACAGGAGCTACATCAACAGCAGCCAAATCGAGTGGGAAGTTGTGAGCATTGCGCTCGTGCATTACTTCCATACCCAAGTTTGCGCGGTTGATTACGTCTGCCCAAGATGGTACTACACGTCCTTGGCTATCAGAGATTGATTGGTTGAAGTTGAATCCGTTCAAGTTGAATGCCATGGTGCTTACGCCTAATGCG
>JADBWK010000132.1 GCA_020404895.1 Pseudanabaena sp. M085S1SP2A07QC | reverse complement strand
TTGGCTCTTTCTAGCCAACGTCCCTGATCCCTCAGGTAAATCCAAACATCGCTCTTGGCTTCACAAAGTTGATATATTTTGCGATGTAGCATTCGCTTATGTCCTCAGGGTTACATAATTTTTTAAGGTTAGAGCATACCTCAACAAGGTAAAAAACTAACCATTATCATTGTAAACGACTATACAAGCATTTGAATTTTTTTAAACTTCAATTACTCTCTTCCCACTGAAAGAATAGGTGTTATAAAGTGAATAATTAGTGGTATGCGGAGAGGTTGCGCATCACTAATTATTCCAAAACACAAAATGGCGTAGCCATTTTGTATTTTTAAAACCTTTACAGGCTTTGGGGGTTTGATTCAAAGAAGTGTTGTCACACTTTTGTGAATTGGTATTATTCACTTAGAAGG
The DNA here is from genome assembly GCA_020404895.1 of Pseudanabaena sp. M085S1SP2A07QC. Lineage (GTDB taxonomy): Bacteria > Cyanobacteriota > Cyanobacteriia > Pseudanabaenales > Pseudanabaenaceae > Pseudanabaena. Next base: position 11,681 of record JADBWK010000132.1, on the reverse strand, counting down.
GATCATGAATAAAAATTTAGTTAAACTCAGTAAATTTGTTAGCCTTGTCTTGCGACATCAGCCTGAAGTAATTGGTTTAAAACTTGATGAAAATGGTTGGGCTGATGTCGATCGCTTCATTGAGTTAGCAAAACAAAATGGGAAAGATATCTCTAGAAGTGTTTTAGAAGAGATAGTTGAGACAAATAACAAACAACGATTTTCGTTTAATTCTGAAAAGTCTAAAATCCGAGCTAATCAAGGACACTCTATTGATATTGAGTTAGGTTTAACGCCAAAGCAACCGCCAGAACAGCTATTTCACGGTACGGCAACAAAATTTATTGAGTCAATTCGTCAACAAGGATTGGTTGCAGGAAATCGACAACATGTGCATATGTCAAGTGATGAAATTACTGCTACTAATGTTGGTCAGAGACATGGCAAGCCAGTAGTTTTAAAAATTGATACAGCGGCAATGTATCACGATGGATTTTTATTCTTTTGCTCAGAAAATTTAGTATGGCTAACAGAGTCCGTACCCCCACAATATCTTGAATTTCCCAGTGAATAATACCAAAACACAAAATGGAGTAGCCATTTTGTGTTTTTAAAACCCTGTAAGGGTTTAGTTTTTAATTCACAGAAGTGTAGCCACACTTTCGTGAATTGGAATAACTTAGTGGGCAGAGCTAGTTTAGCGTAACTCTTTGAATTGAATAACTACACGGCGATTGAATGCGTTATCCTTTGCCGTAATTTCTTTGCGCAGAGGTTGCAACCATGATAAAGCTTCAAACGTGACTTTATAGTTACCATCTAAGCCGCGATCGCGCAGTAATCTCACCACCTCATTTGCTCTTGCTTGCGAGAGATCAAGATTGTAGTCATAGCCTCCCATCCTGTCAGTATGACCACTAACTTGAATGATCCCCCGTTTTCCTTGAATTTTTGTCCAGAAATCCTCAATTTTGGTTTCTTCGTTAGATACAAGTCGTGATTCATCAGAGGGAAAGAAAACTACTACTTCTACATCTGGATTCGTAATTGGCAAAATTGATTTATTAATACTGCGATCGCTAGTTTTATTCTGGGTTGAAGTATTTGGAGCGTTTGTAAGCGCAATTTTGCGATCAGATTTTGCAGCATTTTTGGAATTATTTAAATCATCAGCACTAGCATTTTTAGAAGGATTATCTTTATTGTTTTTTGCCGAGGTGTTGTTTGCACTATAGCTCTGATCAGGTGTTTGAGAGACCGCAGAGGATTGAGTACCTTTTGGTTTGGGAACAATACCATACTTCACTAAAGTGGCAAGAGCCATATCTCCAGTTAGTTTTTGCGGATTAGCGATCGCAATTAGGTTGGATTTATTTGCAGAAGCATTGCTAGAAATATCTCCAGCTAATTTCTTAGGATTTTCGCCAACAACTTTGCCAGTATTATTCTCATTATTCTGAAGATTGTTACTAGATGACTTATCTAGTGCTTTGTCAGAACTATTGACTGATGACCTGTCAGCAATATCATTCAGCTTATTGTTAGTTTCTTTTTTGGTTGCTGGATTGTTTTTGAGATTGGTAGCTGGATTGCTCGTTTCTCGGGAATTCTGGGAACTCGATTTAGTAGAACTATCTAGTAAGTTATTGTTGGCTTTATTTGTCTCATCTGTCTGCGACTCAAGTACAGAATCTTCGCTCGCCCTAGATACTGCTTGATTTTGCAATTTATTATCATCCGATCGCTTGATTAAAATGCCAAAGGCGATCGCTGTACCCACAAATGCTGCACCGATGAACAAAGCCGCTAATATTTTCCACAGACTACTTGGCTTGCCCATCTGACTACTGGCGATTTCATCATCTACTTGATCATTTACTAGAGCAACAGCCTGATAACTTTCCTGAGCCTGAGTCTCAAAATCGAATAGTTTTTTCTTAGCTAATGGGACGATCGCCATAGCAGTACCCAAAATCACAGCTTGACGAATGCGTTGATGGCAAACTTCTAACTCAAACCATTGCGAATCATCACGCATTAAAAAATCAACTTTGGCTGGCAATCCATTGGTGTAGGATTTGACGCAATTTCCTTGATCGTCGTAAATGGAGCCGCTATCAGCAATAATTTGATGTTCATTGACCACTTCTGCAAAAATTTGCGAAATACTAGTCATTTCACTGGCTATTTTATAATCCCAAATATCAATGTCTAAGCCAGTCTCAAAATCATCTAACTCCTGCAATTGATAGCGATCAACATCATTACCAATCCCAACCAAAACCAATTTCAAATAGTTTCTTTTCCCAACCGCAATCTCTAATGCTAGCTCTCTGGTATAGCTTTTGACCTGATCTAAGTCATCGATCCTGCCATCGGTCAAAAAGATATAGATCCCTTGGGGAGCTTGGCTATATTGGTTTACAAAATAGGTGATAGCAGGTAATAGCTTGGTTGTTTTACCGAGTTGGAAAGTGGCGGGGCCAGTGATCGCTAACTGCTGACAACTAGCATAATCAAATTCACCCAATACTTGAATCTCATCGCCATTACCGCAGCCCCAATAAATTAATGAAGTCTTGCCAGTGCCATCTAAACTGCCAGCCAGATAGGCGCTAAAATCTTGAACTAAAGGCTGCAAGACGTTTGCCGTATAGTTAATCTCATAGCCGCGCTCTTGGATTTCCGCAAACGCTTCCCGTTCAATCTTCCGAATCGGTTCTCCGTCCTCTAAATAAGAACGCAATCGACCTTGCTTAATATAAGCAGCCAACAATTCAGAATCGACTCTTGCTTCTACTTTACGTCCATAGGATCGTTTCATCGAGGCGCTAGCATCGAGGGCAAGTCCAGTCCGCCAACCTTCAGCTAATTTCCCCTGCGGTTCCATTGCGATCAAGAATTCCACTCGACACTCAGCAATTTCCGAATTTATCCCTGACATATTCCGCCAAACATTCACCTCGCCAAACTCTGCTGCCACCAGATTAGCTGGCATTTGGTAGCTTTTTGATTCAAGTTCTAATTCGTTCTTACCTTCATTTTTTATTTTGTTTTTTATTTCACCATTGTCTGCACGTTCTAATTCAATAGGCTCGGAATTATTTTCATGTAGCATGGCATTCTATTTCTATTGCTGTTTAATTACCAATTCTCTCAACCCAAATAATAGTTGTCAAACCTTACAAAGCAAGGTTTGACAACCATTATTTGGGATTCACTTATTTATACGAAGTCTACAACATCTTTCCATTGTTCAGATTCCGTAATCAGAGGTGCATCTAATGGGGTAGGCAAAGCTTCGGAAATGTCTTGCGTTACGTTGCCTCCCGAAAACTCTAGGGTAAAAGCTGTAGAACCTACAGGTAATTTGAAACGCATTAGGGCAGGGACACCGAAGTTATACTCTTCACAAACCGTTCCCGCCTGATTGAGAATACGTCCATAATGAGTCACAATAGTTTCTGCTGACACAAATTCTTTAAAAATCTGTTCCAAAATCTGAATGTCATCAGCAACTTGATAATCCCAGAGGTCTATTTCCCGACCTGCGGTATCTTTGACAAAGCTACCTTCAAACATATTGTCTAGTTCTTCGAGTTGTTTTTCGTCAATATCTTTACCAACTCCGATTAGTAAAAGTTTGATAAATGGTTTGGTTTGATCAGCAATCTCTAGAGCATATTTAAAGCAATATTCCTTTACGTCTTCGAGATCTTCGATAATACCATCGGTGATGATCAGGCAAATTGCCGCAGGTTGCTTGACCCCAATCGCTGGCGCATCTTTATATTTGTTAATGAAATATCGTAAAGGTGGTAAAAGTTTTGTCCCAGTTCCCCAAGGAATTTTGGACCCTTTGATCTCAATTTGCTCGATCTCTTCACCGCTAAAGCTTCCCAAATCTTCGATCAGTTCACCTGCTGCGCCACAAGCCCAGTTGAGCAAGTCAACTTTACCCGTTGCCGCAAAATTCGCAAGATACTTGACCATCACCCTTGCTACTGGCTCAACGACGTTGTTCGTAACGGCGGCACTAGCAAAAAAGCTACTAACAACACCACTGATGCCATACATTTTTTTCATTGAGGCAGAACCATCTAAGGCTAAGCCAACTCTTGCACCTTCAATGTCTGGAACCATCAGAATAGTTGCAACGATGTCAATATCTCCGTTGTTTTGGGGATAAACATTGACTTCACCAAATGGTTGAACGACACTTTTTAACTGCATACTCGGGCTCTCTGATATTTCACATCAAAATAGTAACGTATATGGCTTTAACTATCGGCAATTTCGCTAAAAACCAAAAGTATTATTAAGTACATGTTCTGAATAACAATACTTCGGACAGATTTAGAAAATAGAGAAAAAAAGCTATTCATCGTAAATATGACGGCAAGTTAGATTTGACTGATGTCAGTCGCATGTCTCTAGTGCGTGAGCTTGAACCTAAATTGCTTTTGCACGATGTTTTAGCCTAGCGCAGGGATAACTCTGGGTAGTTCAAGGCGTTGTTGAGCCGCAGCAGGACGACGGGTACGACCTGAGAGACGGAAACTGAGGCTTTGCAGTTCGATATGCAATTGGCGGTTTTCTTTTTGCAGTGCTTCAATCTTTTGTTTGATTGGAACAATCCGTTCTGCAAACTTTGTGCGATAAATATTTGGTAACTCTTGTACTACTTGCTCTAGCATCCGATTGCGATCGCCCATTTCTTGGATAGTGTGACGCAATTCTAAGGCTTCGCGATCGCGATCTTGGATTAGGGCTTGAGATAAAATTAGTTGATTTTCAACCATAGCAAGCTTTTCCGCCAAACAGCGCATCTCTTCTGAATGATGCTCATGTGCCTCCGCATTTGGCAAAAAGGCTGTATTTCCCTTTACCAAACGAAAAAGCTCTTCAGAAAGCTGTTGTACTAACAGATCCTTTTGTTCTAGATCAACCTTAAGTAAATTAATTTCCTTCTGAAGGTCGGCTGTTATGTCTTCTGAGGCATTTGCGAGAGCATTTACTGTGGCATTCATAGGTGCAATTCATTTAGGGAATTTAGGCTAAGATATATATCATAGAAGTACTCAATTGGCAATTTATATTTATTCCTGATCGCAATTCTCATTATGAAAATCGACTTTGAGATAAGTTCGCCAACGGCGAACTTATCTCAAAGTCGATTTTCTTTTTCACCAGCAATTCTTATTATGAAAACAGTTTTGGTGTTTCTAGCGCCTTTGGCGCTGGAAACACCAAAACTGTTTTTTTTGAAAGCCCACCTTAGGTGGGCTTTCAAAAAAAAACAGTTTTTATGGCGACAGATTTTGTTCTTTTAGCATCTACGATCCTAAAAGAACAAAATCTGTCGCCATAATTTAGAATTGTTACTAACAAACATTATTTATCCACTAAAATGATTTTTTTGTGCGATAATTTTAACTTAAATCTAAATGCATAAAGAGCTTTTCTTGTGAGCTTGATATATGAACATATGGCAATTTAAAGATGAAATTTTGAGCTTAGTGCAAAAATACAAGCCCCATGTCGATTTTTTTGCGATTCGATTGGAGCGATCTCAAGGGGCGGATATTTTTTTATGCAGTGGTAAAGTTGAAACTTTGAGTACAGGTATTTCGATTGGTGGACAGGTGAGAGCCTGTCATCGGGGCGGATGGGGATTTGCGAGTTTTAATGATCTACATAGTTTGGAAGCCAAACTCAAGGAAGCGATCGCATCGGCAAAATGGGTTGGTAGTGAAGAAACGGTACTTGCAGTTGTCGAGCCTGTACTAGCAAAGGTATCGCTGATTAAAGAAAATCCGCATCAAATTGAACTCATTGATAAAAAGAATTTGTGCGCTCACTACACAGATATTTTGCGATCGGTTTCTGATCTCGTAGTTAGTACGTCTGTCCGCTATGGAGACTGCACGCAGCAGGTAGTTTTTGCTACATCCGAAGGTACTATGATTGAGCAAGAATGGGCTGACTGGGAATTACGATGCTCCGCGATTGCAAGGGATGGAGAAACAATCCAAACTGGTCGCCAAACTTTCGGTTCAAGAAGTACTTATACAGATTTGCTCAATTTGGATCAACAAGTAATTGGTGCGGCTCAACGCGCTCTTAGTTCGCTAGATTTACCCACTGTGCAAGGGAATACTTACACAGTTGTCATTGATCCGATTTTGGCAGGATTGTTTGTACATGAAGCATTTGGACATCTATCTGAAGCAGATATGCTCTACGAAAATCCCGACATACTAGAAGCCATGAGCATTGGAAGAAGATTTGGCTCCACGGATTTACAAATTTTTGACGGAGCTGCTAATCCTGACCATCGCGGTAGCTATCTCTATGACGATGAAGGTGTACCTGCGACGACAACACAATTAATCGAAGATGGCGTATTGGTTGGAAGATTACATTCGCGGGAGACAGCAGGTAAATTGGGTGAAAAAGTAACTGGTAATGCGCGATGTTTGGACTATCATTATCCACCAATCGTAAGAATGACGAATACTTGGATTGGGCGAGGTCAAACATCTGTTGCCGATTTGTTTAACGATATTCCGCTTGGTGTTTATGCCAAAAACTGGCAAGGCGGCATGACGAATGGAGAAATGTTTACCTTTACCGCAGGTGAGGCTTGGATGATTCGCAATGGTAAAATTGCTGAGCCTGTTAAGGATGTGACGCTTTCAGGAAATGCTTTTGAGACATTACAGGATATAGAGGCGATCGGCAATGACTTTGTATGGGACGAGTCAGGTGGCTGCGGTAAAGGAGGACAAAGTGGATTAGCGGTGGGTTGTGGTTCGCCAAGCTTAAGAATTAAGAATGCGATCGTCGGAGGTGATGCTCATGGCTGAAGTAAAGACAGAACTCAAGGAGGTTAACCTTCAATTAGTACAAACGATCGCAGATCAACAACTAACTGAAGATCGATTGAATTTGCAGCTCAATCGCTTAAGGCTGATGTACGATTTTGTGTCATCGTTGAATGCTGCGCAATCAGTTAATGAAATTTATCAAATTGCGATAAATGGAATCTGTACTGCTCTACGAACTTCTCGTTCGGCAGTGATTACAACTAATGCTAACCATTGTTTAAAATATCAGGAATCTGTAGGAATTAGCCAAGATTACAGGCAATCTATCGAATCATTCTTTGAAGATTTATCTCATCAAGTTGAACTTCAATTCAGAACTTTTCCTTACTGTGCGATATTGCCTAGCGATCACATCTTACAAAATATATGCCAAGCTGAAAGTATCGGAGCCTTAGCCGTATTTCCCTTAGAATACGAACGTCGTCATTTGGGAGATATTGTCGCGTATTTCGATGCGCCAAGGCAATTTACAGAAGAAGAAGTCCAGTTAACACAGACAATTGTTACTTATGTTGCGATCGCGCTAACCCGAAAACAAGCCGAACTAGCACTTAACAGTAGCCAACAATTTATTCAACGGATTGCAGATACTACTCCTAACATTCTCTATATTTACGATATTGAAGAACATCGAAATATATACTGCAATCAAGCTATTACTCATCTTCTGGGATATACTCCCTCAGAAATTCAGGCAATGGGTAACTTGCTATTGAATAAGGTTATTCATCCTGATGATTTAGAAAGAGTAAAAGAGCATTACGAACATATTCAGAATAGAAAACCCGAAAAAAATCCTGAAGATTTATTTGTCTTTGAATATCGAATGCGAGATATTCATGGCAAATGGAAATGGTTTTATAGTCAAGAAACTGTTTTTTTCTGTAATGCTGATGGTAATGTTAAGCAGACAATTGGTGCAGCATCAGATATCACGAAGTTAAAAGAAGTTGAAGCAAGTCTGCAATCTTCACTTGCAGATAAAGAGGTACTATTAAGAGAAGTCCATCATCGGGTTAAAAATAATCTTAGTGTGGTTGATAGTTTACTATCGATGCAAGCTCGCTATATAAGTGATGCAGAAGCTTTGAGAGCAATTTCCGATAGTCAACGACGGATTCATACAATGTCGTTAATTCATGAACAGTTATATCAATCTCATGATGTAGACAAGGTTGATTTTTGTGAATATCTACAGCGTCTAGTTGGTAATCTGTATAGTTCCACAAATTTTAATACTAGCCAAGTTGAATTAAAATTAGATATTAAGCCAACTCAATTGAATATTGATACAGCTATTTCCATGGGATTAATTGTGAATGAACTATTAACGAATGCTTTTAAGTATGCATTCCCAAATAATAATGTAGGCTTAATTGAAGTGATTTTATATAAATCGATGGATGATGATAACTTACATTTAATCATTCGTGATAATGGAGTTGGGATTCCTGAAAATATTGACTTTAAAGCAACTGCTTCTCTTGGTTTAAGGCTGGTACGTATTATGACTCAACAATTGCGAGCTAGTTTAGATTTATCTTGTTCATCTGGCACAAGTTTTCACTTTACTTTGAATCCCAAGCTCTGCAAAACCTAAAACATGTCAACGTAAACATAATTTCCGCGCCAAAGTTTAATAGGATCAATAATATAGCTATCCTCCGCAGATTATGAGAGTGTGCCCCAGATGGTCATAAATAGCTAGAACCCAAATATCTGCAACGCCCGCACAGCAGGCGGTGTAGATATTTGGCTCTGACTTTTTAATTGTGCCGAGGTACTTACTCTCGCAATCTGCTATATCTCAAATTACAGAATCAGAAATAACGACGTATGTTATCAGCCTACCGTGACCATGTTGCCGAACGCGCCCAGCAAGGGATTCCTCCTCTGCCCTTGAATGCCCAGCAAGCTTCGGCACTTTGTGATTTATTGCAAAAGCCTCCAGCAGGCGAAGAAGAATTTTTACTATCGTTACTACGCGATCGCATTCCCCCAGGAGTCGATCAGGCTGCTTATGTCAAAGCAGGATGGCTAACTGCGATCGCTAAGGGTGAAGTAACATCACCATTAGTTACACCATCAAGAGCCGTGGAATTGCTCGGCACGATGGTCGGCGGCTATAACGTGCATACTCTAATCGATTTGCTAGAGAATGATGATTTAGGCGAACTTGCCGCAACTGCTCTCAAGAAGACGCTACTGGTATTTGATGCCTTTAATCAAGTTTTGGAATTATCCAAAACTAACGCTAGAGCTAGAGGCGTAATCGAGTCATGGGCAGCAGCCGAATGGTTTACTAGTCGCCCTATATTGCCTGAAACTGTTACCGTGACAGTATTTAAAGTCACAGGTGAAATCAATACCGACGACTTTTCACCAGCCTCTCAAGCTTTCTCTCGTCCTGACATTCCCCTCCATGCTCTCTGTATGTTGGAATCGATGATGCCAACGGGATTGACAAAGATTGCAGAACTCAAAGAAATAGGGCATCCTGTCGCCTTTGTTGGTGACGTGGTGGGAACTGGATCTTCGCGTAAGTCAGCGATTAACTCGGTGTTGTGGCACATTGGCAACGATATTCCCTTTATTCCTAACAAGCGATCAGGTGGCGTAATTCTCGGCAGCACGATCGCACCAATTTTCTTTAACACAGCTGAAGATGCTGGTGCTTTGCCGATTCAATGCGATGTCTCTAAGTTAGAAACAGGTGATGTGATCACGATTCATACTCGCGTAGGCAAAATCACCAACGCGGCTGGTGAAACTCTCTCCACATTCAGCCTCACACCCGACACGATCGCTGATGAAGTTCGTGCTGGTGGACGGATTCCTCTGTTGATCGGTCGTAGTCTCACTGCCAAGACTCGTCAAGCGATCGGTTTACCAGCCAGCGATATTTTTATTCTTCCCTCCACACCTACCGATACAGGCAAAGGCTATACTCTCGCTCAAAAGATGGTCGGCAAAGCTTGTGGTGTAGCAGGTGTACGCCCTTATACTTCCTGTGAACCATTGATGACGACAGTTGGTTCGCAAGATACAACTGGCCCAATGACTCGCGATGAATTGCAAGAACTCGCTTGTTTAGGATTTAGTGCTGACTTGGTAATGCAGAGCTTCTGCCATACAGCCGCCTATCCCAAACCCACCGACATCAAAACCCATAAAGAACTTCCTGATTTCTTTGCAACCCGTGCAGGTGTTGCTCTGCGTCCTAACGATGGCATTATCCATTCTTGGTTAAATAGAATGCTCTTGCCCGATACTGTCGGCACTGGTGGCGATTCTCATACTCGGTTTCCCCTTGGTATTTCCTTCCCCGCAGGGTCGGGACTAGTCGCCTTCGCTGCTGCTTTAGGGATTATGCCCTTGGACATGCCTGAGTCCGTATTGGTGAGATTCACAGGCGAATTACAAGCTGGCGTCACTCTACGCGATGTGGTGAATGCGATTCCCTATATCGCTATTCAACGTGGATTGCTCACCGTTGAGAAGAAGAACAAGAAGAATGTCTTCGCTGGTCGCATCATGGAAATCGAAGGTTTACCCAATCTGAAAGTAGAACAAGCCTTTGAACTCACTGATGCCACTGCCGAGCGTTCCTGTTCTGGTAGCACCATTAAGCTCAGTACAGAAACCGTTGCCGAATACTTGCGATCGAATGTCGCTTTAATGAAGAACATGATCGCTCGTGGCTACAGCGATGCCAAGACGCTCTTGCGCCGTATCGCCAAAATGGAAGAATGGCTGGCTAATCCTGTGCTGATGGAAGCCGATCCTGATGCTGAATATGCAGAAATCATCGAGATCGATCTCAACGAGATCAAGGAGCCAATCGTGGCTGCACCAAATGATCCTGATAATGTGAAATTGCTCTCGGAAGTGGCAGGTGATCGCGTAGATGAGGTGTTTATCGGTTCCTGTATGACCAATATCGGACATTACCGCGCCGCCGCTAAGGTTCTCGAAAAAGAACCACCTGTTAAAACTCGTCTCTGGATTGCACCACCCACACGCATGGATGAGTTCCAACTCAAAGAAGAAGGAATCTACAGTACATTCGGTGTCTCAGGAGCCAGAACTGAAGTTCCTGGATGCTCTCTCTGCATGGGTAATCAAGCCCGTGTTGCTGACGGCGCGACTGTCTTCTCCACTTCCACCCGTAACTTCAACAATCGCATGGGCAAGGATGCTCAAGTCTATCTCGGTTCAGCCGAACTAGCGGCAGTCTGTGCTTTGCTAGGCAAGCTTCCGACCGTAGAAGAATATCAAGCGATCGTGACTAAGAAGATCGATCCATTTGCCAGCGATCTCTATCGCTATCTCAATTTCGATCAGATCTCCAATTTTGAAGAACAAGGTCGGGTAATTGCATTAGAGGATATGCCGCGCATTGAGGACATCTTGGGTATGCATGCGATCGCGAAGTAATTTAGTTGATTTGCATATTGCGTAAATGTTAGGGTGAGTCTATAAACGGCTCACCTTAATCTATTTCTCTATAACTGTCTTTCCCAAGTTAAACTGATTGTCTTGATACGCCAATTCAATTATGAAATGCAACGCCTAGAGATCTCTGAGTAAAGGGACTCATAAGGATATTCTGAAGATAATCACAACAGAGCAGCTATCGATGTCAGAGATCGGTCGCCGCATGAAACGAAACAAAAGTACGATATCAAGAGAGCTATCGCGTAACACAGATGAGAGCCACAGAGTCTATTTTCCAGATACGGCGCAGGAGAAAATGAAAACACGCCGTAAACAAGCAAAGGTGATATTTGCGAGTGTCAGTGCCAAGACGAT
>JADBWK010000131.1 GCA_020404895.1 Pseudanabaena sp. M085S1SP2A07QC | reverse complement strand
TAAGAGATAGATAGGACAATTCAAAACCCAAAAGATGGCAGAGCTTCGCTCTGCCATCTTTTGGGTTTTATGTCCTAAGCAAAGCTTACATTGCTATAGCAGCTTTTTTTTCTTGTTACTATAGGTAGCAACTTGGGTTAATTATTACTTGCAGTTGCTGAGAGATTGAGGTCTCCGACTTTTTCTTTGACTAACACAAGTAATCTTTGGCTGCAAAGAAAAAGTCGGAGATCTGGGCAGGCAGATCTAGGGAATCCTAATTTACTTTTGCAACTGAGCTAGACGTGCTTTGAGAATCTCTTGTTGCTTCAGGGATTCTTCCAGTTCTGCACTGGCAGTTGCCACCACGTCAGGGGGAGCTTTTTTGACATAGCCTTCATTGTTTAAACGACCTTGACTAGAAGCGATCGCCACTTCTAGTTTCTTGAGACTGCGCTCTAGCTTGGCAACCAGTTGAGCGATATCGACAACACCGACTAATGACACGATCGCCTGTACCGTTCCAACTACACCTGCGATCGCCTCTTCGGTCACTGATTCATCAACAGTTGCCAAAATTGCCAAATCTTCGACCCTTGCCAAATCGAGAATATAGCTTTGTCCTGCTTCTAGTAATGATCTTTCGCGATCGCTGTCGGATTGTAAAATCACTTTCACCTTCAGACTAGGCTTAATCTCAGCTTCAGCCCGAAGATTGCGAATGGTGCGGATTGTCCCAATGATTAACTTGAATTGTTCTTCTAACTCTTCATTAATGTGGGTGGTGTCAACTTCGGGATAGGGTTGAATCGCGAGAACTGGGCGATCGCTAGATGGCTCACTTATACCATAGGTAAGTAGTTGCCAGATTTCCTCAGTGACGTGGGGCATGAATGGGTGTAATAAGCGCAAAATCCCATTGAGGACAAAGGCAAGGGTTTGCTGCACGGTGGCGCGCGAGGTAGGGGCGGCAGTTTCCTGTAAACGTGACTTAACTAGCTCAATGTACCAATCGCAGAAATCACCCCAGAAGAACTCATACAGGCTCTTGGTTGCTTCGCCCATGCTGTAGGCATCAAGCTGTTCACGCACTTGCAAAACTGTCTGGTAGTAACGCGACAAAATCCAGCGATCGGCAAGTTCTAAATTCTCAACTTGGAGCATGGCTCCGCCACGCTCCAAGTTGAGATTCATCATCACAAATCGTGAAGCATTCCAAAGCTTATTGGCAAAGTTGCGGGCTGTCTCTACGGTAGTCGATTCGTCAGTTTTGCGATTGTAATCAAGGCGGATGTCTTGTCCTGCGCCTGTTACTTCTTTAACGAGTGAATAGCGCAACGCATCAGTTCCATATTTATTAATGAGAACTAATGGATCGATACCATTGTTTTTGGACTTAGACATCTTCTGATTGTTTTCATCACGCACCAGTCCATGAATATAGACCGTGTGGAAAGGCATCTTGCCCGTGAAATAGCCTGCCATCATCGTCATCCGTGCCACCCAGAAGAAAATAATGTCAAACCCAGTGACTAGAACACTTGTGGGATAAAAAGTCTCAAAGTCCTGTGTTTGCTCTGGCCAGCCCAAAGTCGAGAATGGCCATAAACCCGATGAGAACCATGTATCAAGTACATCTGGATCACGTTCTAAAGTTACATCTTCACCAAATTTCGCCTTAGCTTGCTCGTAAGCCTTCGCTTCTGTATGGGCGACAAAAATTGTGCCATCGGGGGCATACCATGCAGGAATTTGATGTCCCCACCATAGTTGACGGGAAATACACCAATCCTTCAGACGAATTAGCCAATCACGGTAAACCTTTCCCCAGCGATCAGGTACGAAGGTGGGCGAGTTTTGCTTATCAAATTGTTCAAGCGCAAAGTCTGAAAGAGACTTGATATTCACAAACCACTGAATTGAAAGCAATGGTTCGACAGGTACTTTGCCCCGTTCTGAATAGGGAACAGTATGGGTATAGTCTTCAATTTTTTCTAATAAGCCCAATTGATCAAGCTTTGCTACCACGTTTTTACGCACTACAAAGCGATCTTGTCCTTGGAACTCGCCTCCATTCTCATTGATCGAGCCATCTTTATTGAGAATATTGATCAGTGGAAGCTGATGACGTTTACCCATCTCAAAGTCATTAGGGTCATGGGCAGGCGTAATCTTAACGCAACCACTACCAAAGGCTTTATCGACATATTGATCGCCAATAATCGGAATTTCGCGATTCATGATTGGTAACATGATCGTCTTGCCAATTAGATGCTTGTAGCGATCGTCTTCAGGATTGACAGCCACAGCCGTATCACCCAACATTGTCTCTGGTCTGGTAGTTGCAACCACTAGATGTCCAGAGCGATCGGCTAATGGGTAGCGAAAATGCCAGAGATGACCATTTACTTCTTTACTATCAACTTCTAGATCGGATACGGCGGATTGCGATTCGGGACACCAGTTAACTAGATATTCGCCTCGATAAATCAAACCAGCCTCGTAAAGTTTGACAAAAGCTTCGGTTACCGAATTCGATAAGCCTTCATCCATCGTAAAGCGTTCGCGAGTCCAGTCAGCGGATACACCTAAACGCCGCAACTGCGAAACAATCGTACCGCCCGATTCCGCTTTCCATTTCCATGCTCTCTCTAAAAACTGCTCGCGCCCAATCTCTTGATTGGTTTTGCCTTCAGCCTTGATCTGTTTATCGAGAATCGTCTGTACAGCAATGCTGGCATGATCTGTGCCTGGTAACCACAGGGCATTAAACCCACGCATCCGATGATAGCGAATCAGGATATCGATTAATACTTCTTGAAAAGCATGACCCATGTGCAAACTACCCGTGACATTGGGGGGTGGAATCATGATGCAGTAAGGTTCTTTATCGCTTTGACTAGCTGCTACAAATACACCACTTTCCTCCCAATATTTTTGCCACTTGGCTTCAGATTCGAGAGGATTGTATTGTTTGGGAAGTTCGGTCGTACTCATAGCAGGTTACTGAAAATTTAGACAAAAGTAATAGGTCAACTCACAGCGCTTTGCGTTCAGACTCGAACCAAGAGATTTTTAGAAAGTGTTGCAAAGCAACACTTTCTAAAAATCTCTTGGTTCGTCTGCTCGGAAATCGTTGTAATTAAAGTTTATATTTAGTTTATATCTTATAGTGTTTTTCAGCCCATAGAAAAGCCCCTGATGGTATTGCCTAAGACCTTAGTGATGCGGCGCGAAGCGCCGCATCACTAAGGTCTAGTTGTAGACTGGGAAGAGAGTAGCTAAATTTTCCCTAAGACTATTCATGTAGAATTTATAACCAAAAAATCCAATGAGGCAATATGACTCAAGCAATTGCACCATCATTATCTTTGTATGATCGCGATCTCGATCTATGGCTAGAGACTGCGATCGCGCAATTGAAGGCGGGTGACTTTCACAATCTTGATGTCGAAAATTTAATAGAGGAGTTAGAGGGTTTGTCAGGCAGTAACAAGCGTGAGGTAGAAACTAGGCTCAAAAGGTTGCTCGAACATATTCTGAAACGATGCTATGTTGATATGCCTGACTGTTATCGAGGCTGGTTGTTAACAATATTCGAGCAACGCGATGAACTAAAAATGCTGCTAAGACAGTCACCTAGCCTCAAGCGTCACTTCTTGAAAATGTTTGATGATTGCTTTGAAAATTCTTTAAAACGGCTCAAGATTGAATATCCTGAATACCAATTCCCTGATATATGGCAATTTGGACGAGATATCGACACGATGCTCAATGCTGATTTTTGGGATTAATTTTTGGGAATAGCGATCGCATTGAGTAGACACTAGTTGTTATCACGTTGTTATAAGCGGCTTTTATGATTTTGGCTTGAGATGAAAGCTTAAAGTAAGCTAAAATTTTAGCTCAGACTGAAATTGTCAAATAAATTTGCTAGCTGCTGGTGATCGCTATATTTTTATTGGCAGTAACTCAAGATAATTAAGCAATACCATTTTGTTAGGAGTAACCGCTTTGGAAGTCGCGCAACTGTTGGAACTATATAGGCAGGGACAACGTAACTTTTTTAACATAGATCTCAGTAACGCTCAACTACGCAGTGTTGTTTTGATTGGTATTGATTTGCGTGGCTCGACATTAAATAAAGCTGATTTGAGTAGTGCTAATTTAATTGAGGCAAATTTGACAGGGGCAAATTTGATTGAGACCAATTTGAGGGGAGCTTTACTCAGGGGAGCCAATTTTTCAGATGCAGATCTAAGCTGGGCAAATTTAACTTGGTCAAACTCTTCAAATAGTAAATTTATTAGGGCTAATCTCAGTGTCACTAATTTTAGTGGTGCAAATTTGATAGAGGCTGATTTTACAGGCGCAATTATGAAGGGTTCTAATCTACGGGGTACAAATTTGCGGGGTACAATTTTCAAGAATTTGCGAACCTGTGCGGATACAGAGTTTACGGGTGTTCGGAACTTAGACGATCGCACTCGCCTATATCTTTGTACGATCGCGAGTGGTACGCATCCATTCACAAAAAATGACAGCCGTCAAACTTTAGGTTGTTCAATTTAATTTAATTATGGGCGGCGCGAAGCGCCGCCCATAATGGTTTTATGGTTGTTCGGTAAGTTGCAGTAGATAAGGAAAAGAGGTGTTTTCTTCGTAGGAGCCAACCCATACTTCATAGGTTCCTTCTAGCCAGTCGCCGCTAATCTCTGGGTTGCGATCGCTGACATCATCACTACACCAACTGCCCCCTGGTCCGCGTACTAGCAAAATAGTATCGCCAGAGCTTTTGACTTGCATTTTCAGAGAGCGAAATGGTTTTGTCAGGGTGATTTTGTGATCGGGTTCTGCGTCAACAAACCCAATGCAGTCTCCTGTCTCAGTAACTTTGCGTCCTGATTTTGTCTGAGTTTCGACTCCGCCACCACTAATGCCCTGTAGTTCGATCGCTTTCGGCGTAAATCTTGGTGCGATCGCAATATCTTCAAACATTTTCACAAAACTAGCTTTTTTGCCTGAAGGAATTGCTGGTTTTTCTGGTCGCGAGATCTCGACTGACGTTGTTGTGTTTGGTGTTGCGTTTGGCTTGGGCTGCGATCGCACGGGTATCGCCACAGCTAACACGGCGGTGGTCATAGCTGCAAATGTAATTAGCGATCGCGCTGCAAATTTTCTCATGACACAAATGTATTGTTCTAAGGCTTAAATTTTAGCATTCTGTATTAAAGTCAGGTGCAACCGAAGTATAGAAAGCTAAAATTTATGGTTATTGCAAGGTTAATTGTTGTGATTTTGTATGGTCGATTGTGACTTATCCAAAGTTGACATATAGTACTAACGTACCCTATGATAAATACAATAAATCAAAAAGCAAGTAGATAATTATCCACTTGCCTAATCGACTCGTTTATTATTAAACTAGCGCTTTGAGGTTGTTTTTAGTGATATTACAGTTGCATATGTAACATCGCTTCCAGATTCGGTTTTAATAGTCTGAACGCAAACCTCAAGATTTGCATAGGTTAGGAAAAACGCCAACAGTGATGCACCACACTTTTGTAGTGCTTTGCTCTTTTTCAATTTTCTGACCTCCTTATTGGGTAGATGAGTTTAGCAATAACTCGCAATAGTAATTTGAACAGGGGCAAAAAGTACCATTTTTGCCCTTGTTGTGTTGCGATTATTAGAAATACTAGCACTCCTCAGCACAAGCTGGCAAATTTTCATGTGAAAATTTCTAAAGATAATTCTATGCAGGCGAAATCTACAATCCATTAAGAAAATCGCCAGACTTAAAAAATAAGCTTAATGAACTTTTGGCTGTGGCTTAAACCAATAAAACATAAAGGCGACGCATTGCGTCGCCTTTATGTTTTATTGGTTTTCGATATAATCACAATGAATGAGAAATGAAAGAGCTTAGATAAAAACATGGCAGCGATAGGCATCATGACCGCACAGGTGCGTCCCGAACGTGAGATCGGACAAATCCATGTTTATGACGGCACAGGCAAAGGCAAATCACAGGCTGCATTGGGCGTAGTCCTGCGATCGCTTGGCTTAGGCATGTCCGATTCATCACCTTTTGGCACAAGGATTTTATTACTGCGATTTCTTAAAGGCTCCGAGCGTGAATATTCAGAAGATGCCGCAATTTCCGCATTGCAACAAGGATTTCCTCACTTAATCGATCATGTGCGGACTGGTCGCTCTGAGTTTTTTGATGCTGAACATGTCACACCCTTTGATCGCCAAGAAGCCGAACGAGGTTGGGCGATCGCTAAAGGTGCAATGGCTTCAGGGCTTTACTCAGTAGTGGTTTTAGATGAAATTAACCCCGTTCTTGATTTAGGGTTAATCCCCGTCGATCGCGTTGTCAAAGATTTAAAGCATAAATCACCCCATCTCGAAGTAATCTGTACAGGACGCGGTGCACCTCAAGCATTAATTGATATCGCCGATTTACATTCAGAAATGCGATCGCATGATGATGCCCATGCCGAAAAATATGATGTGACGGGAATTGAGATTTATACGGGTGCAGGTAAAGGGAAAAGCACTTCGGCTTTAGGTCGGTCACTCAAGGCGATCGGTACAGGCATTAGTCGCGATTTATCGCACCGTGTTTTGATTATGCAATGGCTCAAGGGCGGTGCGGGCTATACCGAAGATGCGGCGATCGCTGCCCTTAAACGTGGCTATCCCCATGTGATCGATCATCAGCGCTGTGGACGTGATGCGATCGTCTGGCGTGGTCAACAACAGGAAATGGACTGCATTGAGGCTCAACGTGGTTGGGAAATTGCTCAAGCAGCGATCGCGTCGGGACTTTACAAAACGATCATCCTTGACGAATTAAATCCCACAGTTGATCTAGATTTATTGCCCGTTGAGCCAATCTGCCAAGCATTGCTCAAAAAATCTCGCGACACCGAAATAATCATCACGGGTAGATGTTTCAATCAGCCTGCTTATTTTGACCTTGCATCTGTACATTCTGAAATGGTCTGCCACAAGCACTATGCCGAAAAAGGTGTAGATCTTAAACGTGGCGTAGATTTTTAATCAAAAGAGAGTGTCGGCGCTTCGCACCGCCACTCTCTTTTTTGTTGATATGGCACTGGTTACTAAAGAAGTGATAAATGGATGCAAGGCTTATCCAGAAAGGATTTATGGTGATTGGCTGCAAAACCGTGAAAAGCTTGACCAGAGATACTTTGAGCGACTCATCCTTCTTTAACAGACCAGTGTCCAATCTTTGAATCATGATTCTTCAGAAATTTCAATATTTCGTTTTGCAATTATCTCTTTCATTGCTATACATACAGATCATCCCCCCTTCCAAGTGAATAATTAGGTGTGCGTGGCGAAGCTACGCACACCTAATTATTCACTTGGAAGGGGGAGATTCCTTGACATTGATTTAACCTAAATCTCATTAATCAATTGCAGTAACGCATCAGTCGTCACCTTTCCGCTCATATCCGTACCTTCCAGCAAGCTATCCGCCAGATCTCGCTTATGAGTGTGTAAATCGACAATCTTCTCCTCGATCGTACCCTTAGCAACAAGGCGATAAATCGTGACAGGTCGCTTTTGACCGATGCGATGGGCGCGATCGCTAGCTTGATCTTCCACCGCAGGATTCCACCAAGGATCCATGTGAATCACATAATCAGCAGCCGTGAGGTTTAGTCCCGTACCGCCAGCTTTGAGGCTGATTAGGAAGACATTGCCTTCACCCGCTTGGAAGGCTTCTACACGCTTTTTACGGTCTTTGGCAGGAGTACTGCCATCGAGATATTGATAGCTGATCTTTTGGGAATCGAGATAATCACGAATGATATGTAGATGATCGACGAATTGGCTAAATACGAGAGCCTTGTGCTTATTGTCCAGAAGCTCGTTGACCACTTCGCCGAAAAGCTGAAGTTTAGAACTAGGAAGAGGAATATCGGGTCTGACCAGCTTTGTATTGCAGCAGGCGCGACGCAATTTCATGATTTCTGCGAGAACTTGTAAATGCTTCTGTCCTGCATTTGCCTCGGTACTAGTTAATTTTGCGACTGCCTCACGACGCAGTGCTTCATAAAAGGCGAGTTCCTCTTTAGTAAGTTCCACTTGCAGAGTTACTTCCGTGCGCGATGGCAACTCTTGCAGTACTTGGTTTTTGGTGCGACGGAGAATAAAGGGCTGAATTAACTTTTTGAGTTGATTGCGGGCTTCTCTGTCCTGCGATCGCTCGATCGGATTGGCATAGTTCGTATTGAAATTATCAAGGGAACCTAGTAGCCCTGGGTTAATAAACCGAAATAGATTCCAAAGTTCGCCGAGATGGTTCTCGATTGGCGTGCCAGTAGTGATTAGTTTGAAACCACTTTGGAGATTCATTGCGGCTTGCGATCGTTTAGTTGCTGTGTTCTTAATTGCTTGCGCTTCATCCAGCACAACCGTTTGCCATTGCACTTTGGCTAGCATTTCCCCAACTTCTTCTTGCTGAAGCAATCCATAGCTACAAATCACCATGTCAAAGGGTTGGAGATTGTCAAGCACCTTTTGGCGATCGCCTGTACCAAACACAATCACATTCAGTGTTGGCGCAAATTTAGCGGCTTCACCGATCCAGTTCATACAGACAGAAGTTGGCGCGACAATCATCGTAGCTCCTTGTGGAGCACGAGTGAGGATCAAGGCGAGAGATTGTAAGGTTTTACCTAAGCCCATGTCATCGGCTAAGCAAGCACCAACACCCCAATGCGCCAGCCTTGCTAACCAAGCGAATCCATCAAGTTGGTAATCCCGTAAATCGGCTAGCAATGTCGATGGTAACTGCGGCTCGAAGTTCCGCATCTCCTTGATTCTTTTGACATGGGCTTTCCAATGCTTATCAGCTTTAAGATCATCAATTTCATCCACAAAATCTTCGAGAGCCAAGGCTGCGAGAGGATGGAATCTTGTGCCTTTGCCATGTTTCTCAGATAGGCGGCGGAACTCATCTAGACGATTGCGAAATTGTTGAGTCAAAGCAATAAACTGACCATCACCAAGGGGAATAAAACGACTAGGAGTTTTATCTAGTAGTTCTAATAGGCGTTGCATATCTATCACTTTGTCATCGCCCAAGCGCAATTCGCCTTCAGCCGAAAACCAATCACGACTTTGGTTGATCGACATCCTGAAATCACCAAAGCCAGCACGATGACTAATTTTCATCTTCTCGCCTTCTGGCCATTCCAAGACAATGCGATCGCCTAATGCTTGCAGTTCTAGTAATAGTTCTAAACAGAATTCAGGATCATCAATTGTCCATTCACTCTCATGCTCTTCAAAGTTTTCTAATGTTACACAAGCTGCGATCACTTCATTGGCAAGTTTTTTTTCTTCTTTTAAATTGCGCGTTGCTTGCAAGCGTTTCCCATCAATTTCTGCGAGCACCGTTGCACCACCAGCTCCTGGGCGATAGTATGCACCTGCATTAGCAAAGGGACGTGCTAATATAGCTACTTTCAATCCATTTCCCGCAGGCAAAATATGGACATGGGGTTTACTATCCGATGGCACTTCCTCAGCGTCACTTACGCCGCCACCAATATCCGAATGCACCGTCACAATCGAAGAGATACCATGAATGGCAGCAAGCACTTTATCCTTGGCTGCTACAGGAATCTCTAGGCGGTTTTTTCTGCCAATAATTTCAGTGATGCGACGATGGGATTCATTCACCTGAGTGACTTTGAGGCGCGTGGGGCTTTCCTTAATGACGACAAAATTCTGCCCATCTTTTAATTGCGGCGAAAACTCTAAAAATAGGCGATCGCCTTTTCCTGCCTTAACTAGTAACTCTGGCTCACCTTTGACAATATCGACACGAGTTGTCGGTGAATCTTCCCAAAATACTAACGGATGCCCAATCAAGGCGCAGATAGTATCTTCATCAAATTCATACTGGCTCTGTCCATAATATCCGTGATAGGAATAGACCTGCACATGGGAGCAAACGATAATATCTTGCGGAGTCATGTAGGGGAACTCATGTACCGACTCCTTCAAACGCTTGACTGCAATATTTCTCCCTGCACTCCATACGCCTTTGGCATTGATTTTCTGTTCTCTTGGTTGGATTGTGCATAAACCCTTATTAAAGGTAATAAACCATACTAAACGTTGTGGTGAATTGTTGGCTGATTTTGTTTGATCCTGTGGAGACTTGCTGAGATTCAGTAAGGCATTTAGACTCAGTTCCCAGGTCTCTTGAGGTCGAATCAGATTGACAATCGTGGGAATTTGGTTCCCTTGTCGTAATTTTTGGGCATGTTTCTGATGAATAGAATTGGTTGACAGATCTCCCAATAATTCTGCTGTTTCCATTGATAGCCAATGATATCCAGCATTAACTGATTGCTTTAGCAATGGCTCAAGGATTTTTGGCAGTTCAACTCGCGCTTTCTCAGGGTTTACCCAATAGAGACAGAGCGCACTAAAAAATGCTTCTAGACAATGACTTTCGGTATGATTGTGGATATATTCACTGCTGAGCAAATCCTTTTGTGGAATATCGCCTAATTGGAACTTTAAAACCTTTTGCAACCTGCTATAGGAGACTTGTAACCAATGGTTTGTCTGCTTTGCCATGATGGCGGTATAGCCCTCGGCTTCTCGCATACTCTCAGCAGTACCTTCCTGAATCAACGCAAGGATAAAAAATAGCCCTGGTTCACCACTAAAGTAGATTTGACGTTTGCCTGTGGCTTTTTTGATCATCTTCAGAGATTGGCGGAACTGAACGATCGCCAACTCGCGATCGCCTTTCAGAAAGTTTAGCCATGCTAATAAGGCATTCCCCGCTTCTTTATAATCAAGGGATAAGCGATCGTAGGCAGCTTGAGTAGTTTCTAAGTCCCCTCGTAAAAGTCCCTGCTCCATTAAAATCAATAGCAAAGCATCCGCAAAGTTATGTTCTTGATCTTCAACCTGCGGTGGAACATCTTTTTGAAGATTCTTAAGTATTAATGTCCAAGCCTCATCGGTTTGCTTTAGCTTGAGCATTCCATTCGTCAAAATTGTTGCCAAAGCGATTTCATAAAATTCTGGCTTTAGCGACTGAAACCAATTGGAATCAAAGGGATTATTACAGACCTGATATAAAATCATGTCTAGAGTGATTCTCTGTTGGGGATATCCATATCGATAAAAGTCTTCAAATTGCTTCGTGACAAATTTCATGTCTTGGCGATAAATGCCAATCCTAACTTCGCGAATAAACTGTGATTCACTGCGAAAACTACGCGAGTCAACTCGGCCGTAGGATGGTACAGGAATTTGTAATTCGATCGCATTGACAATCTTCTCGAACCCCCCTGACTGCACAGCATCGCGCACAGCAATATCGATTAAATTGGTATTGCATTGTGTCCCTTGAGATCGGTCTTGCGTGAGTAAATTTAATTTTAAAAAGCGATCAACATATCCCTTTAAACTGATGCCAGTAAAGTGCTTATTTTCTTTATCTTTAAGTCCAAGCTGAAGCAAGCAATCAAAATATACGCTGCGATTGATTGGTTCATAGGCGATCGCAAATACTTGGATCATCTGCTGTTCTAATGCTGACAACTTACGATAGATTCCTGTTAAAGGTTCATAGAGTTTGGCAGAATCAACTTGGAGATCAGGCATATTTGAAGTTGGTGTTATGGGAATTGTTGCTACAGAGATTGTGAAACTTTAATTGTAGCAAAGATCTTAGGTTTCACAATACAGCGATTGTAACAACAGATATTTTAGTTAATCCTAGTGGCAGTTTAATGCGTACAATACTAGATCTAGTATTAAACCAAGCATTACAAGATTTCGACTCATGGAAGATAAGTTGATGTTGATGATCCCAGGTCCAACACCTGTGCCTGAAAAGGCGCTGTTGGCTCTGGCAAAAGCTCCCATTGGACACCGTAGCGGTGATTTTAGCAAGGTCATGGCAGATGTGACCGCCAAGCTCAAGTGGCTACACCAAACCACTAATGATGTGTTAATTCTCACCGTAAGCGGTACGGGCGCGATGGAGGCAGGCATCATTAATTTCTTAAGCAAAGGCGATCGCGTCCTTGTTGGCGATAATGGCAAGTTTGGCGAACGCTGGGTCGAAGTCTGTCAAGCCTATGGTGTCAATGCTGAAGTAATCAAAGCAGAATGGGGCAAGGCACTTGATCCCGAAGACTTCCGAGCCAAGTTAGAGGCTGATACCAATAAAGAAATCAAAGCAGTAATTATCACCCATAGCGAAACCTCGACGGGTGTTCTTAACGATTTAGTTGCAATTAATCGCTATGTCAAAGCCCATGAAAAGGCTCTGATCATCGTTGATGCAGTTACCAGCTTGGGAGCAATGAATGTTCCCATCGACGAATTAGGCTTAGATGTAGTCGGTTCTGGTTCTCAAAAAGGCTACATGATCCCCCCTGGATTGGGATTTGTGGCTGTCAGCCCTAAGGCGTGGGAAGCATATAAAACGGCAAATCTACCAAGGTTCTATCTCGATTTGGGTAAGGCTCGTAAAGATGCTGCCAAAAATTCTACTCCTTTCACGACTTCGGTGAATATGGTAATGGCTCTGCAAGCTTCGCTAGAGATCATGCAACGTGAAGGTTTAGAAAATATCTTTGCGCGTCACTTGCGTCATCGTGAAGCCACTCGCGCCGCAGTCAAGGCTCTTAATCTGAGCTTATTGGCTCCTGATGATGCAGCGAGTGCTTCGATTACCTCAGTAGTCCCCCCTGAAGGGCTGGACGCAGAAAAGATTCGCGCCACGATTAAGAAGAAGTTCGATATTGTCATGGCTGGTGGTCAAGATCATCTCAATGGCAAGATCTTCCGCATTGGACATCTTGGCTTTGTCGGCGATCGCGATATTCTCACCGCCATTGCCGCACTCGAAGCATCCATCTCGGCTCTTGGCTACACGAATTTCACTTATGGTGCTGGGGTAAAAGCTGCGATCGAAGTTCTGAACGGCTAATTTGCTTTAAGCGCTTTGCACTTAAAGCAAAACCGAGAAATTGATTGAAGGGGTAGCAAATCAACACTTTCAATCAATCCATAAAAAAGGCGCTTTGCGCCTTTTTTATGGATTGATTGAAGTATAAGCACTTGGGCATTTATAGCCTTCATCTTGATTTTGAGGCGCGGGTGGGATCTGTTTAGCAGGAATATTGCTTTCACATAGAAGTAATTTTGTGGCTTTTGGATTTGCTTCAGAACCAGTAATCGCATAGACAATTCCTGTATAAGCTTTTAATCCATCTTTTACAGGAATTGCACTATGTTGCACCAGATCTCCCAAGATGGTGATTTTGTAATTATAGAACTCTGAATTAAGGGATAGTCCTGATTTTAACTGATTGATATCTTGAGAGAATTGTCCTTGTTCTTGGAATATTTGTTGCTGCGATCGCATGATGGCGCGAATGGACGACTTACTCTCTGCCTCACGAATTAAGGCTGAGGTTGCAATCAAATCAGGCGATCGCAAGATTTTGATGTCACTTGCCATAGCTGTACTATCCGAAATTTTGGTTAGCTGTTGAGGTTGGGAATCTAATGCTCTAGGGCGCGGCTGATTGGGAACAGAATTGGCTATTTTTAATTGCCCATCGCTATTGATCTCATAGATAGTTTGGGTAGTGAGATCGTCAAAAGTTATATCAAGTTGCTGGGGAGTTTTACTGGAGTTGACTTTAAAAGTACCTGCGATCGCCGTCTTACCTAATGGTAAATCATCAGACAGAATGTAAATATTCCCGTTAACATCATTTTGAGTCTCAAAAATTGCTGTACCAGTTTTCACTCCATTTTGTTTTTTAAATTCCCAAGTTCCCCCTAATTTTTGGCTATTTGATTCCTTAATGAGAGTCCCTGTATCATTACAACCTATCAACAATCCCATCACAACGCATGAAGTGGTAGTCACTTTGGCGAATAACTTAGCTACGGAAGCTTTTTTGGCGATTTGAGGTGTCATTGGCTTCTCACTAAGAAAACAAACGTAGTTCAGAAGTGGGGGAATTGAGAAATAAATTAGCTCTTTGTAGAACAGATGTTGAGATGTGAATTTGCTTAAGCGTTACTAATCCCTCATCTACAAAGGATTGGCATAGCGCTGCATTATTGCCTTTATTAAAAGTCGTCTCATAAAAAACTTCGCGAATACCTGCCGACACCACTAGTTTTAAACAAGAAATACATGGTTCTAAAGTGACATAAATACTCGCGCCATCGGTAGAGATCCCATGTTTTGCGGCTTGGGCGATCGCATTGGCTTCGGCATGAACCGCCCTTGAGGGAAAATCTTTATTCACAGTGCAATTACTCATCTCTGGATAGCAATAACCTTGAGTTGTACAATGCACTGAGCCTGAGGGTGAGCCATTGTAGCCTGTGGCAAGTACCTGCTTATTTTTAACAATCACGGCTCCCACAGGAAAGGCAAGACAAGTTGATCGCATGGCGGCAAGTTTAGTCAACAGCATAAAATACTCGTCCCATGTGGGGCGTTGCTGAAATGCGGCATTTTCGATCAATTCTGTCATAGGAAAAAATAAATAGAGCTTAGAAGGATAGGGTAGAATAGTTCACCGCAATGTCTAGAGCTTACCATAGGCTGCTTAAAGTAGCACTTACAGCGCTTTAGCTTCAAGCCCAAACCTATAAATTTATGCAGCTAATAGATGTTAGCGATATCCCCGATGTACTAAGAGACCTTCGAGGTGTGGGAACTCAATATGAAATTCCAGAACTAGGTGATGATAAATTTAAAAATGCGCTGTTAAAATTGGCTAATGTAAGCATAAATATCGAAAATCATGTTTATCCAGAAATTTCAAATCCAAAATTTTAAATCATTTCAAGATGTAACTTTATATTTCAATAAAGATGTAAACATATTGACGGGAAAAAATAATTCTGGCAAAACCACAGTTCTTGAAGCTCTATCTCTATGGCATGAATGCTTTACTAAACTGATAACTCAAGCATTTAGAAATCAAAAAAAATATAAAAAAGAAGATTGGATATTTCGATTAAGATCAGATATATTTAGTAGTTTTGATCAACTCCAGAGTAGTTCTAAGTATTATATTGAAGATATTTTTTATGAATGCCAGATAAAAAATAAAATAAAGCTAGGTGTAACATTCCAAAATGCTGAAGGTGATATTCTTGAGATTAAATTTAGTATTAGTGGATTAAATTATAATTACAAAATTGCACTAGATAAACATACAAATTTTGATTTTGTAAAATTTAATTCATTTTTTAGATCATTGCCAAACACATTTAGTATTTACTTTGCTTCACCAATAGCAACTGTGGCTCCTTCTGAGAAATATATAGATTTAGCTGAAGTTGAACAGGCGTGTATGGATCATAGATCTAGTTCAGTTATTAGAAATAGACTATTCCAAATTTCTAAATTTCCTGCCACTTTTGATATATTTCAAAGAGATTTAGCCTACATTCTATTTAACAATCAAAGTAAAATATCATTTGATTTTATTTTCGAGGATACTGAGAATAGTCATATTGTTGTCAAATATAAAACCAAATCAAACGAAAATCCTAAAGACCTTTCATTATTAGGTAGTGGTACATTACAACTAATTGAAATATTAGTTAATTTTTATCTAGTAGACCTGCAAGGGAAAGAAATTCGATTGGTTATGTTAGATGAGCCAGACAGCTATATTCATCGAGATATTCAAAAACGTTTAATTGAAATAATCACCAGATTCTCTGCCAATACCCAAATTATAATTTCTACACATAATGAGTCTTTTATTCGCTCAGTTCCAGTTGAGCATCTATTTCATTTAGATGGGAAATCTATCGGTGAGTATCACCCAATTAATGAATCTGAAATTGAGAAGTTGCAACCACGCTTTAAAGGGATTTATCCATCTTTAATCAATCCCATTATTCGCACGGTTGGCGAAATAACAGGGCTGGATTTTATTAATGCCATAGAATGCGATCGCTTAATTTTTGTGGAGGGCGAAGATGATGCAAGATATCTAAATGTATTACTAAAGCAGCAATTGGGGATCAGAAAGCGATATATGTTTTGGGTTCTAGGAGGTGTTAGTGAAGTATTTGAAAATATACTTGCCTATAAGACCGTATTTTCTGCGATCAAAAATGGTCAGAATCTATGGCAAAAATCCTGTGTTGTGATTGACAAAGACTATCTAAATCATGATCATCAGCAAGCAATTATTGCTAAATTTAAAGAAAAGTATCAGCTAGAGGTATTTAGCTGTGATGCTTATACCTTTGAGTCTACCGTTTTTGAGAATCTAGAATTATTGTCATCGCTGATTAGCCAATGGTTAGAACTTAAAACTAATCGTGAAGTTGATAGGAATGAATTGCTCCTATCCCTTCAACATGAATATGCCAAGGTTCACCAACTATTACAAGCAAAATATACTGATAAATTTATTGAAGAGGTGGCTCAAAGGTATAGAGATATTAGAGAAAAAACAAATGCTCTATTTGGCAAACCCGCAATTATTCCTCAAAGTGATATTCAATTAACTAATTTAGTCAGGAGGAATTTGCAAGATACTTTAGAAACAGCTAATTATTATTGGCTAATGCGAAAGAGTGATGTTGAAGTAGTTATTCATGCGATCACACAGCAGTATGGGGTTAGTTTTTCCTGTGAAACTGATTTTATAGAACTGATTAAAGTCGTCAATAAAGGGACTTGGATGAATCAATGGAATTTCTTAAATAGGATTTGATCCAAAATAATCAAGGTGCTTACATAGCGGGTATTTTGATTTTTGGGATCAAGTCTGGAGCTTTTTCTCTAATTTCTGACTAGCCTGAGACAGGGAGAAGCAGAACATCCAATAGATTAAAGCCACAAATAGATAAACTTCAGCATAGCGACCAATAAACTCTGGCTGTGATAAGACAGTGCGGGAAACACCCATCAAATCCACTAGACCAACGATCGCCACTAGGGACGTATCTTTAAATAAACCGATGAATTGACCAACGATCGCAGGAATCGACGCTTTGAGGGCTTGAGGTAAAACAATTAAAGTGATCGTTAAGGGGATATTCAATCCCAAGGCTCTAGCAGCTTCTGCTTGTCCTTTAGGAAGTGACTGCAATCCACCGCGCACATTTTCAGCAAGATAAGCGGCACTGAAAAACACAAAAGCTGCGATCGCCCTCAACACACGATCTATTTCTAAACCTGCGGGTAAAAATAGAGGCAACATTACTTGAGCCATAAACAGAATGCCAATTAGTGGCAATCCTCTTATAATTTCAATATAGAAGACACAAAACCATTTGATTAGGGGCAATGTACTCTGTCTTCCTAATGCAAGCAAAACTCCTAATGGAAAAGAAAATATAATCCCTGAAATTGCCACAATCAGAGTCAAAACTAGTCCATTCCAAGCATTGACATCAACAGCAGTTAGTCCCAGATTGCCGCCAATTAACCATATAGAAATTGGTAAAGATAAAAACCAAGCGATCGCCAAAATTATGGAACTTGCTTCTAAGCGTTTAGATTGTTGACCAATCACGAAACCAATGGCGATCGCTGCACTAATCGCTAAAGTTAGAATTTTCGATATGCCATCCACAGGCAGCAAGATCGCAAGGGCAACTGATAACGAACTAATGCCGATCGCTACCGTGCGGCTAAATCTCCCCCATAGTCCCCATGAGATGCCTGCGAGACTCCCTGCGATCGCCAAAACACCCCACAATCGCCAAAACTCTTCGACAGGATAAAGTCCAACTAAAAACAATCGCAAATTACTACTCACCACCGACCATTTAGCTTGAGTCGTTGCCCAAAGCCAGACATTACTGACAAACTGATAAAGCAAATAAAGGCAAGCAACTGTTAGTAAGCTATTAAACCAACTACTAAATAGATTTATTTTTGCCCATTGCCAAGGGCTTTGAGATCTTAGTGGTGGTATTGCAACTGGATTTTGCGTCATAGGGCGGCATCTATAAAAGTGCATAATCTTAAGGACGACATGATTTACATATCGTCCTTAAGATTATGCACTTTTATCACAAAAAAGAAGAGAGGCGCAAATCGCCTCTCTTCTTTTTATTTAGAATTCTCAGAAGCTGGATCGCCCTTGTAAGGCTGCTCACCTGTGGCAGGGAAATCGTCTTTACTTGGGGTGAAAATTTTGGCGATCGCATCGCTCACATATTCCACCATATTCGTTAGTTTCTTTACAAGACCGTTCATATTGATCACCCTCGAAGGAATCTCTAGAGAACTTGACTTAGGATTTAATTCAGGGTTTTTCCTGACTTGTGTATATTTTAATACTAAATATTGTTAGGGATTGCTGATTTTAATCTGGCTTAACAATTGTTTGAGTTTCGACACAGGTTTAGTAACCCAGACCCAATAAATCCGTGAAAAGTTTTGCTTTACAACACTTTTCGCGGATTTATTGGTTTGTTTATCTTCCAGATATAACACATGCGACATTTGTGTCGATTGATATCTTCTTGCGAATCTCTAACCATCGATTTTTTAGTGATTCTGGACTCATGTGCTGGTCGGCGTGCAAAGCATGATATTGAGTAATAGCCGTGGCAATGCGATCGAGCGATTGACTCGTGTATGTAGCTGACGAATCGTCATAGTCAGCAAATGTAGGTACACCGACTATCGCTTTATTTGAGCATTGCAGTCTCGAATAAAACCCTCTAAGCTCTTTCTCAACTGCTTCGTGAATTACACTCCATTCGCGCAAACGATCCCGTTGGTCTGACTCCGCATATCCAAATTGAGCATCAAGTTTTTTATAGTAAAAAAAATCTGTGTAAGCAGCTACGATGTAATCATGAGAACGGGTAGCATCATCTTGTTCCCTAAATATAACTCTATCGCCGTACCCCTTAATGAGCTTCGCAAATAATTTGTTTGTATTTGATTCTTTCCAAGCCCTATACTGCTGTAAAGATTGGGTTAAATGCCAACATCCGTCACGATGCTCAAAAATATAGGCTTCTGGGTTCCCGAAGGTTCTGACTAGATTTTCATCTCTATCTTTACTATCGCTAATAAAATCGGCTCGGATGTAATTTACGCGAAATGTTTTGGCATCGCTTCTTTGATAATCTAATTTTAATCGCTTCTTTAATAACTCATCATCACCGCGATATTTTGCTAAAGGATCAATATAAACATATCTATTCCCGATCGCTCTAATCCTAAAATCCACATAATCATTGCCACTAATCTTCATCAAAAGCCTACTAGGATCTTGATAATCACGAATTTGGACTTCCGAATTAATGTAATAATGTGCTGAACGGTTACGCACAAACTGCTCAAAAAAACTTTTGAATTCGTCAGGTGAGCATTGCGCGATCGCAGTTTTGTCGGAAGTTGTTACTCTTGTCAAACCTTCGCTCGGAGTTGTTTCTGACACAATCGTATTTTGATTTTCAGAAAAATCTATTGTTTTAGACTGTTGTTTTGGAGGAGCAGGTATTGGGGCATAGAGTATGGGTGCTGCTGGGAAAAAGAACAGAATCAGCATGATTATTTGTAGGAAATTCATACAGAGTTTGCCTTAAAGCAATAGCGATCGCGTTGAGTAGTAGAGACATACATTTTTACGCTTATGTTGCGTCAACTGTAGCAATGGTAAATCAACCAAAAATATAAGTTGCGGTTCTTAGCGTCACAACTCAGCAATTACCATTCTGTTTTGGTGTTTCTAGCGCCTTTGGCGCTAGAAACACCTTAAGCCCACCGAAGGTGGGCTTAAAAAAACGATTTTTATAATGAGAATTGCTGGACACAACTTATACCAAAGCACAAAATGGTGTAGCCATTTTGTGCTTTTAAACCCTTACAGAGTTTGGGTTTTAATTCACAGAAGTGTTGTCACACTTTTGTGAATTGGTATTATATTTTGGGGTTTGTACTTGAATATCTGCATAATATGCAAAATTTCGATCTTTATTTAACTAACTTTCAAGGGATAAATTGAGTAAGACGCTACCAAATCTTAAAATTTATTATTGTATGGGACAGTTTTGAGGGAAAATGTACCTGATTGAGTACAAAAATTTTCTAAGCAATTGTAACTATGGTCGCTGCACCCTCGAACCCTCAAACTCTTGAGACACTCTGCATTAACTCCATTCGCTTTTTATCGATCGATGCGGTCGAAAAAGCAAAATCTGGTCACCCCGGTCTGCCGATGGGCGCAGCACCAATGGCTTTTGTGCTGTTTGATCAGTTTTTAAAATTTAATCCAAAAAGTCCTAAATGGGTTGATCGTGATCGCTTTGTCTTGTCCGCAGGACATGGCTGCATGTTGCAATACTCATTGCTGCATCTAACTGGTTATGACAGCGTACCTTTAGACGAAATCAAGCAATTCCGTCAGTTAGGCAGTGCTACCCCTGGTCACCCTGAAAACTTTGAAACCGCAGGCGTTGAAGTTACAACTGGTCCTCTCGGTCAAGGTGTTGGTAATGCTGTTGGTTTAGCGATCGCAGAAGCTCATTTGGCAGCTCGTTTTAACAAACCTGGTCACAATATTGTTGATCACTATACATACGTCATTCTTGGCGATGGCTGCAACATGGAAGGCATTGCTTCAGAAGCAGCTTCTTTGGGTGGTCACCTCAAGCTCGGCAAGCTGATCATGATGTATGACAGCAATAGCATCTCCATCGATGGCAGCACAGACCTCGCATTTACTGAAGATGTTGGTAAGCGCTACGAAGCCTATGGCTGGCATGTCACCTATGTTGCCGATGGTAACGAAGACTTAGATGCGATCGCTAAAGCGCTCGCCGAAGCTAAATCTGTCACCGATAAACCTAGCTTGATTGTTGTCACCACTACTATTGGTTTTGGTTCACCCAAAAAAGCTGGTACGGCTGGCGTTCATGGAGCGGCTCTTGGTACTGATGAGGTTGCTGCAACCCGTGCTAACCTCGGTTGGGAATACGAACCTTTTGAAGTTCCTGCTGATGCTCTAGCCCGTTTCCGTCAAGCGATCGACAAGGGAGCTAAAGCTGAAGCTGAATGGAATGATCGCTTTGCTGCTTATGAGAAGGCTTATCCAGCAGAAGCTGCTGAATACAAGCGCATTATGGCTGGCGAATTACCTGAAGGCTGGGAAAAAGCTCTTGAGCCAGTTGCTGAGAAAGAAACTTCGACCCGTTTGCTTTCAGAAGCTTGCTTGAATGCGCTGTCTCCTGTATTGCCAGAATTCCTTGGTGGTTCTGCTGACTTAGCTCACTCCAACATGACCTATGTCAAAGGTTTGCCAGACTTCCAATATGGATCTTACGAAGGTCGCAACTTCCGCTTTGGTGTTCGTGAACATGCAATGGGCGCAATCATGAACGGCATGATCTTGCATGGCGGCACAATTCCTTACGGTGCAACCTTCCTCGTATTTGCTGACTATATGCGCGGCGCAATCCGCTTGTCAGCGTTGTCGGAAGTTGGTGTGCTGTACATCATGACCCATGACTCCGTCATGCTTGGTGAAGATGGACCCACTCACCAACCTGTGGAAACCCTCGCTTCGATGCGCGTAATTCCTAACTTGTTAGTATTGCGTCCTGCGGATGCTAAGGAAACTGTAGGGACTTATCAAGTTGCGATCGCTAACCGTAAGCGTCCATCATTGATGGCTTTCACTCGCCAAAACGTGAAGAATTTGGCTGGCACTTCCATCGAAGGAACCAAGAAAGGCGGTTACATCGTTGTTGATGCACCAAACCCTGAATTGATCTTCATCGCTACTGGTTCAGAACTTGAGTTGGCTGTTAAGGCTGCCGCAATCTTGGCTGATGAAGGCAAGGCTGTTCGTGTTGTCTCTATGCCATCGATGGAACTCTACAACGAACAATCCGATGAGTACAAAGAATCTGTACTTCCAGTTGCAGTCAAGAAGCGTGTCAGTGTTGAAGCTGGTAGCACCTTTGGCTGGCACAAGTATGTCGGTTCTGAAGGCGCAGTTATTGGTATGGATAGCTTTGGTGTTTCGGCTCCGGGTCCTATCGGTTATGCGAAGTTCGGCTTCACCGTTGATAACGTCGTTGCAACTGCACGCAAGGTTCTCGGTTAAGTTAAATAAGGAAGCTTTCGTTTCTAACAAAAAGAGTCTCGCAATGCGAGACTCTTTTTGTTTTGGATAATAGGCGCTAAGGGATTCGCCTCCAATATTTTTGGTATTCTTGGTATAAATTAATCAGGATGATAGGCAGTGATCACTACTTTCTTGTCATGCGAATAGACAGCTTCGACTCTACCAACTTACGGTTCGCTGATTTTTGAAAGAGTTGAAGAGATAGGATTAAAGTTAGAGGATGAGCAAAGATGTAAGCATAAAGACCGAAAGAGTAGACAATATAACACTGCTATTTGCGGAACTGAAGCGAATGGGAGTTCAAGAGCTACTAGACAAATATTTTCCAGCACATGGAAATAGGCAAGGACTAAGCATGGGAGAAGTAACGGTAGTATGGCTGAGCCATAGAACCCATTTTGTATCTTAGGAAGCGATAGCAAGGCGCTAAAGCATAAGCCTGATGAAGCAAAGGTGAATTCTGGCATTAGCATTATCTAAAGTTCTGTCAAAGTTTTTGACCAGACTTTTACAACGATCCATCCAAGCATTGGAACGTTCCACAATCCAACGCATAGGAATGACCACAAAGCCAGATATGACCTGTGCAGCCTTTTCCTGCTTCGACATTTTCGGTGCAACCTTAAACCGAATCTTGGTCATAATCTGCGGATAAAGCTCTTCTAAAGCAGGGATTAACTTGTCAGGGTGATAGCCATGATCAACCATGACAGTTATCTTGGGAATATTCACGGGTTTAGATTTAAAGTAGTCAATGTTTTGGGCAAACATTTCAATCAAAGCCTTATCATCGGACAGACTTGCCTTGGAGCAAAGGGTGAAGAATGGTAAGCCGAGAGAATCCACACCGAGATTTTTCTTGATGCCATTAGTGGCTTTGTAGGAGCAGAAACCTTTGGATTCAACACTTGCATTACAGGTATTTTTGGTAGCCTGTGAATCGACGATGATTAAGGTTGTCCACTTAGGCTTTTTTTCGGCTTGTTCTCTCACCTGCTCGTGCAATGCAGTCAGATTTCCCTTGGTACTCCTGATGCTCGCCATTGCTTGTAATGCCAGTAAACTGTGGAGTATGGGGGCAAATCTTTGGGTAAGTCTGCCCAATTACATCCATTCTTGAGTTGGTAAAATACTCCATCTAATATTTGCCGTTTTGTCCATGTTG
>JADBWK010000130.1 GCA_020404895.1 Pseudanabaena sp. M085S1SP2A07QC | reverse complement strand
CTGTTTTTGGCTTTAAAAGCTGCTGCAAAAGCTTCACCAGAGATTGCCGTAGATTACTTTCAATTAACTACGGTGTTATCGAGTATTCGCGCAGAGCAGGCGTTGCAGGACTGTCTTATTGAACTAATCACAGATGGGTATGTATTGAGCGATGAACATCGTACCTTATGGAATAACGCGATCGCTGAATTAAACTTTTCTGATTTGGTGAAACTGTAATGTGGGAATCCAGCAACGAGTTGACCGCAAGTTAAGGGAAATTGACGATCTATTTGAAGATGATGACATAGAACTTGAGCCTATCCTGTGGCAACCATTTAAAGGTAAACCGCAGGAATTTGCTTATTATTCCCCTGCTCAAGATTTGCTATATGGTGGGGAACCGGGGGGCGGTAAATCAGATTTAATAGCAGGATTAGCCCTGACCGCACATAAGCGATCGCTAATTCTAAGAAGAGAAGCATCACAACTTAACGAAATTGTTTCTAGGATTGAAGATCAACTCTGTGGCGGTAATTACCGATTTCACGGAAAAACGCACATTCTCAAATATGGCGATCGCTGGGTAGAAAAAGGCGGTTGTAAATTACTTAAAGATAGGGTTAGGTACAAAGGGCGGCCGCACGATTTAAAAGCATTTGACGAGCTTTCGGAGTTTCCTAAAGAGGTCTATGATTACGTCAAAATTTGGAATCGAACCAGTGATTCTAATCAGCGATGCCGAACTGTGGCTACGACTAATCCACCAGATACTCAAGAGGGACAGTGGATTATTCAATACTGGTCGCCTTGGCTAGATAAAAGACACCCTAACCCTGCTCAAAGCGGTGAGATTCGCTGGTACTTGGGAGACACGGAAGTAGATGAGGGAACGCCTGATGCAAGGTCTAGGACATTCATTTACTCAAGCATCACCGATAACGCTGTACTGATGGCTACTGGCTATCAATCGACACTTAACGCACTTCCTGAAGAGTTGCGCCGTACCATGATGGAAGGTTTTGTATCGGGGATGCAAGATACTCCTTATCAAGTAATCCCGACTCAATGGGTACAAGATGCAATCAATAGAGGAAAACTACTAGAACAGAAATCTCTACTAGAACCGATTGACGCGATCGCCTGTGACCCTTCAAGGGGTGGTAAAGATGCCTGTGCGATCGCAACGAGACGCGGTTACAACATTCAAACCAAGGAATATCCCGCGATTAAGTCACAGGATGGATTGCAAGTTGTTCAGTACATTATTGAGGCAAGGCAAGGGCAGAACCCTATAACCATGATTGATGTCATTGGCATCGGTTCGAGTCCCTATGACATAGCCAAACTACAGGGATTAGAACCTATTGCCATGAATGCCAGTGAGAAAAGTTATAAGCGCGATCGCAGTGGGAAATTATCCTTTGCAAATAAGCGTGCCGAATGGTGGTGGAAATTTCGGGAGGCATTAGATCCTAATTACAATTCGCAAATTACATTGCCTGACGATCCGAGGATCATTGCCGAACTTACTGCGCCGCTATGGTCGTTGACGATGCGGGGGATATTAATTGAATCA
Source organism: Pseudanabaena sp. M085S1SP2A07QC (assembly GCA_020404895.1). GTDB lineage: Bacteria > Cyanobacteriota > Cyanobacteriia > Pseudanabaenales > Pseudanabaenaceae > Pseudanabaena. Next base: position 18,941 of record JADBWK010000130.1, on the reverse strand, counting down.
AAGGAAGAAATCAAAAAACGACTGGGGCGATCGACAAACTTGGCAGATGCGATCGTTATGGTTAGTGATGTTCCAAGCTTGTATACAAGCTCGTTTATTTAATATGTGCAACTGCCATCATCAACCGTTGCCGATGGATTGTAGTTATTTGCCGCAGGGTCTGTGCATCCTGCCACATAAGGATCGCAACTGCCATCATCACAAGTAGCATAGGGATTGTAATTAGGTGCGAGTGGGTCTGTGCATCCAGACACTCCACAGTTTCCGTTATCAATAGTGGCGTTAGGGTTGTAATTTGGTGCTGATGGGTTGGTGCATCCACCAATTTCTCCTGAGCAATATATTGGTGGGTTTCCGCAATTGTCTGGCAATCCGTCAACTCTTGCTACTGTAACAGATAAATTTCTAAGAGCATTCTCGCTGGAGCTATTAAAGCCCATAAATGATCTGTCGCATTTTCCATATAAATACCATGAGCCTAGTCCGCTGGGTTCTATTTCAGGGTAGCTTGACGATATTGGTCCAATTAATAAAACCGTTTTTGAGTCTGTCCCAATTGTATTTCCTGTTATTGTGCTGTAAAGTTCCCAGCTAGCGAAAACATTGTAAAGCGTTGGGCATTGTCCCCCTATTACTGGGCTGATATTTCTAGAGGCTTCGCACTCAGCTTTAGTATTAAATCCCGTGGTAGCTAGTGGATCGCGTGTGCATACTCCACCTGAGCAAATCCATTTACCGCCGATTGCTCGATCGCGTACAGCCATCATGTGTTTACAGGGATTGAATGGACCAGCTTTACTCCCTAACCAGTTGCGATCGTCATTAGTAAACTGCGAGAAATCAGGGCACGTACAGCTATATGGGTTATTCCCTGCGGTGTCAGTTCTGATGATGTAACCTTTAATTCGGTAGGTAGCCGCGTCAATTTCTACGACTTGACCTCGTAAACGTTTGGAGCGTCGTAACCTTAAACCGTAATCTTGATATTTAGCGATCGCCTTGGCGCTATACCTGAGTGCAATAAATCTAGCTAATGCTGAGTTTGCTCTTTTAAAGAGCGTAATTCCCTTGCGGCGAATATCTTTAATTGATGCTTTGCGGGGCGCTTGAGCTTTTTTGCCTAAACCAATTGCCGCTATGGTTGACTTCTTTGTTTTGCCCTTAACTACAGCGCTAGCATTGGCAGCCTTTTTTGTGCCACGCGCTGCAACTTGGGCTAGGCGATCGCTAATTTTGTCAGGGGCTTTTGATTTAGATTTTTTTTTAGGTTTAGCCATGGGGTCTGTATTTTCCTAGTGGGAATAGAAAAGCAGATAGGTAGTTATCGGTACTGACAAAAGATTGAAAGCCATCAGTATCGGTAATACTTGCTTTGCCGATCGCAACTGCGGTTGCCATATAGGAAACAATTCGCCCACAAATTGACCTAATAGCATTCGCCTCTTGACTGGTATCTGTACTGAAATCAAAGCCTGACGTATAGACTATTTTTGCCTCGCTTGATAGCGATCGCCTACGTCCTAACAATCCCCAATTATTTAGAGCGCTACTTATATTGATTTGATTAATCTCGGTATCTACAGAGTAGTCGTTGGTAGTTAATGCTTGCCATGAAGAGGGATATGATGCGCCGTCATTTGTTCTAGTAGAAACTGATGTAATCGCAACAATAGGCGATCGCTTTATAAATGCAATACCAGAATCATAGAGCGAAACAATATCTGTAAATGATTGCAATTCTAGGGGACGACCTGCGCCATATTCTGACTCACACATTGCCTGTGCGATGATTAGTAAACCGTCTAAAGTTGTGCTTGTGGCGGTAACTTCAGAGAAGTATTTAGTTTTATCAGAACTGGTCAATATTGCCATGGCGAATTTATTCCAGAAATTTTATCAAAGCATCTTTGGCGATCGCCCTAAGTTTGAGGGAAACTCGCGCTTTGCGGTTAATAGCAATAATTTTATATCGACTGCTAGACAAACAGGCGATCGTGACTTAGACGAGATACCATTTCGCGATCCTAGATATGCCCGCGAGTTAATGAACTTTGTTGATTACAATCCTGAGGTTGACACTGCACAAGAGATATTTTCAGACTATGCCCTTGGCTCGGAAATTGGTGATGAACGAGGCTTTGCAATTACGGAAAATGAGTTTCACCCATACCCTCGCACTGTGGCGATCGCGCAAGAACTTCAACGCCGTGTCCTGTCTGGGGTTGATTTTCAAATGGCAGTTGATCGATTCATGAGATACGGTGATTGTTTCGGCAACATGGCGATCGATGCCAATAAAATGCAGATTAGCGGCTTTCAATTCCTTCCAACATGGCAAACTTTCAGGGTTGAGGCGGGGGACTTGGCAGAATATAAGAAAGCTGTGCAGGATGGCATGATGTCGTCTGGTCAATTAATCAGGTTTGAACAATGGCGTAAATATAACGATGCCGATCCGATTAAGTTGCATCCGCTTACGGTGGTTCACTGGCGATATCGGCAGAAAAACAAATACGGGCGATCGCATTATCGAGTAGCAATTCCTGACGGTGCACGACTAGAACGGGCGATCGAAGTACTAGAAGCTGTCAGCAGTGAAATTGGGTACAATCCCACAGTTCACACGATGCCACAGGGAACAGATTCAACCTATAAGCAGCAATATAAAAATGAGTTTCAAGCCAAATTAAAAGAGGGACCGGTCACACATATATTTTTAGAGTCGGGCGCTGGCATTTCTCGCGTTGGTCAATTACCATCAAATGAAACGTCACTTAGGGATAATGTCGAATTGTGGCGATCGCGTATCGGCATGATTTCACGCATTCCACCTTGGCTGCTTGGTGAACGCAGAGGTCTGCGGGATTTGGGCGCACAACCAGCTTTAAGTTTTTCAATTGCTGTTGGCTCTGTGAGGATTTGCCTAGCCAAAGGACTGAAGCAAATTATTAATACTGAGTTAGCTTTGCAAGGTATTCCGCAAAATGAATGGCAATACAATCTAGTATTTCCTAAGATTTATACCAATCCATTTATAGAGACTGATTCTAATTTGGAAGGTATAGAAGATGTTGACGGAAAAGATAAGAAAGCAAATTATGATTTCAATGAGTTTCTTAAAACTATTAATCAATCATCTGTAATTAGTTCACTAGATATATAGGGGGTTTGGTTATTTTCATTGCAAAACTATATCGACCTGTCTTTGCGCGAATTTTGTAGAAATTTCAAAGATAAGGATTCCACGAAGAGAGCTATAACGAAGAAAGAAAGCGATCGCATGAGAGATAACCTGTAAATGCAAGCTACAAATTATCCTTGGTGCGATCGGACAGTAGTAGCGGACTTCCGACCCTCGCTTGACCTGCCAGTGGCGATAATGTTCACCACGCCTAAGATGAAAGCGGACTATTGTTTTCATGCCCGTGTTTTATGCCATTTTTGTGTAATTTTTAATAAAAAGCTTCGCAGCTTTCTGTGCAGGTCGAAAGAACGTCCAACTCAATATCAGGAGAAAGCCCTAGCAATCTCTCGTCATCAGGGAGGAGGAATTCACCTAAATATGCTGCTTCTAGGACTTGTGTAACATCCCTGCCTCGACTGAAGAAGAAGTGAGGCGGCTTTCCACTGTTGATCCTACCTTCGGGAGTAAAGGAGGAATATCGAAATTCCATTTCGGCAAAGAAGTCGAACCATTCTGGATTTTGTCTAGCGATCGCATAGAGCTTGCGATTACTCTTTTTCCAGCACGTTTTGCAGTTGCCTTCCCAAGATTTTATGGGCAGTCGGAATGGCTGAGACCCCCAGAACTTATTGACATCCGCCTTGGTTACACCCCACTCAACGAGCGGGTAATACAGGTTCCGAGCATCCATGTCGTCAGCCATTCTGTCGATCTCATCAGCGCGGATGCCAACAGCCGAAGTGTAGGTATTTTTCTTCCGCCCGATGCTTCTCATATAGGCATGAATGGGTACAAGTTTTAACTCTCTAGAGCATACGGGATTAGCCCTGTGTGGGATGCCGTATTTCTTTATGACAGCCTCAAAAGGCTCCCCATTACGACTTGCAGACTCGAAGTCTACAATTTTAGCTAGAGTGCCAGAACCTCTTACATACTGCGGAAGCGCCTCAATCCAAACGCAGTTCAGGTCAAAGGCTTTATCGCAAGCGTCAACAAACCGAAGTGTTTCCTCGTGTTCCTGCCCAGTATTGGCAAAGACCACAACGATTTCAGTGTCGGTATAGCGATACTGCTCAAGGAGCTTGTAAGCCATGTAAGCACTTGTTTCTCCGCCACTAAAAGAGATGAGTAATCGATTATTTTTAAACTTCATCTTCAATTATCCTGTCAGGATCTAGGAGTTCAGCTTCAAAATTTGCGATGTAGATCAGCAAAGCCTCAGTGGTTACAGCCTATAAATTACTAAAACTTTACTAGAACGGAGATTTTACAGAATCCCACTGAATTACTATGCCCTCAAAGGGCAAGCCATGGGTAGACTCAAAAAACTCCACTAATTCTTGCCAATTGTTGAAACCATCAGCGATCGCAAATTCTTCAAGTTGTTCGCCAGAAAGAAAAGCTGCAAAATCATCCTCCTTTTTTTTGATTTCTACACCGTTGTTTATAAAAACGTGTTTGATACTTGTGCAAGTAGCCTCGCCTAACTTCTCACGCTCTGGCGATCGCTGTTTCCACCACATATAAAGAATCTCGCCTTCCTTAATAGGATTCTTGCGAACTGCCCGAATTGTTTGGCGCTTAGCGCCGCTTAGAATTTTGTCCTTGAAAACTGAGAAAGATATACCAGCCATGATTTTTTAAAAAAGTGAGGTTTGCTTGTACTCGATAAATTCTTGGATAGCCTTGTCAACCGTAAGCTCGGCGACAATGGATTGTCGCAGGGTGTCAATACTGCGAGATTTGAAATACTGCTTTTGCAGCGATCGCATATTGAAAACCAACTCGTAAAATTCGCGCTCTGTCATAGTTTTTTAGAATGGGATAACATCAAAAATTGATAGTTTTGCGGCACGTTCCTTGACAAATTCGACAAGAAGTTCGTAGTTAGGGCTGCGGTAAAAGTAGCCATTAAATTCGATGGTAAATACTCCATCGGCATCTAGGTAGAAGCAGCTAGGCAACACGCAGGGAGGGATAACAACCTCGTTAAATTTTGTTCCAAGGTTTTTAATCGAACTGTAAGTAGAAATAGTCATGATTTCTGCAATTTCCTAATTTCACGTTCAACTTTGCGTAGTTCTTGCCCTGCACGATGTTGGGCGATCGCTGAAATATGCGCCTCTTTCCCAAATTCGCCAATGTACTTAGACTTTTTGTTATCCCACTCTGCACGCGGTTTATGAGATTTCCAAACAGCTTGCTTAAAATCGCGGTTGGGGACTTTGCCGCAATTTATCCAAACACCATCTGGGCAAGCACCTGACGCTATTAGGCGATCGCGTTGTTCTAGTAGAAACTCTAATCTTGCATCGATGTTATTTGCTGAAAACTCTGTGTAAGTAGAGGACTTGTTTGATTGCGACGGTGGCGCAATTGACATCGATTGTTCGCCCAAACAAGGCTCTAGCCTCGTTTCTGCCTCTGATTCCTTTGGGGATTCCAACAGGCACTCTGTCCAGTCCTTGGGGAAACCGAACAATACTGCCATCATTTCCGCGCTCAAAGCTTGGGTACTTTGCACAAAGTGATTGTCTTTCAACCACTTCTCCAATTTGGTCGCCCCAGCATTGCGCCCCGATCCTAGCCCTGTAGTTAGAGTGGGGATAGGCAATGATGAACAACCTTTCTCTCTTTTGGGGACTTCCAAATATGGAAGCGGTGAGAGTCTGCCATTCACACATATACCCGCTTTCGGATAAGCCTTTGAGGATTTCTCCCATTCCGCGATTGGGATCGAGTAATCCTGTGGGATTTTCGATGATTGCAAATTTGGGCTGCCCTTCTTGGATGCATCTGAGATATTCAAACCAGAGCTTAGATTCGGTGTGGTCAAGTCCAGTTTTTGAACCTGCTCTACTGGTTCCTGTGCATGGGAAGCCTCCTGTAAAGAGGTCAATTCCTTTAGGGGGGCGATAGTCTCTGATGTCGCTATAGACTGAGACTTCAGGGAAGTGGCATTTATAGACTTTTTGCGCGTTCTGGTCGATGTCGATGTAGGCGATTGTAGAGATTTTTCCAGTGTTTCGGGCTGCGAGAGAGAAAGCTCCGATTCCGCCAAACAGGTCAATGTGGGTGAGCATAATTCTGATTCCGCAATATCGGGTAAGCGCTTTATAAAAGAATTAATATCTTTGAATTCTGTGAGGTTGTATGACTTGACGCAAGTTTTGTTAAAAGCTGTGATACAGCGATCGCAAGCAGACTTAATTTGACCAATGAAATTATCTTTATCCTTGATAAAATCACCAACTTTAAAGCCGTGTTTTGGTACTACAGGTAATTCAACTTGAACTAAGTGTGGATCTTTGCCATGCCCTGCTAACGTAGTCATTCCACTACCTCATGTTGCCTCATTTCAAGTTCTTTAGCCCTTGCAGCAATTACGCTAGGCGGAGCGAAACGTACATCACAGCGATCGCCTGTAATTTGACACAATCCAAAATACTGAGTGTTTTTGGCGCAATCATCCAAAACTGCATTGATAAACATTTCAGGAATTGCATATTTTTTATGCAAGCGCTCCATCATTTTACGAATACGCTCTTTTTGCTTACGCTCTAAACTCCAAGGGGAATAAGCTTTAGCAACTTTATTGTTTGGGGTGCGAACTACTTCAATTCTGACGATATTATTGCGGCGGTGATACTCGTTTACGGCTACTAACAGCACATCATTAGGGATTGCCTTCATATTTGGATAATCACCACCGTTGCTAGATGCGATCGCAATAATATCTTTTGCCTCTTGCCGAAGTTCCTCTAGAAACTTTTCAAACTTTGGATTTGCATGACGGACAACTTCAGGTGTAACTACCACGTCAAAAACTAAAGTTAGTTGATTGTCTTCTCTTTGGTTTAGAAATTCACTGTTGTCGGTGTCTTTCATTTCTTACCTCGTTTTAACATTTCACGAATTTTGGCAAGATTGGCAAGTGCAACATCGGGCGGTGCAACTTTCACAATTTCAGGGACAAACAACGGGGGCGGCGGTGGAGATGCTGGCGGCTTGAATTTGGCTTTCCACTTTTCCCAGTCGGCGGTGGTGAACCTTGCGAAATATGCAGTGCGGTTTGATGGCGAAACTTGCAGACTTTTCAAAATAAAATCTTCAAGCGCACGGCGGGGAGAATCACCATCAATAGGGTTAATCACTTTTGCGGGTGACTTTGTATCTTCATCCTCATCAACACGGTTTAAATCGCATTTTTCAATAGCTTCATCAGTGCAAGAAGCGATCGCCTCTAGGTGTTTTGGAAACTGAGAGTTTTCCGAAAAATCAAAATCATTAGATCGATCTGATCTTCTTAGATCTTCTAAAGAGATCTTAGAGAAAACCGAGCCTTGCCCTGAGCCACTTTGAGGGGTGTCTGGTTGTGTAGCGATCGCTGAAGTTGTCTGTAGACAACTAAGTTGTGTGGAAACAACCAAGTTGTCTGTAGACAACCGATTATTTTCTGAACTTGGTTGTGTGGAAACAACCAAGTTGTCTGTAGACAACCGCTTAGATTTTGTGGTTAACGTGGCGATCGCTTCGACAATTTCCAGATTTATATAATCAAGTTCGGCTAAACGTTGGACTGCACGACTAACCGTTCCTTTGTTTATATCGAGATCTTTGGCAAGATCGATAACTCGAAATTTAATAGGATGCTGCCCGAAAGGATCGAGCGTCCGCAGGCGGTACAAAACTTTTAACTCGGCTGGTTTAAGTTCTTTGCAGACTACGAGCCATTCATTAGGCTCTAATTGGTAGAACTTGTTCACGACTTGACCTCTAGCGGGATGCTTGGGAGTGAGGATAGATCTAGTGATTGAGGATCAATCATGCCACACCTCCTAATTCCGCTTTAGCGATTAACTCGCGCATGGCTCTACGCAATTCTTTGGACAAATCGGTGTCAAGCTTTAAAGCTGCCTTGCTAGCATCGTCTCGCAAAGACTTAGGGGCTTGGAAGTTGACTACAACTTTAGTTTCTGAATCAGTCATACTTTATTATTAATGCAATAATTAAAGTATCGTTCTTTATCTCTTACTTGTCAAGCAATAAAAAGCAGCGATCGGCTAAGCGATCGCTGCACTGACAAATATTTAAATTGCGCTCTAAAAGCCTACAAAATTTGCTTAACTTCGGTGCAAGTGATGGATATTTTGCAGCCAACAGCTAATAAGAGTGTATTAAAGTTTTCTAGGTTTGGGTTTACACCATCTATAAACCATCTGCGGACTAGGCTAGTTTTTTCGCGCTTTTCAAGTCCTAATGCCTCTGCGTACTTATAGCAAAGTTCGATTAACCAGCGATCGCCCCATAGTGCGATCGCTTGATTTTTTACCGCTTCTAGTTGGGCTTTGGTTAGCTTCTCTGATGTAGCCATTTTTTCTAAAACTTGCATAAATTTATTTTATGGATTGTAGCTTAAAAATTATAAGCGATCGCACAGGCAGCGATCGCTTAATTAGCTAAAACCCGATCTTTTCTTGCACCTCGGCAATTTTATTTTCGACCTCAATCTGATTTTCTGGATAAGCCAGATAAGTTTTTTGATTAAATGCCCAGTTAATCAATTTATCTAGTTGCTCCTCGGTTTGGCAGCGATCGCACACTCCACAAAATGCAGTCCAGAATTTAGACCAATCTGGCAAAGGTTCGGCGGCAATAGATTGCAATTTATCTGATAAATCAGGTGTCCAACAATCAGGGGGCATATCCGAAACTGAAGCCTTTCGATCTTCATCACCGATTGCATCTAAGCCGACAATAGCAAGCGTTGCACGTCTACGGGCTTGGGTTTCAGCTTTTTTCATAGCATTAGCTTTATGCTTGCCACTAAGTCCAGATAGTGAGACTTTGCCTGTTGCCTGTTCAGTGCGATCGCCTATACGAGCTTCTACCAGAACAGAATAAATGTCGCCATTTAAAAGACACTCTTCCTTAAGAATACGAGTAGACACATTGCGTTTGTCCCTGAGTTGTGACGCAGCTTGAGCATTGGGATAGAGAGAGATTTTGCCGTTATCCTCAATATAATCAAATGGGCGTGAAAGTGGATTTAAGCCTAACTGGCGGCAATAGGAAAAATAGTATATGAGGCGATCGCTTTCGGATAATAAACCAAGATTTCCAGACTGGACGATCTTGGCTAGCAGATCCTCATTTACGCTTTGGTAAATAATTGATGTGGATTTAGATTTAACAAGATTAGACATTTTCACCACCAGAATTTAAAGTTACAGCCAATTCATCAAGAGTTTCAAAAAGTTCTTCGGGACTTGCGATCGCCACACCATAATAATTTTTGAGAGCTTCAAGCATTTGGTCGGGGGCATACTGAATATTAGTTTGCAATTCGCGCAGGGCGAACAAGATTAGAGCGAGTGATTTATCTGTCATTTTTCTGGTAGGGGAATAAAGATTTTGTTCTGGTAGAGGCGATCGCCAGTTCATGGGATAGATAGGCGATCGCAGTGTGGTTAGATTCTTTTCCAAGATGGAGTCAAAAGAAAGCTTTCGAGACTCCAAAGATAGATATATGCGTGAGAGTCAAAAACGTAATCTATTAAGCTTGGTTCTGACAAAATCCATCTCAGTCTTTTTGAAAATCCTAGAAACTTAATTTTTGACATATTTTTTTACCAGCGAATAAAGATTGAACGGGGGGCGGCTAACTCCCCATGAGCCAATAGATTTAAGCTGCCAAAGATTCCATCTTGGCGATCCTTTCCCTTGCCTCAAGCTTGCGGATCGAGAAATTATTTTTAATCAAATTGAGATTGATTTCCGCCTTTGCGTAACCATCTGTGAGCGTTTGCAATTCTTCGGTAAATGCTGCATAGTCCTCGTTTTCTTTGAGCATTTGAGTTTTAGCTACCTTGCGTTGTGAATCATTTTTATAGTCACCAAAGGCGATCGCTTGGTCAACCTCAGATTCAATATCAAGAATTGCAGATCGAACATTGCGGATCTTTGTGCCAAGTGCCAAGAGTTCATAAGATGCTGTAGCGATCGCATGGGGAAAAGTAGAGAGATTCATGATGTTTGATTGGGTAATTTGTTCTGGTGGGGAATTGAATGGTAGTGGTGGTTATTTACCGATGATTTTTTCGGCTACGAAGTGGCAGTAATTGCCTTTTTGCAAACGGGTTAGTTTGTCTGTAAAGATGGAAAGCGCTCTCGCTTTGTCATCGCAATACGCTACATACTGATAGTCTCCGTCTGTTCTTTCGATTCTGTAAAGCATTTTTTTACTTGGTTAATGGTTTTGGTAGAGAGTTGAGAGGCGATCGCTATAGGAAGCGATCGCAGGAATGGAAACTATGCAGCAATTCGATCTTGATATTCTTCAACTACTGTCAAGTTCATCGGCTCCAGCTTGCCAAGAGATTTAAAGAGTTTTTCTCTTAAATCCCATTTACCGCCACCGCGATGATCGATCAGGTCTTCAAGTCCTGCGTTGATAAAGTCATCCATCAAATCCACAAGAAACTCACCGATCTGGTATGCAACGCGATCTTGGCTATAGAAGTCACCTTCGGATTTTGCTCTATTGCAGTAAATCTCCGCAGCTTCCGCGATCGCGTCGTTGAGGTCAATTGATTTTTCGCCAGTAGAAACGTTGAACATGGTAGACTCCGAATAAGAATAATAGAGGTAGTCTTGGGACTGCCTTTTTTTATGGCTTTGCCCTTGCTTATTTCTAAGCTATGCTTATTGTAGCATTTAAAGGCTACAATAGCAATCTTTTTATATATCAACTTAAAATGATTTTGTTAAGGCGATCGCCTAAGTCATCACCAAAAAATCACCGTGATTTCTTTCTATTCCACATAATTAAGCAGCAGCAATTCCAGCCTCGGTGAAGATCTGTACCTTTAAATTCAATTAGCTCACCTGCTTTTAAAGTTGATCGCTGTCCGTTAATTTCAAAATCAAAATCTTTGAAAACAATCAATTTTGCATTAATACTCACATCCTTATCACGATGTAAGCTAACGTCATTGCCTAATCTCACAAGTCCTATTTCTCGATCATGTCTTTTGATATAAGCCTCCAATCTGTCATCCTGTACCCAGTCGAATTTGCTATAAAAGTCTGGTCTAAAACCAAAGCCAAAAGTCTCTAAACTAAACTTCTGACAGTATTTAAGTATCTCTAAATAGTTTTTAATCATTGTCTTGTGCCTTTAAATAAAATTTGTAGAGAGGTGGAACCTCTCCTGAAAAAAAACTAAAACAGGCTCAACTGACAACCACCAGAAACAAACTGAAACCAGCCGCCGCCCAAAGCAACAAAACCCCAGCCAGAAGGAACACCAGACGGAGAAAACACCAACGACTGAACGCCCAAACCAACACTAAAAGCCAAGGAAGCCCATGACCCAGAACCCAAGCCACTGAAACAACGACTAGACGAAGAGGAAGGAAGTAAACCAATAGGACAAACCCCAGACGGAAACGAAACCAACACACCGCCACCAGCTACCAACGCCCGAACAAAAGCCACTGACCTAGCCGCAAACGCCCCATGACCAACTCCAAAAGAGGAGGCGGAAAACACCGAAGCAGACGGAAAGCAACCACGAAAAAACCCGTCAACACCTGACGCACAACCAACAGCTACGGAGCAACTAACCAACGAAGCCACAGACCCACAAACGGCAGGAACCGACGACCGAGAACCACTGAAACCCACCAAGGAAGCAGAAGACAAAACGGAAGAAACTGAACTAGGAACCACGACAACCACCTGAGAAACTAGTACTAGTGTAGCATAAAAAGACTACAAAGTAAAGTAAAAAAGGCTGGTCGTGAGCCGCTTAGCGGCGAAAAACTGGGATCGCGAAGTGAGGCAACAAACCAGCGCCCAAAGCAGAAAGAAAAAACCACCGCAAAAAACTTGACAGAACCCTCGAAATGCCTTTCTCTCCTTCTTCTCTTTTCTTCTTCTCTTCTCCCAACTCAGAAAAAAGCACCCCAAGCAAAAGATAAAGCAAAACTCGTCAAGTCCCAGAAAAAATGGCGAAGCCTCAATATAAATGGACTTGGCGTTTTTGCTATCTTGCCGCGAAAGGTGCTTTTTTCGGCGCTATTCACAGATTCACAGCCTAGACTTAGGCAGACGATCGCAGGATGCGACGGGTTGAGCATAGCGGCGATTGAGCGACAGAATATAAATGTTTAGTCAACTGATTGCGAGTTGTTTTCAGCATCCCTTACTGAGCCATATTTCACTAAGCGAGATAACCGTGCTGAAAACCTGTTCGAGCTTAACTAGAACTAAGCGGTTCCACTTTGCCGCCGCTACTATTTGTCCATCTTGCCAAGATCTTTATTAGATCTCAATTTATCAATCAATTCCGTAGCGATCGCCCCTCATAAAGGCAACCGCAAGTCTTTGAAATAAAAAAAGCGCTCATTCTTCTCTCGCTGAAGGTGAGCGCTTTTGCTACTTGGAGTATCACGGTGGTGTTTCTATGATTAGAATAACTGTAATTGTTTGTAATTGCAACAAATACATATGGAAAAAATCTCTACTAAAACGCAGATACATGCTCGTATTCCCACAGATTTAGCCTTACAAATTGATGCTAATGCGGTTTTATTGGGGTGCGATCGCAGTGCTGTAATTCAAGCATCGATCGCTAAATATTTGGAGCAACCAGAACATATCCCAGTCCAGCTAAGGTATGCAGAGATTGAGAGACGGATATATGACTTAGAAATGATTGTGCGATCGCATCCAAAACAAAGAAATGGGCAATAGGTTAGATAGATATAGGGCGGCTTTGATATTGGCTGAGGCATCTTTCAGCACTGACAAAGCGATCGCTAAAACGTTCGGCTGTTCTCCTAGAACAATTTCTAACTATAGGAAGCTGCTTGAGACTGACAAAGAACTGCAAAGGGAATATAGATTAGCCCTTTTCAACAAAACTAAGGAATGGACTAAGCAGATACCCGAAACTATGAAGAAGGGTATTGAGTTTATTCAGCGATCACTAGATGAGTTAAATCCTTCAAGCTCAGACTCGTTGGATTCGGTGGTGAATACTATGCAAATCTTGAGCGAAATTGAGATAATGAATGAAGCTGTTCGCCTCAAGATGACCAAGGGAAAGAAAGAATGAGTTTACAAGATGCACTTGCTGTTTTAACCTTTGCCCTTGCGATCGCTGGTTTGGTTTTTGCATTGGGTAAACATGCTCAGAATATTGCAACAAATACTGATGATATTAATAATCTTGCTAGGAGGTTAGAAAACCACATAGAGCGTACTGATAAGCGATTGGATGATATCGCCAAATTTACTATACGAGTCGATCAACGTGTGGCTAACTTGGAGCGTCAAACGTTTGGCGATGATCTTACGGAGTTTCTGCGATCGGGTGTAAACTTCCGCTCTAATAATGATGGCGATACAGGGATTGGTTAGAATAGCCACGAAGGAGACTATAACTATCGCAGACTGCGATCGCCTGAGAGATCCGCTATGCGATCGCTACCAAATAAATCAACGGTGAAAAACAAAAGCTTTTTGCCCTATTTGCTTAAATTGTGACGAATTAACACCCAATGAAGCAGCACAGAATAGTTTTAACTCAATATCTGAATAGCACTTATTAAACCAGCCGTATCGAGTAATTTTGCCATCTAGATAATCAGTGCCGGCACATGGTTGAGGCGATCGCGAGGCTACTACTAGAATGGATTGGCATCGGGAATAAGCATCTTGAATAACTCTGATGCGATCGCTAAAGTTAGGAATAACATTTAGCACATGAAGCAAGGTGACGATATCAAATTGGCGATCGTGATATTCGGGAAAGAAGTGTGGATCATAGCCGTGAGCATCATAACCAAGCGATCGCAAGTATTGAAACTCAAAGCCATGTCCACAACCATAATCCAAAATACTCTTTGACCTATCTAGTTTACGCGATCGGATTAGATAGAGCATTGACTTAGATAGGCGGCTGCGGTGAGGTGCTGTGAGGTGAGAGCGATCGCTAATTGTTTTCAACATTTATTTATTTAATTATTTGCAGAATATTCATAGACAGCAATCTATATATTAATTACTAACTTTTAATAACAAGTTATATATTTATCAATCAATTATTAATATAGACGTTTGGTTATTTCCCTTCAAAATACATATCGACCTGTCGGTGCGCGAATTTTTTTATTGATAATGAATGCAATAACGATTAGCTTTTAAGCACTTGCTAAATATAAGGCTGTCGATATTACGATCGCCACAGGGATTATTGACCAGAAGAAACCAGCATCAAGATCATTGGCATATTTCCAATCTCGTTCTAGTAGAAACCATCCCCAAATCATGAAAGTGGCGATCGCTATAAAAGCAGCAAGAAAGTTCATTTTTGTTCTAGTAGTAAATCTTCAACTTTGATACCGTCAATTTCTAAAATTCGGGCGCGCCGAACATCGGGAATTTCAACAAAGCTTACTTCAAAAACTTCTTGCACATCAACACGCTCGTAATAAGAAATATCTTCATAAGAGTTAGGGCATTTAGGCGATCGCAGGTCTCCTGCTGCGCACTCACAATTAGGACAACGCATATATCGATAACTGAAGCCTATGGAGTTTTCGCTAAGCAGCAGACTTTGAATCATCTCAGCTAACCATGCTCGACTGGGGACATTAGCGATCGCTACTTCAATGTCACATTCTGCATACCAGTAACCTTCTTTGTCTACTACGGCTTTTTCCTCTGGTGACAAATCCTTGGGAATTTCCCCCTTAACAGCATTGGCGCTAACTACAATTCCCCACCGATTTGCAACACTTCCCCAGGCGTGATCGAGTGTTCCACGATGACCAACTATTAGTGAAGGCATTTTTTGAATTTCTGCCGCAGACCATCGCGCACGATTCCGCGAGACCAAATTGTCGGTAAACAAGACTTTGACGCGCATATTTTTTATTTGGTAGTAGAATCAATCATAAAGTTACTGCACAAATTTCGCACAAATGACTAAGCAATTGATACCTAGACCAGTTCGTGCGATCGCCTCAGAATTTCCGCCTGTGACTGGTACAGGTGCGGTTACTGAGCAAAGCGCGATCGAAGCAGCAAAAAACAAGGAAGTTATTTCAACCGCGACCGCAGAATCTGATCAAGTTCTACCAGAACAGAAAGATCAGATTGTGACTTTGGCTGCATCTCAACTTGAGAGCATGTTGAAGGTTGCGATCGCCTCGGTAACTGATGATGTAACCAAGAAAGTTGAGGGAAGGTTTGAAACTGATGTCAAGACTTTGCAAGCTGAACTTGATAAAGCTAAGTCTGATCTGGCAGATGCTCAAAATCAGAAAGCCGCCATAGCTAATGTTTTTACTGCTCTTGGTCATTCGCATCCAATTTCCGATAAATCTGGTGTGTCTATGCCAGGCGTTAATACATTGCTAGCAAGCGATCGCGATCGGGAGACTGGGCTATTTAAAGACTTTGTTGAATGCGTGGCAAAAGCAGACAGCAAAATGTATACCAATCAATTGCGCGGTATTCAATATTTGCAACGAGATACTTCAACAATTGATAGCTTTTTCTTGAAGCATAAAGCCGATCTTCGTCAAGAGATGGAGGTGATGGTTAAGAAGCATGGCTTTTTACGCGGTCTAACCGACAAGGCGGCGGCGACTGCTAGAACTGACATTTTGCCCGCGTTGCTTGATTATTTAAGCTCGTTTATGAGGACTACTCATAGCGGTACATATGTTTTTTGGCAATTTGCTTTTAAGAATCTGGAATTAGGCAAAGGACCAGGCGACACAATTCAAGTTCCTCGCGATCGCGATATTCCTCCTGCTTCTGATGTTTCAACCAACTTGATGCCTCTTGCTGGTCCTGGAGCAACTCGCCAAGAATATGTTGTTGATTCGGTAACTTTGACTTTGCAGAGAAGAGGCTTAACTGTTCCTGTTTCGATTCCGCAGTTCCTCTCGGCATATTCAATGATTCCTTTGGAAAATCGAGTCATGAAGAAATTGGGTAAGCATCAAGAAGCCGATCTTGATTTGTGTATCAGGACTCGTTTGTTAGCTACTACTAGGATTGTTTATAACGACAATGGCTCGGTAACTACAACTGCCTTAGACGTTAATGCGGGGGATAACGGCGCACTTTCGGAATCCTTCCTCAATGCTCTTTACGCATACATGACTGGTGCTCTGAATATTGATACTGACGCAATGGGTTCTCTTATTTTAGTTGGCAATCCTTTGAGTCTAGTACCTCTAGTCAATTCGCTGACTTCCAACAATCGCAATACTGAGAAAATGTCGGTTGAGTACTTAACCGAAATGTTGACTCAAGTTACTAACGCAGATATGCCAACTGTGTCGGGCTATCTGCTTACCGCTTGCGGATTCCACTTGTTTCAATCTACTGCTTTTGCTGGCGGTGCGGCTGGTACTGAAGGCGTGTTTACTACGACTTTTGGCGACGGCGCTAAAACTACTAGAGCTTGTATTGCAATGGGATTTTATGCTGTTGCTAATGCAACTGGCATGGAACCTGAAATGCGCCGAGCGACTGAGGACAACTTCCAAATGGTTGACGATTGGATTTGGACAGCAGATCGCATTGTCGGCGATCTTGATGTCGATCCCGCAATTGATTCAGAGCAACAGCTTCGAGTTGTTGAGGTTCGCGTTACTGATGCACCCTTTTAATCATGATTAAAAACAGTCAGGGCATTTTAATTTGTGAAACTTGTGGCGAAAAGATTTGCACCAACTTAGCAGGCGATCGCATTTGTCCAGAATTGCAAAAAGTAGGTCATTGCCCTGATTTAAATTTGACCTATCCTAAGCCCGAAAAATCAAAGTCTACTAGAACAGGAAAGGAAACTAAGAATTATGACCACAAATGATCAGATAGCAGCACTAGCCGCATTGGAGAGATCAAAGCTTGCTTTCGCTCCTGACTATATTCCTCATGGGGGTACTTCGTTTTGGGGGCAAACTAGAGCACCGCTTGTTTTCTCGCCAAACTTATTTTTTGAGTATCTTGAAGACTTTATCCGCCCACAAGGATCGAGCGTCGCAACCACATTACAACCATTCGGATGGCGATACACTGGCGACGGTAACGGTAACGTCACGTCTGTAGACGGTGCTGGTGGCAGGCTCCAAATTGCTTGCACGGCAACTGCAAACGATGAACAGTATTTAAGCCTAGACGGATTTACAACTGGCGGTAATGACTTTTTTAACATCACTGCAAACTCTGGTAAAGCATTGTGGGCTGAGTTTAAAGTCCGCGCTTCAAGCACGGTTAGCGGCGCGTACTTTGTCGGCTTTGCGACTTATGCCGCTAACGCTGCGAACTTCATGGCAGATACTACAACTGAATTTGCAGACGTTGGTTTATTTGGTTTTACGATTGACCACGATGCGCCAACTCAATGGATTTGGACTCATAAGGCTAGCGGTCAAACCGTTCAGGAATCTACTCAAGTTGTTGCAAACGACGGAACTAACGACGTGCGTTTACAGTTTCATTTTGATGGCGGTACGACTCTAAGAGTTTTTGCCAATGACGTTAAATTTGCCTCTGAATATAGCGTCAACGTTGCTACTTTTCCTACAGGTGTAGCGATGCTTCCATTTTTTGGAATTAAAAACCCAGGCGCAGCAGCTCGAAATTTGCAAGTTGATTATTTGAAAGTTATCCAAGGTCGTTAAATGGCTACTACTGCGATCGAGTCACTAAGGCAGATACTTAACGGTTTTCGCGGCTTGAACTCTAAAGGAATTTACACAATGAATGCAACTGAAACTGATTTATTGCGGCAGATTCTAATAGAAGTTCAAGCGCTTTCTCTTGGTGGTTCGGTCGCTGACGGCTCAATAACGACAGTAAAGTTGGCTAATAATTCGGTAACAACTGCTAAAATTCTTGACGCTAATGTCACTACAGCCAAGATTGCCGATGCCAATGTGACTCCTGTGAAGTTATCGGAGTCATTTAAGGCTAGCACTGCCGTAAACACAACATCAGGAACGGCGATTGATTTTACTTCTATTCCTAGCTGGGTAAAGCGAATCACAATTAGTTTTAATGGTGTAAGCACTAATGGAACTAGCAATCTCTTGGTAAGAATTGGCTCGGGATCTGTTGATTCAACGGGTTACGCAAGCGTCGGACAAAGAATTGGTGCTTCTTCCACTGCTGACGGAACGTCTACTGTAGGCTTTTTAATAAATGCTGTTAATAGTGCGTCGTTAATTAGTGGCTTTGTAGTGCTGACTCATCTGGGCGCTAATGTTTGGGCTGTAAGTGGTGTTTTTGCGGATACTTCTGGGGCTACAACTTTTATTACTTGCGGTAACAAAACTTTGGCTGGTGTTTTAGACCGCGTTCGCTTAACAACCGTTATTGGTACTGACACATTTGATGCTGGTAGTGTAAATATTTTCTATGAGTAATATGCAAAGAATAGAATCTGACTTGACGACAGGAGAGCAGAAAGTTGTGGATTTTACAGAAGCAGAAATTGAAGAAATACAGGCGGCTACTATTCTTTCTGTCCGCTTCCCTAATTGGGATATTTTGTATAACCGTTTGCTGGCTGGTAATTTAAAGCCTCTGTTTTTGGCTTTAAAAGCTGCTGCAAAAGCTTCACCAGAGATTGCCGTAGATTACTTTCAATTAACTACGGTGTTATCGAGTATTCGCGCAGAGCAGGCGTTGCAGGACTGTCTTATTGAACTAATCACAGATGGGTAT
>JADBWK010000013.1 GCA_020404895.1 Pseudanabaena sp. M085S1SP2A07QC | reverse complement strand
TTTTCCACAGGGTATAAATACCTATTAAAAGTTATCCACATTTATCTCCAAGTTATCCACAGATTTTGCCAAGTTATCCACAAAAGATTTGGGGTTTTCCACAGGTTTTCCACAGGCAAAAACACTATAGGTGGAATAAGTTGGGGATCAACAATCAAAAAATAATCAAAATTGTTGTCAAAAGTTGGAGCAACTGCTTCATCTATTCTTAAAAAATTTTACTAAAATTAATAATTTTTTTAGTGGGATAAAGTACAAATGGGGATAATTTTGATTTCGGTTTAAATTTAGGAATCGATGATAATGTTGATCTCTCTCTCTTAGTTTTTATCTTTGTAATAATTAAGATTCTCAAATTAGTAAGCAGATATTTTCATGATCGCCTGATTTGATCTGAAAAAATATTTGCAAATATTTTTTCTTGGCACATTCCTTAAATGCGAAATGGATCTTTTTAAGTTCTTGATAATCCTGTCCTAATTTTGTTCTAGAGAAAAAAAACAGATATTGCAAAAAGCAGGATTTACCTATGAAGATTGAATATCTTCAATGGCAAAAGCCCGTTCTCTATAGCGCCATTTTTTTGATGGGAGCATCGGTGGCGATTGGTGGAAAACAGCTATTTACTCAAAATAAAGCGATCGCTCAAGGAATCGCGCCTGTAATTGCCGAAAATAATCCTTTTGGGAAATTAGCGATCGCTAGTGATCCCAATTTCATTACGGAAACCGTGAAAAAAGATGGTGGTGCAGTTGTGCGAATTGATTCATCGCGAACCATAGTTCGTGAGATTCCTGATATCTTCAATGATCCTTTTTTCAATCAATTCTCTTATGACTCTTCTAGTCAACAAAGAAAAGAAGTAGTTCAAGGAACGGGATCAGGGTTTATTTTTAATGCGAATGGCGAAATTCTCACCAATGCTCATGTGGTGAGTGGTGCGGATAAAGTGACTGTGACACTCAGGGATGGTCGTTCCTTTAACGGTAAGGTTTTAGGTGCGGATAAGGTTACGGATGTTGCTGTTGTGAAGATTGATGCTTCCGATTTGCCCGTTGTGAGATTGGGAGATTCTGATCGCTTGCAATCAGGCGAATGGGCGATCGCGATCGGGAATCCCCTTGTATTAGATAACACAGTCACTGTTGGTATTGTCAGCGCAACGGGACGTTCTAGCTCTCAGGTTGGGATTCCCGATCAGCAGGTGCGCTTTATCCAAACCGATGCGGCGATTAATCCTGGTAACTCAGGTGGACCTTTGCTCAATCAGCGTGGTGAAGTTATAGGTATGAATACGGCGATTATCCAAGGTACGCAGGGTCTAGGTTTTGCTATTCCCATTAACAAAGCTAAAAGCATTGCCCAGCAGCTAATTAGTCAAGGTAAAGTTGATCATCCCTATTTGGGAGTACAGATGGTCGGGCTGACTGCTGATGTCAAACAGAAATTGCCTGCGAGATTAAAAGTAAATAGCGATCGTGGAGTCTTAATTGTAGCAGTGCAGAATAATTCTCCTGCGGCGAATGCTGGTCTAAAGGCTGGTGATGTGGTGACGAAACTCAATGATAAAGAAGTCACAAAACCAGAAAATTTGCAGCAAGCTGTTCAAGATAGTGCTGTTGGTAGTAACCTGCAATTGGAAGTGAATCGTGGTGGGCAGCCAATGAGGGTAACTGTCCAAGTTGGAACTTTACCGAGTCAAGTGGGATAAGATGTATAAATTTGGCAAGATTTACAAAGCAAATCTTGCCAAATTTATATATATAGGCATTATGAGAATTCTGTTAGTGGAAGATGATGAATATATCGCTAAGCCAGTTGCTAAGGACATCAGGCATCAAGGTCATGTTGTCGATGTATCAAGCGATGGGATTAGTGCTTTGGAATATGCTCAAGCTGTGGAATACGATCTGATTCTTTTGGATTTGATGTTGCCGCGTTTGGATGGAATTTCTCTATGTAAGCGTTTGCGAGAAGAGGGATGTAAGACTCATATTTTGATGCTCACTGCTAAGGATACGATCGCAGATAAGGTTTTGGGATTAGATACAGGTGCAGATGACTATCTGGTAAAGCCCTTTGATCTGGAGGAGTTGGCGGCACGAATCAGGGCATTATCTCGGCGAGTGGTGGACATACAGCAAACGGTGATTGTGCAAGGCTTATTGACATTAAATTTGCATTCACATACGATCACTTATGATGATCATCTCTTAGCATTAACCCCTAAGGAATATGTTATTCTGGAATGCTTTTTGCGTAATCCTACGCAAGTATTTACGAAGGCTAATTTGCTCGATAAACTTTGGGATCTGGATAAATTATCTGGTGAAGAAACTGTGAGAACTCATATTACGAATATTCGCCGTAAACTTAAGGCGATAGGAGGTTCTGAAGATTTAATTCAAACGGTTTATGGTGTTGGCTATAGCTTTAATTCTAAATTATAGAGATTTGTAAGCAATTGAGTTACATAGGTTTGTTTTCTAGCCTTCAGATGGGAAACAAACCTGTACTTCACTGGATGGTAGTCATTTAATGTAATTGTGTTGTGGGTGCGAAGCGCCC
>JADBWK010000129.1 GCA_020404895.1 Pseudanabaena sp. M085S1SP2A07QC | reverse complement strand
CAAGTTGCTACCTATTCATCAAAAACTAAAATCAAAATAAAAAATGCTGGATTTTTATACAAAAAAAGCGTTGTTTAGCACTTAGATAGGCTGTTTTTAACTTGTTTTGAGACGGTTTTTGATAGGTAGCAACTTGGGTTATGTAAGAGTTGATGAGTTCTGGACAAAAGAACAAAAGCTTCAACATTTAGAGTCGATTGATAGTTTTAAAGATATTAAATGGGAATCTATTGAGCCTGATGCAAAGCATAACTGGCTTTTGGAAGGTTTACATACTGAGTATGAAGATTTTATTCCACTTGGAACAAAGGAAGCAAAATCTACTGATGGTATAGCAGCTTATGCAATTTTTAAGCTTTATAGTGGAGGCGTTAAAACTAGCCGTGATTCTTGGGCTTATAATTTCAACTCCGATGAATTAACTAAAAACATACAGACAACCATTAGCTTTTATAATGATCATATTTTGCGTTATAAAAATCGAGAGGATAAAGAACTAGACATTAATAATTTTGTGAATTCAGATAATCATCAAATAAGTTGGTCAGATGGTTTAAAGGCTTTTGTTAAGAGGGAAATTTACATTGCTTTTGATAATCAATATTTACGCCATTCGATATATCGTCCTTTTATCGCCACATTTCTATACTTTGATAAGTATCTTAATGAAAGAAGATATCAATTCCCGTATATTTCTCCAACATCTAAAATAGAAGATGAAAACAGATTTATATGCGTTACAGGTATTGGGGCGCAACAATCATTTGCGACTCTCATCAGTAAAATAATTCCTGACCTTAATTTTATGGGGATTGGTACAGTTCCTCAATGGTTTTCTTTTTATACATACGATGAAGAAGGAAATAATCGTCAAGAAAATATTACTGATTGGGCATTAGAAAAATTCCAAACCCATTATCAAGATCCCAAGATTACCAAATGGGACATCTTCCATTACACCTACGCCCTACTCCATCATCCCCAATATCGCCAACGTTACGCCGCCAACCTCAAACGCGAACTACCGCGTATCCCCTTCGCACCAGAATTTCATCCCTTTGCCATCTCTGGAAAATGCCTTACCGAAATCCATATCAACTACGAACAACAACCCGAATATCGCCTCAAACATATCGAAAACAAAGACCTCCCCATCGATTGGCGAGTCGAAAAAATGCGCCTCAGCAAAGACAAAACCCAAATCAAATATAACGACTTCCTCACCCTTACAGGCATTCCCCCAGAAACCTTTGAATACAAACTAGGCAACCGTTCCGCCCTAGACTGGATCATCGATCAATACCAAGTCAGCACCGACAAACGAAGCGGTATTACCAACGATCCTAATCGCCTTGATGAAGAAGAATACATCGTGAGATTGATTAAGCAAGTCATCACCGTTAGCTTAGAAACCGTTAAAATTGTGAAAGGTTTACCAGATTTAGGATTGCCAAAGGATTAACATGATTATTACTTTGACACCAAAACAAGAAAAATTCGTGCTTGAGCGAGTACAAAGCGGTCAATACAAAAGTGTTGACGATGTTATTGAGTTTTCGTTTCAGCTTTTAGAAGAATATGAGTTGCAGAAGCGAGAGGATGAACTCAAACAAAAAAGAGATTGAGGAAGTTCGTCAAAAAGTTCTTGCAGGAATGGAAGGGAAGATATTCGACATAGAACTATCATCCGATTAGCCATTAAAGCTAAAATATAATATATGAATATATGCCTAAAAAAATTCGAGAAATTAAAGCAATACTACTTAAAGCTGGTTTTACTTTTAGATCTGGCAAAGGGAGTCATACTGTATGGAGTCATGTAAAGCTGTCCTATAGCTTGACGATATCAGGCAAGGACGGAGCCGATGCCGATCGCTATCAAGAGCGAGATGTTAGAAATGCGCTTCAAGACTTAAAAAATTCAGATAATCAAGAGGAATAAAAATGAGTTGCCAGTACAGTATTTTGATTCAGTGGTCGGATGAAGATCATAAATATGTAGTTAGTTTGCCTGAGTTTGGTCCCTATGCTCATACTCATGGTGATACCTACACAGAGGCTCTAAAGAATGGAGAAGAGGTAATCGAACTTTTAATAGAAGAGTATCAAGCATTAGGTAGGACTTTACCTAAACCTTTAATGGTTGGATCTTTTTCAGCTTGAGCCACGATCACGCGATCAATTTAATTTGGGTGGTAATATTCGCAAACGCACTTTCAAACCTATTTACAATGTGTTTGATATCCAAGTTGGGGTAAATGCTAATATTAAAGCGCTCCCCATTGTCAAGACAAAAAAGTATAAAAGTTAAGATAAAAAGCTGCATCGACAAAAGGCAAGCAAAATAACTACATATGAACCTCCGTGTTAGGCTGTTTAAAATGAATTGTTGCAGGAGTTTGATAGTCCAAAGACTGAGAGTGTAAAGTAAAGTGTGTAAAGTCTAGGAAGTATACAGAGAGACAATCAAGACACACAATAACTAACACTAAAAACGATGAATATACGCAAAGAATTGCTAGACGAAATGCTGCAAGAATGTAAAACACCACCCGACCTATTCGGAGAAGGAGGAATCTTGAAACAACTAACCATAGCATTAGTGGAGCGAGCATTAGAGACAGAACTATCAACGCATCTAGGGTACAAGAAGCATGAATCAAAACCAGAAGGACAAAGCAACAGTCGCAACGGTCATAGTCAGAAGAAAGTCCAAGGAGACTTTGGTATAGCCGAAATCGTCGTACCACGAGATCGGCAAGGAGAGTTTGAACCACAACTGGTAAAGAAAGGACAAAATCGACTGACAGGACTAGATGAAAAGAGAATCGCTCTGTATGCCAGAGGTATGAGCGTCAGGGATATCCAATCGCAGTTGCAGGAAATGTATGGTGTCGAAGTATCACCGACACTAATCTCCAATGTCACTGATGAGGTAATTGATGAAGTCAAACAATGGCAAAATTGTCCCCTTGATGCCTCGTCAGCTATTTCAGGGACAAGCAATTACGCTGTTAGGGGATGATCTCTATAGCCGTCAACCGATGTGTCATCATTGTTTAGATGCAGAGATGAACTTTATTTTCACCTGCTTACCATCCAGTCATTCTAGTTTGTATGAGTGGTTGGATTATTTAGAAAAAAATGGTGAAGTACAGCAATTGACGACTAAACATCGTAAAGGAAAATCCATCGAAATAT
>JADBWK010000128.1 GCA_020404895.1 Pseudanabaena sp. M085S1SP2A07QC | reverse complement strand
CTCAACCTGTGGAACAACTGTCAAGAAATCGCTGAGTGAGCGCACTCATCAATGTAGTCACTGTGGTACGGTTTTAGACCGTGACCACAATGCTGCACTGAATATCTTGGCTATTGGTTTAAAAAATACCGTAGGGCGTACGGAAATTTCTACGCCTGTGGAGAGTTTGACCTCTGCTAGTTAGATCTAGGTCTATCTGGTAAGTTGTCTCGCTGAATCAGGAATCCCCGCCACTTCAGTTCGGGGAGTGTCAATTAATCTTCATTCCTAAGTACCTTAAAATAATCAATTAGCCAGCGCCAAAATCTGTACCTCCCGCGTAGCGGGAGGTACAGATTTTGGAGTTTTATATTTAATTGAGCCTAGCTACTTAATTAGTGTGGTAAGTGTCAAAATAAGTTTTAATGTTGCGAGATTGAGTCGAAACGATGTCACTAAAAGCTGGCAAAGCAGCCTTGCTGCGAAAGCATTACACCGAAGCGATCGCGATCTTGACTGAATATAGCCAAGAGAGTAACGATCCAACCTCTAAAGACTATATACAAGCCCAAATATGGCTAGTTTCAGCCTACAAAAAAACTGGGCGTGCCGACAAAGCAATTACTATTTGTGAACAATTAGCAAACACATCTGACCCACAGTTGCAAAAATGGGCTCAAAAATCCTTAATCACACTTCAGCAGGTGCTTGATGCCCCAACTGATGATCGGATCAAGCGAAATGAAGATGTCGCTTCGGTCATCAAATCCGATCCTCGCCGTTATCGCAAAAAAGACGTTACCTTATCGCTCCCCTCTAGATACAATTATTTTCTCGTCGCGGCGATGGTGTTGACTATCCTCGCAATCATTGGTTTGCAATTTTTAATCGGCTATGGATTTTCACGGATTTTCACAGACTTCTTTTCTGAAGCATGGTTAAAGACAACGGCGATCGTTACGGCGATATTCAGCATCTTGCTGTTTTTTATGTCACCTTGGATTATCGACATTACCCAAAAGCAATATCACCGCATTCAATGGATTACACTTGCCGATTTAGATGAAAGAAGTCCCGAATCCGTGGAGATCATAGAGAACTTCTGTGAAAAGTACAATATTTTTGTGCCGCGATTGGGATGGATTGAAGATGATGCTCCCGTTGCTTTTACCTATGGGGTAATCTCCAACTCAGCAAGAATTGTGGTCAGTCGTGGGTTATTTGACTGTCTAGATGATGACGAAATTGCTGCGGTTTATGCCTATCAGCTAGGACGAATTCGGAACAAGAGCTTTGCTGTTTTAACCTTTGTTTCTGCGCCTGTTCAAATCCTCTATTACATCTATGTTCTATTGAGCCGCCAAAGTTATCGCGCTAAAAGTGCCAAGCAACTCTGGCAAGTTGCAGCGAGCTTCGCCATTGTACTCTATTCCTTGAGTAATTATCTATTGGTTTGGCTTTCACACGCAAGTACGATTGTCAGCGATCGCTTTGCCTCGGAAATCACTGGAAACCCCAATGCACTGGCAAGAGCGCTCCCAAAAATGGCTCGGCAAATGTTACCTTTCAATCAGCCAGCTATGCCCACCAATCGACTTTTAGAATCTACAAGGGCAATTGGCATCTCTGATCGCCAAACTATGACTGCGATCGGGCTAGCAATGGAAATTGCTCATTCAGGACAAACCGATCAAGATCCCTATCGAATATTTCTCTGGGAACTATTTAATCCTTGGCGACGTTGGCTAGAGATTCATTCTACGCATCCCTTAGTTGGCAAAAGGATGAGATTTTTAGCTGGCTATTCCAAACAATTGGGGCTATCTACTGAATATGACTTTGCAGAACTATTAAAAGAAGAGAAGAAACTTAATAAAAAGCTTTTATATCAAAATTTTTGGCGCGATTTATTAATTCAAGTCTCTCCTGTTGTTGGTGTTGCGATCGCAGTAATTACGGCGATGTTTTTATCGCAACTCTATAATCGATGGTTATTACTCAGTCTATTAATGATTGGCTTAGGCTTAGGATTTATGCTGCAAGGCAGTTTGCGCTATCCAGACTTTCGTAAAGTTACCGACACAGATCTGGTGAGCTTGCTCATCGATCCGTATGCTAGCTATGTTCAAGGGCTTCCTGTACAAATCCCAGGGGAATTACTCGGCTATGGTACTGATGAGTTTTATATTGGCTATTCAATGCGTTTGGAAGATCAGGGCGGTTTAGCTTTTATTAATTACATTCCCAATTTCCGTCAATGGATTATCGATCCTTCCAGTACCATCAAAAATCTAGAAATGCTTTGCGTTCGCTCAGTAATTGCAACAGGCTGGTTTCGGCGCGGCAAGTTCCCAATTATCGATCTATCGACATTGCAACCAATCATGGAGGATCGCCCCAAGCAACGCGCTTCTCTCACCAGCTATCACCAATTCTGGAACAACATCGGCAGTTCAATTCTAGTTCTACTAGGCTTATCGCTTTTACTGCTAACTTCACGGTTGTTCTAAGAATCCATTTAAGAATTGGACACTTAAAACTTTGGGTGGCTAGCCCCCTAAATCCCTCAATACTGGGGGACTTAAATATGGTTCCCCCCATTATTGGGGAGCTATGGGGGCAAAAACTACAATTCTTAAATGGGTTCTAAAATGTAGAAGTCTTTTCTTATGCAAGTTAAGAATATCGATGGGTACGACCTTAGTATAATAAAATTATTAGGCAGCAACAGGAAACCCATACTGATTGAGATTGTCCCAGAATTGCTTCCAACGAGTAGAAGTTAAAACTAAAGCTCTTAAACTCAGAATTATGCTCGCCCCTTTTTTCTTCCAACGCATACCAGGGCAACATAATCTTTGCTTTGTTAAAGTCTTGCAAGCAGCTACAGTAGATCATGAACAAATCGCCATTATCTCTAACAAATCAGAATTTTCTAATTAAGGTAAATATAATTGTGAATCTATTTTAAATCTAAAATCTACAAATATTTTTGTTATCGAATGGACTATTTTTATTAATAATTGGATTTTTTTGGGTTTTCTGGGTTTGAGGTGTAAATTGTATAATAACGATCTAAGTACAGGACAAAAAATCAAAAATAGAGCACCAAAACACCCCGAAACCATCACTGGGTAAGACCTTCGGGCTTATCACCTTAAACCCTTGCTGGGAGATCGTTTCCAGCTTTTTGTCCTGTACTTAGCAGAGAAATATAAAATATCCGCCCCAGAGTATAAAGATTTTCTTCACTGTTTGCAGCATTGCGGATGTAAAAGAGGCAATGAACCTCTGGCTGTATCACCATTACAACCTGATTGTAATGAGTACTTTAGATATCTATATGTGGATGATGAGCTAGAAATTATTCCTACAGAAGAGCCTGACAAACAACAATTATAGCAATGTAAGCTTTGCTTAGGACATAAAACCCAAAAGATGGCCAGGGCAACCGCATAAAAAAGTGAATAAAATAAGGAGACAATAAAGAAGTCAACCCGTAATGAATAGTTCTATCACAGTTAGTTTACTGAGCCACTTTGAGGG
>JADBWK010000127.1 GCA_020404895.1 Pseudanabaena sp. M085S1SP2A07QC | reverse complement strand
TCTGGTTTTAACTCAATTGACTCCAGATTAACGAAATGTCCGTGACTTTTATCGTATGCACAAATGGCTAAACGATTACCTTTGACAGCCATAATGAAGTCTTTTTTGACTCCTTGTTTAATTTATTTCATATTTGGGTCAAGCCAGAATTGAGACAAATATGCTGGTCTCATTTACTGAGAGACTTTCAGGCTATGGCGGAAAGAACAGGAGCATCACAGGAAATCGGCACAGCATTACTGAAGAGGAGCTATCGACTGAATGATCGCGTGCAAGCGGCAGTTTTTGCAGTTCGCAATCACTTACTTTAAATTTACGATCTGAATCTGCTAGCTAAGCAGGGCAACCACGTAGGAGTTTCCCTGCTTGAATAATTTAGGCTCTGTAGTAGTTAAAGAACCTGAACCTGTATACTTTGCCACTGAGAAAGGCTATAAGTTTTTAGCTGTAATGCATGGATAGCTCCAGTATCGAGATGCTCCTGAATTGCTCCATACACCAGTTTATGTTGCTTAATCATCGATAAGCCCTCGAACTGCTCTGCAACCACGATCGCAGAAAAGTGTTGACCATCATGATTAGGATCTTCAACTTGAACTTTGGCATTGGGCAAAGCAGCGCTAATTAACTCGGCAATATTATTATGGGAAATCATACTGGACAGGCTCAAATTGTACAAAATCTAATTGGGTTTTTCACATTGTGCCATATCGAGCGAGTTGAAGGTTTGGTTTGCCTGTTCCTTAGGCTTTAAGCTGTTCATATCAAAATCTGCCGAAAATGATAGTATGGATGGCGCAAAGTGCCGACCGTCTTGCTCATTTTTTGAAATACTGATTTAATGAAAATCGCAACTTGGAATGTAAACTCAGTTCGTACAAGGATTGCCCATGTTTGTGATTGGTTACAAGCAAATCCTGAAGTCGATCTATTGTGTTTACAAGAAACAAAAGTCGTAGATGCCGACTTTCCCCATACACCATTTACAGATTTAGGCTACCAGACTCACATCTATGGTCAAAAATCCTATAACGGCGTAGCAATTATTGCGCGATCTCCTGTTGAGGATATTCAAACAGGGTTTGCCTCAGTATTGGGTAACATATCAGAACCTAGCTTAGATGACCAAAAACGCTTGATAACCTGTAGATTTGGCGATACCCAAATCGTGAATATGTATGTCCCCAATGGCTCAGAAGTGGGCAGTGAGAAATATGAATACAAATTGCGCTGGCTGAAACTACTAAAAGAATACTTGCAGGCATTATTAGCAAAAAATTCCAATATCCTGATTTGCGGTGACTTTAATGTCGCGATCACAGATATTGATATATATGATCCAAAAGGTCGCGAAAACAAAGTAATGTCAACCGATATCGAGCGGGAGGCTCTTGCTGAAGTCTTAAATCTTGGGTTTAAAGATATATTTCGGAAATTTGAATCTGATGGCGGGTACTATAGTTGGTGGGATTATCGTTCTGGAGGTTTTCAACGCAACCGTGGTTGGCGGATTGATTATCATTTCGTCACAGATGCGCTCTACGAAAGAGCTACAGCCTGTGCGATCGATCCTGAACCTCGGAAACTCACACAACCCAGCGATCACACACCTGTGATTGTGACCATTGATTAGT
This sequence comes from Pseudanabaena sp. M085S1SP2A07QC, assembly GCA_020404895.1. Lineage (GTDB taxonomy): Bacteria > Cyanobacteriota > Cyanobacteriia > Pseudanabaenales > Pseudanabaenaceae > Pseudanabaena. The sequence goes on along the minus strand of JADBWK010000127.1, from coordinate 9,561 downwards.
TTTAGTACTTGACGCTTTAATCAAACTCAGATCATTTTTCAATAGATAAAAAATCCTGAACTATGAAATACCGTATTTTTTTAGCGATCGTGCTACTTATATTATTTTTATTTCCTTTGCCAGCATGGGCTGCAAATCCTAGCCAAATTGTCCAATTGCAAACTACAAAAAGCTGTCAAGTCTGTGATTTGTCAGGAGCTTACCTACCAGTTAGCAAATTAGACTATACCTATTTACTTGCATCCGACCTGAGTCGGGCTAACTTAGTTGGTGCGAGTATTACTTTCTCAAATCTGAGCCGCGCCAATCTCACTGGCGCGAATCTCAGCCATGCCAATTTTAAACGCACCAAGATGTTGCTAGCCAACTTTACCAACGCTATCTTAGATAAAGCAGATCTGACTGAGGCTGATCTCACTAGTGCAAATATTTCAGATGCACAGTTAGTTAATGCAAAGCTCTGTAAGACAGTTTTATCAAACGGATTAACCTCAAATCGTGATTGTTAAATAAAGGCGGCGCAAAGTGCCGCCTTTATTGATTAGCAATTTTTTGTAATGCTTCACAATTAACTCGGCAGATGCGCCAATCTGGGAGGGTTTCTGCACCAATGCGCTTATAAAATGCGATCGCAGGTTCATTCCAATCTAAAACCGACCATTCAAAACGTCCATATTCTCGCGATACCGCAATTTGAGCAAGATGGGTAATTAGGGCTTTGCCAATCCCCATACCGCGATATTCCGATAGCACAAACAGATCTTCCAAATAGATACCGCGCCGAGTTAAGAAGGTGGAATAACTCGTAAAAAATAGTGCAAATCCGACAATTTGTTGATTCGGTTCTATCTCTACAATGATCGCTTCGATACAAGGTTTTGCCCCAAACAAATCTTCTTGTAGAGATTCAATATTGCCTGTGACTTTATCAGAAAGATTCTCATAGTCGGCAAGTGCCAAAATCAATGAAAAAATGGCAGGAGTATCAGCAATTGTCGCATGGCGAATCGCAAATTTAACTTGAGTCATAGATTGTAAATACTCGCTTTGAATAATTATATGTGCGCGGCAAAGCCGCGCACATATAATTATTCAGCTAAAACAATCGAAATGGTAGTGGTCGGGAGGATTTAAAACGCTCGATTTCATCATCCATTTGGGCAGAGATTTCCTCACTACTTTTTGAAGGTGGAGCAGAAGACTGCATCACATTGAACTTGAGCGTTACCTGTTTGATTATTAGTTGCTGAGCATCAACGTCAATATCTAGATTTACTGCATCACTGCCAAGGATTTTGGCAAGTTCATTTTCTACCAGAGATTCAGTTACATTCTCAAGGGTGCGATTGATTAAGTCCTGATTTCCCAAAAGTGTGTCTTGTAATAGTTTCTCTAGGCTTTCAAACTTTAATAAATGCACTAATTTTTCTGCATTCGCCAGAGATTTGGGATCAATGACCTGCGCTAATGCGTTAGTCAAATTAAATTTTGATTTCACCTGCTGTATTAAAGACTCAGCTTCTACTTTACGCAGTTGGGCGCTCTCTACTAAAGGGAGAATAGATAAAATCGTATCTGGCAATAAATCCAACATTTTCTCTGGCTGTACCTTCTGAGCGTAGGCATTGAGCGTATTAAGAACCTGATTTTCTAATGACTGCCGCCATTGATTTACTTCTTGAACCAATGTATCAGTGGTTGCTTCAATCACAGAAGATCCAGTTGTTGCTTTAAACTGATCGACGACCTGCTGGATTAAAGCTTCGGCTTGATTGGACGCGATCGCAATGCTTCCTTGTTTTTGCTGAAATGTCAAAATCGAACTCGCGATCGCAAGGAGATCTTCGCGAGAATTAGGTGTTTCAAAGCGATTTACATAAGCTTGAAGACTATCTAGCAGCGATCGCTCTGTAACAATCATGGAATACTCCTTGCAAAGCCTTTATTTCCTAGCTGTTTTATATCATAAGCTAAAGCTTATATCCCAACAGATAAGTGACAGCGCGAAGCACTGTCACTTATCTGTTGGGATCTTGCATTGCTATAGCTCTAAAATAGAAAATGTTTTAGATTGGTTGATCAAACGCATAATGAATTTGACTTTTTCTCCTTCACAGATATTGCTTTATGGTATTGCGATCGCAGCAGGGCTTATATATTTTCCATATATATTTGTCGCATTTGGGCGGGTGAGTATTGGCTACGACATGAATTCTCCAAGAGCGATGTTCGATCGCTTGCCTGACTATGCCAAACGGGCGACATGGGCACATCAAAATTCTTTTGAAGTATTTGCACTCTTTGCAGCAGCAGCACTAACAGCCTATGTTAGCAATGTTGCTTCTGATCAAACTTCTCTTTACGTATTAGTCTTTTTAGCTGCAAGATTTTTGTTTAGCCTATTTTATATTCTCAATTTACCTTGGTTGCGATCGCCAATGTGGGGGGTCAGTATGGCATGTATAGGCAGCCTCTTTATTGCTAGCCTCACCTAGAAAAAACGGCGCTTTGCGCCGTTTTTTCTAGGCATTGTGCTATTGCTATATGTTTAGCCAATCAATCAGCCTAACTATGATACGTTTCAATCTATCCATTGAAATATTCCCAAGACGAGCGCTAATAATCGATGATTCAACGGTTGCTAATCTGCTTAATCGAATTACAGATGTAATTTTTAGTCCTGTCACTAGGTAGTCATCATCAGATGTATCTATGATGTCGTCAAAATTTGGAATAGCCTGATGTATACGAGATGAAATTAACGCAAGCAATAAATCAGAATGGCGACTAGGCGCGATCGCAACAACTAATGCGGGTCTGAGCTTTCCTGCCTTTAAGTCAGCTTGAGGAAACCGAACTAGAACAATATCTCCCGATTTCATGATTTATAGACTTCCTTAGCATCTTCTAAGAAGTACTCGATTTCGTCATCTTCACTAAAAAATTGGGCAAGTGAAAACTCCTGCCATTGACCACTTTCCCAATCACTATATTCTGAAATTTCTTGCTTACTCGTCAATATTTGAGTAAATTTAGCGATTTGTTCGATGATGTGATCTGGCAAACTGTCAATTTGTTGATGGAGTTGTGTGCGAGTGTTTACTGACATGTGGGAATTACCTCATCGATTTTCGAGAACAAGTAAAACAAGATATTGCTAATCGGTTTACCAAAACAAGGGGACGCATTGCGTCCTCTTGTTTAAAAAATTTTAGGCGCTAGCTCCAAATCGAATCGAATATACATCTTGTTCTTTGTCAGTGTAGATTTCGACATCGGACTTAGGATGCGATACACACAGGAGAATATAGCCCTTAGCATCTAGCTCTTCACCCATGCCACCAATGCCCATGCCTTGGCTTTGATCGACTTCACCTTTAACAATTTGAGCTGCACAAGTTGTACATACGCCTGCATAGCAAGAACATGGCAAATCTAGCCCTTGCTCGATCGCAGCATCAAGGATCGATTGATTTTCAGGGACAGACACCGTAAATATTTGTCCTTGATGATGAAGTGTGGCTGTAAAAGTCTGAGTCATTTTTCTAAAAATTAGTTGATGGTTGTTGATAGGTAAGGTGTTGAGCTTTGCGCCACACTTTACCTGTTTAATGATTGTGCAAAGAGAATGATACGATGTTCAATTGGCTTAATTTTATCTCCTCCTATGCAACCTCGTCACATCGCCCGCGAACTCGCACTCTTTAGCATCAACCAATTACCCAGTCAACCCCAAAAGCTAGAAACGAAAACTCTAGATGACATTGTGACGGCTGTTGTGCGATCGCTGCACGATGAGACCAAAGAGTTATTACAAACCGCTAGCGCTGAGCTACAGCGTGGTCAAGAGCGTGTATCCGCTAGCGAAACCCGCACAGGTGACGTTCGGCAAGATATCCAAGCTGTCGAGGGCATGGTGCGCGAAGCGATCGAATTAACAAAAAATGCGATTAACAATATTGGTGCAGCTTTAGAATTTCCCGTTACGTTGGTATTAGCTCAACGTAACGAAGTACGTAACTACGCGATCGATATCCTCAAAACTGTGAACGGCAAACGAGCTGAGATCGATGAGATGATTAGCAGCGCTTTAGTTAATTGGCAAATCGATCGCCTTGCACAAGTGGATAAAGACATTTTGCGGATTGCTACAGCAGAGATGATGTTTATGAGTGTGGCTAGCAAAGTTGCGATCGATGAGGCGGTAGAACTAGCCAAACGCTATAGCAGCGAAGACGGTTATAGATTTATCAACGGTGTTTTGCGACGCATTGACGATCAACTTAAAGAATTACGCAAATTAAAATGAAGTTCTTATAATCAACTAGCCCTGCACTCAAGTGGGTGCTAAAAGCTAAACCTGTTTCAACACCACTCATCGCCGATCGCTTACCTTAATTTTTTAACCCAAGCCGAATACGAGTTTTGACAGTGCCAAGGGAAAGCACTGCTTTGGCGGCAATTTCACTATGGCTAAGTCCACCGAAATAGGCAAGTTCTAAAGCTAAACGTTGCGCGTTAGGAAGTTCAGCAAGACAAGCCTTAACATAGGATCTTTGCTCTTGCATTAGGACAGCGAAATCTCGTCACGGAAACCGTGATATCACCTGCAATGACAATTCCCTTGTCCAATACTCTTTCTAGAATATCCGCAAGGGAAGAGCCAGTTGTGCTGGTTTTGATTGCTTGAGGTCTAAGCACTTGAGACATTTAAGGTATCTGATCCAATAATTTTGCGAGTCCAAGTTCCGACTCAGGCTCAACACTACCATAGCGAGAAATCAGCACATCAAAGCAAAGATCGCGAAAGTCATCATTTTTCCCAGATACAGGAATTTCATGCTCATGACAAATCTTGCCAATCAACAGAACAAGCTCTTAAGCTTGAAGCCTTACTACGTTGAATTTGGCGACGGAATCCACGGATCAAATTAATTAGTTTGAGTGCCTCTGTACGCTCTAAGCCAACCCGATTTACCAAAATTTGCTTTTCGGTTTCCACATCAGCTTCGCCAATGTTAATCGTGATCATGCGATCAAGTAATGCATCTTGAGTTGCATGTACTCCTGCATATTCATCAGGATTGGAAGTAAAAATAGCGCGAAACAAAGGATGTACTCGCACATACTCGGTCTGAGAACTATCAGGAGGTAGAACGATCAGCTTTTCTTCGAGGGCGCTAAGCAATACATTGTTTACTTCTGGACGCGAGCGGTTGAGCTCATCATAAATGAGAGTAAAACCCTCTTTAGCTGCCAAGGTAAGTCGCGAGTCTGTCCAGCTTTGGCGCAGGTCATCTTCAACCTTTAGTACTTAATGAATGTAGTTATCGACAACTTTTTTTGCGGGTGTAGCCCGAATTAGAACCAATCAATTGTGACGATCGCAGATCTTCGTCCCCATAGATCAACAACATTGGTCGCCCGACCAAACCAGCAAGATGCATTGCTAAAGTAGTTGCACCAGTACCCGCAGGACTCCGTATATGTTAGGCATGTAAACTCTGCCTTTGCAAACCTTACTATACAACAGCAAAATTACATATACTTAATTTTGCTTTATTTAATAAAGATTACATTTTTAATTCTATAAGATATCACGAAAGATGGTGATAAACTTTCTTTAAGAGAATAAAGTCAAGACACTAATTATTTTTCTGCGAATTACCCATTGATGATTGCCCCATAAAATCCTAGAAAATCATGAATAGCGATCCAAATATTTCTTCCAATTCCGATTTAAATAACATTAATGGTATTGATCCTCACAACCAAGCTGCAACTAATTGTAAACAAAAAGAGAATGATAGTTTTGTAAAATTGGCAATGCGAAATATGGTTAAAAAAGGGGGGACATCTCTATTTCATTTCGCACTTACGATCTTTGGAGTGATTGGGACATTGCTAGGATTAGCGATCGCCTTTCATTAGTAATTTGGTGATTGGTATTTCTAAACAATTAATCTTGTGAATTGCATCCTTTTATCAGTAATTACCAAGATATTGGCAATATAAACTCAAAAGAGATTAGGGATTGATTTAATCTCTTTCTAATCTCTAGATCTTAATTGCTAGATTTCAAAAATAATATAATAACCATGATCTATTTGCGATATCAAATAATTTGAGCAACTCTTTACGTGAAACGGTATCTCTCAAATTATTTGATTTGTTAGACAACTATTGTGGATAGAAATTCAAGCTTGTTTTTGAATCGAGTGGAATTAATCCCATAGAAAACTGCAATTCCACTTTTTCTCCTACAGATGATTTTAATTGATTCTTACAGCGCTTTGCATTCAATCCCAAATCAAGAAAGTTTTTAAAAGGCTTGTTTGGCAACCCTTTTAAAAACTTTCTTGATTCGTTTGATCGGCAGTTGCTATAAATCAAAGATTCTCTAGAATCACTATTTCTATTGTTTTTTGTCGTTTAGCTAATGTGGTTACAAAGCATTGAGTATTGATTTGTACTGTGAAATTTATCCTGAGGTTGCCGATCGCCATCCGATCTCGCTTGAGCAATGGCAAGAATGGTTTGAAAAGTGGGATGTGTATCTCCAATCTGAGCAGGCGATCGCAGATGGAGAGTATGAGCTATCACTAGCAATTACTGATGATTTGACAATTCAACAATTAAATTTGCAATATCGGCAGTTGGATAGCCCCACTGATGTATTGTCTTTTGCGGCTTTAGAGTCAGATGTGCCAGAGATTCCCATTGATGATTCAGATTATATTGAGCCAATTTATTTGGGCGATATCATCATTTCTCAGACCACGGCAATTAGGCAGGCTGAGGAGCGTAGTCATTCATTAACCTATGAAATAGCTTGGCTAGCGACTCACGGCTTATTGCATTTATTGGGCTGGGATCACCCTGATGAAGAAAGTCTAGAGGCGATGCTAAAACAGCAAGACCTTATGTTGCAGCTAGTTTCACTATAAACCCTAAGAATGTTGCGGCGGGCTACGCCCGCCGCAACATTCTTAGGGTTTATTTAAAGATCCTTAAGTATTTGTGTGCGTAATTTGAGTAAACTGATTTCCTAGAGTTAAAATCTTTAAAGTTTTTGGCAATTGCGTAGCAAAGTCGCTTGGGAAATAACATCCATGAACAATGATTTATTGCTATCAAAACTATTTTTGTTGAAATCGACTTCTTTATCCCAGCAAATGACAAAGACTGATAACTTAGAAACACCTGAACAGAATGCATCCCAACGCAACGATTCCTTTCAAATTGCCACAAATTTGCTGCTTAGTTTCAAATATGCAGGTCAGGGAGTAGGCTACGCTTTTCGGACACAGCGCAATTTTCGGATTCATCTGATCATTGGCATGACCGCATTGTCTTTAAGTCTTTATTTCCACCTGTCTGCTGTCGATTGCTCGATTATTAGTTTAACGATCGCCCTAGTTCTAGTGTTGGAATTATTGAATACAGCATTGGAGGCTGTGGTCGATCTGACTGTGGGGCGGGAGTTTCATCAGTTAGCCAAAATTGCCAAGGATTGCTCCGCTGGAGCAGTGCTAATTGCAGCAATTACTGCTTTGCTAATTGCTGGCGTGCTATTATTGCCCCATATTTTGACAGTATTATTTTGAAAATTTTGAAAGTATTTTGATTAATGAACCAATTTCTTATGGCGTGGCTTCACCGCGTCATAAGAAATTGGTTGCTTGTGCAGTCAGTGGCTAGGCTTACTTCCGAAACTCTTAATTTCTATATCTCTGCCCATGCTGCTATCAATCTCTGACTTTTTCATCAGACGACCTGTATTTGCTACAGTTTGTTCAGTAGTGATCACTCTATTGGGAGCAGCTTGTATTTTCCTATTGCCTGTTGCTCAATATCCCGAAATTACGCCGCCAAAAGTGACTGTTACCGCCAACTATGTTGGCGCAAATGCAGAAGTTGTCGAGTCCACAGTTACAAATATTCTTGAAAGAGAACTTAACGGAATTGAAGGAGTTCGATATATTACTTCAACTAGTTCTAATGATGGAACTAGTACTGTTGATTTAGTTTTTGATCTCGGCAAAGATAAAGACCTTGCCGCCGTTGATGTCCAAAATCGCGTCTCTACGGTGGAATCGCAGTTGCCAGGACCAGTGCAGCAGACGGGCGTACGTGTTAGCAAAGAATCTTCAGGGTTTCTATTTGCGATCGGTATATATGCGGAAAAGGGAGAATATGACGATCTATATTTGAGTAATTACGCTGATCTTTATATTGTTGATGCGATTAAGAAGGTTAAGGGTGTCGGCAACGTTATTATCTTTGGCGAACGTAAGTACGCCATACGTATTTGGCTAGATCCTAATCGATTGTCAGCGAGAGGATTAACGGCTCAAGATGTCGTATCCGCAATTCAGCAACAAAATTTACAAGTGGGGGTAGGTCAAATTGGGCAGCAGCCAAACCTGCCCAATCAACAATATCAACTTTCGATTTCGGCAAGTGGAAGATTAAAAAGTACAGAAGAGTTTGCAGAAATCGTAATTAGAACTGCAAATGATGGATCGCCTATTAAGCTGCGTGATGTCGGACGTGTGGAATTAGGCGCTGAAAATTATGGCTCATCGCTACGATTTAATGGAACTAGAGGCATTGGTTTAGGGGTATCACAGTTGCCTGATGCAAATGCCTTGGAGGTTGCTCATGCCGTTAAGAAGGTATTGCAAGAACTAAAGCCAAGCTTTCCTCCTGGGTTAAATTATGAGGTCGCTTTTGATACAACTACTTTCATCGAAGCTGGTACTGAAGAGGTAATTATTTCACTTTTAATTGCGATAGTTTTAGTTATCGTAATTATCTTCTTATTCCTGCAAAATTGGCGCTCGACCTTAATTCCTGCGATCGCAATTCCAGTTGCTCTAATTGGTACATTCATTTTTATCAAACCCCTCAATTTCAATATCAATACCTTGACTCTGTTTGGGCTGACGCTTGCAACTGGGCTAGTGGTGGATGATGCGATTGTTGTGGTTGAAGATATCAGCCGCCGTATTCAAGAAAATGGCGAGAATCCAGTAAAAGCTGCGATCGCCGCTATGAAAGAATTACAGGGAGCAGTAATCGCTAGCTCTTTGGTGCTGGTTGCAGTATTTGTGCCTGTTGCTTTTTTTCCTGGAACAACAGGGCAATTGTATAAACAATTTGCGTTGACGATCGCCTTTTCGATTACAGTTTCTACTTTTAATGCACTAACGCTCTCGCCCACATTAGCCGCATTGTTACTCAAGCAAGAGCAAACACATAGTATAGCAACGTAAGAGATAGATAGGACAATTCAAAACCCAAAAGATGGCAGAGCGAAGCTCTGCCATCTTTTGGGTTTTATGTCCTAAGCAAAGCTTACATTGCTATAATTGGTTTTTTGATCGGGTGAATTGGGTAATTGATGGGACAAGACAGAACTATAGCAACGTAAGAGATAGATAGGACAATTCAAAACCCAAAAGATGGCAGAGCTTTGCTCTGCCATCTTTTGGGTTTTATGTCCTGAGCAAAGCTTACATTTCTCTATCAGTCGTTAGTTACTAAATCAACTAACTT
>JADBWK010000126.1 GCA_020404895.1 Pseudanabaena sp. M085S1SP2A07QC | reverse complement strand
TCATTACGCACTCAGAACCTCATCTAAATAAGCCTCTCTTGCCGCCTCTTGCCTTATCGCCGCAATCTCCTCAATAGTCTTGCCCATAAACCTCAGTACATCATCAACCACAATCGGAATACGCGAACCATCAGGATCTTTCCATTCAGGTAGATCGTGTGTCCATTCGGCAACATCAAAAGGATTAAGATGCCCAAAAGCTTGGTAAACCTCATGGATAATTTCCTCCTCTTCCTCACAAAGATCGTCAGTGCTAGGATCGGCTAACAGATAGACACATTGTGGTTGACATCACGGACAGAAATAAACTTCTTCCAAAGCGGTAAAGCCCCATCAACAGACTTTCCCTTAATCAGATCATAAACACCACTCAGAACGGGACCATAATCCATCAAGAAATAACAATCGCCAGTAATTGTTTGCTCTATGCGTTCCAAAGCTATGCGATCGGCAATATAAAGCATCTTCAGCAAGCCTAGATATTTCATAGGCTTACCATGCAACTTTAAAAACATTGCTGCGGCTTCAACAGCTTTTTGAGGATGAAACCGAAATAAAATCGCCATAACTGGTTTCCTGCTCTCACGGCTCTCAATACTATTATAAAACTTTAACCTTTCAATGAATACCTAAAACTGCCTACCTCAAAATAAATTTTGATCAACAATATGCGTTAGCATAATACACATAGCCAATGTGTACCCATATATGTATCAACGCATTAACATCACATTACCCAACGAAACCCTACAGCTACTTGATCGCATCGCACCAAAAGGAGATCGCAGTCACTTCATTGACCAAGCCGTTAAGTACTACATCAACGCCGAAGCCAAGAAAAATCTACGGGACAAGCTCAAACAGGGCGCATTGCGTCGAGCAGATCGAGACTTAGGGATTACTCAAGACTGGTTTAACATAGATGAGGAATCATGGCAAAACGGAAAATAGCATTTCCCAAGAGAGGTGAAATCTATTTGGTTAACTTTGACCCTACAGTTGGCTCAGAAATTCAGAAAACTAGACCTGCTCTCATTCTCCAAAATGATATTTCCAATCAATACAGCCCCATTACTATCGTTGCTGCCATCACATCCCAATTCGACTCTGAGACCTATCCCACAGAGGTTTTAATCAATCCCCCAGAAGGCGGACTAAATGTGACATCTGTAGTACTTCTCAATCAGATTCGTTCCATTGATAAACAACGCTTAGTCAAAAGAATGGGTGTAATCTCCGATCACCTCATGGGGTATGTGGATAATGCAATTCAAATAAGCTTAGGATTGATTGAACTTTAGAATTAGTTAGCGATCCGCCCATAACAAGCTTGCTACAATAAACACAACTCACAATCTCCAAATCACAAACCATGCAAATTATCCTAGAAGTCCCCGATCGCCTCGTCGAAAAACTACAACGACTAGGCGATCAACTCCCTGAAACCCTAGATCTCCTACTTCAAGACATTCCCACCACAGAAACGATCTCTTACCAAGACGATCGCCGATCGCCAAATTGTCGAACTTCTAGCAAGTCAACCCAGTCCTGAAGCAATCCTCGCCATCCTTCCCACACAAGCCTTACAAGCGCGGATGAGCGAACTACTCGAACGAAACAAATCTGGAAGCCTCTCCCGAACTGAAGAAGCCGAACTCGATCGCTACTTACTCTTAGAGCATTGGGTAAGATTAGCTAAAGCCCATGCATATAAACAATTACAGAAATCAGCATGAGCTATGTATCAGTTCCCCTGCGTCGGCTAGTCACCCAACACGCTGAAGGTATTATCGAACGCGAACAACTCATTAGTATTGGGAAATATCCAGTACTTTAAGAACTTCTTTAAGCAACATGACTTTTCTATCAGTCCTAGAGAACATAGCCCGATCGCAAATCGCCACAAAAATAGGCGAGAAACTGACAACAGCCAAAAGCATATCCCTATCAGGACTATCCCGCTTAGGCAAAGGACTGGTCAGCCCCCACCTATGCCAACAACAAACCAAACCATTACTCATCGTCACAGCCACCGTCGAAGAAGCAACCCGATGGGCTTTACAACTCCAGTCAATGTCATGGCGCGTCTATCTATATCCACCCCTTGATACATTTCCCTACGAATCAGCCCAAATCGATTTAGAAACCGCTTGGACAAGGCTTGAGATATTAGCGGAATTGCTTGCCAAACCACAGCATAACTTAGCGATCGCTACCACCATTAAAGCACTACAGCCCCATCTACCATCCACGCAAGCCTTCCAAAAACATAGCCTCTATCTCAATATCGGTGATTCGCAATCAGTTAAATTACTAGCTTCTGCTCTGGCAAGATTAGGATATGTGGAAGTCAAAGAAGTAAAGGAATCAAAACAATGGAGCCGCAAAGGATTTAGTTTTGAAGTGTTTCCAATTAATCGAAATCTACCCGTGCGCCTAAGCTGTAATCGCGTTACTGTCGAGAAAATCAGAGAATTTGACCCCACTAATCCCAAAAGCTTCACTGACCTATCCAGCATCGCGATCGCCTCTGTCGATAACGCGTGACGCGAAGCGTCATCTCTATAAATTTTGATCGAAAGCAACGATCGCATTTTGTCCGCCAAAGCCAAAGCTAAAATTAAGCGCATATTGAAGATTGGGCGATTGCTCAGCTTGTTCAACCATTCTCAAATCAAAAGCAGCAGTTTTCATTCCTACAGTAGGAGGCAAAATGCGATCGCGTAAAGCCAATAGACAGAACGCAGCCTCGATCATCCCTGTTGCCCCCAGCGTATGCCCTGTTGCACCTTTGGTTGCGCTAACTTTACTGTCAGGAAAAATTCTTTGGATTAATTCTGCTTCACGGGCATCATTCATTTGCGTTGCCGTGCCATGCACATTGATATAACCAATATTAGAAGCATCAATTTGTGATCGAGTTAAACAATCTTTAATAGCGATCGCTGCCATTTTATTGTCAGGATTAGGACTAGTGGCATGATAAGCATCATTAGTGATTCCCCAACCCAAAACTCTGCCATAAATTTGACAATCTCGCTGTCTTGCAGATTCCAGCGACTCTAGTACTAGTACTGCCGCTCCTTCTCCTAAAGCAAAACCTTCGCGCTCCAGACTGAAGGGATACACACCAGATTTGGCTAATACATTGATTTTTTGAAATCCTGCAATCGTTAATGGTGAGATAGCCGCATCGGTTGCGCCTGCGATCGCCATTTTGCATTGTCCTGAACGGATTAATTCACAAGCCTGAGCGATCGCCCAATTGGCAGTTGCACAGGCTGCCATCGGCGCGAATACGGGAGCTTGAGTTTGTAATAAATTAGCAATTTGTGCTGATAAATTTGCTGGCTGGCATTGCCACCATTTATGCTCTAGTAAATCTTGTTTAGGCGAATCTAAGATTATTTCTAATTCCCTCTGATTACTACGACTAGAACCAATAACTACACCGCAGTTAAGTAATGGAATTTCTAGATCGGCATCAGAGATCGCTTCCAAAGTAGCTTTTTCTAATAAATCTTGCGATCGCGATGAATGAGAATCCTCTAAACAATTAATTCTGGCAACAGGAAGTTGTAATTGATGATCAAACTTAATCCCTGATTTATTTACTAAGAGACTTTGCCAAGTATTTTCGCGACCAGATGCGATCGCTGTCATCATGCCAATACCTGTCACAACAACCGTCTTTCTACCAGTTTCTCTATCCCAAGATTTCATTGACAGTAATACTTACCTCAGGAAAAGCAAGGATAGATAAGTTTTGACCACGATAGAATTTCTGGATGTTTTGATAACCATTCGCAGTGGGCTGACGATAAACTTCTATACAAGCACTATTAATATCAACTAACCAAACTTCCGTAATGCCATCTTCAGCATAAAGTGGGATTTTTAATTCGCGATCGCTATCAACAGTACTATCCGCCACCTCGATTAATAGAAATACATCAGCAGGCTGTGGTAGTCCAGACTCATAGCAATCAGATTTACGCTTTAACAACACTACATCTGGTTCAGGCTTAGAAGTGTTATCTAAAGCTAAAGGATTCTGCACACTAAGTAAAATGCGATCGCCTAATTTTCTTGTGAAAACATCAGACAATCGAATTACACAAGCTGCATGTCTTCTACCAATGGGTGACATTTTAATTATTTCTCCTCTAATTAATTCTACGCGCTCACCGTCAGCTAGCACTCCAGATTCAGACATCCGATCATATTCTTTCACGGTGAAGAGGCGCTTAAGTACTGATGTAGCTGGCATATATTTACCTCCGTGGAACTGATTTTATTTTAACCTTAAATTATGCTGTTACAACGCTTTGCGCTCAACCCAGAAACAAGAAAATCCTATAAAGTGTTGCGAAGCAACACTTTATAGGATTTTCTTGTATTTCGTTCCGAAAATTGCCGTAGTCTATGGCAACCATCGTGGAACTGTGCCGAACATTGGCAATACTTCGGGTTGCAGTGGATTTGCGCCTTGATTATTATTAATCGGTAGCATAACTAATTGGGTTGGCACTTGCGGAGCACGAGAAGCTCTAGAAGCCTGAGCAGAATCTTCGGAAATAGGTGGCGAATTAGAAGTGTTTTTGTCACTGGGAATTGCAGAATTTAAGAGAATTGATTGACCATCAGGAGCAATATTAAATTGCACTTCTCTTTGTGGTGGAAGTTCTAAAAGCCTTCGCAACTCAGCTGTTTCCAAATTAATCGCAGCAAGATATGGCTTCTCACGGAAGATATTTTTAGCAGTATCTTGTTCAACATCAGTGAGTAAGCAATATAGAGTCTTTTCCTGAGGATCAAACTGAGCACCAAGGATTGACCCATTAATTTTCGTGAGTTCCTTCTGTAATCCTTGGTTATTTACCAAATATAGCGATCGCGTATAGTCCTTATTAAATTTAATCGTGGCAGCCTGTGTTCCACTTCTACCAAAATTTAGAACCGTGCCGAATCTTGGGAGAAAGTCCAGCGGTGGAGCCTGTGGCTCAAGAGGCAAAATCGCAACTCCTTCCCCTTGAGCGATCGCCACTGACGCGCTGTCAGGCGTAAACATAAAATCGCCTCCTGGCTGATTATCAAGCGATCTTGGCTGTTCGTTATCTTTGATAAGCCAGAGTCCATATCGCCCGACTTGTTGGCGGCTAAGGCGTTGCACCAAGATGTTTTTGCCATCGGGCGAGAGATCGAATTTAAAATTTTGAAAGTCATCACTACCAAGTATGGGTTTGATTTCTGGAGGATTTGACGTTAACCGATCTTCGCGATCAATGCCTGTCGTTACCAGATAAAGTTTTTGATCAAGTAAACTTTGCCCCGCCGTTTCAATCGCCCCAAAAAGAATTTTTTGGCGATCAGGATAAATCCGAAAATCTAGGACAACCAGATTAGCAGGTGTTAAAACGCGCTTATCCTTTTGTCGCGCATCGTAAATTATAAGGCGACCTTTTTCTTCCCCCTGTGAGCCGATATATGCAAAATAAGGATTTGGTGTCGTAAAACTACCAGTAAATGGATCAATCGCTTTTTTATCGCCAGATTCACTAGCAAAGCGATCATAGGCATTTTCCAACTTGACCGTATAGGATTTACCATAGATGGCTGGTGCTAAGGGAGTATAAGACATCCGACGCGATGACCAGCTAATTTTTCCAGCAAGTGGTGGGGAAATCTTAAGATTTTTCTCAACGCTGTCGCGTTCCATTGGACGATTAAATGTTAGAGAAAATGAGATATTAGTGGCATCAATCTTTTGACCTTGCCAACTAAACTCTCTCACCTGTGGCGCTGTGCGATCGCCCACCCATAATAATATGGCGATCGCTACAGCCAAAAACGCCGCTAGCCCAATTGCATAGCGATCGAGCGGCTGAGAAAATAATTTAAAGCGAGGGCTAAGTTGCATATGTGACAGATAATTTAGCCAAAGGAAATAATGAGATAAGAATCTTGAAATTTTGCGCCATTAGCTTGTTTGCCTGCTAGCTCATTTGGCAAGAAAATATTGCGCCGTTGATCGCCTGCTTCGATGGTTACTTCTGGGCCCAGTTGAATTATTTTGACCTGTTTTTTATTGAATGTTGGCAGAAACAACTTGACTTGCTTAGTTATAGTATTTATTTCAATTGGTTTTGGTGCAAGATTAGCAAGATGCTCAGGAATTGTTAACTCAGTTACCTGATCGGGGATTTGACATATGGATAGAGGCTCAAAATCAGAATCAGAAATCTGATCTCTAGAAAATACGCCCCCAACTGTTAACCCAACCTGTTGCGCACTACCCCATAGATATTTAGCTGTAGCGATCGCATAGGGATCTCCAGTTGTGACCAAATAAGCCGCTACGCGACTCGGATCGTTCACAGCTTTTTGACCGCGTGTTAATACTGAAGACATTTCACCAGCCTGTTGCGAAATATCATCGGTGCTAGAAACTTGCAGAATGCTTCTTAAAATTGGCTCAACAAAAGGTGATATTGCTTGACCGATCGCAGAACCTGTTAATACCTGTTTAAAACGACGTAAATACCATCCTAAAATTTCTGGCATCCCTAACATTCTTAAGGTTTCAAGATCGCCCATGCCATCGTAAATGATTACGTCATACTTGCTTTCAGCATCACGTTCACGCAAAAAGCTCAAGCCAAGAGCTGAATCCATACCTGGTAAAATGCCTAGCTCTTGTCCATAAACTTCTTTGAAAAAAGGAGTACGCAGGTACTGATTTTCCAGCCCTTTCATTTTGTCCCAATATTTTTCCAGCAAAACAGTTGATTGCAAATGTACGGCTGCAAAATTTGGCGCGACTAATTGTGGCTCACTGCTCAGAGCTACGCCGAGCCTCATGCTGAGAGTGTCACCCGCTTGTTGACCAACGTATAAAACTTTTTTGTTCTGAGTTGCCAAAGCACGCGCAGCAGCGATCGCAGTTGTCGTTTTGCCAACGCCGCCTTTACCGATAAATGTCAGAATTAGGCTCATTGGATTTTCTTAGTTAGGCTTTTGAAATTTGATAAAGCACCAATTTCTAGTGGCTTTGCTTTGCAAAGCCACTAAAAATTGGTGCTTTATTTTACCTCCACTTCCTTAGGATTTTGCACCAGCTTTTTTAGATTAGGGCTTGGGGTGAAATGGGGAACATTAACTTCGGGAATCTGAATTGGCTGATGGGTGCGAGGATGCATACCTAAACGGGCTCGACGATGACGCACTCCAAACTTGCCAAAATCACTTAAGATGACTGACTGGTGGTCGGCTAAAGCCTTGGTGACGCAAGCTAAAGCTGCTTCAAGACTAGCTGAAGCCATGCTATAGCTTAATCCATCAACCTCAGCCATCATGCCCCGAATAATATCTTGACGATTAATATCTGCCATAGGGCTTATCAACGATGATGTCGCGCATTGCGCGACATCATGACAGTTTTAGACTACTGATTCTAACTCATCTGCAAAAAACCAAGACTTGGTACTGTCAGGGAACTTGACAACGTAGCCCCATTTGCTACCATCCATAATTTTTTCTTCTTTAATGACTCCGATCTCGCCGACTTTATTAGCGATCGCCTTGCCACTGCCATCTTTGAAACTACGAACACGAACTTTTTGACCAACTTGCATAATGTTTGCTTCTCGTACCGAACTCGATAAATCTTTTGCGTTTGCTTTAAAAAGTTTACATTAGATGTTATCCCTATAAAATAAAGAACCAATTTGTTGTTGCTCTGTCGCGCTACAACAAATTGGTTCTTTAATACTTGCGAGGAATGCCCCGATGTCAGTAATGATCGCCCAATTGCAAAAATTGAAACAGCAAAAAAAGCCGATCACGGCGCTGACAGCAAGTGACTATACGATCGCTAAACTGCTTGATAAAGCTGGCGTGGATATAATTTTGGTGGGTGATTCTTTGGCGATGGTGACGCTTGGATATAAAAACACGCTTCCCGTTACTCTTGATGCAATGATCCATCATGCTCAAGCAGTCGGACGTGGGGTCGAAAATGCTTTTCTAATTGTCGATATGCCATTTCTTAGCTATCAAGTTAGTACTGAAGAAGCGATGCGATCGGCTGGGCGTATTTTTAAAGAAACTGATGCGCGGGGTATTAAGCTCGAAGGTGGCTATCCCGATATGGTTGCAACTATTCACAAATTAGTGCAAGCGGGAATGCCTGTGATGGGGCATGTAGGATTAACGCCACAATCTGTACATCGAATCGGTTATCGGGTTCAAGGTAGTACTCCTGATACAGCCGCAGAAATTTTACATCAATCCAAAGCTTTAGTTGAAGCTGGTATTTTTGCACTCTTATTAGAAAATATTCCTGCGGAGTTAGCGACCCAGATTACGAAGCTTATTCCTGTTCCTACAATTGGCATTGGTGCGGGGCAAGGCTGTGATGGACAGATCCTTGTAACCCATGATGTCTTGGGCTTATCCGATTGGCAACCGCCTTTTGCAAACAAGTATGTAGACCTAAACAGCATAATTACGGAAGCAGTTAAACAATATTGCCAAGATGTGCGAAAGCCCAAGAATTGAGTGACGGTATTTCGTGCCGTCACTCAATTCTTGGGCTTTGACAAATATGCTTTTCGGTTTGGTTCATCAAAATGCTCGATCGCATAGCGCAACATCGTGCGGGGCATTTGCTGATAGTAGATATCCAAAAAACCTACTAAAATCTGACGATCTTGTTTGCCAACTTCACGGAGCATCCAGCCAACTGCTTTATGAATGAGATCGTGGGAATGATTTAGCAGAATTATGGCAATTTCGAGAGTATCGGCAAACTGTTGATGTTTGATAAATTCTAGGGTAGAAACAATTGAGATTCTCTGTTCCCAAAGATTTTGCGATCGGGCTAGTTCGTACAGAATATTGCGGTCTTGATGAAGTAAATGTACGCCCAAAATCTGACGGCAGGTAACATCCACTAAATCCCAGTTGTTAATCCATTTGGTATGCTTGAGATAGAACTTAAAGATTTCTTCTCGTTTAAAAGTATCGGCTTTAGGATATTGATAGGTAAGAATCAGTAGCGCAGTAAGACGATATTCATGCATGTCCGTTTGTAGGAGCTTTTCTATCTCATCAAAGCCAAGACTGATAAACTTTTTGGCTAATTGGCGTTGCTCTGGAACGGTAATTCCTAAGAAGCGATCGCCTTCTCCATACTCGCCTTTACCCGTTTTAAAAAAGCGAGAAAGCGCGATCGCTTTTGTTGGACTAGCCAATGCATCTAGCTCACTCTTTAGATCGGCTTGTGTTAGCATAATTTACAGGGTGTTTTCGTTTATATTAACCTTTGTTTGCCCTAGTCAGATAGACAGGTAAAATTACATGCTAAGCGCTCCTGAAGGATACAAAACCCAATCCATTGACACCAGCATTGATGCAGAGATATATCTGTTTAGTCGGTTAAAAGCACTAACTCTAATTCAAAAAGCTGAAAGGGCAACCAGTTGGACAAAAGGATGCTTAGAACTTTGTTTAATTGGTCTTCAACAACGTTATCCAAAAGCAAGCTTAGAGGAATTGCGATATGAATTTGCTAAAGCTACATTAAAATCTAATTTTTCCGATCTTGTCTATCAAAATATTTCTGAATACGCTCAACCGCTTATGCTTACTGATCCAATTTCACTAGCGCTGGATATAGCCACAATTTTTAATAATTTAGATATTCCCTATTTAGTCGGTGGCTCAGTTGCAAGTACATTGATGGGAGAGCCGAGAGCAACCGAAGATGTGGATATTGTTGCTGATTTAGAAATAGGAAAACTAATTCCACTACTGCAAGCTCTTCAACCGAGATTCTATGTGTCTGAAGATGCGGTTCGAGATGCAATTAGGTTTAAACGTTCTTTTAATCTTATTGATAATGACTCTCTGGGGAAAATAGATGTTTTTGTACTTAAAGATAATCCTTTTCCTCAAATTGAATTTCAACGTCGGCGATCGCAATTAGTTCGGCAAAACCCCGATCAAACGCTAGTCTTGCCCACTCCTGAAGATATCATTTTGCAAAAACTAGTCTGGTATCGGATGACTAAGAATGAATCACAGAGGCAATGGCGCGATGTTTTGGGTGTACTAAAGATTCAGGGCGATCGCCTTGATTTAGATTATTTGCAAAAATGGGCTGGGGAACTGAGTTTAAGTGATTTGCTGGAGACTGCTTGCACAGAGTCAGGAATAGAACTTTTCTTTTAAAAACAAAAGGAACGCTAAACGCTCCTTTTATTTTACCAACTACGACCATTTACAGGTCGTCTTAAACCAGAGCCAACTAGTTCTCGCTCTTTGCCTTGAGGATTGCGAATAGAATTATTGACCAAATCCTGCTGCTTATCATCTTGATATTTCTTCTCGTCGCGTAATAACATTTCGCGCACTACTCGCACTAGCGATCGCTGAGCTAGTTTAGAGATAACATCACGTCCAATAGTAAGCGTTTGACGCTTACTGAGTATACGGGTTGCTAAGGGCAGAATATCTGCGGGTGCGATCGCCTTATCTTTTTGAAGAATTGTCCATAATCTGGCAATATAACCCAAACTTGAAGGGGCTTCAGTTGTAGATATTGATGCTTTGACTTTAGGATCAATCACAATATCGCCAATTAGAGAAGTGCGAAACCTTTCTGGCAAACGCTTACTCGTCTCAACTTCAATACCTTTAACGATTTCATCAATAATACGATCATGCATAAATTCGCTGCGATCTGAAAGCAAGAATTCAATTCCCTTATCGAGAGTTCCGTTCAAATTATAATCGGGATTCTCTTGAGCATTGCTCAATAAATTCTCTAAACGATTCCAACGAAACTCGCCATCACGGAAGAGTAGATCTTTCAGAGCCATCCGTAATTCTGGGGCAGAGTCATTTAGTAAACGGTTTGCTACATAGGGGTAGGCGACTGCTAAAACTTTGAAATTGGGATCGACGCTTAAAGCAATCCCTTCTAAAGTGACTAGCGATCTAATGATTAGTGCATAATAAGCTGGGACTTGGAATGGATAGTCATACATGATCTGCGAAAGTTGATCAGTCATGTCTTTGAAATCCATTTGAGTCAAGCTTTGACCTTCAGGTGGATTAAAGACTTCCGATAGAGCAGGCACAATTCCTTCAAAGTCAATATCTTCTGTCAAGAAGCCCAAACGTACATAGTCTTTAGATAGAGCCGTAAAATCACGATTGACTAAATGCACGATCGCTTCGATTAGTCCAAAGCGCTGTTCAGCCGAAACTTGGCTCATCATCCCAAAGTCTAAATAGGCGAGTTTGCCATCACCCATTACTAATAAGTTGCCAGGATGAGGATCGGCATGAAAATAGCCATAATCGAGTAACTGGCGCAGAGAGCACTGCACGCCAACTTCGATAATGCGGCGGCTATCAAATCCTGCTTCTTTTACTGCTAGTACATTGGTTAATTTGATGCCTTCAATCCATTCCATTGTCAATACGCGTCTAGCGGTATATTGCCAATAGATTTTGGGAACATAAACCTCGTCTAATCCTCCATAGTAATTAGCAAACTTCTCGGCATTTTGACCTTCAAATGTGTAGTCCATTTCTTCAAAGATGCGACTAGCAAACTCATCAAGGATCGCTGCTAAATTTGTGTGAACGAATTTAAAGGTCTTTTTGAGCCATACGGAAATACCACGCAGGATATACATGTCAAGGGCGATACCTGCGGCGATGTCAGGGCGCTGCACTTTGATAGCAACGAGTTCACCTGTTTTGAGCTTGCCTTTATAAACTTGCCCGAGGGAAGCAGCTGCGATCGGATTGTCAGAGATCTCTGCATAAACTTCTAATGGATCGTCTCCCAATGCATCGCGAATAAATTGGAAAGCGATTTCATTAGGAAACGGTGGTAGCTGATCTTGAAGTTCAGCGAGTTCATCCATAAACACAGGCGGCACGATGTCGGGACGAGTGGAGAGTGCTTGACCAATTTTGATAAATGCTGGGCCCAAACGGGTAAGCAGCTTACGCGATTCGATCGCTAATTTTTTTAATTCTTTTGCTGAAGCTTTAGCATTGAGCCGTAGTCTCAGAAACAACCAGATTAGTGGCACAAAAATCACTATGCATCGCCACCAGACTTTAAAAGGTTGGTTGCGATAGTAGTCTGCGATCGCATCGACATCATAACGATCTAACGCAAAGTCTTTTTTGGTTGCAGGCATAGGATTTTTAGAGACTCATCTTGTAGACTTTAGTTTACATATTATTTTAACAATTTGTAATAAAATTCGGGATAGCTCTCTAGACTTATGTTTAGAATTGTTTGCAATAAGTACTTGTGCAAAATAAATTGCCAAAACCAATAAAGTTGCGCCCCGCAAGGGCGCAACTTTATTGGTTTTGGTTTAGCTTAAATTGCTATAGAATTATCTTAAATTTTGAGGGGATTCCAAGGTATGCAGTAGAATGAAACATAGTTTTTTATTCATTTGCTGATATGAGTCAACCCGATAACCTAGAAGAACGCTTTCGTGAGCTAGAGCGCGAAGTGATGGGCAATAAACAACAAGCAAGTGGTCAAACTCACGACCCAAACAAACGTGCTGAGCCAGAACGTATTGCTATTGGTCAAAGTGTTGAGGCAGCTAAAACTGGATTGGGTAGTCTAATTGCTTGGGTCAATAGCCTTACTGGAGCAACCAAAGTTGCAGCGATCGTGGTGATCGGCTTAGTTTCCTTTACAATTCTGAGTTTTATATTTAGGCTAGTTACAGCGGCAATTTCAATAGGTATTATGGCGCTAGTCGGATTTATTTTATATAAAGTATTCTTTGAGCCAAGTCCAACTAAATCATAAAATTGTTTATTGATTAAAAGTTTTTACAACCAAATAAAATGTCTATCAGGACTAAGTCCTATGACTAACTCTCGTGCATCTCGTAGACCCATCCAGCCAAAGTTGCGTTCTATGCCTTTGCGTAAAACTCCTTCAGCGTTATATATTCAGATGCATCAACTCGCTAATGAGAAAGAAAGTCTGCAAGAAGAATTGGTGCGAGTATGCGATCGCCAGCAGCAAATAGTTAATCGCCTTGCTGAAATTGATCGCAACCTCGCTCAACTAGATCTTGATGTGGAGAATAGTGCGGTGAATGCAGAGATGACAAAATCACAGTTTGTCCATAAAATTAAGGCCAATCCCACTGAGCGAATTCAAACAACTCGTGGGGTAACATACGAAAGCATGACCCTTGAGTGCTAATATTCTTAGGACTTACGCAAAAGAACGAGCCGTAGGGGCAATTCATGAATTGCCCCTACGGCTCGTTCTTTTGCGTAAGTCCTATTATTGATACTGCTGGAGGTAGTCAAGTTAGCGATCGCCTTGAGGCTGGAGTTGAGACAATTTTGATTGACCTTACCAATATTTTTTTATGGATAGTTCTGCTCTGGGAGCGATGGTGGTGACACTGCAACGAGTTAGATCAAAAGGAGCTAAGTTATATAGCAACGTAAGAGATAGATAGGACAATTCAAAAACCAAATAAATGAAGGCGGAGCAAAGCTCCGCCTTCATTTATTTGGTTTTTATGTCCTAAGCAAAACTTTCATTGCTATATCTTTGCTCTCTCAATGATCAGATCAAAATCACCTTGAAATTAACCAAAATGGATAAGGTTTTTGATATTTTGTCAGATCGCGCAGCGTTTGATGCATTGATCTCTTGAAATCAAACGCAGAACCGCCAAGAAAGTTGCGGCGCAACTCCCTTGGCAGTAGCAGCGCAGAGCACTACTCTATCCATTTCTATAGAAAATCTATTTTCAATAATGAAACATCATCATCAAACTTGGCAGTTGGATTTCCAGTACGAATCTTTTGAAGAACTAAATTGGCAGTAACTTCTTCATCTACGGCAAATTTCTCTTTCAAGAGATCGAAAAAATTAATCACGCCCCAAATTTTGCCATTTTCTTGACTGACTTCAAAAATGCCATCACTAAAAATATAGAGCCTGCTGTTTAGAGGAACCGAAATCTCCGAACTAGAATATTCAACATCTGGGAAAAATCCGACAGGTATATCTAAACTCGGCAGTTCCTGTATTTGAGGATTTTCGAGATCTCTCGCAATCAATAGCCCTTTAGGATGTCCAGCATTAGCAAAGGTCAGTTTACGTTGCGATCGCTTGAATACTCCGTACCACATCGTAAAGTAACGACCATTATGCTGACTCATCTGAAAAGCTTGATTTAGTTCAGTCATAATTTTACTTGGTTCATAAAACTTCTCTTTACCGAAAGACTGCGATCGCAAGAGATTTAAAATTGAGATGGATAATAGGGCTGAACCAACGCCATGCCCAGAAGTATCAATCAGGTAAATAGCTAGATGATCATCATCTAACCAATAAAAATCGTAACAATCTCCCCCTAATTGACTAGAGGGAATAAACTCAGCAAGGATATTAACTTCACCTTTTAAGGCTGCTGGTAAAAGAGATTGGATATATTCACTTGCCTCTGCAATCTCTGCTTCTAATAATTGCTTTTGTAGTTGTAAGTCTTGATTAAGCTGATAAATTCTTAGCCCAGCTCTTACACTAGCGATTAATTCTGTTTTGTCAATCGGTTTAGACAAGAAATCATCAGCTCCATTATCTAAAGCTTGAACTTTGTCTTCTACAGCTCCTTTAGAGGTTAGCAAAATAAAAAATGTTGACGATAAATTTTGATCTAGCTTGAGTTGACGACAGACATCTAGCCCGTCTACTTCTGGCATCATCCAATCACAGATGACTAGAGCAGGAAGCTGTTTTTTTGCTAAAGATATTCCCTCAATTCCATTCTTAGCCACAATCACCTTATAGCCTTGACTTTGCAGAGTATTTTTTAAAATCATCTGCATGACAAGATCGTCATCAATTACTAGAATTTGTAACATTCTATTTGCCTGAAGTACTATATTTAGATAGAGTTATATGAGTTTATTTAATTAAATTAATTTAATTAGAAAAAACATCATTCAAACTGAAAATTAGTTCCTTAAAGAACCATATCTCAGTTACTAATAAATTTACAATCAGATTTATATTTTTAGGACTTACGCAAAAGAACGAGCCGTAAGGGCAATTCATGAATTGCCCCTACGGCAAAATGAGGCTTTCAGGGCATTTTTACGTAAGTCATAATTTTATCTCAAAACTTATCTTGGTAGAACTGCAGTGTCTCAAATAATTTTTTTACAAGTAACCACTAGTCTTAACGATCTTGTTCACGTTTTGAATTGGTTTGAGCAACTTTCGCATACATCCGTCCCAAATTCTGATTGGTTACGGTGTAAGACAGCTCTAGCCAAGGTATTTACCAATTCTGTGCGTCATGCCCCATAGGGAAAAGCCGTCGGAAACACCCATTAGCTTAGAGGCAAATCTTACGGATAGTTTCATTGAGATCAAAGTGTTTGATTTTGGGACAGGTTTCGATCTCTCAGAAAAACTGTTAAAACTAGATGAAGTTGACGTTAATGCTTTAGGAGGACGTGGGCTAAGTTTGATCAGTCAAATGATGAATATCTTTACCTATGATAAAACCGCAGATAGCCGCTATTGCATGAGAATAGTTAAGTATTATGTCCCAATCTCCTGAGCTAGATTTTTTATCTGTTCAATATCTTTTGAAATTTTCTTAAGGAAGATCGGAGTGTTTTCTGGCATTTTTTTGTTTTTGCCGTTTTCTTCTAATAAACTAGCTAATTTTGCAACTCCAGTAATCCCGATCGCTGAACTTGATCCTTTGATAAAATGTGCTTCATGCTCAATATTTATATATTCTTTTGTAGATATTGCGATCTCCAAAGCTTCTACATGCTCAGGCATCGATATTGAGTAAGCTTGCAATAGCTCTTG
Source organism: Pseudanabaena sp. M085S1SP2A07QC (assembly GCA_020404895.1). Lineage (GTDB taxonomy): Bacteria > Cyanobacteriota > Cyanobacteriia > Pseudanabaenales > Pseudanabaenaceae > Pseudanabaena. The sequence goes on along the minus strand of JADBWK010000126.1, from coordinate 19,768 downwards.
CTTAAATTCATTATTACCGCTACACATTTCGTCAAGATATTGCCAATCAATTTCTACTTCAGAATCATTGAGGATGTCATCAACTTCAGAAGTATAACTCTTTGGCAATAAGATCTCAATATTAGGAACAAAATTTACATCACCTTTCTCGGATAGAATCTGGTTCCAGTAATCTAACTTTCTCGCCAAATCTTCTTTGCGTACAGGTTTACTCAAAAAATCATCCATGCCCGAATCAAGACAGCGATCGCGATCTTCTTGCATTGCATTAGCAGTCATCGCGATGATAATTAGTTTTGGGAACTTATAATTTGGGGCTGCTTCGCGATCGCGAATTTGCCGACTAGCGTTATAGCCATCAAAGATTGGCATTTGGCAATCCATTAAAATAATATCGTAGGGAACCTTTTCAAGTAGATCTAAAGCTTCTTGCCCATTAGCGACAACATCTACCTTAAAGCCCAAACTGTGCAATTGATTGACGGCAACTTTTTGATTGATCGGACTATCTTCAGCAAGCAATATTCTGAGTTTTGAAGCAGGGCGAATTTCTTTGGTTTTAAGGTTCTCTTTGATTATTGTTTGTTCATCTGGTGTTCCTGCGATTGTATCAACTAAACTATTTAACAAACGCGCTTTGCGGACTGGTTTACAGAGATAGTCAGCAAAGCCAATCTCCAACATACGCCTCGCAGCACCACTTTGATCTAGAGAAGTAAGCATGGTTAAATGCACATCCTTCAAGATTTTGGAGCTTTTAATTTGGATTCCCAACTGCTCGCCGTCTAAATCAGGCATTTGCATATCAAGTAGTGCAACTTGATATGGCTGCCCCATCTCTATGGCTCGAAGTAGACAAGGAATAACATCAGTAGATTGGATAAGTACATCGACCACCATCCCCCAAGATTTCAGCTGATGATAAAGGATATTACAGTTCGTAATGCTGTCATCAACCACCAAAACCTTTAGCCCTTGAAGGTGCTCTATCCCTAAGCTATGATTTTTATGAGATTTATTAATTTGCTTTTGAAAAGGAACTGTAAACCAGAAGGTTGAACCTTTTCCCTCTTCACTTTCTAAATGAATTTCTCCTCCCATTAGCTCTACCAGTTGTTTGCAGATAGCCAAACCCAAGCCTGTCCCCCCGTATTGTCTAGTTGTTGAAGCATCAACTTGAATGAAAGGCTGAAATAGCTTGGACTGAGAAGATTCTGGTATCCCAATCCCAGTGTCAATCACAGCAAACCTCAAAACAACAGAATTTTCTAGCTCAGATTCTAGGCTTACTTCAATGATCACCTCTCCTTGTTCAGTAAATTTAATGGCATTATTAGTCAAATTCAATAAAATTTGTCGTAAGCGACTGATATCTCCTTGCAAATATTTTGGAGTGTTTGGATGGAAAAACGTAGCTATTTCTATGCCTTTACTATGAGCAGGTTTAGCTAAAATATCAGCGATCTCCTCTATACTTGACTCTATATCAAAGTCAAGTATCTCTAACTGCATCTCATGGGCTTCCAGTTTAGAAAAATCTAGAATTTCATTTATAAGGTTTAGTAGGTGCTCTCCACTGTTGTGAATGGTGTCAGCAAAATCTCGCTGTTGCGCATCCAGATTAGTCTCAATTAATAAACCTGTCATTCCAATCACCGCATTCATTGGTGTCCGAATTTCATGGCTCATTGTTGCCAAGAAAGAACTTTTTGCTTTGTTAGAATCTTCTGCTGTTTGTTTGGCTATTTGGAGCTCATAATTTTGTTGATTTAGCCGCTCATTCAATTCGACTAGTTCTTGAGTTCTAAGATTTACCCTCTTCTCTAATTCTGCTTTAGACTGCTGCAATAATATCTGGGCTCTTTGTTGTTCAGTAATATCATTAATTGTGATAACTATGCTAATCTCTTTTGGCTCGTTAAGCTCTATTTCCACATAAGTAGAAGTAACCTCAAGAATCGAGACTTTCTCGCTAAGATAGCACTCGTAACACTCACTAATTTTTCCTTTCTTCTCCATAGCTAATGCCACGGGATATTTATCGGCTGGTACAAGAATGTCATCATAATGCAGAGGCAAAAGTGGCGGCAATTCTTTGCCCAAAATCATAATATGTAATTTTCCAACTAAGCGATCAAAAGATTTATTACACCATTGGATAAGTCCTTCTGCATTAGTCCAGACAATAGCACTATCTACTGCACCCAGAGCGATTTCCATTTTCCCTAGAGTCGATCGCAGTTCCTGTATTTGAGAAGGTGTAGATTCCATGAATATAATCTTAGGATTGTCAACTAAAAAATCAAGATTCAAGTGGTCGAAGTGTTGCCCCAAAGCTCCATTTATCGTCTTGTTTTTCAGCAAGAATATAGTGCTCAGATAGGATCTCTCGCTCGTCTTTAGTAATAACTTTAAGCTCTAGTGGGTGATTGAGAATAGTCGCAACACCAGATGCAGTGAAGCGAGAAAATCCCATATGATGAGATTCTCGAAAATAACTTGGTAAAATTACCGAGATCAGTTGCCCAACAATTTCCTGTTTTTTCCATCCCGTAAATATTTCAAAATGCTCATTGACATCAACAATAATTCCTTGAAAGTCAGCAATGACACTAGGGAGATCTCCAGTTAAAATCTCAGCAAGTGACTCGGAACGTTTCATAGAGAAATCCTCAAAAATAATATGATGTTAATTATGTACTTAAGTAAGTTGTTGCAATTAAATGTAGGATGGGTTAGCGATAGCGTAACGCATCATCTTTAACCAATGGATGCGTTACGTTGCACTAACGCATCCTACAAATAATTAAGCCTTCCTGCTTACTAGAGACTTAATCTAGTTAATTATTATCGCTAATTCAATTATGAAATGCAACGAGTTCTGATGAAGCAAAGAATACTTCGTAAGGGGTACGATAGTCAAGAGATTTTCTCGGTCTGTGATTTATAAAATCCACGGCTCCCTGAAAGTCTTCTTCTTTCACGATATTGAAGTTAGTACTTTTGGGATAGAACTCTCTAATTAGGGCTTGCTGAAAAAGCAAGAAAAGCATACGAGCATTAGTTTTCGTTGCCTTGAAAACTGATAAAATGCAAAGAAAAGCAGCAAAACAAAGAAAAAACCTTGCACCGATAAAATTTCATGTACCGAAAAACCCCTATAGGACAACTATCATTCGAGAATTTCTACTTACCATTTGGCGGCAAACTGTCAGGAGAAAATCGATGGGTAAAATTAGCGGAACTATTACCGTGGGAACAATTTGAGAGTGAATATGCAGAACAATTTAGCGAAGGACAAGGAGCACCAGCAAAGCCATTTCAGATGGTGCTTGGGGCGCTGATCATCAAAGAAAAATTAGGAACAAGCGACGAAGAGACAGTAGAACAGATCCGCGAGAACCCATAAAGGTGGAAAAGGAACAGCAAGAAATAGAACCAGCAAACCAAGGGAAATTGCTGCTAGATGCAACAGTCGCCCCAACTGACATCCGTTATCCCACAGACATCAAACTGTTGAACGAAGCAAGGGAACAAACGGAAATTGTGATTGATGCGCTATACCCACAAGTGAAAGAACAATTACCGAAGAAACCACGCACCTATCGCCGTGAAGCAAGGACAGCTTATCTACAAATTGCCAAACAACGCAAACCCAATGGTAAAGAGATACGCAAAGCAATGCGCCAACAGTTGGGATATGTCCGTCGCAATCTTGCCCATATCGATACCCTAATTGCCGCAGGAGCAAAGCTATCAGAATTGAAGAAGAATCTCTATCGGAACTTACTGGTGGTCAGTGAAGTATATCGGCAACAACAATTGATGTACGAGCAAAGTTGTCATCGTATAGACGACCGCATCGTCAGTATTACGCAACATCATGTGCGCCTGATTGTCAGAGGTAAATCAGGAACACCTGTGGAGTTTGGCGCTAAACTCTCGGTTAGTTGTTCTGTCATATCAGAATCTAGATATTTAGCACTTCATAAACCGTAATCCGCAAACCACGCACGCAGGGCTTACCACCGCGTTTGTTTGGCTCAATTGTGATGTAATTTCGATAGTTCATATTTAAGACTAATTCCATTTTTCCAAAGTTCATACTCGCTAATATCAATATCCTCATTCCAAACCAACCCATAACCACCAGCCTCAATCCTAAAATTCTTAAAAAAGCTAGGATTTTTCAACGGTGCAAACATTGGTTTACTTAGCAAATTAGAGATATCGTATTGCTTGAACTCAAGATCGCTAAACTCAATCAATAAAGTGCGATCGCCTACAACTTGAGCAGAAATAATTTTAGGTGGTCTCATGGCAAACATTACTTTAAAGGCGGTAACTTACAAAAATCTTGAGTATTCCACATATTCAGTAATTCACTTTGATACAGCGTAGCCCATTCTAATACTAACTTTTCAGCCCGACTCGGTAAATCTCCTTCGATAATTTCCAGAGATTCTATGCTAATCAAAGCATTGAAATCGCCATAAATAGCATGAAAATATGGCGGTGGATGATCACCAAAAAATACCTTGATCGTAATACCGTAAAATCTAGCAACTTCTGGCATAGTGGCTTTTAATAATCGTAAATTGCATACAAAAAAGGCGGCGCAAGCACCGCCTTTTTTAAATTTTACTCTACACCTTCAATGCGGTCTTCGAGTTCTTGATATAGCTCACGCAATCTATCCAGATTCTCTTCACTGGTTTCCCAATAGCCGCGACCATTGACTTCCAAGAGAGTACCAACAATCTTACGGAACGAATTGGGGTTGAGATTTTTGAGCCGATCGCACATCTCTTTATCGTTCACATAGACATCATTAACATCTTCGTAAACCCAGTTGTCCACTGCTCCAGCCGTTGCCGACCAGCCCATCGTATTCACAAGGCGCTTGGAGATTTCGCGCACACCTTCGTAACCACTCTTGAGCATTCCCTCATACCATTTAGGATTGAGAATCTTGGTGCGGGTATCGAGGCGAACTGTCTCAGTCAGGGTGCGGACTTGAGCATTAGCTGTGGTGGTATCAGCGACAAAAGAGGCGGGTTTTTTGCCATCTTTGCGGAGACTGCCAACGAGCTTAGTGGGGTCAGAGTCGAAGTAGTGGGATACATCGGTGAGACTGATTTCTGAAGAGTCCAAGTTTTGGAAGGTCATGTCAACGGTCTTCAGTGAGGCTTCGTAAAGCTGACGCTGTTGGGTGTTGCTGACATTGCCACCAAAGGCGAAGGACTTGCGTGATAAGTACATCTGTTGCAATTCTTCTTCGTTTTCCCATGTGCTGTTTTCCACAGCAAGGTTGACGTTAGAGGAATAGGAACCCGATGAATTACTAAAGACGCGAGTTGCGGCTTGACTGATGGTTAAGCCAAACTCTTCGGCTTGGGCGATCGCGTGTTTGCGGACAAAGTTCATTTCCAAAGGCTCATCGGCTTCGGCTGCCATTCTCACAGCGCGATCGATTAAGTCCATTTGATTAACAAACAAATCGCGGAATACGCCTGAGCAGTTGACGACTACATCAACGCGAGGTCTTCCCAGTTCTTCGAGAGGTGTTAACTCTAAACGATTGATGCGACCGAGAGCATCGGGCATGGGCTTCACGCCGATCATGCAGAGAACTTGAGCGAGGGATTCGCCGTAGGTCTTGATGTTGTCGGTTCCCCAGAGGACGACCGCGATCGTTTCGGGATAGACTCCATTGTTATCTTGACGTTGGCGTTCTAAGAGGCGATCAACTACGGTTTTCGCTGCTTGTACTGCTGCACTCGTGGGAATTGAATTAGGGTCAAGAGCGTGCATATTCTTGCCAGTGGGCAGAACTAGGGGATTGCGGATTGGATCTCCCCCAGGGCTAGGCAGAATATAGTCACCTTCTAGGGCGCGAATGAGACCGCCAAGTTCATTGTCAGCAACAATTTGTTTGAGACAGAACTCTAGAAACTCAAAGAGAGGCTTGATGTCATCTTTATTGATGTTGGCATAACCCGCTTCTTGGAAAACTTCAATCCAAGGTTCGGTTTTACCCATTTTAAAGAAGTTGAGAACGGAGATTTTGGAAACTTTGCCATCATCATCAGCTTTAGCTTTGACCAATGCACCCACGGCTTTGTTAGCGATCGCCCTAATGCCAGACAATAATTCCACATCAGCATAAATGCCCTTGTCGCTGGATTTGTATAGCTGTTCAATATCGCGTCCGATCGCTTCACACAGGATCCGCAACAAAGACTTCATATTGTCTTCAGGGCGATCGAAGCTGGCGATACTGGTCAAGACATCGGTGACATCTTCCACTTTCGGAGGTTCGCCGACAATGTGTAAACCACAGGGCAGCACTCGCGATTCGATTTCCATCAGTTTGTTATAAACTTGACCAATGACGTTATCACGTCCCTCTAGATCCATCTCTTTGGCATCTTGATCGGGAAGTTGCACATCCTTATCCAGATTCACCAAGCGCACTTTATCCATAATCGTGTTCGTGATTTGGATGCCGCGACTACCTGTCCGCAAATCTTTGTAAGAAGCAATCAGTTCGCTGAGTTCTTGCAAATTACGGCTCAAACCAGCATTTTCAGGAGCAGGAGTGATATAGCTGATGATCGTGGCATAACCGCGACGTTTAGCGATCGTGGCTTCCGATGGATTGTTTACGGCGTAGTAATAGATGTTTGGCAATGCCCCAATTAAGCTGTCAGGGAAACATTCGCCCGACATTCCAACTTGCTTCCCTGGCATGAACTCCATTGAGCCATGAGTACCGAAGTGGAGGACAGCATCGGCTCCCCAGATATGGTTGAGATAGGTGTAGTAAGCCACAAATCCGTGGTGCGGAGATGCAGATTTACTAAACAGCAAACGCATGGGGTCACCTTCATAGCCGAATGTTGGCTGCACACCGACAAATAGATTGCCATATTGCTTACCGTAAATCAGCAGATTCTGTCCATCGGAATTCAGATGTCCAGGGGCGGCTCCCCACTGCTCGATAATGCGATCGACGTAGGGAGTATTTGCTTCATACTCAGGAACAGACATCTTGTAAGCAACGTTGAGTTCGGGGCTACCGACCATTGCTTCAGGATTATGCAAGATATCTTCCATCATGTCGTGGGATGTCTTAGGCAATCCTTGGACATCATAGCCATTGTTACCAAGGGCTTCTGCAACTTTATGAATGGAAGAGAATACATCCAAATAAGCAGCCGTTCCGATATTGCCCTTGTCAGGTGGGAAACTGAAGATCGTGATCGCGAGTTTCTTCTCGTGACGGGGCTTACGGCGGAGATTTGCCCATTTGATTGCACGGTTAGCAATAGTTTCAAGGCGATCGCCGATCGCATGGGATCTTCCCGTCATACTATCGCGACCCGACAGCACAATTGGATCGAGTCCACCATCAAGTTCAGGCAAAGCGACTTGCAAAGCAACTTGCACAGGATGCAAACCAAGATCGCTATCTTGCCATTCTTCGGTAGTTTGGAATACGAGGGGCAAAGCCACCATGTAGGGACGGTTGAGCTTTTCGAGAGCTTTAATTGCTTTGGGGTGATCTTGTTTAGCAGGACCCCCAACTAAAGCAAATCCAGTCAGTGAAACGACACTATCGACGATCGCCCGATCCTTTTGTTTAGGATCATAAAAATATTCTTCCACAGCATTGGAGAAATCCAAGCCCCCGTTAAATACAGAAATTACTCGCGCCCCAAGAGATTCCAATTCTTGCACCATCGCCACATAATGCGCGTCATCGCCCGTGACAAGGTGAGTCCTTGCCATCAGCAAGCCCACGCATGGCGCGAGGGGATCTTTCATGTCATCAGAGATATCTTCGCGGGCGTTAAACCATTTTAAATAGTCAGATGTAGTCTCGAACATCTTTGGCGCAAGTGGATGCCAAAGCCCCTTTTCCAAGTATGTGACAGGATCTTTAATGATCAGATTTGCCGAACCAGTTTCGCTAGCTCTTGCCTTGACACTGGGCAAATAATTTTGGGCAAGCATCAACAAGAAATTTTCAAGGTTTTCGGTCGAGCCACCCAGCCAATATTGGAAGCTCAACATAAAGTTGCGAGCATCCTGCGCCTTGTCCATCGGCATATATTTAAGGATCTTCGGCAAAGTCTGAACTACCTTGAGCATACTGTCCTGAAAAGAACTCCCTGATTTCTCTTTACGCTTCCGCATAAACTGCGCGATCGCACTCTTGGACTGTCCCAGATTTTCCATACTGAAACTGCCCATTTTATTCAGGCGCATCACCTCTGGCATCGAAGGGAATACTACACAGGCAGAGAGGCGATCGCGATGGGGAGCTACAGCGAGAGCAATCTTGGTGGCAAGATCATCAATAAAAATTAGCGATGCGATGAAAATATCAGCGCCAGCAATATCCTCTTTGAATTCCTCATAATTTTTGGGACTCCGAATATCCTCAATTAGATAGCCACTTACCTCGATCGCAAGGTTGGGATTATTTTTGTTGATTGACTTTACAGCCGCCGACATAGCGCTCTGGTATTGAGGTTCGAGCACTACATAGACCAACTTCATTAAGACCCGACCCTGTAGATTTTCGGGAATGATACGTCTACTAGATAGTGATGCGATCGGTGGCGCAGAAGTGAACATGCAGTCTCCTTAAATTACAGTCCTGATTTTTGGGAATTTTAAATTTGGCTGATTCGTTATTTGTTGATCAAACTGTTACGTAAGGTAACAATTGGCAACTAAAGATTTATACCTACTCACTATTTAATACCAGACAACCATTGCAGTGGTTGATTTTGGGCTATAAATGCAATAATTTGAAATTGATTTGTTTACATTTCGTTACATTTCTTAAGCTTTATGACAGCAAAATGTAAATATTTTTTAAATCTCTTGAAGAGTCTTAAGCTAAAATCGAATTCATATACAGCAATCCTAATCGGCTTGAGAGAGAGTGCGCCCCAAAGGGGCGCACTCTCTCTCAAAATATATCAATTCCGCAAATGAATTAGGGTTGCTATAAATCTAACAACAAGCAACGAAATGAGAGAAAATCGTTATGACATGGCAGCAATCTGTAATACCTCTGCATCGCTTTTATAGTTGCTTGCCTTACTTATTACCCATATCGGCAGGCGTAATTTATGGGGCTGTCCTATTTCAGCAGTTTCCGCTCCTAGTGTTTCCATTTTTTCCATTTATTTGGTTGTACGGAAATGTTTTAGCATTTCCACTAGTGCCTGTACTTGGTTTGACAGGTGAATTTTTCTTGTTTATGGGTTTATTCTTTTTGATCGTAAGAGATATTCGTATACCTCATTTTATTCGCTTTAATACAATGCAAGCTTTGTTAATGCAAATTGTATTATTTATTGTTCAGCTTTTGTTTCAGGTTGTCCAACAATTGTCTAACAATGGTTTACCATCAGTAATCAGCGCAACCATTGCCAACACAATATTTATCGGTACGACGCTAATAGCTGGTTATGCTATTTATCACAGCATTAAAGGCGAATATTCTGATATTCCTGCCCTTTCCCAAGCTGCATCATTTCAGTGTGAATTATAAACTTTACATACTATCTATACAATTTTAATTATGGCAAAACGTAGTTCAATAAATTATTTAGATAGACTATATACCACCCTATTATATTTATTCCCAATGGCTGCTGTAGTTTCCATAAAAATTTATGGTCAAATATTGATGTTGTTTGGATTTGCTGACTTTTTAGTTGCGCAATTCAGTCCGCTAGGTTATGCACTGCTTCCTTTTTCGTTTGTGGATAAAATCCTTTCTATTAGGATAATTGACTTTATCTCGATCCGCTTTGTTTCTTGGTTTTGTATATTTATTTTTGTGGTTAGAAGCTACAAGATAAATCATTTTACACGCTTCAATGCTATGCAGGCTCTAATGTTAGATATTGTTGTTACTCTTATTGAAGTGATAGTTAATATTTTATGGGAAACTATCGGAAGATTTGATTTTTTCCCTTTCATACTCCAAACAATTTCTAGTGTCACATTCTTGACAATAATATCTGCATTTGTTTATTCAGTCTTTAATTGTGTCCAAGGAAAGTATGCTGATAAGATTCCATTGATATCTGATGTCGCTTATTATCAAATAAGGTAGAGTTTATAGCGTTTATTAGATAGATTATAAAGATGACGCAGATTTTTAGACATCTGAAACAAAAAGTTTTGACTAGGATAAATTAATTAAATAATTAAAATCTAATAATTTCTTTAATCAGCGATTATGAATTTATTTTCTACTAGCAGATATAAATCTTAAGATTCCTGCATAATCTTGATGTATTTGAATGTTTGTATAGTTGCCATTTACTTGTAATAGCGATCGCACTATTTCTGACTGTCCTGCCATTAGTTCTACGATCCAAAAGCCACCTGAAATTAAATATTGTGGTGCTGTATTAACTAACTCTCGAATTGCATCAAGTCCATCATCACCACCATCTAGCGCCAAATGTGGTTCGTGATTTGTGACTTCTGGTTGCAAATTTAAAACTTCATGACTGGGAATATAAGGCGGATTGGAAACTATTCCCGTAATTTGGTTTTGTAAATTTAATTTAGCTAATGGCTCAAACCAACTGCCTTGATGAAAATAAACTTGCTGATGGTTCTTGTTAGCATTAATTTTGGCTATTTCTAAAGCAGCTTCGCTGTAATCAATTGCGTGAACTTGCGCTTGCGATTTTATATTTAAGAAATGCTGTGCTAAGGCGATCGCGATCGCGCCGCTACCAGTGCCTAAATCTACCCAAATGCCATTTTTGTAAATCTCAGCTTGACTATTATTGTTAACAAAATCAGCAACAATATCAATGATTAATTCGGTTTCAGGGCGGGGAATTAATACAGCGGGAGAAACTTGTAATTCTAAATCTCGCCATGTCACTTCGCCTGTGAGGTACTGCACAGGAATACGATCGCTTAGCCTTTTCTGCCAAAGTTGATCAAGATTGATTAAAGTTTCATGTGTAACTTTTTGAGATATATTTGGCGATCGCAATCTTAAGTCCAATTTATCTAAAGAAGTTAGCCTTAAAACTAACCAATCAAGTTCGTATATAGTTACGTCATGTTGTTTTGCCGCTACAAAATTGTGATCGTACCATTCCCAAAAATCCATAATTTTTCCCCTAAAGAAAAGGCTCGCTTAGCGAGCCTTTTCTTTATTTTGCTTTACGTTTATTCAAGTCTTCTAGATAATCCCGTTGGTAACTGAGAAATCTATTATGCCATTCTTGAAAACGGAGATCGCCATCACGTACCAACATTTGACGATACTTTTCCGAAGAAATATATGGTTTTGAAGTTGACATAATCCATACCCGTTAAATTTAGTTCATAGGGTAACGCATTGCGCCACCATCTAAACTATAGCTTTACTACGAAAGCATCAGTTACACCTTGAATATGCACGATTTCATCAACTAAACCACTAGGCAATGGATCATCAATATTCAAGACCATTACCGCTTCGCCACGAACCATACGACGACCAACTTGCATACTGGCAATATTCACGTTGAAACTACCAAGCAACGAGCCGATTCTACCGATGATACCTGGCATGTCACGGTGAAGTGTCAACAACATGTAATGGGTAGGTGCGACGTTAATTGGGAAACCATTGATGCTGGTAATCCGAATTTCTGATTTACCAAGTAATGCGCCCGTTACTGACTGTTCGCCTTGGCTGCCATGAGCTGTTAGGTGGATGGAGCCACTGTAATCTTCAACCGAAGGATCGCGAGTTTCAGTTACATGAATACCGCGTTCTTTCGCTTCAATGCTGGCATTGACAAAGTTAACCCGTTCGCGCAAAGCAGGAGAAAGCAAACCCTTGAGAGAAGCTACGACGATTGGTTGACTTTCGCTATTGGCGATTTCACCTTGGAGCTTGACATTGAGGGTATCGACACGACCACCAGCCAGTTGTCCAACCAGATTGCCCAACATTTCGGCAAGTTGGAGATAAGGCTTGAGTTTTTGCCATACATCGGGACGTAATCCAGGAATATTGACTGCCGATCGCGCAGGTAAGCCCAACAAAACATCGCGAATTTGTTCGGCGACATCCACAGCCACATTGGTTTGAGCTTCTTCGGTAGATGCACCAAGATGCGGGGTTAAGATGACGTTAGCGCCGAGTTCGCGCAAACCAGACTCAGCTTCAAGTGGTTCATTTTCAAATACATCAAGGGCAATGCCACCGACTTTACCGCTCTTGATTGCTTCAGCGATCGCAACTTCATCAATGATCCCGCCTCTAGCACAGTTGATGATTCTTACACCATCTTTCATAATGGCGATGCGATCGGCGTTAATTAGATGTGCAGTGTCCTTAGTTTTGGGCAAATGCAATGTAATGTAATCTGCTTCACGCAGCAAAATTTCTAGATCCACTAGGTTTACACCGAGTTTCTCAGCGCGTTCAGCCGTTAAGTAGGGATCGTAGGCGAGAATCCGCATTCCTAAAGACTTGGCAACTGTGGCTACATGGGAGCCGATTTTTCCTAAGCCAAGAATACCAAGGGTTTTCTTGTAAACCTCAACACCAGTAAAGCTTTTACGATCCCACTTACCACCCTTAAGAGATTGGTTTGCAGCAGGAATAAAGCGCGATAGCGACATCATCATCGCGAGGGTATGCTCAGCCGCTGCGATCGTGTTGCCTTCAGGTGAATTAACAACGACAATCCCCATTCGCGTAGCTGTGGGAACATCTACGTTATCGACCCCAACACCAGCACGACCGATGATTTTGAGGTTTTTACCAGCTTCAACAGCTTCTTTGGTGAGTTTTGTGCCAGAGCGGATCATGATCGCATCATATTCAGGAAGAATTTGAATTAATTCCTCTGGACTTAGAGTTGTTTTTACGTCAACAGTGGCGACTTGAGAGAGGATATCGATACCAACTTGATCGATGGGGTCAGAAACGAGAACTTTGGGCATAACGATTAAAAAATGTACCAGTGCCTATAGCGGAAGGTTTGCGGCTACGCTCTAAATCCTAAACGCCCTTGAATCAACGCAAGATAAACGCTAGATATCACGCAGCTTAGACACACTAAGACGACAATAATTGCTTACATTAATAATATTAAAGCAAAAATGAACGCTCCCACGTTTCTGGCAATTTGTAGTTTATAGCGAATCAAAACCCAAAAGCGGGTTGCGGCGCAAAGCGCCGCAACCCGCTTTATAGCAATCCTAAATGGTTTGTGGAAGGACACCCCATCGGGGTGTCCTTCCACAAACCAAAAAAATCCACAAATGATATAGGACTGCTATATTGATTTTGGGAGCGCGGTTATAAGATTGGGCTGGTGCACTAATATTTATTGCCAGTAAGCAAATGGTGATACTAATTGCCATGTTGAAGAAAAGCTTCTGATATTTCTTAAAAACCTTAATCATATTGTCGTTTCCCGATTTAGTAGACTGGGTTGATTTCTCTGAATATGATTACGTCCAAAAGTTAGATTTAGATTCAACATTAATTAGATCGTTTTCGAGTCATATATATCTCGTTAATATGCAATATTTACTAATTTTTGGGGCGGCATTATTGGCTGGTGGAATCAATGGCATCGCAGGGGGCGGCAGTTTTATTTTGTTTCCTGTTCTCATGTTTGTCGGGATTCCGCCTATAACTGCTAATGCCACTAATGCGATCGCATTGCTACCTGGAACGTTAGCCAGTGCAGGAGCCTATCGCCGTGAATTTGACAAAGATAAGCGATCGCTAATACGAGTATGTATATTAGGCGTGATTGGAGGGCTTACTGGGGCAATTCTACTCCTTAGAACGCCATCTGCAACTTTTTTGCAAGTTTTGCCATATCTATTACTGACAGCGACATTGGCTTTTGCATTTAGCAACAAAATGACGGCATGGGTTGAGCAGCAACAAGCTCGATTCATTAAGCTTAAGGAGTTGCGAACTGTCTTAATTACGATCTTGCAATTAGTTGTAGCTATTTATGGAGGCTTTTTTGGAGGTGGTATGGGTATTTTGTTTCTGGCAACCTTTGCGCTGATGGGGATGAGCAATATCCATCGCATGAATGCCTATAAGACCATACTCACCAGTTGTATTAATGCGGTAATCGTGATTCCCTTTGTTAATGCGGGGGTAATTCTTTGGCAAGAGGGGGCGATCGCCGCGATTGGTGCGGCGATTGGTGGGTATATCAGTGCTTACTATGCTCAAAAGATCCCCCCCATTGTAGTCAAGCGATTTGTAATTGGTGTTGGTTCAGCGATGACGCTGTACTTTTTTATTAAAAGTTGGCTGGCTTAATCAAAGCTACGCACTTAAGCTCGTTGTCTTGTTATATGATCGGATAAGTGATCGCATTTTGTCTGCAACTATAGGCTTTTCTTTATATGTCTAGTGTCATCATTCAAGGAGCAAAACATAGCTATAACCTTACAAATTCTTACCATGTAAAAAAGCAAGTGCCAACAATCGCTTTTTTACATGGTTGGATGCTCAGTCAGGCTTATTGGCAGCCATTGATTAGTCAGCTACAACCTGATTTTCAATGCTTATCCTATGATTTAAGAGGTTTTGGGCTTTCTGAAATTGGTGATCGGAACGACTATTCGCTAATTAGTTATGCAAGAGATTTAGAAGAGTTACTTGATCATTTAGAGCTTTCGCAGGTTTGGCTGGTGGGGCATTCTCTTGGTGGGGCGATCGCTTTATGGGCGGCAAATTTATTAAGCGATCGGATTTCGGGTGTTGTTTGTCTAAATGCTGGTGGCGGTATTTATATCAAAGAAGAGTTTGAGAAGTTTCGGACAGCTGGCAAAATTATTTTAAAATTGCGTCCAAAATGGCTGCAAAATCTCCCTCTAGTTCATCTGCAATTTGCCAAAGACAGTGTTAATTTTCCTTTGGATCAATCTTGGGGTAAACAAAGAGCGATCGATTTTGTGTCTGCTAAATATGAAGCGGCAAGAGGAACTTTATTGGATTCTACTAGCGAACAGGAAGTTCACAAGCTTCCACAAATTATCTCGAAGTTGCGGCAACCTATTTATTTTGTAGCTGGCGCGAATGATACCATTATGGAACCCAAATATGTGAACCATCTGGCGAGCTTCCATTATTCATTTAATGGTTATGGTGAGAATGTTTTTGAATTTCCGAATTGTGGACATATGGCAATGCTGGAGCAGACAAATCTACTACATAGGCTTCTGTTGGATTTATTAGCAAAACCTGTTACTTCGTCTTGTCTGTAATATGCCTGCCGCCATTGATACAGCGCTTTGCGCTGAAACCCAAACCAAGAACTTTTTGAAAGTGTTGCTTAGAAACACTTTCAAAAAGTTCTTTTGACTCATTTGAGCGAAAATTTCGGCAAAACCAAAAGTAGGGTGCGTTACGCTGACACTAACACATCCTACAGCTTAAGCATAATCCTGAAGCGCGGTTACGGAAATACCGCCAGTTTGCAAGGCTCTTATAGCTGCGATCGCAGCTTTTGCCGCAGCCAATGTCGTAATCACAGGGATCTTATAAGCCATCGCGGTGCGGCGGATCATTTTGCCATCGGTTTTCGCCTCTTCGCCACTGGGTGAATTAACAATCAATTGGATTTGACCATTTTTCATTATGTCACTAATATTTGGACGACCCTCATGCACCTTGAGGACTTGCTTCGATTCAATACTGTTACGGCGCAGAACTTTATGAGTTCCTTCCGTCGCGACCACTTTAAAGCCCAGTTCGACAAACGCTTCAGCCACCGTAGAAATGCCACTCTTATCGCGATCGTTAACCGAGATAAAAACAGTTCCTTCAAGGGGAAGATGTGTACCTGCACCAAGTTGAGCTTTGGCAAAGGCGCGACCGAACTCCGTATCAATGCCCATGACTTCACCAGTCGATCGCATTTCGGGTCCCAAAATGGTATCGGTTCCTGCGAACTTGGCAAAGGGAAGTACAGCTTCTTTGATTGAAATATGTTTAGGAATAACTTCTTCCGTTAAACCAAGTTCTGAAAGGGTTGAACCTGCCATGATTCGCGAGGCATAATTAACGAGCGGAACGTTAATTGCTTTACTGACATAAGGAACGGTACGCGAGGCGCGGGGATTGGCTTCGAGGATGAAGACTTTGCTTTCCTTGAGATTGTTGTTGTTCAACTGCACCGCATATTGAATATTCATCAAGCCAATCACGTTCAGGGATTTAGCGAGGCTAATTGTCCATTTGCGAATGGTGGCGAGAACTTCAGGAGGCAAGGAGAATGTAGGAATCGAACAAGCGGAGTCACCAGAATGAATCCCTGCTTCTTCGATATGTTCCATAATGCCGCCGATGGTGACATTGCCTTCTTGATCAGCAATTGCATCCACATCCACCTCGATCGCACCTTCAAGGAAATGATCGATCAGTACAGGATGTTCTGGCTCGATGATGATCGCCCGACGCATATAGTCTTCGAGTTCAGCATCAGAGTAAACCACTTCCATGCCACGACCACCAAGAACGTAGCTAGGACGGACAACTACAGGATAGCCAACACGTTGAGCAATTACTACGGCTTCTTCTTCAGAACGAGCTAAGCCATTATTTGGCTGCATGATGCCGATCTCTTGACAGGTTGCTTCAAAACGTTCGCGATCTTCGGCAATGTCAATAGAGTCGGGTGAAGTTCCCCAAATCTTAGTTGTGGAATTTGTATCTTGGAGATATTTCAACAAGGGAACCGAAAGTTTGAGCGGAGTTTGTCCACCAAATTGAATAATTACTCCTTCAGGTTTTTCCGCTTCGATGATGTTTAGTACATCTTCGCGAGTTAATGGCTCGAAATAGAGGCGATCGCTAGTGTCGTAATCGGTAGATACAGTTTCAGGATTAGAGTTAACCATGATTGTCTCGAAGCCAGCCGCCCGTAGCGCGTAACTAGCATGACAACAACAATAGTCAAATTCAATCCCTTGTCCAATGCGATTTGGTCCACCACCGAGAATCATTACTTTGCGCTTGGTGGAAGGTAGGATTTCTGATTCTTCTTCATAAGTGGAATAGTGATAGGGAGTGAGTGCTTCAAACTCAGCCGCGCAGGTGTCAACGGTTTTGTAGGAAGGAATCACACCCAAATCTTTGCGATAGGCGCGAACTGTATCTTCATTTGTACCCGTGAGATAGGCAATCTGGCGATCGCTAAAGCCCATGCGCTTAGTTTCCAGCATCTCTTCTTTTTTGACGCTATCGAGCTTCCGACCTTTGATCGAAAGTTCGACATCGGTAATCTCGCGCATTTTTTGCAAGAACCAAGGATCGATATTGGTCAGTTCAAAAATCGCTTGTACCGATAAACCTGACAAAAATCCATCGCGAATTGAGAAAATGCGATCGGGATTAGGAACTCTCAGACTGTACTTGATTTTTTCGAGATCGGGTAAGGTTTCTTCGCGATCGCCACCAAAGCCAAAACGACCAACTTCAAGCGATCTCAATGCCTTTTGAAAAGACTCTTGGAAAGTACGCCCGATCGCCATCGCTTCACCAACCGACTTCATCTGAGTAGTCAGCACAGCCTCAGAACCTGGGAATTTCTCAAAGGCAAAGCGAGGGATTTTGGTAACTACATAATCAATGGTTGGTTCAAAGCTAGCAGGAGTTTTCTTGGTGATGTCGTTAGAAATTTCATCAAGGGTATAGCCGACAGCAAGTTTCGCTGCAAATTTAGCGATCGGGAAGCCTGTGGCTTTCGACGCTAGCGCCGAACTGCGCGACACACGCGGATTCATCTCGATTACGACCACATCGCCATTTTCAGGATTAATCGAGAACTGAATATTTGAGCCGCCCGTCTCAACGCCGATTTCACGAATAATTTTGATCGAATAATCACGCAAGCGCTGATATTCTTTGTCCGTAAGGGTCTGAGCAGGTGCAACCGTAATCGAGTCGCCCGTATGGATACCCATCGGATCAATATTTTCGATACTGCAAATGATCACCACGTTATCGGCGAGATCGCGCATCACCTCTAGCTCATACTCTTTCCAACCAATCAGCGATCGCTCGATCAGAATTTGCGATACGGGACTTGCTTCTAAACCAGAAGCACAAATTTCTTCAAACTCCTCTTGGTTGTAGGCAATACCGCCACCAGTACCGCCCATCGTGAAGGCTGGACGGATAATTAAAGGATAAGAGCCAATTTCTTGGGCGATCGCACGGGACTCTTCTATCGTTGTCCCTAAGCCCGATGGACACATAGCAACGCCAATGCGCTCCATCGCCTCTTTAAATAGCTTGCGATCCTCCGCCATTTCGATCGCTTCTAGTTTTGCACCAATTAGCTCCACGCCATATTTTTCCAGTATGCCCATTTTCGCTAGGGATACCGCCGTATTTAGGGCTGTCTGTCCCCCCATCGTGGGCAAGATCGCATCAGGGCGCTCTTTTTCGATAATTTGGGCAACTACTTCTGGCGTAATCGGCTCAATGTACGTGCGATCGGCGGTGGCGGGATCGGTCATGATCGTCGCAGGGTTGGAGTTAACTAGGATCACATAGTAGCCCTCGTCCCGTAAAACCTTACAGGCTTGGGTTCCTGAGTAGTCAAATTCACAGGCTTGACCGATGACGATCGGACCAGCGCCAATCAGCAAAATCTTTTGGATGTCGTTACGGCGGGGCATATTTCTTGTATTTCGTAGGTAACTCGCAATACATTTTATAGCGTCATGGCGATCGCACAATGTGTAGCGCATGATGCTAATTGGTTTGTTAGCGATTGGGTAACACTATTTTTTTGCCTTTGACGGGTGTTAAGATCCAGATGGTTAGATATATCCAGAGATGTGCAGCAATGTTAACCACAGAAACTTCTACGCAAAGTGATGTTAGGCGATCGCTAATTCAAGAAATCGAACAAACTTCAGATTATGTGCTAAGTGAGGTTTTAGATTTTCTTTTGTTTGTGAGGGCAAAACATTCTCAAGATGATTTGAATATAGATGCTGTTAGCTATGAAGCTGATGAGGATCTTGAGGATATCGCAGATGCTAAAGCGGCTCTAGCATCTATTGATTCTGAAGGTACAATCTCTTGGGCAAGCCTCAAGGCTGAGATTGGACTATGACTTATCGTATCGAGCTTGTAAAGCAATCCGCTAAGCAACTAAAATCTCTATCCATTGAAAATCAGCAAAGGATCAAGATAAAGATTGATGCTTTAGCTGATGTTCCCCGTCCTGATGGTGTTGTCAAGTTGACAGGCGAAGATAATCTCTATCGAATTAGGGTAGGAAACTATCGCATCATCTACTCTATTCAGGATAATCAACTACTGATTTTAGTGCTTAAAATTGGTCATCGCAGGGATGTTTATCAGTGATTATAGCAACGTAAGAGATAGATAGGACAATTCAAAACCCAAAAGATGGCAGAGCGAAGCTCTGCCATCTTTTGGGTTTTATGTCCTAAGCAAAGCTTACATTGCTATAGCAAAAGAAATCAAATAGGAGTGATGCATGACAACTCAAGCAAAAAGATTAGTTTTTTGTTACTTCAAAGGTGAGCAATGACAGGCATTCGAGATGAACACGCCCAAATAAAAATGCTCAATCGTTAGGGCAACCGCACACGTTTCTTAACAAAAAAAAGAGATATATCTTAACAAGCACGAAAGTGGGAGGTAACAACAGGAGAATTGAGGATATTTAAAAAGAGAAGTCGAAAATGTCAC